>CAYWPR010000051.1:0-42364 GCA_964460115.1 uncultured Myxococcales bacterium
CCCAGGGCAGCGACAGCACCCAGTCGATGTAGTTGCGCACCACCGTCGCCTCGGCGCTCATCGGGCTCATGAGCTTTAGCTTTTTAAGCTCTTTGCGCAGTTTGGCCTGAGCCTCGCGCGAAAATCGCTTCTGGCGAATTTTGTCTTCGATTTCCTGCAGTTCGTTTTTGAATTCGTCGCGCTCGCCAAGCTCTTTCTGAATCGCTTGCATCTGCTCGTTGAGGTAAAACTCCTTCTGCGAGCGCGACATCTGCTTTTTGACCCGCGTCCGAATCTTTTTTTCGACCTGAAGGATTTCGATTTCCGCCTGCATGAGCTGCAGCAGGCGCTCCAGGCGCTTGGACGGGGCTTCGGTTTCTAAAATCGCCTGCTTGTCGGCAAGCTTTAGCGTCAAGGACGCGGCGATGGTGTCGGCCAGCCGCCCCGGATCATCGATGCTTTGGGTGGAACTGAGCATCTCTTGCGGAATGCGGCGGTTTAGCTTTACGTAGTTTTCGAAGGTGCTGTGCACTTGGCGAAACAGCGCCGCCGCCTCTAGATCCTGCTCATTAGGTTCGCGAATGTCTTCGGTTTCGGCTTGCAGAAACTCGGCGCCGCTAAGAAAACGGCGCACGCGGGCGCGGCGTTTGCCTTCAATCAGCACTTTGACCGTGCCGTCGGGAAGGCGCAGGAGCTGCAGAATCTCGGCGATGGTGCCGGTAGTGTAGATATCGTCGGCGTCGGGATCGTTGGTTTTGGCTTTTTTCTGCGCGCAAAGGATGATTTCTTTGTCGCGGGTCATGGCATGGTCGAGCGCGGCAATCGATTTTTCGCGACCGACAAAAAGCGGTATGACCATGTAGGGAAAGACGATGATGTCGCGCAGCGGCAAAAGGGGAATTCCACGCTGCGTTCGACGGCGTGTAGAGCCGCCTGCAGCGTGTTTGGTAGCAGTGGGCATATCGTCAATCTAACATCCCACCGCGATCCAGGGCAAAAAACGCCTGCTTTGCGCATCTTTGCGCGTTTTGCCGACCGCGCGCAGCAAACCTAAGGCGCGTTTTTGGGCAGACGTCTTTTAGTCATCATCCGAGGCGACGTCGGCGACGAGGCTGGCGATGGCCAGGCCGACGCCCAGCGCGGAAATTGCGGTATCGGCCGCGGATGACCCGGAATCAGCAGGCGGGGGGCTATCGTCCGAGCCGTCGTCGTCGCTGCCGTCGCTGCTGTCGTCTGCAGGAAGCTCGCCTTTGCGCACGGCCAAAAGCGCCCATTCGTGTTTGCCGCCGCTCAGCGTGGCGCCGCAGTAGCTGCAGGTCGTCGCATCGGAGGCCGCAAGCTGACCGCCGCACTCTGGGCAGTCGAGCGAAGAAAGACCGCGTTTGCTGACGGCGTTGGCGTTGCGACAAAGGACAAATTCATGGATATCAAACGCTGGCTCGGCTCCATCTATAGATGCACTCCAGCGGATCTCGATGGTGGCTTGATCGCGCGGCTCGCCGGGGTGTACCTCTTTCAGCTCGGCGCTGCCCACGGCCACTTGGCGCAGCTTGATGGCGCTATGGCCGATGCCCAAGGCCGCGGCCTTTGCCGCGTCGGTTGGCGGATTCACGCAGAAGCGGCTGAGCTTGTCGGGTTTGCCGGTGCTGCGCGCTTCGACCCACTTCCAGAACACCACAGAGGCACGGTCTTCTAGCTCTTGTCGGCTGACTGCGGCGTCGCGCGCGCGCAATTCTGCCAGGCCGGAAATTTCATCAAGAGCTGCTCCAGCGCGCCATTCTTCGGGCTGCGTAATTTCGGCCAAAACCCAGTCATGCTCGCCGCTGTTACACAGCGCCTGACAGTATTCGCATTTAACCACTTGGCTAAGCGGCATATCGGCGCCGCAGTTCGGACAGCGCCCTTCAAGGGCCGGCACGCCTTTTTTGCTGTGTTTGCCGCGCCGACGCACAAAGGACCAAACTTCTTGATACTCGCCAAGCGGCGCCTTGCGCAGCCGCTTTTGCGCTTCTTCCAGCGGCAGATTCAGGGGCAAATCTTGGTCGCGTCCCGCACACGCGATCTTGACGTGGACTGTATCCCACAGCGAATCGGCCTCGGCCGCCAGAATTTCGGCCGAGACAATGCGCCAATCGGCCATGGCATTGCGCAGTCCATCGGCTTTCAGCAAATCAAGCTGTGTAAAGAAGCGTACATAGACGCCGTCTGAAATGACCCGTCGCGCCGGTCCCATCTCGCCGGCCAGCCAGGCCTCATTGACCTTCTGAACGACGGCACGAGTGCGCTGCACGAAGGCCTGCGGATCGAATTCGGCATCCTGACTGCGCAGCGCCGCAAGCCCCTTTGCGGCAGTTGCCTGATTGGTCGCAATGGTGGCGCGCTGCGGCGCTGCCTTGGAATTCTTGGAAGAGACGTAAAAGTAAATTAGAACGCCGATGATAAGCAGCACCATGATCCAGCCCAGCGCTCCGCAGCCGCTGCGGTGCGAGCTGCTGTAGCCAGGGGCATAGACCACGGTGGTGCCTGTGCTTGTGCTGCGGCTTGTCGAATAGCTGCTGCTGCTGCTTGTTCCATAAGATGAACTGGAGCGGCTCGAAGACGATGGACTTGAATAAGAACGGCTTGGCGCAGAGTAGCTGCGTGATGAAGAGGACGAACTACGGCTTGGGGCGCGATAATTCTGGCCGCCTCCGGGGCGAGCATCGGCATTCCAGCGTGGACCAAAAAGACCAACGCAAACAAGGACGATGAGCAGACAAAGAATTTTGCGGGAGCGGCCAAATGCGGACCAAAACTTCGACATGGCCTTATGCTAGCAGTCGGCTTGGTCCGTGTCCCTAGTGCGCCATCTCAGCCGCGCTTGCGCAAAAGCAGCAAGAAGCAGTTGCCGTATTCTTGCTCGCCGTAGCTGAATTGTTCGACGAGCTCCCAGCCCTCGCGGCGAATCGCTTGAACGGCCAGCGAGGGATCATAGCGTCGGCCGTAATACACGGAGAATTCGCGAGCGCCTTCCGACGAGCGGACGATGGCTCGCAAATCCACCGCGTAGGAACCGGGTACCGCGCAGCCCAGGTCCAGCGTCGGCACGATGGACACTTCGCAATTTCCGGCGCCGTAGCGTTTAAAAGGACCGCCCAGAAATTCATCCCAGCGCAAGCTTTGATCGCTTGAGCGCTGACCGGACAGCGTCGGGTCCTTGGCCATGATTTCATCGGGGCGATCGGCAGAGGCGTAGATCCGCAAGCCGTCGATGAGTAGCAGATCGCCAGCGGCAAATCCGACCAAGCTGTTGCGAATAAAGCGCAGCTCGTTGTCGAGGTTGCCAAATGTGTGGCCAAGCATCGTGATAAGCCGCCGCCTGTGGGCACGCCGCGGTGAATACAGCAATTGGCCATAGCGCGGCAGATGATGAAAGTTGCCCTGAATGGCAAAGACCGTGCCCCCGTAGTCGGCCAAAACCTCTGCAGCATGGCGATAGGCGACGCTGAGGAGCGGTTGGCTGATGTCCAAAAGATACAGCCGCAAATCAGCGTGCCCGGCCTGCATCAGCACTTGCTTGACCAGGCGTACCTCATTGCGGCCGCTGCCCGGTCCAAGCGAGATGACATCCAGGCCGGTGCTGCCCACGTAGCGCATGATGCGGGCCGCGCAGCGCTCCATCGGCAAGCTGGCATGCATCGCGTCATAGGCTTTTTGCTCGGCGATTGCGCACCAGTTGGCGGCGCTCATATGGTCCATATAAAGGTAGCTTTGCTCGATGTGACCGCCGTGGCCATTGACCTGCAAGGACAGCTCTTTGACCATCTTGACAGGATCAAAGCCCGGGGCCAGCCAGCAGTTTAGCGCCAGATTCGGATCGATGGCGCTGGCTTCCCACGGCAGATCGCTAATCTCGAGCTTTAGCTGCGGCACGGACAGCAAATGAAGCAGCGTCATTTGAGTCGGTGCCGCTTGGCCTTCTTCCAGACTTTGCAGGGCCGCCTCGGGAACGCCGGACAGCTCGGCCAAGCGCATGCGCGATAAGCCTGCGGCTTCGCGTCGAGTTTGCAAAAGGGCGCACCAGTGCTGGATGCGCGCCGTATCGGCGGGCGCGACATCGTCTAAGAATGGCTCCAGGTCGGAACTGCCGTCTTCTCCGGTAGAGCGGGTGGCCGCCAAAAAGCCCTGCAGTGTCATGAGCGCCATCTGCAGCGGCTGCTGCTGGTCGAGCGGCTTTTCCTGCAAGGCCTCTTGAACCGTCGCGATCACCAGGTTGAGTGCCTGTTGTTCCCAGGGGATCTCATTTTTTTCTGTAGTCGGTGTCATGAGTGCCTCTTGATATTGGACTCTGTCTGCCGTCGGCCAGATTCACCGAGCGGCGAATAGGACGGCGCGCAAACTATAGCTTGCTCAAGCAAAAAAATTGATAAGTTCAGGGGAAATTCACTGGGTGGTGATGGCGAACTTAACTGCTCAATTCGTCTGCGGGCGTTATGTAGGCTGGGCGGAGCGGCGAACGGGCTTGTTGCTGCTGGGCTTTGGGCTGCTGGCTCTGCTGTTTCTGTGGCCGGTCGGGCAATTGGAACTACATACCGATTTGGCGGAACTTTTGCCCAATGAGCATCCCGCCGTGCAAGCGCTGCGGCGCGTGCTGCCGCGTCAGAAAAGTTCCAGCAACCTGGTGATTATCATCGAGAGTCCGGATTTCGCTCAAAACCAGCGTTTTGCTGAAGCGCTGCGACCGCAGCTTGGCAAGCTATGCGGCTCGTTATTTAGCGAGATGCAATACGCACCGGAAACCGAAGTATCCGACTTTGCGCAGCGCTGGCGCTGGCTGTATGCCGACCGGGCCGAGCTGGAAAAAGCCGAAGCGCTGCTCGATCGGCTGATTGCGCGCCGCACTTCTCCGCTGTTTTTCGATCTGGAAGGCGATCCCGAGAGCGAATTAAAAGCCCTTTTGGAACGGCTGCGCCCGCCCGTGCCGCCGCTGCCCTCGGGTCCGAGCGCCGCCTATTTTCAGCATCAGGCAGCGAATGGAACGGCCCATTACCTGGGCATCATGTTGTGGCGCCGCGGCGATGGTCTTGCGACTGCGGACGATCAGGCGACGCTTGATGCCGTAAAAACTTTGGTGGCGGCTGCCGAACCTTCACGCTTTCATCCGCAGATGCGCGTCGAATATAGCGGCGCCATCGCCATGGCTTTGGCGGAAGCGCAGGCGGTTCGCAGCGATCTGACTTTGGCGACCGCCGTGTCTCTGACGCTGGTCCTTTTGGTGATCTATTTATATTTTCGGCGCGTCGCCGTGCTTTTTGCGGTCGGCGCGCCTGCCGTGCTCGGCCTTTTGGGGGCGCTGGCGCTGGCTCGCTACAGTTTGCGTGCTCTCAATGCCAATTCCGCTTTTCTGATCTCGATCATTTTGGGAAATGGCATCAACGCCTCCATCGTGCTGTTTGCGCGCTATGGGGAAGAGCGGCGAGCCGGTCAGCCCGTGAGCTCGGCTTTGCAGGCGGCGATGCAGGCCACTCTGCTTGGAACCCTCACGGCCATGGCCGCCGCGAGCATCGCTTACGGCAGTTTGCTTTTTTCCGGGCTACGCGGGCTGAACCAGTTCGGGCTTATCGGCGGCACCGGCATGCTTTTGGTCTGGGGATTTACCTTTTTGGTCGTGCCCCCGATCGTGCTCGCTGGCGAGCGGCTTTGGCCGGGGCTTTTCACGCCGCCGCCCAATCGCTGGCGGCGCCCGTTTGCTTGGCTGGGGCATAAGTGCGTGCGCGCCCCGCGCGCCGTGGCCGGGGCCGCGGTGATTTTGGCGATGATCTTGGCCCTGCCGGCGTGGCGCTATTTAAACGATCCGCTCGAATACAACTTCGACAAGTTGCGTACCGATGACAAAAACGCCGCGCGGCTGTGGAGCATTATGTACGACCTGGGCATGGGAAATGTCGGCGCCGGTCATATTGCTCGCGATGGTGTCATTTTGGTGGACCGCCCCGAGCAAGCCGATGCTGTCGCCGATGCCTTATGGGCGCAGGACCAAAAGCTAGGCGACCGCCGAGTGCTTGAAGAAGTGCGCACCATTTCCAAAATTTTGCCGACGGAGCAACCGGCCAAATTGGCGATTTTGGGCCGCCTGCGCGACAAGCTCTTGCGCCACAGCCATTTACTTGATGAAAAAGAGCGCCAAAAAATCGCCGACTGGCAGCCGCCGGTCTATTTGCGGCCCATCGGCGTGTCCGATCTGCCGCATCGCCTGCGCGAAAACTTCACAGAGGTAGATGGCACGCTGGGCCGTTTTATCGGCATCGATGCCGATCCTCATCGCTTTGTCGAAAACGACGGTCGAGATTTGATTCGACTGGCTCGGTCGCTGCAAGTTCAGGCGCTAGGCAAAACTTGGATCGCGGCGTCTACGGCAACGGTGTTTGCCGGCATGCTGGAAATTATCATCCATGACACGCCGCGGGTGCTGCTTTTGGCCCTTTTTGGCGTCTCGGCGCTGCTTATCAGTTTGTTTGGGCGACGGGGAGCAGGCCTTGTGCTGCTAAGCCTGGGCGTGGGCTTTTGGTGGCTTTTGGGCGTGCTTGGCACGCTTGGGTGGAAGTTGAATTTTTTAAACTTTGCGGCGCTGCCGATCACGCTGGGCGTTGGCGCTGATTACGCGGCCAATCTTTGGGCGCGCTTGCGTAGCGATGGGGTGCAGCGCGCTAGTGAAGTTGTAGGCGATACCGGTTCGGCGGTGGCGCTGTGCTCGCTAACGACCATTTTGGGCTATGGCTCGCTTTTGCTGTCGCGCAGTCTGGCTTTGCAGTCGTTTGGGCGCTTGTCGATTTTGGGCGAAGTGACCTGTCTTTGGGCGGCGTTGCTTTTGCTGCCGACTTTTTTGGCCTTTATTGCGCGTCGCTCGGCGGGTTTGGCGCAGGACGCAGCCGTTCTATGACGCCGAAAAGGCGCTTGGGAATCGGCAAGGGCTTTTGTGCCGGTTCGAAGCTGGTTAGTTCAAACTGCCCGGTACCGTAATCAGTATGTACTTCAATGCGCAGCGGAATGCGCAGCGCATCGTCGCTAAGCCACAAAGTCGCCTGGCGCGGTGGTTTGGGAATTTTGGCGCCGTGCGAATCCACGCGTTCGCCCTGACAGTGCAGCTTGATCGTTCGAAAATTGCCCATGCTGGTCGTCAGCGCTTCGCGGCCCTGTACCTCAATTGTTCCTTGATAAAAATTGCTGCCGTCCATGACGATAAGCTGCAAACTGTCGCCATCGCCGAGGCGCGCCGCGCGCAGCATCAATAAGACGCCGATGGGCTCAAGCGGCTCGCTTGGCAAACGGCCGCTGAAGCGAACTTCAGCCCCGGGTTTGTGCGCGTATAGCTCGAAGCGCTGGCCGTCTAGCTGCATCTCGATGGTGCGGGTGCGAAAACCGCTTTCTTGAATCTCTAGCTTGCGCGGCAGTAGGGTATATGCGTCGAGGATTAAGCGGTAGTCATCGTGCAGGCCGGTCAGCGCCTTGATGATGCCGGTGGCTTCAGCCTCGCCGACTACGTGCATTTGCCAAAGGTTGCCGCTTTGCCGCGGCGGCGCAATGGCCAGCCGCGCTCGGCCGGCATCAAATAACCCAAGGATGCGCATTTTCCAGGTATAGGCCTCGCCAAGGCGCTGGTGTCCGGCGGGGCGCTCGTCAGCTAGCGCGGGGCTGCACAAGAGTGGCAACGCGAAAAATGCCCAAACAAGGCGCGAATGCATTTCGAGCAGTATACTGACCCGCCGGGCGTTGAACATGGCTCTATCAATTGGAATGACTCTGGGCGATCCCTGCGGCATCGGGCCAGAGCTTTGGGTGCGTGTACTTGGGGCGCGTCTGCACGCTTCGCCGCGCTTGGCCGAAGGCGTCGAGCTGCACTTATTTGGCGACAGCGGCGTGCTCGATCGGGCGGCGGTCGCGACCGGTTTGGCAGCGGAATGGCGAGCCTGCCGCCGAGCGCTGCGGCTTTACGAAATTTCGGCGCTGCGCCCGGACGAGTCTCAGCCCGGTCAGCCAAATGCGGCAAGCGCCGCGGCCCAGGTCGCTTATCTGCAGGCCGCGATAGCCGCTGCCGAGTCCGGCAAGCTGCAGGGATTGTGTACCGCGCCGATTTCCAAGACCTCGGCCTTATCTGCGGGGCTGGGCTTTCCCGGGCATACCGAACTTTTGGGGGCGCGGCTCGGCCGGTTTGCTCAGCAGCCCGCGGTGATGATGCTGTGCGGACCATCCCTGCGGGTGGCACTGGCCACCACCCACCTGGCCCTTGCGCAGGTGCCCGAGCGGCTGACCGTTTCTGGGCTGCTTGAAGTCATTTGCACGACGGTGCTGGCGCTGCGCGAAGACTTTGGCATTTCAGCGCCGCGCCTGTGGGTCGCGGCGCTCAATCCTCATGCCGGCGAAGAGGGTCATTTCGGCGATGAGGAAGAGCGGATTATTCGTCCGGCGCTCATTGCGGCGCGGGCTCGCCTTTTGGACCGTCAGCTTGCCGCGCAAATCGAAGGACCTCTGGTGCCGGATGCGCTATTTCGCGCCGCGGTCCATGCTCCGCCGGGCCAGCGTCCGGATGCCGTGGTGGCGATGTATCACGATCAAGGCCTGATTCCGCTGAAACTGCTAGATTTTGATCAGGCCGTAAACGTGACGCTTGGGCTGCGCATCGTTCGTACCTCGCCCGATCACGGAGTTGCCTACGACATTGCCGGGCGAGGCCAAGCCCGTCCGTCCAGCCAAGCCGCCGCGCTGGCTTTGTGCATCGATCTAACACGTCGGCGCCGAGCAATTTAGGCGCGCCTGCCGCCACGGGGATCAAAATAGTCGCGCAAGCCGTCGCCAAGCAGGTTACAGCCCAGAACCAAAAGCGCGATGGCCACGCCGGGCACGATCAGCAAATGGCGGGCGCGCCAAAAATACGAAGTGCCCTGCGAAAGCAGCGCCCCCCAGGTATAAGGAATCGGTGGACCAAGGCCAAGAAAGCTCAGACTGGCCTCGGTTAGCACGACGCCGGCGACTCCAAAGGTCGCTTGGACAAAGATGGGCGACAGCATATTGGGCAAAATATGGCGACCCATCAATCGCGGAAAGCCGACGCCAAGGGCGCGCGCCGCCATGACATATTCCATTTCGCGCACCCGCAAAGCCTGTCCGCGCGCGACGCGGGCGTAACCGACCCAGCCGTTGGCCGAAAGGGCAATGATAAGAACGCCTACACCCGCCCGTGGCACCAGCGCCGCAACCGCGATGTTTAGAAGGATGCCGGGAAAAGCCAGCAGTACATCAATGATGCGCATTGCTACTTCGTCAACCCAGCCGCCCAAAGTGCCGGCCAAGGTGCCCAAAAGCACTCCAACGATAAGGCAAATGGCCACCACCACCGCCGCCAAACCCGCCAAGAGGCGTGCTCCATAACAAAGCTGGGTCAGCAAATCGCAGCCATTTTCATCGGTGCCCAGAAGATGGGCCAGCGATGGACCCTCCAGCAAATGATCCAGATCTTGCGTCGTCGGCGCTCGCTTGAGCAAAAGCGGACCCAAAATCGCGACCAGCACGAACAGCCCGCACAGCGCCACCCCCACCCATGTACCGGCCGAAAGCCGCGGCAGCGAAAAAATGCGCGGTTTGGCCTCGGTCATACGCGAATCCTGGGATCGACGGCCGCGTAAAGGATATCGACCAGCAAATTGACCCCGACATACATGCCGGCGATGACGAGGGTGCAGCCCTGCACAATGCGGTAGTCGCGTTGGGCGATGCCCTCTAACAGCAAAGTACCTAGCCCTGGGCGGGCAAAGACTTTTTCGGTGACCACGGCCCCCGCCATCAGCGCCCCGAACTGAATTCCCGCGACGGTGATCACTGGCAGAAGCGCATTGCGCAGGGCGTGTTTGCCAATCACTTTCCACTGCGGCAGACCTTTGGCGCGCGCGGTGCGAATATAGTCTTCGCTCAGCGTTTCAAGCATCGACGAACGAGTCATGCGCGCCAGCATGGCCATCAAATGCGTTCCTAGCATGATGGACGGCAGCACGAGTCCTCGCAGTTTGGCGGTGTCTTCGCCGGGACCAGGCAAAATGGGCACGACGACATAAAAAATGTATAAGAGCATTGGACCTAGCCACATGGACGGCAGGCTGATGCCCAGAAGCGCCAGTCCGGTCAAAAGTCCATCCCAGCGGGTGTTGGCCTTCAGCGCTGCGCCGATGCCAAACAAAAGGGCCAGCGGCACGGCCACGCTCATCGCCGAAAGGGCCAGCGCAATGGTCGACGGCAGCACTTTTTTGACGCGTGCGGCCACGGTGGTTTTGCGATCGGGGCAACTATAGCCCAGGGTGCCGTCAAAGATGCTGCGTACAAAGCGCGCGAACTGCGTCGGCAGTGGCTGATCCAGATCCAGACATTGGCGCAGCTCGGCCTTGTCTTGCGGGCGGGCGTCCTCGCCCAGCAGGTTATCGACGGGATCGCCAGGAATAAGGTGCAAAAACATAAAGACCAGTACGGCAACACCAGCGACCGACAGCAGGCTAGAGAGCAAGCGCCGCAAGAGATAGCGCCGCAGCCGCCAGGAAGTCGTGATGAACTCTTCGCCAAGGCGTATCGTCCATGCGACTAGGAGGGTATCTCGCAGCGAACCGCGCAACCAAGTCGGCATCTTGCAGCATGCCTCCTTATACGTGGCTAGGATCCCAAAGGCGGTTTTTAGGCGGCGCTCTGCGGGCAGCGGGGCCAACACTCACGACGTTGCCACCTGAAAAATAGACCGGCCTCATGGGCCTTTGCTGAGCGCTGGTGCGCAGTAGTGAAGAACCGGAACATCGATGGTACCGGCATCGGTGCGAGTCGCTACGGCGATGGTGCCGCTTTCATTTGTGGCGTAGCACTGATAATTGTCGCGGCAGTCGCTATTGTCGCTGCAGGCGCGCATGCACCAGCGGCGTTCGCTGGTTTCCGATGCGCAATAGCTATGGGTGCAGCCTTGATCGTCGCATAAGCAGCGTTCGCCCAGCCGACAGCAAACGGGGCTTTGCGGATCGTTCGAATTGATTCGTTCGCCGGCCTGGCAGCATTCGGCGCCGCCGCTGCAATCGCTGCGCGGAATGCGCGAGGGGTCGCAGCGCAAGCTTCCGCGCTGTAGCGAAAAAAATCGTACGCATACCGAATCGTCGGGACAGCTCCAGGCGTCGCAGCCCTCAACGGTGCAGTAGCCTCCGGGGGACGATAAGTCACAGAACCTGTCGCCGAGCGCGCTGCATTCGACATTGGTCGCGCAGCCGTCGCCAATCTTATGTGAGCAGGCAGAAAGCAAGACCACTGCCAAGCAGCCAAGCATTGAACAGCGCGCCAAAAACAAAGCCCAGGCGCGACGGAAAAAGATGTGGCGGGCGTTCATGGAGGGCGAACTATACTCCGCTCGCGCTACGCCTTCAAACCTTTCGTCGGCAGTTTCAGCCGCCGAATGCCTCAAGCCGTGGTAATAGATTCGGCAAGCGCAGCTTCCTGCTGGAAAATCCGGAGAATCGCCATGCGGACTCGACCGTTTTTCATTGTTCACTGCGGTGCATACTTCGGCGTCATGGCTGGCTGCGCACTGCTTTGCATCTGCGTCCAGGCGAGCCTTGGCCTTGCAAGCGCTGCGACGTGCTCCGTGCCGACGGCAACTCATCCGACGATTCAGAGCGCGGCCAACGATTCGGCATGCAGCGAGATCTCTTTAGGGGCGCAAACCTATGTCGAGCAAGTCACGCTCGGCCGTGCCAGCGGCATTACTCTGCGCGGCGTCGGGGCGGGACGCACCATTTTGCAGAGCCCAAGCCGGCGCGTGCGCTCAAGCGTGCTTACGGCCTTTCTGCCGAACTACACGTATGTGGTGCAGGTCAAACCCGGGACCACGGCGACGCTGCGCGATCTGACCATTGACGGACTGGGAAACGCGAGCTGCGGAGAGCGCTATTTCGGCATTCGCTACACCGGGGCAAGCGGCGAACTTTCTGGGGTCGTCGTCAAAAATGTGCGCGGCAGTGGCGCGGATTTCGCGTGTAAAGCGGTCACTTCCATCGCGCTGAGCGCGGATTTGAGCTGGAAAGCGGCCCTTTCGGTGCGCGGCGGCACAGTGGTGGACTTTCAGCAGATAGGCATTTTGGCCCATGGCAAAAACGCCAGCCTGTCCGTGGATAATACCGTCGTCCATGGTGCGGGCGCGCAGTCGGTTTTGGCCCAAGTCGGAGTACAGATTGAAAGTAGCGCCGGGGGGCGCCTCAATCGAGTGACCCTGACGGACCTTAAATATAGCGGCGACCCATGCGCTGGAATTGGCACGGCCATTGAAATCATCGGTGCCGCCCCCAGCCAGGTGAACGACTGCGTCGTGCATGGCGTCGACCGAGGAATTTTCATCAGCAAAAATAAGCTTGGGCCCATAGAGGTTGCAAACAGCCGGTTCAGCGAGACGCTAAGCGGCATTTTGTCGGCTGACAACAGCCCCGGCGGCAGCGGCATACAGGCGGTTCAAATTCGCAAAAACGGCTTCATGGACACAAGGCGTAGCTCCGCCGACCCGGTCAGCGTCGAACGCTGTTTTGCCGAAAGCGGCGACGCCATCGCCGTGCGCAATGAACAAAACGATATCGTCCAAGGCAACAGTGCTGCGGCCAGCGCGCGTTGCGCTTTTGAGTTTGCCGAGAGCACAGCCAGCCTGGAGGTTGCCGAAAATCAGGCAGTACGCAGCGGTCGCGTCGATTTTGAAGATCGCGGCAGCGGCAACCGCTTGAGCAAAAACTTGTGCCAGACCAGTAGTCCAGGGGGGCTATGCGCTGGGGCCCCCTAAAAAATAAACCCTTATCTATAGGGGAGTTCATAGGTTTTCAGGAAAAAAAGCGAGTTTTTCTACAAAAATAGGGATACCCCTTCATTACTGGCTTGCTTTTTAATCAAGCCCCGTCCATTTCTATGGCCCGTCCGCATCCCAAGGTGCTAATCTAAGCCGCCAGTGAGCACTGTCTGGAGCATATCTTATCTGCACCAGGAGTCGGCAGTTTGGTTAGTCGCTTGGAAGCATGCCTTGATGGAGCATCATTAATGAGCAACGGACGTCACTTCACCCCTCCGACGCCAGCCTACCGCCCGCGGGATCCGTTCGCGGCATTTGAGCCGCGTTCCGCGGAAAGAATTCCTTCCTGCGAGACGACGCAGCCATTGCCATCGCGGGTTCGGCCGGTGCGGGTGGATACTTCGAATTCGTCGCATTCAAACATCAAGGAAGAGGGTCCAAAGGGCTCTAAGGCCCATGGTGGATCCGCGGTTGCGACCCTACCCGGCGCGGCACCAAGCGCTTCGGGACTTCCGGCCTCGGCCCCGGCAAGTATACCGCCCAGTGCTTCCATTCATGCCCACGGCGCACCTGCCAGCAGCCGACTGTCCGAACCAGTGCGCACCGAAGCTTTCAGCAAGGGGCACCCGGGCAGTGCGGTAAAGACTACAGAGGGGGCTGCATCGGCTGCCAAGAAGGCGGCAGAGCCGATTGTGCCGCTAAAAGCCGTCAAAGCCGTCGATCCGGTTTCCTTGAAGAAAAAGATCGAACCGGTCGCAGCGGAGCCGCCCATGGCTGAAAACTTGGCCAAGCCCGCGAAAAAGGACGGTCTAGGGGACGGGGCCAAAGTTGCTCGCAAGTCCGAGACAGTTCCGTCTACAGCGAAAGCGGATGTGGCGGCATTGCCGGTAGAGGCTGCCAATGCCGCCAAGTCCGCAGAACCCGCCGCGTCGCGAAAGAAGCTGGAGCCGGCTTGGCCCGTAGATACGGCGGAGTCGAAAAAAGCGCAGAAGTCTGCGAAAAAGGCCGAACCGGAGCAAGTCGCCGCGATCTTGCCAAAGACGGAGGCCCTCAAACCAAAGAAGCAGGAAGAGGCTTCCAAAGAAGAGCCGCTAAAGGCTGCCGGTTCGAAAAAACCCCTGAGTCCAGTTGCTCAGGCGGAGCCGGTTTTCGCGAAAAAGAAAGCCGAAATGGCGGAGCTTGCACCAAGTGCAGAGCCGGCAAAACCTGCCAAGCCAAATAAGAAGAAAGAAGAGCTGGCGCCGCCGGCAGTCGCCAAAAAAACCCCCGCGAAGGCTACTGAGGCTGAGTCCGATGACTCGATTGCGGTGTCTACCGAGCCGAAGAAAGCGGCTTTGGGAAAGGCGGCGACTTCGGCAAAACCAGAAGCGCTGAGCAAAAAACCTAAGGCCAGTGAGGCGTCTGCATCCGATAAGTCGGCGGAAGCGCCGCCGGCCGGTAAAAAAGCTCCGTCCAAAGCCAGCGCCAAGGCTACCGCTGCGGATGCTTCTGAAAGTGTCGCGGCTGCCGAGAACGCGGAGGACATCGTCCTTGGTCCGGGCGAAGAGCTGCGTCATTGTGAATGGGAGCGCTGCAACAAGACGTTTGTGGTCAAAAGCAGCGGCCGGACGGCTGTACGCCGTTTTTGCTCGGGAACTTGCCGCGGCCGAGCCAGCGAAGCGCGCACCGGAAAGCGCGAAAACACCTAGTTATTTAGACCACCGCCGCCTTTCGATTGTGTGACGGCGACTTGCTTCCGCTTTCCCCTAGGATTCCTGCCACGAACCCCGTCGCGTTGGTCGCTGCATAGAAGCCGCAAGGCGGCTTAGAAATGCGGCGCGCGGAATGACTTCCACTCCGAAGCGTTCCAGATGGTTGTTCTGAATCTGGCAATCGATGAGATCAAAATTCCAGCCATGAAGTCGCTCGCTCAACGCGACAAACGCCACTTTGGAGGCATCGTCTGCGTGCGAAAACATCGACTCGCCAAAAAAACAACCGCCTAGGGAGACGCCGTACAGGCCGCCGCAAAGAGTCTGATTTTGATAGCACTCTACGGAGTGCGCAAAGCCGGCGCGGTGCAAATCGATATAGGCCGCGACCATCTCAGGCGTAATCCAGGTGCCGGGCTGTTCGGGGCGCGGCGTGCTGGCGCAGGCTTTGATAACTTCGGCAAAGGCAGTGTCAAAACGCACCTGAAATGAACCGCGCTGCACGACTTTGCGCAAGCTGCGGCCAACGTGCAGCTTGTTCGGCTCGATAATCGCCCGCTCTGGAGGCGACCACCACATCAGCATTTGCTCGGGCAGCTCGGCCAGCGGCCAGGGAAAAATGCCCTGCTTATAGGCCAAAAGCAGACGCTCGATGGACAGATCGCCGCCGACCGCGAGCAGTCCATCGGGGCGGGCCCAGCTGACTGGCGGAAAGACTAGATCTTCGCTGAGAAGGCAGATAGGTCGCTGTCGCATGCGCGACTCGTTGCGATGCGTCGCAATAGACCATCGCCCTGTCGTGGTTGTACCTGTTCGTGCCGGGTTTTGTAATCGCTGAAGGCTCGCCGCCACGCGGCAATGCCGCCGCCCGCGCGGTAGGCAGCATAGGCACGTAGCCCGGCTTCCATTCCGCCTTGGGCCAGAACATATTCGACCCAGGCCCAGCGCGCTGAAGTCGGACGCAGGGTGGCCCGACCTGGCGCTGCGGCTTGCCGACTGAGCCCGCGGCGCAAGCGCGCCAACCGCTGTTCAACCACGGGAATTCCGGCAAAAGGCGCGCCATCAAGCGGAGTGTTGCGCTTGGCGACAAACGGCGCAACGCCAAGCGCCGTGCGAATGATTTTCGACAGCTCTCCGGTAAAACGCACAAGCTCGTCGATATCTTCGTCGGTTTCGTCGGGAAGACCTACCATCATGTACACTTTGAACGTGTGCATGCGGTGCTTGGCGGCCAATTCGGCGGCTTTTAGCAGGTGCCGTTCGCGGGTTTTGCGTTCGATGCGCTCGCGCATGCGTTCGCTGGCCCCATCGCTGGCCACAGTCAGCGTTCGATAGCCGCCGGCGGCCAGCAATTCGACGATTTCGTCGCTGAGCCGATCAGCTCGCAGGGAACTGATGCCCACTTCCAGGCCCCGTTCCTTGACGATGTGATGCAGAATTGCGCCAAGACGCGGATGATCCGTGACTGCGGCGCCGACCAGGCCCACACGCTTTAGGTCCGGGCTTGTTGGCAAAAGCGACTGCACCCGGTCCGGAGTCACAAGTCGCATTCCGCCATTGGTGCTGCGCCGCATGACGCAATACGTACAGCCGCGTGAACAGCCGCGCTCTGGTTCGATAAGAAACATCGAACGCAGCTCGGTATTGGGAGTCAGAATTGCCGAGGTGGCCGGCAACAGGGCATCTGCGCACTGCGCGGTAGACGGCAGAACTTCGCCGTGCACAGTGGGTACCCAGACTCCGGAAAGCTTGGAAAGTGCCAAGAGCAGGGCCTGGCGCGTGGCTGCGCTCGTGCGGCGGTCGTTTCCGCTCCATCCGGCGTCATGCAAGGCCGCGAGGAGCTGCGGCAGAACTTCCTCGGCTTCGCCAATGACCACCACATCGGCAAATGGACCAAGCGGCAAGGGATTGGAAAAGGTCAGCGGGCCTCCGCAGATAACTAGCGGATGTCCGGCGTCGCGTTCTGCTCCCAGAACCGGAACTCCGGAGAGCTCCAAACATGTGAAGAGGCCGCAAATTTCAAGCTCATAAGCTACAGAAAACAGAATCGCTGGTGCATCGCCGACTTTGGATTGGGATTCATAAGTCAAAAGCGGCACTCGAGTGCGCCGCCATTGGGCAACATCATCGGGCAAAAAGGCGCGATCCGCACCAAGCTGAAAGGCGGTCGTCGTACCGCGGTGCCCCCAGGCCGGGGCTTCGGGATCATTGAGCAGCCGATAGACCACTTGAAATCCCAGCGATGACATCCCGATGTGATAGGGACTGGGATAACAAAGGGCCAAGCGTAATAATGCATCACGCCGCCGCGGAAGCAGATAAGTCTCTGCAGCCAGCCGGCGCTCGATAAGCGTACGAATCTCGAAAGCGGAGTCCATCGGGAGAAATAAAAAACCCCTCCTCCATATCAAATAAGGAGGAGGGGTCGCAATGGTTTCGGCAGCGTTATTTCGCGGCGCCTTCGACCATTTTCGCTTCCTTGCACTGTGCAGCGCCGGAAGCAGGAGCCGGACAATAGAAAACCTTCGAGGATAGGATCAGGGGACCCATACCGGTTACCTTCACATACCAGGCCTCGCCTGTCATCGAAGTATTACCGCCCATCGAAGAACCAATATTTGCACAACCCATGGAACCAAGGAGTCCACAAGCGACAATCAAGCTGAAAATTTTACGCATGGTTCTCCTCCTTTACTTTCCAGCCAGCGGGACTTCGGTGACCTTGTAGCAGGTCGGCTCCGCGCCCGCCGCTTCGCAGTTCCAGAAGGAGCCGCCAAATGGCGTCGCCTTAACAATAAAAGCCTTTCCCTGTACTGAGGGAACTGCAGTGATATGTAGGCAACCCGTAGCGCCTAACGCCAAAGCTGCCACCAGAAAAAATGCTCGCATCCGTGCCTCCTCCTTTACAACGTGTGTGGAGTACTCCTCCAGACGCGTGAAAGTGTAAGCAAGCCGATGGTTCTCCGTCAAGCATAAAACAACGTAGTTAGCCTGGAATTTCTTGACTTTGCAGTTTCCCCAGGGCACAGTTCGCTCGAACTACGAAGCAAAACAAGTGTTTCGCAGTGGGGCGCGCACGTATGAATGCGAAACTAGCGCCTGACCTAAGAAAGCGGCCGCCGAATTGATCGGACCGCACAGCAGGAGCAGCAGATGGCGAAGGGTAATGTAAAGTGGTTTAACGACGCAAAAGGTTATGGATTCATCTCTCGCATGGACGGGCCTGATGTGTTCGTTCACCACACAGCGATTGTCGGAGAAGGATACCATACCCTAAGTGAGGGCCAAGAAGTCGAATTTGACATCTTGGAAGGTCCTAAAGGCCTGCAAGCGGCGAACGTAAAAAAAGCCGCGTAGGTTTTCTGATTCGTGCAGGGGGATATTTTAGTCCCCCTCATTCATCTTCCTTTGTTCTGGCTCGGTTCTGGCTGCTGTCCTCGCGCTCTTCTGGCCGACTTCACTTCACCTTCCCAGTTGGTCTTCGAATGGTCAGCAAACATAGTAAGCCGCTTCCGCTGTCCGGTTTCTAGACGGACCGCAAAGGTTTCGATGCCCATTTTGCTCGGAGAAATCCTACTCTCTATTTTTAGAAATTTGCTTTGCCCACGCGATAGTTTTCCGGTTTGCAGGAATCGCTCTGCTTCTCGCGCCTGTGTGAACGTCTGGCCCTGCAAAGTCAGGCCTGCGGATAAGAGCGTTGCGCAGCCTGGCGAATCTGCTCGAAATCTTCGGTGCGCAGTTCCAGATAGGAGCGCATGCACAATGGCAAATTCAAAACTTCATGAGGATCGGCACGTCGCGCCACCGTGACTTGGCCGCGCCCGTCGTCAAGCCTTAGAATCAGCATGCCTGGGGGGGCCACTGCCGCCGAGAGTACGGCGCGGTTTAACACCACCCGTACCACTCGCTGGCCGTCTCGATGTTCTAAGATATTGCCGAAGACGCGGATTTGTTGCGCGCGGCGCCAGCTTTGGCGCAGGGCCACAAATGTCGTTGTCGCCATTCCGCTGGCGATAAGCAGGATGAGCAGTCGCGAGTCTAGCGGCAGTGCCAGCCCGGTCAAAAGCGCGACCATAAAAGTGAAGATTGCCGCCGCCCAGTCGCGAAAAAGTACCCAGCCCGGCGGTGGTCCTCCGACCACTCCTATCCATTCTGGTTCATGCATTTGCATGACTCTGATCATACTCTCCGAACACCCCGCGCAAGATCTCGGCAATCTCGCCAAGCGTGGCGTTGGCTTTTACGGCGTGCAGCGTGGCCGCGACCAGATTGTCTTGCGGGGCTGCGTCATTGCGAGCGATTTGCGCCAGATGGGCCAGGGCCTTTTGCGTGCACTGCTCGTCGCGCGCGGCGCGAAAAGCGCGCACCGTCGCGGCGCGCTCGACTTCAAGCTGCGCGTTGCCATGATGCAGATGCGCCGGCGGCGGATCTTCGTCCTTGGACAAGGCATATTGATTGACGCCAACGACGATGCGCTGCTTGGTTTCGATAGAGCGCTGATATTCATAGGCGCGCCGTTCGATCGCGGCTTGCGGAAAACGCGCTTCGATGGCGGCCACCATGCCGCCCATTTCGTCGATACGCGCGATATATTGCCGGGCGCCCTCTTCAATGCGCGCGGTAAGACTTTCGATGGCATAGCTGCCGCCCAGGGGATCGACGAAGTCAGCGATTCCTGATTCATGGGCCAAGACCTGCTGCGTGCGCAAAGCCAGTTGTGCCGAATGCTCAGTCGGCAAAGCCAGCGCTTCGTCGTACGCGTTGACATGCAGCGACTGACAGCCCCCAAGCACCGCAGCAAGGGCCTGCACAGTGCCGCGGACCATATTTGCAAGTGGCTGTTGCGCGGTCAGCATCGAACCTGCCGCCTGCGCGTGAAAGCGCAGCATGCAGCTACGGTCGTCTGTGGCAAAAAAACGCTCGCGCATGATGCGCGCCCACAAGCGGCGGGCCGCGCGAAACTTGGCCACCTCTTCAAGAAGGTTATTGTGCGCGTTAAAGAAAAACGACAGCCGTGGAGCGAATTCGTCGACACGCAAGCCGGCGGCGCGGGCTGCTTCTACGTAGGCAATGCCATCCGCCAGCGTAAACGCCACTTCCTGAACGGCATCGCTGCCGGCTTCGCGAATGTGATACCCGCTGATGCTGATGGTGTTCCACTGCGGCAATTCTTCCTGACAGAAGCGGAACAAGTCAGTGACCAGGCGCAGCGAGGCCCGCGGCGGATAGATATAGGTTCCGCGAGCGATGTACTCTTTTAAAATGTCATTTTGCACGGTGCCGCCGAGCGATTTGCGTGGCACCCCGCGTTCGTCGGCGACCGCGACATAAAACGCCAGCAGCGTGGCTGCGGTGGCATTTATGGTCATCGACGTCGTAATTTTTTCCAGCGGCAGGCCAGCGAGCAGGACCCGCATGTCGGCAATCGTCGCAATCGAGACACCAACTTTGCCGACCTCGCCCTGGCTCCATTTTTGATCGGGATCGCGACCCATTTGGGTCGGCAGATCGAAAGCTACGGACAAACCGGTTTGTCCGCTTTTCAAAAGGTAGTGATAGCGCCGGTTTGATTCTTCGGCGCTGCCAAAGCCGGCGTATTGCCGCATGGTCCATAAGCGGCCGCGATACATCGTTCCCTGCACGCCGCGTGTGAACGGAAACTCTCCGGGCAAGCCAATCTCGTCTTCGCTGAAGGATGCATCAGCCGCGGTATAGAGGTCTTTTATTTCCAGGTCGGCATCGCTGACAAAACTCGTCTTGCGCAGCGGCGATTTTGTCGTCTGTTTGGCGATTCGCTCGCGCCAGCGGGCCAGTCGTTCTGGGCTGAGTTTGCTCATGTGAAAACGCATTGTTGACGCCGAAGCCTGGTCAGCGCAAGCTCCTCGGCCATGCTGAAAAGCCCAGGACGCTTTATCGTGCTTGAAGGAATCGACGGTGCAGGCACCACGACGCAGCGTGAGCGGCTATGTACCTGGCTGCGCGGCCTCGGCCACACGGTCCATCCCACGGCCGAGCCGTCCAGCGGACCGGTGGGAACTCTTATCCGCAGCTTGTTTCGTCCGTCCGCCGGGCCTTTTGATGCCGCGGCCATGGCTTTGCTGTTCGCTGCCGACCGCCGCGACCATCTGCAGCGCGAGATCGAACCGCAACTGCAAACCGGGGCCATCGTTTTGTCCGACCGCTATGTTTTGTCTTCGCTGGCCTATCAGATGGCGGCCGGAGTTCGGCGCGAACTTATCGAAGCGGCAAATTTTCCGCTGCGCATTCCGGATTTGACGCTGTTTGTCGATGTTGCAACCAGCGTTGCGGCGGCTCGGCGCGCAAAGCGAGCCGCTGCTGCCGAGATCTATGACGATTTGCCGATGCAGGAGCGGGTGGCAGCCGTCTACCGCCGCGAAGTGGCAAAGTTCGCGGCCGAAGGCGGCCCTTGCCAAACCATTTTCGGCGATGGCAGCCCCGATGAAGTCGAATCGGCCCTGCGCAAGGCCATTGCCGAGATTCTGTAAAGCCGCAAAAGCCTACAGAAACATAAAGAAGCGCTCGGGAATGTCGTCGAAGGTCATAGGGCCGTTGCAGCTTACGCAGGTGAAAACCGGTGGCTGACGATGCAGTACACCTGCTTCGTCATATAAGTCTTTTTTTACGGTGATGAGCCGCTCTTCATCCAGGCCGCAGCGCGAGCATAGGTAGGGACCAAAAAACGACACGACCTCAGTATTGTCCAAAAGGTTGCTGATGGCGTTTGCCTGCTGAATAAACTGAATCGGGCATTCGTGCAGACGTATCTTCGAGGCGCCAGTCAGTCCGCGCATCAGATCCATCCAAGTCTGAATGCTATCGGAACTGATGCGGCGAAAATCGTGCATGTGAAAATCCAGCTCGCCCCGCAGATCTTGCAGCGGAGTCAGATCCACGTCGGCATTTAGCAGCCCGGACAGGTAGATAAGCTGTCGAGTGCCCGATCGCGCCAATTTCCAACGAAAGCTGCGTCCGCCCGACAGCGTGGTGAAATACTCGTGCAGGATGTCGCGGTGATCCTCGGCCAGCGATTCGAACTGCAACCCGAATAGCTGGTCGGGGGCAAAACGTTCTTGATCGATGCGTACCACGCGGACCGCTGCAAAAAGTTCGCCCAGGCGTCCGGGCAAGGTGAAGCGAATGGACAGGCGCTCGCCGCAGTGCAGCAAGCGCGAAGTGCGCAAGAGCATCCCCGAAAGGCTTAGATCATGGCTAGCGCCCAGGTAATTGTCGGCGCCGCCATGCAGAAACACCTGAACCCGCAGTAGATACCGTTCTTGCGTGCGCATCGCCCAGCCAAAATGAGTAGACAGCGTCGTAAATAGTGCCTGCGCGTGTTGCGGCCACTCGAAGACTTCATCAAAAAGCGACGCGGCCCCGGGCGGCAGGTTTTGTCCGCCAGTCAGAAGCAGCACAAGCGGCATGGCGGCATTCAGGTTGCGCCGCGCCATTTTCAGCGCCTGGCTGATGCTGGCCGCATTTTCGCCGCTAAGCTGCGGACCGACCAGGCATAGATCAGCACCGCGACTGACCTGCAAAAGAAGCTCGGGCAGCGTCTGCGCCGAAACCAAGCGCAAGTCTTTGCGTGAAAGGATCCCCTGCTGCAGATCGGAAGGCAAATCGGAAGAAAAAGCAGCGACGATGGTCTTCACGGCAAGATGATAACATCATCCCTTTTAGGATGGAGCATTTGACCGCACAATTGACCGCTGACTGGGCCAAAACTCGACAAGACACCTGAAGTCAGGCGCGATTTTTCAGGGCCTCTTACTGCGGCTTTATCGAACTGTCGTGCAGGCGGGCTTCCGCTTCGCTGCGCAGCGCCTCATCGGGGTTTTTGCTGAGGCAGGTGTGCAGGGCTGTGCGCTCTTTGAGAAAATCTTCTTGCGCGCGGTAGGCGCGGGCCATCAGGCAATAGATGGCGGCATGATTGGGGGCCTGATAGCGGGCGCGGACCAAAAGCTCCAGCGCTTTTTCCGCCTGGCCGCTGCGCAAAAGGAGTGCGCAGGCCTCAAGCGTCAGCGGAATGTCATAAGGCATCACCGCCTGCGCGCGCAAAAGCACTTCGGCTGCTCGACGAATTTGAGCGCTGTCGAGCAGGCGGCTGGCTTCGCTGCGCAGCGCTTTTGTGCGCTGTGCTTCCGGACTGTGGTCGCGATAGATTGTTTCAAGCGTCGGGTCTTGCAAAAGTCCGAGGCCGTTATTTGTGAAACGAAAGACGATGGGCCGTAGCAAGCCGTGCAGCACGATGTCTTTTTGCCCATCCTTATCGACATCGACAATTTCGACTCGATTGTGGCCTTCTCGAAGATTGGTGGGGGTCCCAATCAATGGTTCGGAACGATGGGCGCAAAAACTAAGTAGGGTACGAAAGCGTTGTCCATCAAAACGGCGCAGCCGCCCGACGCTGATTGTCCGTCCGCCCGGTTCGACAATGTCATAGCCATCGCGTAATAATGGCGCTTGGCCCGGCGCCGCCAAGATGACGCTGGCGACGGTCGGTTCGGCATGCTTGGGCGCGACCTGATAATCGGCCAGAACATAGCCAGACGCGGTGCTGCGGTAGATGGCGGCATAGATTTCAGCACTCGGTAGACTGCGGCGGCCTGCCAAGCTCAGATCGGGATTGCCGTCGCCGTCCAGATCCTCGCTGGCTTCGCCGCCGTGGCTGATGTGCTCGGCGCTGACCGGACCACATGGCAATCCGACGTACTTGCAGGGCAGGGCAGGGGCTGCCGTCGCGCTGGTGGCTTCAATTCCGCACCAGCGTTCATTTGGAACGATCGCAGGCATGGATCCGCCTGCCAAACCTAAAGAACTTGTCGCGGTGGATGAAATTCGCAGGCTAAGAGCTTCCTCGCTGGCCAAGCGGAGCGGAGGATAAGCAGTACTTGACGACCAAGCCGGCAGTGCGCTGGCGGCTTTAGGGGCCAAAATCAGCCCAGTGCCTACAGTTTGCAAAAAAAGCAGAGTCAGTCGTAGCGTTGATAAGTGATTCGTATATGTCGGCTTCTCAGGGCAAATGCTCCGCATACTAGATCAGTATAATCGACCGTAGGCGAGGCGCTTTGCGAAGGATGGCAAAGTCTATAGCCCCTATAAGAATCCTCTGTCAGGATTTTTAAGACGGGCCCATGGTAGCATGGCCTCTATCGGAAACATGTCCGAGGACGCCCACATCCAGGTACAAAACCTGAGCAAGCGGTTTCGCGTGCACAAACGGGCATCGGGAACTGCGGCGGCGCTGCGTTCGCTGTTTCGGCGCGACTATGAAGAACGTCACGCCGTAAGCGATATCAGCTTTCGCATTGCTCCAGGCGAGCGGGTCGGCTTTCTTGGTCCAAACGGCGCTGGCAAGACGACGACGCTGAAGATGCTCTCGGGACTTCTGTATCCGACCCAGGGTGAACTTCGCGTCGCCGGATATGTGCCATATGAGCGCGATCCGGAATTTTTGCGCCAAATCACCCTGGTTATGGGCCAAAAGCAGCAGCTTTTGTGGGACCTGCCGCCGGTGGATACTTTTGAACTCAACCGGGCCGTCTACGATGTACCGCTGCGCGTATATCGCGAAACGCTGGACGAGCTCGTCAATCTGCTCGACATCGCCGAAGTATCGCGAACGCCAACGCGGCAGTTGTCCTTGGGCGAACGAATGAAATGCGAACTTGCCGCGGCGCTTTTGCACCGCCCACGGCTCTTGTTTTTAGACGAGCCGACCATTGGCCTAGACGTCTCGATGCAACTGGTTTTGCGGCAGTTTATACGCGCTTATAACGAGCGTTTTGCCGCGACGGTCCTATTGACCAGCCATTACATGGAAGATGTGCGCGAAATCTGCTCGCGCGTGATGATCATTGACGGCGGCCGGCTGTGTTATGATGGCGATTTGCCGACGCTGGTTCGCAGCCTGCGGCCCGAAAAACGCATTACCATTCGTTTGGCTGCTGAAGGACCGCCCATTTCGGCAGAGCTCGAGAAGCTGACCCGTTTGGGCACGCTGGTGCGGCATGAGCGCGCCCAAGCCGTATTGCGCGTTTCGCAAAGCGAGCTGCGGGCTGTCGTTGGAACGCTTATCGAAGCCTTTCCGGAAGCCGACCTGACCATCGAAGATCCGCCGCTTGAAGAAGTGCTGCGCGAGCTATTCGGGCAAAACGCCAGCCTGCGAAATTCGGCGCGTCCTTCCAAATCGAGCGAGTAATCCATGCCGGCAAAGCCAGCGGCGAAAACATCGATGTTTGGGCTTGGGGCAATTTGGGCGGGCCTGAAAGCCTATCCCACGCTGCTGCGCATCGGCGTTGCCGAAGCCGTGGCCTACCGCGCCGAGCTTCTCGTCTGGATGCTAACCACCACCATGCCGCTTGTGAGCATGGCGCTGTGGTCGAGCGCTGCCGATGAGCAGCCTCTAGGCCCCGAGCGCATGGGCCAAGCCGAGTTCGCCGGGTACTTTACTCTGACGCTGCTGGTTCGACTTTTGACCAGTTCGTGGATCATCTGGCAACTAATTGACGACATTCGCAGCGGCGGGCTTTTGCAGCGGCTTATTCGGCCGATTCATCCGCTTTTCGTGTACACCGCTGAGCAATTGGCCGTGCTGCCGCTGCGAGTTGCGATCGTGCTGCCGCTGTCGCTCGGGCTGCTCTACTTTCTAGCACGTGGGCAGCTTACGCATGATCCGTGGCTGTGGGGCAGTTTCTTTTTGGCGCTGCCTGGCGCGTGGGCGATTAATTTTTTGTCGATGGCGCTGATTGGGCTCTTGGCTTTTTACATCGATAGCTCGGCGGGGCTATTTTCTGCCTGGTTCGGCCTATATATGCTTTTGTCGGGATATTTGGTTCCTCTGTCGCTTTTGCCAAGCTGGATGGTCCGTTTGTCTGAAATTTTGCCCTTCCGCTATATGCTCGAGTCGCCGGTGCGCATGCTTTTGGGCTGGCCCGTGGCCGGCGGCGCCCGCGATACCCTTTTGGGGCGTAGCGAAGCGCTGAGCGCTTTGCAAATCGAGTACGCCTATGTCGTCGGCTTGACCCTGGCGGTGATTTGGCTTTGGCGGGCGGGCTTGCGGCGTTACTCGGCTTTTGGAGGCTAAGCGTGGCGGACGCACCTTGGCAAATGACGCCAGCCCCTACGCATCGGCGTCGAAAATATGTTCGGCTGTTGCGCTTGCAGTTGCGGATGGCGCTATTGACGGCCCTTCAGTACCGCTGGGATTTTCTGATGCAGGGGGTGATGCAGGTCTTGTGGCTGGGGCTGTCGCTGCTGCCGCTTTACGTTGCCTATCAAGCTCGCGCCATGGCGCAAGGCGGCCACTTTGTACAGACCAGCATCGGCGGTTGGAGTTTCTATCCAGCGACGATGGTCTTTGGCTTTTTTTACCTGCTCAAGGCGCTTTTAGATGGGGCGATCAATCCATCGTTGATGGGCATCGTCGATCACATTCGCAAAGGCACTCTCGATTTTGTGCTGTTAAAGCCGGCGGACGCGCAGTTTTTGGTGTCTACGGCGAAGTTTGAGCTTTGGCATGTCATCGACGGTTTGGCTGCTGCGGCGCTAATTGGCGTGGCCGCCTATAGCCACAGTCACACCGCGCTAGCCTCCGAGCTTCTTTTATCTTCGGCGAAGCCAAGAGCATTGCTGGCGCTGCTTTTGGCGCTTTTGATGCTGCTCTGTGGCGCGTTTTTGCTTTATGGGCTTTGGCTGCTCGTCGTCTGCGCGGCTTTTTATGTCATCCGCATCGACAATCTTTCTTATCTTTTTGTGTCGCTGTTTGATTTTGCGCGTTGGCCCCGCGGCGTCTTTCGCGGCATCTTGCACGTGCTGTTCACCTATGTGCTGCCCTTGGTGGTTATGACGTCGTTTCCTGCGGATGCTTTGCTTGGACGTCTGCGCTTGCAAGAAGCGCTCTGGGCGGTCTTTTGTGCGGGCGGTCTTTTGTGGTTGTCGCGACGGGTGTTTCGGCGGGCGCTAGCTGGATATACTTCTGCTAGCAGCTAGACGGCTCCTCGTCACTCCGTCGAGTGCGGGCGGGCAGATATTGGGCGCGTGAGGGGAACCCTACAGGACTTCTTGGGGATTTAGTGAGAAGGAAAAGGGAAGAGGGAATTTCGCGGAAGAAGCTGTAGAGATTCGGCGACTAGGTGCCGCCTGCGGCGCAGCGGAAGTTTAGCACTTTGCCGGGCGGGGTTCCGGTGGTGCGCCAAACGCCGCCGACCCAGCCAAGTCCGCCGCCATCGCTGCATGCGCCTGCGGTATTTTTCTTGGCGCAGTAGCAATCAGAGCTTTCAAGCTGGCAGGCCGCCTTGACGCTCGGATCATCCACAGTCGGCTTGGATGCCGTGGCAAAGGCATCACAGCAGTTGGCGCTACACTCTGGCAATAGCGTATCCGGAAAGGCGTTGGGATTGTTTTCATCCACGTCGCCGACCAAGCAATTCGGATGACCGCCAAGCTGCTTGGGCACGACCGGCAAGCACATGGCGTTCAGCTTACGGCCAATGGCATCGGCGATTTTCTTTAGCGCATCCGAGTAGTGATCAATATCGCAGACGCTGTTCTCAAGCGCGTTCGGCTCGACGATGCCAGTGACGCCGTTCACGCTGGTGCCAAAGCTGGCTGCGAAATCGGAAAGCCGGCGCTGCGCACTGCCATAGACGTTGTTGAAAGTTGCATCGCCGCCCGAGTATTTGCACGAGGCCAGCGATCCGCCGCCCAGTTCCAACTGATCGGAGTTGCTGCCGCCCGCTTTGTAAGTCACCACGAGCTGGCCGCCTTTGTCCACAGACGGCAGCGTCCAAATTCCGCTGACTAGAAGCTGCGTCGGGCTTTGCACCCGGCTGAGGAAAAAGTCGTGGTACTTCTTGATGGGCTCTAGGTAGTTGTTCGGACGCTCATGACAATTGGTCTTGGCGCCGGCGACATTCATCGCGTTATTTGGCGGATTTGGCCCATCGCATTCGACGCTGCGTGCGATGCAGCGATAATTCCAGTCAAAGCAATCATAGGACGCATTGTTATCGGCAGTGGGGCAGTTTCGCGTAATGGGCGAGTTCTGATAGCGTTCCTTGATTTGCACCGAGCAGTCGTCTTCATCGGTAATGAAGATGACTGCTAGGACCGCGCCATTGCGCTGAAAACCGTTATTTAGCGACGAGTGTCCGTCCAGGGCGCGTTTGGCACCTTCAAGCTGTCCTTCGATGCCGCAACCATTGTCACCCACGAGGGCTATGCACTTGAAAGCCTCGACCGGACCCGTGTCGATCATCTGCCCGGGATTGTTCGGATCGGGCACAAGGTTTACCGGAAGGTTTGTAACCCCTCTGATTTTCGAGATAAAACGGCTGCCGTCCGTGGTCTTAAAGTCGGGTCCGGAAAACTTCGAATTCTTACACAGCGTCCCACAGGCATTGGCTGCCTCAGCTTTAAGCGGACGTTGCGTACACGGAGTGATTTGCAAAATGCCATCATCTCCAGAAAATCCTGATGCGTTGCAGCCAACAAAGGTTTTCATCGGATCCAGCTCGAAGAGCATGCCGTCAACCGTTGTTGCGCCTACATCCGAGGTGGCAATTCCGACGTGATAATCCGCGCCAAAGGACTCAATCTTTGCAATAAACTCTGGAATTTTTTGGGCCAAAACCAATTGCTTGGAAGCCATGGACGATGAGTTGTCGATGAGGAACAGAATATCGACGTCCTTCAGCACACCAGCGGGATAATACATTTCACCGCTGCCCCCGTAGCAGGCTTGTAGCGCCGCCTTTTGTTGCTCCGGCGTGGCTTTGGCGGGAATCGGACAGGGGGCTCCAAATTGGTTGCTGGCGCATGCAATGAGCGCCAACGCCAACCCGACCCCGACGGTGCTGGTACACGCTCTCAATGCACGATTCATAGGTTCCTCCATATGGTTCTGGCTCCGAATAGATAACATGTAGGGTCTGTGCAGTTGGTGAACATTACAATCTTCGGCTGGGTTGCAGAAAGAATGCACTGACCCAAAGCATCCGCAACTTGCGAGCATACATCAAGTCGTCAAGTGATGTCGAATTTCATTGCAACGGCGCGGCTTTCGCTGCTGCATCTTGGCCGGCAAACGCCGGCCATTACCGCAAAAATAAGTCGCTTGAGATCGGTGAAAGTTCCAAATCGATAAAATCCATGGCCGGATCTGTGGGCGAAGGTGATCCATCGGCCGGACCAATGTAAAGTCCACTTTTGAGCTGCCCACTTACCGGCATTCCTGCGGCCAAGACGACAAGCCGGTTCGCCGCGACGCGCACCTGCGGCACATACTGCATCGGGCCGAGCAGCTTCGGACCAACCGTGCTGTTTATCGCATCAACAAGGTAGACGTTATTAAAGTAGTCTTGGCCGCTGCGGCTTGAGACATCGAGATACACGTTGTGCGCATCGATCGCATCCATGGCGCTGACGTTGCCGCCCAGCATGAAATCGGTGAGGTTAAGCCCCAAAGAGCGACCGCTCATAAGGTCCACCTGCTCGATGCCGCTTTTTCCGCTCAACATGGCAGTTCGTTGATTGCCGCTGCTGCCGACGATCGCTTCGGTGCAGCCGGAAAGCACAGTCAGGCTCGTGGGATTTTCTCCGACAAGCTGAATGATGCGAACGTCCGGAGGGCTACTGGCCAAGCTGAGCACCGCCAGGCGTCCCGGCCCGCTCGGCGCGTACTGCTGGGTGCTGTCCAAGTCTTGCAGAAGGATCAGCAATTTGTCGCCGCAGCCAACTAGGTTCGCGGCGTCGGGATTCTGATCGAGATCCTTTGTGGCAGCCGGCAGCGGCACAAAGCGCGCAATTCCCGCCGCGGGATTTTGCAAGTCGATCACCGCCAGCGCCGTTTCTCCGGTGATGATCCGCGATTTGCCGTCTCCATAAAGTGTCACATAGGCCAGGTTCCGCGGTTCATCTACGTAGATGTCGTGCGGATTTGTCGCCGCCGCTGGCACGTCGGGGGATTTTTTTTCCAGCGCGAAATCGCTGGGGGCGGCAAAATTCCGCGCGGTGTCGTAGACGCGAACGGCCCCGTGCATTTGATCGAGCACGTACACGTGCGTGCCATAGGCCCGTACGATGGAATTGCCAGCAATCGTGTCGATATTTTTGCGCACATCCAGCGTTTCAAGCTGAACGGTGCTAAGTGAACCGACTTGGTAATCAATCGTGCTGGCGACGGCCAAAAACGTCCCATGCACGGCATTATCAGGCGGCGGTGGGGGCGATTCACTGCCCGTGCAAGCGCCAAAGCCGAGGCACAGAAGAAACGCCCCAAAGACCGACCAAGTGTTTCGCTGCATGCGCGGCAGCTTAGCGCATGTACTGCGGACTTGTTGCTAGACTCTCCACTATGTTTGCGAAGCGATTTTTAAGCTTTGCCGTGCTTGTGATGGCTATTACATGCCTTTGCCAATCGATCGCTAGCGCGGCGCTGCCTGCCGATCGCGGCCGTTTAAAAGGGCCGACCTCGGCTGCGCCGTCCGCCGGCGTACCTACTTCGGCGGCGCGACCAGGAGCCGCTAATGTCGAGCCTCATGCCGGCAAGCCGCTTGCTTTGGATGGACCTTTGGCCCCGCTTCATCGTGCTTTGCGTGCCGGCCGGCTGAACGAAGTCATTGCGTTGGCAACGAAGTTGGCTCCCACGTTAAAACCGAACCTGCGGCAGCAGGCGGAAGCTCTCGAGGCCAAAGCGCTGCGTCTTAGTGGCCAGCTTTCGCGTGCCGAAGCGCTTTTGGAAACCGCCGTGGCGCGCGATCCATTGGCGCTTGAGGCTCGAGTGGAACTGGGCTTGTGCTATCGCCTGCGCGGCGAGCGCAGCAAGGAAAAGGCCGTATGGGAGCGCTTTTTCGACGATCACGACGCCGGCAGCTTGGATCTGAAAGAGCCTCGAGTGCTGCGGCTTTTGGGTGTGGCGGCGCGTTACCTCGGCAGTTACAAAGATGCCAATGAAACCCTGCGCGACGCCGTGGCCCTGGCCAAAGAGCGCAAAGACGCCTTTGAGCTGTCGCTTGGCAACATCGAGTGGGCCGATCTGTTTTTAGAAAAGTACCGCGCCGATAATGCCGAAGAATCGCTGGAAGAAGCGCTGGCCGTCGATGCGGACAATCCTGATGCGCACGCGCTTATGGCCCGGGTGCGCCTCGAACGCGGCAATCGCATCGCCGACGCCGAAGAGCAAATCGCGCAAGCCTTACGTCTGTCTGATGCCCATCCGCAGGCGCTGGCCCTGCGTGCTGAGCTATTGCTCGACAACGAGCAGTACGAAGATGCGCTGCTTGTCACCGATCAGGCGCTTAAAAAGAATGCCGATGACTTTGTAGCTCGCAGCTTACGTGCCGCGGCGCTGTACCTTTTAGACCGCAACCGCGAATACGAGGCGGAAAAGACCCGTGCCTTGACCCTGCATACAACTGGCACCGGATTTTTTCGCATTGTCGCCGAACGCTTGACCGTGCAGCACCGCTATGACGAAGCGGTGGCGCTTTTGGAACAAGCGGTGGCACTTTATCCCAAGGACTACTATGCGCTTGGCGAACTTGGCTCTGGATATCTGCGCCTGGGCGACGATGACAAGGGCCTTGATGCGCTGCGCCGAGCCTGGAATGGTGATCGCTACAATCGCCGAACGTTTAACCTGCTCAATCTTTTTGAGCAGACCATTGCCAAAAACTACATCGTGATCACTGTCGATGTGGACGCGCAAAAACCCGGTCAGGGCGGATTGCGGCTGCGCATTCCCAAGTCCGAACAAGCGCTGCTTTTGCCACTGCTAGTGCCCATGGTGCAGGCCGAGTGGCGCGATCTGAGTGCGCGTTACGGCTTTACGCCCAAGCTGCCCTTGACGCTGGAACTGTATTCGGACGCCGATGACTACGCGATACGCACCGTTGGATTGCCCGGTCTGGCGGCGCTTGGCGTGACCTTTGGTCAAGTGGTCACCGGCCGTTCTCCGGCGCAAGGAGACTTCAACTGGGCGCTTATGCTTTGGCATGAGCTGTCCCACGTCTTTGCCCTTCAGCTTTCGCGTTCGCGCGTTCCGCGCTGGTTTACCGAAGGACTTAGCGAGTGGGAAACCGCTCATGCTCGTCCCGAATGGGTGCGCCGTACGCATGCCGAACTATATGCCGCGCTGCGGGATCAAACTCTGCTTGGCATTGCCGACCTCAATACCGGGTTTACGCGCGCGCAAGATGTCGCCCATATCGTGGTGGCCTATCACGAAGCGGCGATGGCCATCGATTTTTTGGTGCGCCGCTACGGTTTTGCGCAAATCGCCGCGGCTTTGCGGCAATTTGCCACCGGTAGGCGCACGGCTGAGGTTCTTTCGACCCTAAGCGGGCAATCCATCGCCGACCTCGACCGCGCCTTTCGCGAGGATCTCAAAAAGCGCTTGGCCGTGTATGAAGGAACCTTTTTTGTGCGGCCTTCGGATTACTCCGATCGCGATGGGCTGGAAAAAAGTATCAAGCAAGCCGAAGCCAGCCTGGAGAAACCCGGTGCAAAGGAGCGCCTGGCCCGTCTGCATGGTCTTTATGCCCTCGGGCTTATACGCAGCGGCGAAGTTCGTCGCGAAAGCGAAAAGATCGATGCGGAAATCGCCGGGGCGCTGGCCCTTTTTGCCAAAAGCAAAGAAGCGCTGCTTGCCGAAGGCGAAAAACTTCTAAAAACCGGCAAAAAGACCGAGGCGGAAGCTCGTCTGCGGGCCCTCATTCGCTTTGGCGGAGATGGCTTTGATGTACGCCAGCGGCTCGGCGATCTATACGTCGAATTCGGCCAACTGGATCGGGCCATCGAGGAATTTACGCAAGCCAAGCGCCTGGATCCGGATCGCTCTGAACCCTACGAACGCCTGGCCGCCCTGTATACCAAACAGAACCGCAACGACCTGGCGCTGCTTGAGCTGCAAGCCGCGGCGCGCCTAGACATCATGGATGCGCAGCTTTCGACGAATCTGGTCGCCAAGCTGCACGCCGCCAAAAAATGGGCAGAGCTTGTGCAGGCCGGAGAGCTTGGCCGTCATTTGTCGCCGTATCAGCCGACGCTGCGGGCGCAGATCGGTGAAGCCTTGTTGCGGCTACACCGCAAAAAAGAAGCCGTAGCAGAGCTGCAAGCGGCGCTTAGCGCCTTGCCGGCGCCGTCCCCCGAGGACGGCGGCGCCGATGCCGAGCCGGAAAGCAAAGAAATCATGCAGCGGCGTGCCGCCTATCAGGCGCTTTTAGAAGAAGCGCGCGGTACACACAAACGCTGATTATTCCGTGGGTTGAGAATTTTCGAAGGGTTTGGCGCTGGGTTTTTCTGGTGATTTTTCGGTCGGTTTTTCGGCTGCCGGCTTTTCGGTTTTGGCCTCGGGCTTGGCTTCGGTTTTGGCCTCGGGCTTGGCTTCGGGGTTGGCCTTCAGCCAGGCGCGAGCACGTCCTCGCGTCAGGGCTCCGTCTAGGTCATTGGTATTGCGTTTGGCCAAATCCTCCATGATGCTGCGGGCGCGTCCCGGGTCGATTTGCTCTCCGGGCTTGCCTCCGCCCAGCGCCAATCCCAGCGCCAAGCGCCCAAGCGGTCTAGTGCTGGCTGTAAGCAGCTTGATCACCGTCTGCCGATCGCCCGCCCGGGCGGCCAGGTCACCACGCAGTTCATTGGCCCGCAGCGTGGCTTGCGCGCCGCGCCCAAGTTGCACAAACTCGCCGGCCCGTTCTTCGGCCAGATTGTGCTCGCCAATTGCCGACAGAAGCAGCGCGCGCAGGACCAAAAGCTCCGCTTGAAAACGGGTAATTTCTTCCTCTTTTAGAAGGGGCGCCGCCTTGTCCTCCTTTGCTTTGTCGGTCGGTTTTTCGGGCGTCGCTTTGTCGCGATTGGCCGTTTCCGCGCTCGCCGCGCTAGTCTCCGGCTTTTCATCGAGCAGCTCTGAAATGGTCTGCACGGTGTGCGCGGCATCCGAGATGGCATTGCGCTCGATTTGCACCCGCGCCATTTCCAAAAGCGCATTCAGCCGGTCGGCTTTGCGGCCCAGCTTGTGGGCGCCTTCGGCCACGGCCACGTAGTCCTTTTCAGCATCTAGTAGCGCCTTGGCCGTTGGGGCACCGGCCGCCTCAAACAGCCGACTGCGCGCGGTTCGCATGCCGCCGTCTTGATGCTCGCTGGGGTCGGCCGAGGCCACAAGCGCCGCATAAGCGCGCCGCGCCGCCGCCGGATTGCCCTGAAATAGCAGGGCATCGCCAAGCCGCGCATTGGCTTTCAAAAACTTCGCATCTAGCTCCAGCGCTTTGCGCGCGGCTTCCACGGCCTGGCCAAGCTGACCGCGGCGCAAATGCAAAATCGCCAAGGAATCATAGGCGTTGGCTTCCTTGGGCTGCGCTTCGATGTACTTTTCGAAAGACTTCTGCGCCTCTTCAAGCTTGTCGCGCCGCAAAGAAATGTGGCCGAGGGCGTTATAGGCTGGGCCGAATTTGCCATCAAGCTCGCTGGCTTTGTGCAAGTCGGCCAGGGCTCCGTCGATATCGCCAAAACGGTAGCGCAAAAGTCCGCGATAATAAAAAGCGCGGCGCTCGCCCGGCAGTTGCGCGACAAGCGCATCGAAAGCGGCATAGGCTGCCGGCCGCCTATCTTCAAGCTGGGCGATCAGGGCCTCGGCGAGCAGGCGTTCATTTTCGGGCAGATTGCGCTTGAGAAGGGCTTCATTGGCTTGCCCAATTTGCTTTTGCTGCAGGCTGGGCGATGTCGCGACCTGCGCCAAAAGGATGTGGGCCAGCGCCAGTTGCGGATCTTTGTTAAGGGCCTCGGTGCAGCGGATGCGCACAGTTTCGCTGCGATAATTGTCGCTGGCATCCAAGCACGCCTGTAGCAGGCTGCGCGCTTCATCGCTGACTGCCGACAGCACCAGCTTGCCATCCGCAGACGTGGGCGCCCCTGGCGGCGCCGCGGCCGGTGAACTTGGCCCGGCCGGTCCGGTATTTGGCTGCGGCGCCGTCGGGGGCACGGCGCCCGGCGGGGGCGGCTGTGCCGGATATTGCGGATAGCCGGGATACTGCGGATAGCCGGGATGCTGCGGATAGGCCGGATACTGCGGATAGCCGTTCTGCGGATACTGCGGGTAGCCCGGATATTGCGGATACCCCTGTGGCCCTGGCTGTACGTTTTGCGTCGGCGCTTGCACCGCGCCCGGAGGATACTGCGGCGGAGCATTTGGCGGCGGATACTGCGGATAAGCCGGATACTGCGGGTAGGCGTCCGGCTGAGCCGGAGGCGGACTTGGCGGAGGGCTTTCGGCGGAAATGTTGTCTGACGGTTGCTGGGCCAGCGCTGGCGTCGAAAGCATCGGCCAGCTAGCGAAAACGCCGAGCAGTGTCAGCGTGCTGGAAGAGCGAAGCACCGCAAGAATGTTCATGGGCGAAGCCTTTCTGCGAACCATTGTACTACCAAGCCCTTCGTCTATTACATGGGGCACTTTGCCGCCTGCCGTCATTCGCGCCAGCCGAATCGCCCGGCGCAGGTCGTCGCCAGTATCGGTCTTTGGCCGATGTGCGGAGGACGATGTGAGGGTATATTGACAATTCTGCTGGGCCACAGGTAGCGTAACCAAGTGTAGCCCTTCGACTTAAATCATTTCCTAGCTTAATGAGGTTCTCATGAAGGTCAGCGTCGCGGTTCCTGCCTATAACGAGGAGCGCAATATCGGGCAGCTCCTTGATTCATTGCGAGCGCAGCAAACCCACCGGGCCGAAATCGTTGAAATTGTAGTAGTCGCCAGTGGGTGCACGGATCGTACTGCCGAGATTGTGCGCGAGCGCCAGTCGCAGCCCGGTGTGCCGATTCTTCTGATTGAAGAAAGTGAGCGCCGCGGCAAAGTAAGCGCCATCAACGCCTACTTAGTCGAGCGTCATCCCGGCGTCGATGCCGTCTGTTTGTGCAGCGCCGATTTGCTTGTGACCCGCCATGTGGTCGAGAAGCTCGTGTGCTGCCTCATCGACCAGCCCGACATCGGCATGTGTGGCGGTCGGCCGGTGCCGACAAATGGCCATGGCACCTTTCCCGGCGAGGCGACGCGGTTTTTATGGCACATGCACCACCGTGTGGCCCTGGAGGCGCCCAAGCTTGGCGAGCTCGTGATGATACGCGCCGAGCTGTTCGAACAGCTTCCGCAGCAAAGCGCCGTGGACGAAGCCAGTTTGGAGCAGATTATCAGCGAGGCCGGCTATAGGCTGGCCTACGTTCCTGATGCTTTGGTGCACAACCACGGCCCAGAAACCGTGCGCGAGTTTTTGCGGCAAAGGCGGCGCATCGCTGCCGGGCATTACTGGCTGCGCGAGGTCAGCGGCTATGCCGTCTCGACGATGAATGTCGGACGGCTGGTGCGCCTGACGTTGTCAGAGCTTAGCCAGCGTTCGCCCCGGGAAACGCTGTTCGCCTTGGGCACTATCGGGGCCGAGGTTTTGTCACGAGGTCTTGGCTACGTCGATTTTGTGACCGACCAAAACAAGCACACCGTCTGGCAGGTCAGCGAAACGACCAAGTCGGTGATGACCGACGATTTGCGATCTTTGTACTGCCAAGGACCCCAAGGCAGTCCAGAAGCCATGCCGCTACCTTCCGGGCCGCGCAGTCAGGGACGCGATGACGGCCAAGAAATAAGTCGCGGCAATCGGACAAGCGGCGCGGCCACACTGTAACCGCATGCGTAGAGGCATCGCGGCGGCGCATGGGGTTTTTCGCCCCAGGGAAGTGCTTTGCCTGGTGTTTGGTTTTTGTGGCGCGGTGCTTTTGGCCGTCATCAGCCAGCGCTACCGAGTCGACCTTATGCGCTGCAGTGCATGGCCCATTCTCCGTAACAACCTGCTGTACGCGGGGCTTTATATAGCTGCGCTGGCGCTACTTTGCGGAGCATGGCTAGGTCTAGGCCGATATGCGGCGGCGCCGCAAGGTCTTAGCCTGCGCCGCGTACTGCTTTATGCAACAAGCCTGCACCTCATCGTGCTTTGCGGCGCGCCCTGCTTCTCGGACGATGTGCTTTACTATGCCGCGCTGTCGCGGGCACTGGCGCATTCGAATGCACTAAAGGACGCCGCTGCGCCGCTGTGCTCGCTGCTGTCGCCGCAGGATCGCTTCGTAAACATTCTGGATGCGCATTGGCGCTGTATACGCAGTCCTTATCTGTCGGGCTTTCACCTTATCGCCTGGAGCCTGGGCAAGCTCGGCCGGCAGGATTTGGCGCTGCACCTTCGGCTTTATCAATGCGTCGCAGCGCTTGCCATGCTGCTTTCGGCATATGTCACGGCGCTGGCCCTGCGTGAATCGCCGCAGCCTAGCTCGCCCCGTCCGGCCTTTGGCGCGGCGGTGGTGGCTTTGAATCCAATTTCGCTCATCGAGGGCACTCTCAATGCGCACAACGATACGCTGCTGGCCTTAGGCTGTGCGCTTCTGGTGCTGGCAGTAAAGCGTCGGCGATCGCTGCACGTCATTTTGACCCTCGGGCTGAGCCTGACCGTAAAAGCCTCGGCACTGCTAGTATGCGGGCTGTACGGCACGCAGGCCTTGCTGCGTGGTTTGCGCCAGCGGTCGCCGTGGCTAAAAAGTGCGCTTTGGGGATGCCTGGGACTTGCCCTGTGTATCGGCCTGGCGATTTTGATAAGGTTGCCAAATCTGATTCCGGGCGTCTCTGGACTCTTCGGCAGCCCGACGGCGCCGTGGGAATATTGCACGCGCTCTCTTGAATGTCTGCCGCGCGCAATTCTGCGCTGGGGCTTGCACCGTCCGACCGCGGCCTGGCTTGTGGGGTTGGGCTTTCGCGGACTCGGCGGACTGTGGCTGCTTTACGCCGCCTGGCGCTGCCATCGACAAAATTCACCCCTGCCGTGGCTTGCGACTGGACTGCTCATTTATTACCTGTTTCTGCATAGCTGGTCGCAAAGTTGGTACTTTTTGCTGCTGCTGCCGCTTTTGCCCTGGGCCCAAAGCCGCACGCGCGCGGCACTCTGTACTGTCTGTATTAGCGGGTGTGGGTATTATGCGCTGATGTTTGTGGGCAACTGCGTTCGCGCCGATCTTGAAGTTGCGCTCATTGATCTTATAGAAGGGCTTATTGTGGTGGTGCCGCCGAGCCTGGCGCTCTGGCCCAGGCACCGCCGCACGATGCGGCATTCCTCAAGAATGGCCGACGCTGCTGGAGTTTCGTGATGCTGGATTCTTCTCAATCGTTGGCGATCCTAGCAAACACCCAAATCGAGCATGGCGAGGTGGTAAATCCGCAAAACTCGCATTCACAGCCCGCAGTCGTCGAGCCGCCCAAAGACAAGGCCTTGGCGATGCCGATCATCGTGCGCTTTTCCAACGTCGGAAAAGCATTTCGGCGCTTTGATTACCAGCCCTTTTTGTTGCGCAATTTGCTGAACCGACTTACTGGCCGCGCTGTGGCGCCGCGTGAGTTTTGGCCGCTGCGCCACGTCAGTTTTTCTATACGCAGCGGCGAGACGGTCGGCGTCATCGGTCAGAACGGTTCCGGCAAAAGCACGCTTTTGCGCTTGATCGCCGGTGCCAGTTATCCCACCGAGGGCTGCGTTTCGGTGCGCGGGCGTATTGCGCCGCTTTTGGCGCTGGGCGCGGGCTTTCATCCCGATATGACCGGACGTGAGTGTGTCGAGGTCAACGGCACTGCCCTGGGATTGTCCAGACTCGAGATTCGTCAGCGCATGGACGACATCCTGCACTTTGCCGAGATCGGCGATTTTTTGGATATGCCGGTGCGCTATTACTCCTCGGGCATGCTGGCGCGGCTCGGATTTTCCGTCGCCGTTCATACGGATCCGGATCTGCTGCTGGTCGATGAAGTACTAGCCGTCGGCGATCACGCTTTTCAGCAAAAGTGCATTGCGCGCATTCAGGCGATACAGCGCTCGGGCACGACCATTTTGTTTGTATCGCACAGCGAAAATACGGTGCGTCAGCTTTGTCAGCGGGTCCTGTGGCTTTGCGACGGTGAGCTGCGCAGTGATGGTCCGTCTGAGCCGGTTTTGGCCGAGTACCTAGCCTGGACCGAGCGCCGCTAGTCCCCATCCGCGCCCGCCGCCCGTGTTATTTTGTTACAGCCGAATCTATCCATTCGCGGAGTGTGTGTATGCGGAAGCGTAGAATTTTGGTATTGGGCGGAGTGCTGGCTGGACCCACGGCAGCGGCGCGGGCGCGCGAAATTGATGAGCATGCCCATATTAGCCTTTTGACTCGTGAGGACCGCGTTGCCTATGCCTCGACGGGAATCACCTATCACTTAAGTGGCGAGGTGGGATCCCTTGAGGCGCTGGACCGCGAGCGGGCGGAGTTTTTCGAATCGGTCTATCGCATCGAAGTTTGGACGCAAACAGAAGCCATCGAGCTTGATGCGGTTCGAAAAACGCTTGAAGTCCGTCGCAATGGCGAGCGCCAAAGGATTTCCTACGACGCGCTTATCTACGCCCTGGGCGCGCGTTCGAAACCGCAGGCGACTCGCATCGCAGGTAAAAACGTCAATGCGCTGCGCACGCTGGATGATGTGCAGGCCGTGGTGACGGCCCTGCGAGACGGCCACACTCGAGTCGCGGTCATCGGCGCTGGGCTGCATGGCGTGGCGGCTGTCGATGGGCTGGTTCGCGCCGGCGCTCAGGTGACTCTTATCGAGCGCGACACGGCCATTCTGCCGCAATTTGGCGTGCAGACTACGCAGCTGGCGCACAATGCTCTGGCCGCTCGGGCCACCGTGCTCACCGGGGCGGCGGTCGTTGGCGCCCGTACGCGCGACGATCGCGTAACTGCCTTGGTGCTGTCCTCCGGTGCGGAAGTGGAAACCGATTTTGTGCTGCTGACCGCTGGCATCGTGCCGCGGACCGAAATGCTTGGCCGGGCCGGCGCGCACCTTTCGCCTGAAGGCACCGTCTATGTGACCGATCGCGCCGAGACTTCGCTGCCCCACGTGTATGCCTGCGGAATGTGTGTATCGGTTCCGCAAGCTTTGACCGGTGCGCATGTTTTTAGCGCGCAAGGGGCGGTGGCCGACAAAGTGGCCCAGGTCGCCGGTGCCAACGCGGCCGGCGGCAGCGCGCGGCTTTTGCCGATAGCCGGCTCGATGATTCGCCGCGTGCTCGATGTCGTCGTTGCGCGTACCGGCCTGACCGAAAAGCAGGCGCGTGCGACGGTTGGTGCGAACTTTCAGATGACCACGGTGCATGCTCCTTCGCACGATGCCTACTTTCCTGGCTCGGCGCTGACTCTGGTGCAGCTTTTCTGGGATCGTTCAAACGGTCGCGTGCTCGGGGCCGAGGTCGCCGGCAGCTCGGGAGTCGACAAACGTATCGACATCGTGGCCACAGCGATTGAAAGCGGCATGACCCTAGAGCAACTGGCCGCCATCGATTTTGCGTATGCGCCACCGTACGGCTCGCAGCGCGACCCCATCAATGTAGTTGCCAGCGCCGCCGCCGCCGAGCGATCCGGTTTGGCCCGGTTTGTCACGCCCGAGGAACTTTTTCGAGCTGGCGCCGAAGTGCAGCGGGTGGATGTGCGCACGCCCGCGGCTTATGAAGAAAGCCGAATTCCACAGGCGCGCTTGATTCCGCTGGAAGCTTTGCGGCAGCGCCTGGGCGAGCTCGATGCCGAGCGCCCCGTGGTGCTTTATTGCGATACGGGACGGCGTGGTTATTTGGCCACGCGCGTGCTCGCTCAGCGGGGTTTCGCCGACGTCGCCAATCTGGAAGGCGGTTTTCGGTCGTGGGTGCTGTCCGGTTTCGCCGTCGAGAAGGGGGAGCTTTCGACCGCGCCGCCGACTTTTTTCCAAAGCGATACAAACGTACTCACCGGAAGGGAAGATCATGAATCAGGAACTTAAGACCCAGGTGCTGCGCAAAATGACCTACGGAATGTGGGTGCTCGCCGCCGATGCGCAGGGCGAACGCGAAGCATCCGCAGTGACGTGGGTGATGCAGGTGTCGTTTCAGCCGCCGCTCATCGCGGTAGCAGTACGAACCAGTACCCATCTTTACAAGGTCGTTTCGCGCAGCCGGGCGTTTGCGCTGCACTTGCTTTCCGCGGAAGAGAAAAGCCTGGCCGAGTCCTTTACCCGTCCCACCGAGCAGACCGAAAGCACTCTTGGCGGCAAAAGCTTTGCGCCGGGGGCGCTAACTGGCGCGCCGATTCTGGACGGCTTTGCCTGCTGGCTGGAGGCTCGCGTCATCGACGTGGTGGCTCATGGCGATCACTCAGTATTTACCGCCGAGGTCGTCAATGTAGGCGCCCAAGACGTCAAGGCCATGCCACTGGTTCTTTCCGCGGTCGGTTGGCATTACGGGGGATAGTACTCGCCGAATGTCGCAATTTTTTCCGAGGCGCGCCGTTTGAGCAGGCGCGTACAATCCTCCCTGCGCTCTGGCTAGTTCGATAGGCTGCAACCACGAAGGAGAAGGCGATGGATTTCGCGATCTCGACTGAGATGCAGGCACTACTGCGTCGCGTCAAAGAAGTCATGGACGCCGAGGTGTTTCCGCATGAGGAAGCTTTTTTGCAAAAGCCTTTTTTCGCCATCGAGCCGGATCTGCTTACGGCGCGTCGGCGCATTCAAGCGGCCGGCCTGTTTGCTCCGCAAGTTCCGCGTGCGTACGGCGGGCTTGGTCTGTCGCTAGGCGATTTTGCGCTGGTGGGAGAGCTGATTGGGCAAAGTCCGCTCGGCCATTATCTGTTTGGCTGCCAAGCTCCCGACGCTGGCAATATCGAGGTGCTGTTGCGCCACGCCAGCCCAGCGCAAAAACAGCGCTATCTTGCGCCGCTTTCCCGCGGCGATATACGCAGTTGCTTTGCCATGACCGAACCCGACACTGCCGGCAGCAATCCTACTTTGCTGCGCACTCGAGCGGTTCGCGTTGGCGATCACTACATCCTAAACGGCACCAAATGGTTCACCTCGGGGGCAGACGGCGCAGCTTTTGCAATCGTCATGGCCGTTACGGATCCGGCGGCGCCTCCGCAAAAGCGCGCCAGTTTGTTTATTGTTCCAACGGACACCCAAGGTTTTGCGCGTGTGCGCAATATTCCCATCATGGGAGAGGCAGGCGAAGGCTACTTCAGTCACAGCGAGGTGCAATTTCGCAACTGCCAAGTCGCGGTCGAGCAGCGTCTAGGCGCAGAAGGCGACGGCTTGGCCATCGCACAAGAGCGTCTCGGCCCAGGGCGCATTCACCACTGCATGCGCTGGATCGGCATCTGCGAACGCGCGTTTTCTTTGATGGTGCAGCGCTCTTTAAACCGCGTAATCGGCGGCGTCGATGGTGAGGAGCGCTTGGCCAATCAGCAGATCGTGCAGTCTTGGATTGCCGAATGCCGCGCCGAAATCGATGCTGCGCGTCTGCTGGTGCTATACACTGCGTGGCGCATCGATCAAGAGCAGGACGCCAAGCCGCATGCCTCTACGTACTTTCAGGCGGTTCCAAGCGACATCTCTTTGTTGAAGTTTCATGTCGCCGGGGTTATGCAGCGGGTCGTTGATCGCGCGGTTCAGGTACACGGTGCGCTGGGGCTAACTAGCGATTCGATCCTGTCACACTTTTACGCGCACGAGCGCGGGGCCCGCATCTATGACGGCCCCGACGAGGTTCACAAGCTCGCGGCTGCCCGCCGCATCCTCAAAAGCTTTTCGCGAAAAGCGCGTTCTTAAGCAGATATTCCCAATTCGTTGGCGGGCTGACGCTCGATCGACGAGGAACGTACTCCATCTGCCTGCCGTTGTTTTTCGAGGGAGAAACCTGGCGGACTTACCGGATCCAAACCCACCGACGAGAAAAACTGCCTTTCAGATCGCTTCGGGAATGCTTCGGGAAACTGAATAAAATCAGAGTGTTAGATACGC
>CAYWPR010000052.1:0-41051 GCA_964460115.1 uncultured Myxococcales bacterium
AGCCCGCCAATGTCATGGTGACTGGAGATGGGACGACCAAGCTTTTGGACTTTGGGCTGGCCAAGTTGGCCAATGATTTGTCCGAACCCGATGGGTATCAGGCGCTTACCCCAGCGCTTGGAATCTTTTCTCAGGCTGCAAAGTTGCCCGGCGGCGAACCTACCGCGGATGGAGCGCATCCCAAACAGCAAATCGCCGATTCAGTACCCCAGGAAAGCGGCAGTGGCAGTCATTTCGAAGATCCGCGGCTGGCAAAGGATGAACGACCTCCAGTGACGGCGGCGGGGGCGATCATCGGGACGCCGACCTATATGCCGCCCGAGATGTGGTCAGGAGCGCCAGCCACAGAACGTTCGGACATATATATGCTTGCCGCGGTGCTGTATGAGTTGTGCTGCGGGCAGACTTTGCACCGGCAGAATCAGCGCGCTGAGCTTCGCCGTGCAGTGCTCGAATTCGAGCCTGAGCCGCTATTGGTCCACGCCCCCGAAATGCACCCCCGTCTGGCCGAGATTATTGATTCCTGTGTGCGGCGTGATCCGCAAAAGCGCATCGCCACTGCAATGGAACTGGTCAAAGCGCTCGAGCAGATTAAAGTTCCTTCGGCGCCGGAAACCGGCTCGTCCAAGCAGCTACACAGGTCGCTGCGCCGCTACTTTTTGCTCTTCCTATTGGCCGTGTTGGCATTTCTTGGCGGTTTGGAAGTCTGGCGGCGGGGCGTTCCAGTGGCCCCTCAGGAATTGTCACCGAGTAAGCCGCGTTTGCGTTTGGCAGTCTTGCATCTGAAAATTCACGGAGAGGACTTAGAGCATCTTGAACGGCTAAGCTTGGCCTTCACCGGACTTTTGGAGGCTGAGCTTTCCGCCGATGAACAGCTTCGCGTTTTGCCCGCGGATCGCGTAGAACGGATGAAATTGGAACTGCATCTAACCGATGCAGAAGAGCATTCCCTGATCACGCTGGAACGAATTCGCAAAAACCTAAGTCCGGACCTTATCGTGCTCGGATCGCTACAAGTACAGCCTGTTTCTACCTCTACAGGCCGGATACAGATTGTGGTTCGTCTGCAGAATACGCTGACCGGTATGGTGGTCGCGACCTCTTCGGTATCCGGGCGCGTCGAGGAGCTTTTTGCCATGGTGTCGCAGGTCGGTCGCGAGCTGCGTATGCTGCTTGGAATTAAAGCGCTGTCTAGCGACGCCCATGACGGCCTGCGGGCGATACAATCCATCTCTCCAGAAATCATGCAGCTTTATGCAGAAGGTCAGTTGCGGCTGCGGCGCTTCGATCCGGCTGGCGCGCGCCGGCTGCTGATTCGAGTCGTCGCTGCCGAGCCGGACTATTCGCTTGGACATTTGGCACTGGCCGAGTCCCTGCATGCACTTGGATATGACGAACGCGCGCGCGAAGAAGTACGCCGCGCGTTCGAGCTATCGCGCCATCTGCGCCGCCAGGAACGTTACCTCATCGAGGCCCGATATCGCGAGACCACCGCGGAATGGAATCGCGCCATCAGTTTGTATCGCGCCCTCGCCGCATCCGCTTCCGATGATCCGCAGTTTCCTTTGTATTTGTCCGATGCTCTGCTGCGCTCCGGACAAGCAGCAGAGGCACAGCGCACTTTGCAGGTTTTGCGCCGAAGCTCGTCGCCTATCGCTCTAGATCCGCGCATTGACATCGCCGAGGCCAAAGCACTGATGGAAATGTCGGATTACACTGGCGCGCTGCTTTTGCTAGAACGCGCCGCGCACCATCAGGAAGCCGCGGGAGCGCCGCTGCTTTTGGCCAGCACCCACCTGCTTGTCGCATTGGTACATATCAACTTGGGAAATCCCGCACTGGCGCTGCGCAGCGCCGAAAGCGCCCGCGACATCTTCGCTTCGGCCGGCGATACGCTCGATGCCGTAGAGTCTCTACTAGCGATTGGTCGAATTCACAGCGCGCGTGGAGATTATGAGCGGGCGCTAAAAGTCAGCGAAGAAACTCTACAAGATCTAGTTGAGCTGGAACACGATACCTTGGCGGCGGTGCATCTTGGCCATTTGGCCGCTCTTTTGTGTCAGCGTGGACAGTTAGACATGGCCACGGCTCGCGCAGAAGCGGGACTTTTGCTTGGCCGACAAGTAAATAGCCAGACGGCGATGATACAGGCGCGCGTCACGCTGGGTTTTGTCGCCCTTTTGCGAGCGGATCTGCCTGCGGCTGAGCGTCACTATCAGCACGCACGTGACTTGGCGCGGACAACGGATGACCCGCGGATGATGGCGTGGCTGGATGATCAAATGGGACAGCTTCGTTATGTGCAGGGACGGCTTTTTGAAGCCGAAACCCTTCATCGTCAAGCGCTGGCGCTGCGGCTCGAGCATCACCTGGATGGGGTAGCCGCCGAAAGCCGAATTGCGCTGGCCCAGACTCTATTGCGATTGAATAAACCGGCCGAGGCCGAAAGTGAAGCCCGCTTGGCGGTGCAGCGTTTTCAAATTGAACACAACGCCGATCAAACCGCATGGGCGCAGACGCTTTTGGCGCAGGCGCTTTTGGCGAATCAGCACATGCCGCAAGCCCATAGCGCGCTAGAAGCCGCGCTGGCCCGGCTGCCGCAAAGTCAGAATGTACTTTTGCAGTTGCGTGTCTTGGCGGTGGTCGCAAATTTTCCGCAAAAATCGCCCAGCGCCCAGGAGTCGTTGCGCGACGAGCTGCACCGCGGACTGGCACGCGCGGAATCGTCCGGTCTTAGACTTTTGGCGATGAAACTTCGCCTTCAGGAATACCGACTTACGAATTCGCGCGAAGCCAAATCCAATTCCAAACTTTGCGAACTTTCGCAGCAAGCGCATGAACTTGGGTGGATGCTCCTTGCGCAAGACGCCAAGTCCGCTGCTGCTACCGACTGCGCTCGACCCGCAGGGCAAGCTGCTCAGGTTCTAGTCAGCGACAAATAGCTGCAAAAATGCCTGCTTCGGAGCTAGGATTTTTGCGCCAAAGGCGGCGAATTTTCTTCCAGAACGCGCAGCGCCGCTACGCATAGCGATACAGCCAGCGGTCCCAGTACCGAGCCGGCCACGCCAAACATCGCCAGGCCGCCAACCAGCGACATGAAGATCCAAAAAAAGCCTAGGCGAATCGAGCCTTGCATAAAAAGCGGACGCAAAATGTTATCGATGCTGCCAATCAGCACCGCCACTCCCAGCATGACCACTCCAGATACGTATCTTCCGGAGCTAAACAAATATCCGGCCGCCCCCAGGGTAATTACCGTCGTTCCAATCACCGGCACAAACGATAGGAAAAACGCCAGCACCCCCCACACAAAAAATCGCGGAACGCGCAAAAGTCCAAGCGCCAGAATGCATAACACCGACTGCACCGCGGAAACCAAAAGGTTTGCGACGATAAGGCCGCGCAGAACCTCAGCCGTGACGGTGGTAAGGATATGCCGAGGGCGCTCCCAGGGGATTAGCTGTGGCAGCAGCCGCTCACGCGCGGTCTTGCCTTCGACCGCCGCAACCACCCAGGTAAAAAGCGCAACCGCGGTGGCAAACAAAGCTCCTGGCGTCGCTTGGGCCAGGTTGGTCAGTTTCTCAAGCACATAGGTCGCGCCGGACAAAGCGCCGCTGCGCAGCCGCGGTTGCAGTCCGGCCACATCCGTCGCCGAAGTCGGCAGCCGCAGCCGAGCAGCCCCGTGCTGAACAAAATCGGAAACCCGCTGCAAGATGGAACCAAGCTTTGCTGCACCGTGGTCGTCGCCAAGCTGCTCTGTAATGATGATGATGAGTTCTTTGCTGGCGCTATACAGAGCGCCCAGCACCGGCCCCATAAACGCAGCAATGACCAGCCCGACAAACACGATCGTCAATGTCCAGCGCGCCCAAGCGCGACGAACTCGCAGCTTTTGCTCCAACCAGGAAAGCGGCCGCTCCGACAGGTAGCCAAGCACGATGCCGGTGGCCACCGGTAAGAGCAGCGGCTTTAGCACCAAAAATGAAGCCAGGCAGCACAGGTAAAAAAACACCCGATCCACAAAAGACCTCGATCGGTTGAAAGCATCAAGCATCTAGGTAGCCTAGATCCTTCTTGGCTCTATGAGCACCTTGACTTCCAACAAAGCTTCTTGCGAAACCAATCAGTGCAAAATGCGCAGCCAAAATAGGGCAAGAACGAACCAAAAAACCAGAAAGGCTGCATACAAAAAAAGCCGTGGCGGACGTTCTACGGACAAGTCGCGCGCGGCGACGAGCCATAGGGCGCGTGCATTGTGCTCCAGAGATTTTGCCGTAACCTCACGCGCCACACCAAGGGGTGTCACAAGCTCGGGCCGTGCCGATGCGAAATCCATGGGCAAGGCGTCGGTGCTGGTTTTAAGAAGCTGCTCCCCTTGTCGAGCGCGCTCGGTGACGGCTGTCGCCGTTGCGCCAAGGACGTGCGCGATTTCTGCAAAGCTCAATCCGATAAGGCGGCGTAGCACGACCACTTCACGATAGCTTTGCGGAAGCTCGCGCAGCTTTGACAAAAGCGAAGTCGCATCGGGTAACGCGTGGGGGCGACTGGGCCGGCCGTGCTGCCCTGGCAAGCCACGCGTCGTTCGCCGATAAAGCTGCACGGCCAAGGCATAGAGCCATGGCACAAATGCTTGCTGCGCGTCGTAACTTTTTCGCTGCTCGTGCAAACCTAACCAGGTTTGCTGGCTCAATGCTTGGGCGATTTCGGGCTCTGCCCCCATGCACAAAAAAAAGGCTTGTAGCTGTTGTGCATGCCGAACAAAGAGCTGACGTAGCGCGAAAAGCTCACCGGTGCTGTAGCGCTGCATCAGCGCGGCGTCTGCAGGCTCGCTCATGTCTTATCCGGCTGCCACAAAGTCTCCGCACTCAAGGTCGCTTGCGCGGCCCAGCGGGCAAAGACAAATAGCGCGTCGCTCAGACGGTTTAAGTAACCAATGGCATCCATGGACACTTCTTCTCGCCGCTGCAAGGCTACAGTCAAGCGTTCTGCGCGACGACAAACGGTACGTGCAAGATGCAGATAAGCGCCGAGCGGGCCGCCGCCGGGAAGTACAAAACTGCGAAGCTCTCCAAGACCTTCGTTGAAGTGGTCGATTTCGTGTTCAAGCTGCTCGATGTGGCGAGGCTTTATCACCGGTTGCGTCGGCCTTAGATCCTCAGCGCGCGTGGCCAAAAGCGATCCCAAATTGAACAGTTCGTTTTGCACCCGCGCCAAAATGCTATCGAGCTCGATCAGCGATTGGCTGTGCAGCCGCGCGATGCCCAAAACCGCATTGAGCTCATCGACCGTGCCGTAGCAGTCGATGCGCAGATCGTCTTTGGCGACTCGGCGGCCGCCAACCAGGCCCGTTTCGCCTTTGTCGCCGGTGCGGGTATAGACACGATTGATGCGAATGGCCATGGTTATTCCGGCGCCGTCACCTTGGCTTCGCCCGCAGGTCCAACCAAAAGGACGCCGCGCGTGGGATCCGCATGCAGGCCAAGCCGCTCTTCGTCGTTATCGGCCAAAGACACTTCGGTCTCGGCGACGATGGGACCAACGAGGGCCACCCCATCGATGCGCCCCTGTGGCCCAATCATCGTGATGCGCTGTTTGGCCACAAAGCGCCCGTTGCTGATGACCATCCATGGCTCTAGCTCGACGAGGGAGCCAAGGAGTGCCTGACAATGTTCCGCGCTGAGGCGCACAAAGCGCGGCCGATGGGGCTTATATAGCAAGGAGAACCTCCGCCCTAGATGCTAGTCAGCGCTGGTGAGGTGGTCAAGCCATCCGCATCATCGCGCCCGAGCATCCATAGGCGCAGCCCCAAAGGCGTGTTAGCATCAACGGAAGCTATCCCTTCGCTAGGCTGCTTTTAGCCTGTAGCGTGTATCCAGGCCATTCCAATGATTTTTTTCGCATCTTTCATCCATCGTTCGCTGGGCTGCCTGCTTATGCTGCTCGTCTTTTTGCTGGCGCTGGCGCCCGATAGCTTCGCCGATCGGGGCCCGACAAATCCCCATGAGCCGGCGCGACCCGCCGACTCTAGCGTTCCACCAAGCCCCACAGGGGCCCAAATGCGCGCCGGAAAACACTTTTTTTTGCGCGGGCAGAAGCTTTACAACGAAGAAAAATACGAAGCTGCCTGGATTGAGTTTAGCTCGGCGTACGAAATTGCTCCGCTTCCTGACCTTGTCTACAACATGGCCCGCTGCGAGGTCAAAATGGGACGCACCAAAGCAGCGATTCAGCATTATCGCGAGTTTTTGAAGATGCGTCCCGATGACCCCTCTGCTCAAAACATCCGCGATGAGGTGGCGCGCTTGGAAGGACATGCGCCGCTACCAACGCCCCCGACTGTGACGGCGACTACGGCCACGGCCACGACCACAAAGAGCGCAGTGCCTTCGTCGCTACGGCGCGTTCCCATCGCAGGAATCCTGCTCGGCAGTGGCGCGGTTCTGACGGCCATTTTAGGAGGCATGAGCTTTGGCATTGCGCAGTCGCGATTCAACAATCTATCGTCGACGTGCAAGCCTAACTGCGATGACGCACAAGTACAAACGATAAGAACTCCTTTAAACGCTAGCTATGCGCTGTTTGGAATTGCCGCAGCCGCAGCAGTGGCTACGGCGGTCGTGCTGCCTTTGGAAATCCGCGCGCTGCAGCGAAATCGAGAGTCCAAAGTCGCGCTCGGCTTGGGACCAACTTCGATTTATATCGCTGGGAGGTACTAAATGCGACCTTATCGGCTCTTGGCTTTGCTTATTTTCGGAAGTACTGGATGTTTCGATCTGAAGTCTTTGCAAAGCGGCACATCGGATATGGCCATGGCCATGACCACTCCAGATTTGCGGCAAAATGGAAATCCGGATATGCGGATGCCAGTAGATATGGCCATTCCTACCGATCTCGCTACGCCTCCCGATCAATTGCCTCCGGCTTTTATGTGGACGCCGGTGACTCCGGCTCTGGCCTCGACCTCGTTTTTTGCCATCTCCGGAATTGCCGCAAGCGGCCCGACCGTTTATGTGGTCGGCGAGGGCCCTGCGGTTTATAAAGCCAGCGATGGCACGACGTTTATAGAGACGACGAAACCAATCGCGCAGTGCGCGGCTACGCTAAAAGCCCTGTGGGTCAAAGACGCCAGCGAAGTCTGGATTGCGGATGCGCAAGGCAAAGTCTGTCAAACGACAAATAGCGGCGTGAGCTGGACAGACCAAAAGACCATGGCGACCATGTCGCAAAATGCCATCTTTGGACGAAGCAGTACCGACGTCCTTGTCGGCGGCGATGATACGACAAAAGGACTTTACGGCAGCGGAACCAGCTTTGCATGGGCGTCGGCAAACTTTGGAATAGGTCAAAAAGTCCATGGCGTCTGGATCGGAACCAGCACGTATGTTGCCGTAGGGGAGGGCGCCAAAGCCGCCACCGCGTCCATGCCAAGCGGCACTTGGACCAGCCTGCCAAACATGGGAATTAATGGCGGATCGACTTTTACGGCGGTATTCGGAACCGCTGAAAACAATGTTTGGGCGACGACCTCTGCCGGAGATTTGGCCTCGGCAGATTTTACAGCGATGACTCCCAAACTAACCCGCCGCGCTCGTATGACCGGTGAAAATTTTCTCGCGCTCTGGGTGAAATCTGACACAGAGGTCTGGGTCACCACAGACAAATCCAAAGTGTATATGTGGGACGGATCCATCCTGGTCGATAAAAGCGGCGACCTGCCCACCGGCTTGACGCTGACCGGAATCTGGGGAAACGGCAGCGGCCAAATTTGGGTGATTGGCAACACGAGCGCGGGCAAAGGCGCGATCTTCAAACACTGAAAACATCGCAGCGTAGTTGAAGTATTGTGCCGGGCCGATGCTCGGTCCGAGTTTGCTCCTTTTCTTCGCTCTTGCCAGGTCGCCGCTTGATCTGGCGGGGGCGATGCGTGCCGAGCTCGGTCTAGAATATGACAGCAACGCCAACCGCGCCCCAAGCGATGGCGGCCCGGGTCTAGATGCAATTCCGCGCGGGGGCCCCCTTTTGCGAGGTCTTTTTACCGGCCAGATTCAATACGCCGGAAAAAAGCAGCGCCTACGTGGGCAGATTCAAGTGGGCGGGAAGCTGTTTCTGTTGCCAAGCGTGCAGGACCAGAACGTAGGAGTGATTTCGGCCAATTACGATCATGCGGCGCAGCTTGGGCGGATGCGAATTGGCGCGATCATCGATTATTATGACGCGTACCAAGCGCCGGCGGCGGTTTCTGATAGCCGCGATTTTCGCTCGCTGTTTGCCGCATGGCGGCTTGGCGGAGTTACAAGCGGCGTTTCCAGCCGACGGCAAGTCATTGACGCTGGAATTGACCTTGGCGGCCAGTATTTTTCGTTCAAGCCGGATACTTCCTATACCTTTTTAGCACCCGCTTTGGCCGCGCGCCTGGGAACTTCGCTGCATGTCGGCGACCCTGATCTGGGACACGACTTTGACTTCGGAATTCATCTGCGCACCGATTATCGAACTTATTTGGACTATCTAGGATATCGCTACGGACGCACCGAATTTTTTGTGCAGCCCGGCGCGCAGATTACCTGGCAGGGGCCGATTTTGCTGCAGCTTGGCTATACAACTCAGCTTGTTTATACGCGCCTGCCTGAAAATCTTCCTGACGAGAGTTATCAGCGACATTTGATTCTTAGCAAACTGGCGTTTCGCGTGCCCGGCGATTTTTATCTGACGCTGAAGGCCCAGATGAGCCTGCTGCGCGGCGGATTGACCATGCCGCTTATAAGTAATATTGACGACGATTACCATAGCTTGGCTCTGCTTGATGTCGAGCGGCCCTTGCCGCTCGGCTTCGCATGGACCATGCGCTACAGCGCCTATTTCAGCCTGCCTGGCGATACAAGCGGCCAGTATCAGCGCCATACGATCTACGTCGGGTTCAACTATGCGCGGAAGCTCAAATCGCAAAAACCACGTCCGGAAGCGCAAGAAACGCGATGACAGCACATAGAAAGGCAGCTATTCTTGCGACTTCGTCATGATGGACAGATATCCGATGACCCCACGGGGTCTTTCTGTTTTGAAGGAAGAATTAAAGCAGCGCAAGGAAGTCGAGCGCCCCAGCATCGTCCGCGCCATTGAGGAAGCGCGTGCGCACGGCGACCTTAGCGAAAATGCCGAATACAGCGCAGCCAAAGAAGCGCAGTCGCACAACGAAGGGCGCATCAGCAAACTAGAAGAGCAGATTGCCCTGGCCGATGTCATCGATCCGATGACGCTTTCCGGCAGCAAAGTGGTGTTTGGCGCCACCGTAACCATCGAAGACAGCGACAGCGGCGAACGGCAGACTTTCGCGATTGTGGGCGAACACGAAGGCGACATCAAAGCCGGCAAGATGAGCGTGACCGCCCCGGTGGCGCGGGCGCTCATCGGTCGGCAGATCGGCGACGTCGCTCAAGTACGAACCCCGCGCGGCAATAAGGAATACGAGATCACTGCCATAAAATTTGTGGCCCTCGACTAAATTGCCCGCTTCGCGACGAAAAACGCTTTTTTTCGACGCGGCATGGGGTTTTGGAGTGGCCGCGCTGCTAATCCTTATCCTATTGTTCATAGGCAGTGAGGATCGCGGCTTCATCTATATTGACTTCTAATCAAGGCTGGGAAAAACTTCCCGGCTTACGCTGCTTACCTGCCTTGAGGAGTTCCGATGTCTAACTTTATCTTTACATCCGAGTCAGTGACCGAAGGTCATCCGGACAAGCTTTGCGATCAAGTATCTGATGCGGTTCTTGACGCTGCATTGGCCCAGGATCCGACTTCGCGCGTGGCTTGCGAAACCTTGGCCAAAACCGGCTTTGTCATGGTTGCCGGTGAGATCACCACTCGCGCGCATCTCGATTTTGCACAGATCGTTCGTCGCACCGTGCAAGAGATCGGCTACAGCCACTCGGACATGGGGTTTGATTACAAGACCTGCGCGGTCATGTCGGCCATTGAGCAGCAATCCCCCGACATCGCCCTGGGCGTAGACGGCCACGGCGTCTACAATCCCGATGAGCAAGGCGCCGGCGACCAGGGCATGATGTTCGGCTATGCTTGCAATGATACCGAAGAGCTGATGCCGATGCCCATCGCGCTGGCCCACCGCCTGACGCGGCGCCTGTCGGCTGTGCGCAAAAGCGGCAAGCTGCCGTTTCTGCGGCCGGACGGAAAATCGCAAGTCAGCGTACGCTATCAGAACGACCGACCGGTCAGTATCGATACCGTAGTCATTTCCAGCCAACACGCGCCCGAGGTTCCCTATCAGACGCTGCGCGACTCCATCATCGAGGAAGTGGTGCGCAGCGAGCTGCCGGCGCACTTGCTCGATAAAAATACGCGCTTTTTTATCAATCCCACCGGGCGCTTTGTGGTGGGTGGACCGATGGGCGATTCCGGATTGACCGGCCGCAAAATCATCGTCGATACCTATGGCGGCTGGGGCCGGCATGGCGGCGGTGCCTTTTCCGGCAAGGATCCCAGCAAAGTAGACCGCTCGGCCTGCTATTATGCGCGCTACATTGCCAAAAATATCGTCGCCGCCAGCTTGGCCGCGCGCTGTGAAGTGCAGATTGCCTACGCCATCGGCGTCGCCGCGCCGGTCTCTATACATGTAACCACCTTCGGCACAGGGCGGGTCAGCGACGAGATTTTAGAGAAGCTCGTACGCAAGTTCTTTGATTGCCGCCCGGCCGCGCTGATTCGTGAACTCAATCTGCTACAACCGATTTATCGCACGACCGCGGCCTATGGGCATTTTGGTCGCAGCGAGCCGGAGTTTAGCTGGGAGCGGACGAACAAAGCCGCCGAGCTTGCAGAAGCAGTGCGCGGCGGTCAAATCGCCGCATAAGCTTCTAGATGTCAACGCTGCGCGTCCTTCTGGTCGATGACGATGCTTGGACAGAGTATGTGGTCATTAGCATCCTCACCAAACGCGGTCACCAGGTCCATGTCGCGCACAGCAGCGCTGAAGCCGTAAATTTAGTTCCCGACCTTCTGCCTGAGGTGCTCATCACCGAGGCAGATCTACCTTCCAGCCCATCTAGCGACGAAGCGGCACGCCATGGCGCAGCGACAATGGTCGAGTCGCTGCGGCGCGGCGGTCATTTGGCCGAAACGGCAATTTTGGTCCTAAGCGCCTTGCCTGCCCATGACGCCCAAGTACAGACGATTGGCGGAGATGGGTACCTTGGCAAACCCTTTCGCTTCGCCGATTTGGACCGCGCCGTAGAGCGCGCTGTGCAGTTTCAAAAACGCCGCCTGGCCGCCCAGGTTGCTCCTGACCCAGCGACCGAGCGCCCCATGGGTTCGGGAATTAGCGGCAGTTTGGATCAACTTGGCCTGGCCAGTTTGCTGACCATTTTGGAAATGGAGCGCAAAACCGGCATTCTGCTCGTCCGCCGCGGCAGTCAAAGCGCCCGCTTATACTGTAAAGATGGACGCATCCTCGCGGCTCGCTTGTTTGGCGCAAACAAGGCGACGGCAACTGGAAGCTATGTGCCGGTTTTTCACCCAGAAAAAGCGCGCGCCGCGCCGCCGGAAGCCGACGAATCCGCGATCAATGTCGGCATGTCGAGCCTCGAAGCAGTCTACACACTGCTTGGCTTTACCGACGGACATTTCAACTTCACCGCCATGCCAGTCAGCGTGGCGGATGAAATCGGCCTGCGCACCACCCATTTGCTGTTGGAAGGAGCGCGGCGCAGCGATGAAGCTCGGACGCAGAGCGATTAAAAGCCTTGGTCGCTTGGTTCTGCTTGCCGGAGTGCTGCTTTTATTGCCGGCTTCATCAGCGCACGCGCAGACTGCAGCAGCGGTTCCTGAAGGCCCACCGGCAGAGGACAACACGCCACTGCCGGCGCCACCAGTCATTACCGAAGAGAAGCCGGCGGCGACTGTTTCGGCTCTTCCGAGTGTTCCTGGCGAAGCGGCCTCCCCGGCAGAGGCGCCGCAGACATTGCCTCCGCCGCGCCTGGTTTACAAAAGGCGTTACAATTTGGCGATTTTAGGAGGCGGACTGCTTATCGCCACCTGGGGCGCCGACCGGCTGCTGACGCAAGGATATCCCGCTTCTTTAAACTGGCTGCCGTGGCTGCCGCTTGTGGGCCCTTGGTATCTTTTGTACGGCCAAACCCAAATCGCCGCGCCCAACACCGGAGCCATCGTGCTTTTGGTAACCGACGGCTTGTTACAAGCCAGCGGCTTGACCCTGGGCATCCTCGGATTTGCCCTCCACAAAAAACGCATGGTCATGTCCCTACCCGAGCCACCCGCATCGGGGAAATAAAAGCGTAATTGAGCATAAAATCGACGGGAGATATGATTCCCGGCAAGGTCCGGCCTGGTTTTGCCGGCTGGTAGGAAACAAAAATAGGAGAAGCTGATATGAGTGACCTCAAGACCTTGCGGGACGTAGTGGGGCTTGGCAACCAGCCGAGCGGGCTTGCAAAGTCCGCCCTTATCATGATCGACTGCCAGAACACGTATCGTCAGGGGCTCTTGGCGCTACATGGCGTCGAGCCGGCCCTTGATGAAGCACGGCGCGTGCTTGCGCGCGCGCGTTCCCTGGGCATTCCCATTTTTCACATCCAGCATGATGCCGGAGCCGGCTCGCCCTACGATGTTCGCGCCGAGATCGGACAGATTGCCGACAAGGTAAAGCCCGAAACGGGCGAGCCGGTGATTGTGAAGAACTATCCGAACTCATTCGTCAAAACCGATCTGCACGAGCGTTTGCAAAAGCTCGGGGTGCAGGACCTGGTGCTTGCGGGATTTATGACCCATGTATGCGTCAACTCAACCGCTCGCGGCGCCTTCAACCTTGGTTATCGGCCCACGGTAGTAGCCAGCGCCACGGCCACGCGCGCGCTGCCGTCTGCAACGGGGGGGGTAGTATCTGCGGACGCTATGCAGGCAGCCAGCCTGGCCGCCCTTAGCGATTTGTTCGCCGTGGTCGTTTCGGGCGCCGCCGACTTGCCGGAATAAGCGTGCCTGCCAGTACCTGGGACCCAGGATTTGGTTCGAATTAAAAGACTTCCGGAGACCACGGAGCCTGTTGCGCCAAGAACATCGCGTCAGCCGCAAGCAGTGCGCCTTTGCGCAGTTCAGTGACGCGCCCAGCCACCGCCAATTGGCTGAAACGGAAAGCCCCTAAATAGGCCGAACTTAGGGCATCTATTGACAGGCTAAGGTCGGGCGACTGATTTGTCCGCTCAGCGACTCCATTTTGCAACTGCCAGGACCCCTCATTCCACGGGCACAAAGAATCCTGAACCAAAAAGACAAGCGGAGGCCCTGCTGCATAGCCGCGCCCCGAAAGCGCCGCATGCACGTCTACTAGCCGCACCCACAATCCATCGTACACGTGCATGCGCAGCCGACGTGCATCAGCAAGCAGGAAAAGCAGCGGATGATCGATGGGAAGTAGCCGCGCTTTGATAGTACGTACCAGATCGATTCCGTACAGATATCGCCACACTGCCGCAGTCGCAGCCGAATCGTCTCCTACTGCTTCGACAACCTCGACGCGCATGGTGGGAAGGTTGTCAGAATCCCAACCGGAATCGAGCAGCCGATAGATCGCGTAGGCGGCGGCGCGGCCATCTAGCTCGATGAGCACACGCTGCAGAAGCGAATGGCCGCCACGGGCCCACGGTGGATCACCGACGCGCCGCACACGCCACCAAGCTTCGGAACGCGACAGCATTCCGGGCGTAGCGCTGCGGACTCGATCCCAGATTGCGGGAAAGATGGCCGCCGCGGCATCCTTGTCAACAAGGCGCGCGGAAGCGATTGCTTTTGGAGCATCATTTTCGAAGGCTGTATGCTCGCGGGCGATGTCCACTTCAGCGGACAGCGATGCCATGCCGAAACCAAAGCGTCGGTAGATTGCGCCTTCCGACGAGAAAAGCGCGGCCAGCGGCTGGCCTTGTTCGTGAGCAATCTCAAGCTGGCGGCGCAGAAGCGCGCGAAGAATTCCGCGACGCCGATGCGTCGGCAGCACGCCGACCATGGTCACGCCGGCGGTTTGCACCTGACGCTCTCCCGGCACTGTCATGGAAAAGGAATAAGTCCCTGTGCTGCCGACCGCCTGCTGGCCGTCGAAAGCCCCAAGCCGCAAAGTAAACTCGGAAATGGTCTTTAGCTGCTCGATGCGCTCAGGAAGCTGAGGCGAGCCCAGCGAGACCTGTGCTGGTTCTAAGACGGTCGCAAGATCTTCCAGCGCAACAGGGCGAATATCAATGCTCATCGCTTCTCCTTGACTATGGCAAGAGCAAACATAATTTTACCCGGATTTTATTGACATGTATTTTACCCGGGTATAATCGATTTCTATGAGCCAGGAACAAACGTACACGGTATTTGTCGCGGACCGGCTGCTTTGCAGCGGCCCGCTCACTCACATTCTACTGAAAACCAAGGCCCACATTGATGCCCAGATGCGCGATGCGGCGAATTCGCGCCTGCTTATTTTTCAAGATGAAAACGGCCGGCAAATCGACTTTGACTTTCATGGCACTGCCGAGGAAGTCGTGGCCCGCGTTGCTCCCCCGCCGCGCGTAGGTCCAGGCCGACCGCGGCTGGGTGTGGTGGCGCGCGAAATCTCGCTTTTGCCGCGCCACTGGGAATGGCTGGAGCAGCAACCAAACGGAGCCTCTGCAAGCTTGCGGCGCCTGGTAGATGAAGCACGCAAGCGCGAACCCGCGGAACATCGCGCACGCCAGTCGATGGATGCGACCTACCGTTTGATGACGGCGCTTTGCGGCGATCGTTCAGGCTACGAAGAAGCGATTCGTGCCTTATACGCCGGCGAGCGCGCCCGCTTCATGGGGCTGATTGAAAGCTGGCCCGACGACATCATCAGCTATCTTGAACGCCTAACGCAGGATGCGTTTGCAACAAGCGGTACCAAACCTACAGGTTGCACGGAAGACTGAACGCGAAGGTCGAGCCTTTGCCGGGTGTACTTTCAACGCGCATTTTGCCCCCCAGGGTTCGAACCAGCTCACGACAGATTGACAGTCCCAAGCCGGTTCCGCGACCGCGGCCTTTGGTCGTATAAAACGGTTCAAAAATGCGCCCTATGTCTTCGCTGGCGATTCCGGTGCCTTCGTCGCTAACCGACAATTCGATCTGATCGGGCAAGGCGCCGGGACGCGCCGCAATGACGATGCGTCCCGGGCCGGTGGAGACGGCACCATCCTGCGCCCACGCGGCCTGCGTAGCATCAATGGCATTGGTCAGCAGGTTGATAAGAATTTGCCGCACCAGCCCCGGATCGGTAGCCACTTCCGCCTGATGCGGCGCCACTTCGACAACAATGCGTACACCCGGCCGGCGCGCCCCCGAAGTTGTCACTCGCACCGCTTCCTCGATGACCCGCCGCAGGTCGGTGGGCACCATGGTTGGCTTGGCCGCGCGCGTGTGGTCCAAATAATCGCGAATGATTTGTGAAACCCGGTCGAGCTCGCGAATCGCCACCTGCAAGCGTTCGCGAGCGGTTTTGGGCAATTCCTGCCCATAGATGGCCAATTGCACATGCCCCGAAACCGCGGCCAGCGGTGTGCCAATTTCGTGGGCCAACTGCGCCGCCAGTTGCCCAAGGGCGGCCAAGCGTTCTTTATCGCCAAGCTCGCGCTGCACGCTTAGCAGCAACTGATTTAGCTGATTCAGGGCTTCGTTTTTGCTCTGCAAATCGCGAGTTGCGCCGGCCACGTCATCGGCCAAGCGACTGTTGAGGGCGCGAATGGCTTCATCCGCTTCGGCCAACCGATCGAGCATGGCGTTAAAGCCATGTCCCAGCTTGCCAATCTCGTCATCGCGCTTGGTCACCACCCGGCGCTGCAAGTTGCCGCGCTCGACCTCGCGCATGGCTTGGCCAAGTTCCGACACCGGCTTGGCGACGACGCGATTTACAATCCAGGCGGTCACAAGCAGCATTACAAATAGCGCCGCCACAGCGGTCAGTGCGGAAATGCGTAGCTGATCGCTTAGCACTTGTTCATAGCGATCCGTTGGCACGGTCACCCGCAAAGAGCCGCGATGCAGGCCGCTTAAATCCAGATCGGCGGTGGCCGTAAAGCAGCGCTGGCAAGCGGCCAAATCCTCGCTGGTGCGTATGTTGCGGCTGCGCCGCTGCTCGGGCGGCAGCATGGGAAATACCTGCCCCCAACGCGTCGAGGTGCTGCGCCAAGGCAAGCGCCACAGCGGTTCGCTGCTGCGCTGGCTGGGCGGACGCAGCGCATCTCCATGATCCCACAGGGCGCGCCGCGCATCGTACTGCTGGGCGCGCTCGAGACGGGCTTTGCGCGGCCTTTCGGGATGGGTAATTTCAACGCCGCCGCTTTGCGGCAAAAGGATCTGCAGCGGCTCACCCGCTTCGTTGTCAATGAGCAGCGACAATTGAAAAATGCGGTGCCGATCGCGCCACTCTTCCAGTCGAGTCTTGACCTCTTCGTCAGAGCGTTCGCGCTTCAGATATTCTTCCAAGCTGCCGGCCAAATCGCGCGCGGTGGCTTCGGCTTCAGCCGCCATGTGGTCGGCCACCCGCCGCTGCATAAACACGCGACCGGCCACCGTACTTGTGACAATGACCAGAAGCAGCAGTGCCGAAAGCAGGCCAATCAGTTTGGTTCGTAGGCTCACGGGCTGAAATGCATATCGCGATGTAGCGACAGAGGTTTCATGACGCGATCGAGCGCCGCGCGAGCAGCGCCCGGGTTATTGGTAATGATGGCGTCCACGCCCAGCGTGGAAAGGGCGGCGATTTCGCGCGGATCGTCCGCCGTCCAAACGTGTACCGCATATCCGCCGCGGCGCCAGGCGCGCATGGCCACGGCATCGACCAGCGAGACGTGCGGATGAATCGCCTCTAGCGCCAAAAGTCGCGCCGGCCAGGTTTGGCGCAGCGGCCAAGCCTCGTCAGCATGAAACAAGTAGCCAAGCGGCAGCGCCTGCTCGCTTTCGAAAAGCAGCTTGCGCAGTCGCCAAAGCTGAAACGGATCGAAAGACGATATCAATGTGTGGTGCAGCGGCCGATTGATGCGACGCAGGGCCAAAAGGGTCGCCGCGGCCAGCCCATCGTCGAGTCGCAGCCTGGCATAATCGCGCGGCGTTTTGACTTCGGGGGACTTGAGCTCAATGTTGACAAGCACACGAGGACCAAGTTCTTCGAGCACTTCCAAAAGAGTGGGCAAAGCTTGGCCGGAGCCTAGCTGACAGGTTCGCAAGTCGACAAGTGGCGTGCGACGCACCCAAAGTCCGCTGCCGGGTTTTTGGCCGGTGACACGGCCCGTATCGTCGTCATGCACCACCACCACTTCGCCGGTGCCGCAGCACATGACATCCAGCTCGACGCCATCCGCACCTGCGTGTATCGCCTGACGAAAGGCCAACAATGTATTTTCTGGATAGGCCGCCGAGTCGCCACGATGCGCCAGCAAAAGCGGGCGCGGCAATGGCTGTAAAAAGGCCTGTCCCGACATGCGAGCTACTTGGGCGCCTTGCCCTTTTTGTGAGGAGCTTTGATCGGCGCCGCCGCGGCCTCGTCACCAGGCAGAATATTGACGAGCTCGACGTCAAAGCACAAATCGCCGTAAGCTCGGCCGGGGGCGCGCGGCTTATCGCCATACGCCAGATCCGCCGGAATCCACATCCGTCGCTTTTCGCCCTGCACCATCAGCTTCAAGCCTTCGCGCCAACCTTTGATGAGCAGCTTTAGTGGAAACTTGGCGGTGGTGCCGCGCTTTTGCGAGGTATCAAACAGATATCCGTCGCGTTGCTGCCAGCCTTCGTAGTTGACCTCGACGATATCAGCTTCGGTAGGGTGTACCGTGCCGGTGCCTTTGTTTAGAACTTTGCTGCTGAGCCCGGAAGCCGATTTTTCGGCATCGGCGGGCGGTTTGGCAACATCGGGCGGCGCAGGAATTTTCGGCAGTGCCGGGACGGCGCCGGCGGTCACTGCTTGGCCGCTGGCGGTCGAATCGGTGACTTTTTCGCCCAGCGCCGGAAAAGCCAGCAAACTGATCAGCACGGCAGAGGATGCCGTGCCCAAAGAATTCCCAAAAATGTATCGCGTCTTCATATCGAAACTGTAGCTAGGTATGAAACGGTGGGGAAGGGGGTTCGCGCGGCGGCGTCAGGCAAAAGCGCACTTTGGCGCTTGCAGCAGCGCTTAGGACGTGAAGTTGATGCGTGAAAGCGGTGCGTAGAAAAGGGGGCCAAAGCCCCCAGATGCGGCTCGACTAAAAGCTAAGGCGGGCGCCAAAGCGCAGGGTGAGCGGCGCTTGAAACGCAGTCGGCTGAGCGTAGTTGCTGTTCAGGACGAGCGGCGATCCGTCGTTTGTTCGCAGTTTCTTGAGATCCTCGGGCTTGCCGGCTTTGATCGGATCTACCGTCGAGAACGTGTATTCATCGTCGATGTTGACGACTTCTCGCTGGTTCAGCAGGTTGATGATGTCCATGTAGACAGACACCTTGGCTTGCGCGCCCAAAAGATGCTCGTAGCCGATGTGCGCATCAAACTGCGTCACGGTAGGCGTGCGACCGCCGGAGCCAGCGGGGAGAATGAAGGTCTCGCGCGGGCCGTACACCGAGTGTCCGCCAAGTACCATGATCGGACGGCCAGAGTAGGCGGTAAAGGTCAAGCTGCCGATAAACGCGCCACGTCCGCCAAACAGCGGCTGGCTGTAAAAGCCGGTCGCTTTGAAGTTGTGCGGCCGATCATTGGCAAGCGGTCCGTTGCGGTTCACGGTCAGGTCGATGATGTCAAACTGCGTGCTGATGTTGGGATCGAGCTGGTTATTCCAGGGACTAAACGGCCCCGGATAGTTGCCATACAGCCGCGAGTACGTGTAGTTGGCAAGAATGGCAAAGCGGTTTGACAGCCGCTTGTTCATCGTAAAGGTGACCGCGTGGTACTCACGCTGCCCCTTGGGAAACAGGGCCGCCGCTTTGTACACTTCAAGCCGCCGTTTGGCATCCGCCGCTGCGGTTTGCAGCGATGCATAATTCGCTGCTGAGCTTGGGGTGCTGCTGGCCATCTTTTGCGCCATTTCGTATTCGGCGGCGAGCTTGCTGGCGGTTTCCGGATCCGGTTGCGAGCCGGGATTGGCGATAAAGTAGGTGTTACCACCATCGACCGAGAGGTCTTCGATAATGTTTCCAAGGTGACGATAGCTGTAGTAGGCGCCAAGTACGATGTCATAACCGACGTCGTACTGTCCGCCTACCACCACTTCATCGAGGTACTGCCCCTTTAGCCCCGGTGCCACCGGTGCGTAAATACCGCCGCCCGAGACGCGAGGATCTCCCAGCCGGCAAGGAGACCCGGAACCACTTTGGGGATAAATGACCGGCTGCCCGGTCGGTTGTAGCGGAATGCGCGCACAGTCGTTCGTGTAGCCCGAATTGCCGCCGACGAGAAACCCTTCGCCGCTAAACGCTCGGTCGTTAATGTCCATGGGAATGGATTCATAAAAGCGACCGTAGTTGGCGTAAATCTTGGAACGCCCTTTGCGCGTGGGGTCGTAGGCCACGCCAACGCGCGGCGATAGATTGTCCCACAGCACGATGTGGCGTTGGCCATCGGTGCCATACACTTCCTGCACTTCCCAGCGCAGGCCGGCATTGATGACGAGCCCGGGCAGAAATGAAAGATTCCAACTGTCGCGCAAGTACAGCGCGTAGTTGCGCGATTCCGTGGCCGCGCGGAAATGGTCGTAGCACCAGCGATCCGGCGATCCGGTATCTAGGTAGGAACGGCCGCACGGCGTTCCCACCTGCCCGTAGATAGGATCGGTCGGAGTCGGCAAACCGTAGCCGCGGTTGATGCGCAAAAACTCTCCGGTGGCATCGGTCTGAAACGCCAGATGACCGGCGTAGGGATTGTTGGGATCAAAAGCACTGCCCGAGTATTTGCGAGTGCCGTCATTCGAGTTGTTCTCGAAATCAAAGCCCAGCTTAAACGCATGGTTGCCCAGGAAGTTTACGTACAGAGTTCCCGAGGCTTGTAGCGCATGACGCTGCAGCACCCGCACCGGCGTGTACTGCCCAATGCCGCCATAAAAGTAATCCGAGACCGGACAGGGATTAAACAGCCGATCGGGATGGCTGCGGTCGGGGGCGTAGCGGGCGCATCCGGGAATGTTCTCGAAATCTCCCAGGGCGTAAGGATTGTCGGCGCTAGCGCGATAACGAACCTGCTGCCGCTCGGGATGCACAGGATTTTCGTTAAAGCCCTGGTAGTGGTAGCCGTACAGAATGTCGATCTGCAGCTTGCGGTCTAATAGCTTACCAATGTAGTGAATGGTTCCGTCGTGTACCTGCTGCGCACGCAGATCGTGGATGGCGTCCAAATCGTTGCGCAAGCCCAAGCTGTTTAGGTTGGCGTAAAAGTCGTCAAACTGCGGCGCGCCGATGTAGCCAAGCGTGATGTTGTGGTCAGCGTTGATGTTGAACTGGAGCTTGCCGATCCAGTTATAGGTTCGATTGGTTTCGTCAATCTGCCGAGTCTGACTGGTCACTTCGGTGGTTTGTAGCGCCAGCGTATCAAGTCCGGCATAAAGGGCCGGATCCGCCAGCCATGGCGGTGCCTGATAGTTCGGGTCGCGCGTGGCCATATAGCGGTTTCGACTGGCATCCCAGGCGCCCGGAACCTGGGTGCGCACAATGCGCTCGGTCCGGTTGACGGTCATCGTTGGCGCGAAGCCCACGTAGAACCAAATGCGGTCCTTGACGATGGGTCCGCCCAAATCGAAACCGAAATCGTACTGGCTAAGTTGGCGCGAACGGGTGGCCAGCGCCTCGCCAAGTCGCGACACGGTATTGGGAGTCGCTTGAAAAGGCGCGACAGAGGCGAATACTCCGCCGTGAAACTCATTGCTGCCGTTGTTGGTGACAATTGAGATAATGCCGCCGGTGGCGCGACCGTATTCGGCCTGATAGCCGCCGGTGATGACGTTGATCTCTTTGATGAAATACTGATGCAGCTGCGTCGCCAAAACGCCGGTGTTGAGGTCGGTGGTATTCAGACCGTCGATGATGATGGCGTTTTCATTTCCGGATGAACCGGCGAAGGAGACTCCGACATCGCCGCCGGCAACGCGGCGTGGCGCCACGTCCGCTGAACCTGGCGCCAAAGAGACGACGGATTCATACGTACGACCGCGAACCGCCGTGTTCTGAAGAATCTCTTGATTGACTTCGACGCCAGTGTTGGCGCTGGCGGTATCGACGTTGGGCGCGCGTTCGCGAACGACGATTTTATCGGCGCGACCTTTGGTTGGCGGCATGGACAGGCTGATGGTCAGGGTCTTGCTTTGCGCAATGCGCACACCCGGACGCTCGACGACCACATCGTTGAAGTAATAGCGAATGACGTAGTTGTCACCCGAAGGCAATTGGGTGATTAGGTAGCGGCCGTCCTTGTCGGTGATCTCGGTTTGATCGCCCTGCAAGGCTGGTCCGCTGACCACGATAGTGACACCCGGAAAGGGCCGACCGGTATCCTTATTAGTGACGGTGCCCTGAATCTGCCCAAACTGCAATTGGGCCCATGCGGGCGTCGCCCAAAGGCAGGGCGCGGTGACAAGACCAGCCAGCGCCGCTCGCAACGGCCAGGCGGTTACAACTTTGTTACTCATGTGCTTCTCCCTTGCCATGGCTTGCCTACGAGCAAGTACTTGCCGTCACTGCATCGGCAATTTTGGTATATCCGGTTGGCGCTGGCTTATTGGGGTCTTGAACCAAAGGTTTCAGCGTGATGTTGAGCTCGGAGTCGATGCGATGCTTGCCCTGCCCGAAATTGCCATCCTGAATCACATCGGCGATGCTGCCGGTAGGAATTCTGATGTTGACTTCGGCGACGGGCCAGGTGGCGGCATTGGCGGGATCCGGATACACATAAAGCAGCCGCTGACCATCTTGCGTACAAGGCATTCCTTTTTTCGCCTTGTTCGTATTTGTGCCAAGCTTTACGGGCAGCGCCATGCCGCCCTGAACCGTGGCCACAACTTTGATGGTAGAAAGCCCAGCGGCGTAGATCGGTGCGTTTAGTTTTACCACCACCGCGGCATCCTGCGGATGATCGGCAATCGTGAAAAGGCCCGGCGTGTCGTCGGCCGAGATGTATTTGTCGTTCATCTTGTCGCCGCGTCCAAAGCGCAGCGCCATAAACGGCTCGGTCTTAAAGTTCAATAAGGCCATCTTTTCGACGGTCAAAGCCAACTCTTGACCATCCCGCGAGGCCAAACGGTTATCGACGGTCACGGTATAGTGACTGTCCGGTTCCAGCGCCGTACGCGGTTCCGGAGTGACGTACTGAGGATCCGTGGGCTCGTCGATGCTGGGGTCACAGTTTTTCTGCTGGACGCTCATCTTGATCGAAGGACCGTAGGGAACGGTGGTGGGATCGAAAGTGTCGCCGGAACCGCTAATCACCAGCGAATTGCAAATCTTTGGCACTGCGCCACAGTCGGCGCAACTTAGTTTGACGGCGGCGCCCAGGGCGATGGCTCCAGCATCCGTTGTTGTCCTATTTACGGTCGGATCATAAACATTGGCCAGCTCCATGCCGGCCAATGTCAGCGGCGCTTTGTTGAAAACCACTCGCATATCCTGCCCAGAATCCGGAGTCGGCGGACTCTTGCTAAGCGAGTACATGTCCTTAAAAACGTCCAGATAACAGACGCGACAAAATTCGCTGGCGCTATTCTCGGCGGCGCTGCAATCGATTTGTTTGTTTTCAGTGGAATCGCAGTTTGGAAGGCTGGTGTCGGTAAACACCGGATCCTTGCGCGATCCACTGTCAAACAGAGTCAGCTTGGTAAGCTGCAGAGATCCATCCGGTGGAGCAAGTTGCCCGGTCAGATAATCCGCGCAGCCGATTTGCAAAAGCGCGGCACCGGTCCAGAAAAGTAGGCGTTGGGACGATGGCATTTTGAATAACTCCCTCGTTGACCACATCCGTATACACCGAATTGTCCAGCCCTGTCATCAGCCGATTCATCGCAGCGCGAAGCGAAGCCAAGCGCGGCCAAAGTCCTCGCAAATGCCATCTGTGAGCTGGTAAATACGCCTCGGTCGTTTCTGGAGGCGGGCGCGCGCCTGGAAATGGCAGCGCCGCAAGATGCGCCGCAAATCGAAACGGGGATTATACGTCTAGGGACTGGGCGTCTTTGGCGCGGTCCATGATGAAGCGAAAGCGTTTCTCGGGATCCTTGCCCATTAAATCACTCATGACGCGGTCGGTTTCTTCTTGGTTGTCGATGACCACCTTGAGTGCTACGCGCTTTCGCGGGTCCAAGGTCGTTGCCCAAAGCTGCTGCGGCATCATTTCGCCTAGACCTTTAAACCGCTGAATATCGGGTTTGGCGTTTTTGGGCAGCTTGGCCAAAAGCTCATCCTTTTGCGCATCGTCGATGACCCAGTGCGTTTCTTTGCCAACATCGATGCGATAAAGCGGCGGCTGCGCCAAATAGATGTGACCGTTTTCAATGAGCTTAGGCAGGTAGCGATAAAAGAACGTCAGAAGCAGCGTCGAGATGTGATGCCCATCGCTATCCGCATCCATCAAAAGAAAGATGCGCCCATAGCGCAGCCGCGCTTCGTCATATTTGTCGCCCAGTCCGCAGCCCAAGGCCGAAACGATGTCTTGTAGCTCTTTGTTGGCCAAAAGCTTCTGCGTCGATGCTTGCTCGGCGTTTAACACTTTGCCACGCAGCGGCAAAATGGCTTGCATCTTACGATTGCGTCCTTGTTTGGCCGAGCCGCCGGCCGAATCGCCTTCAACAATAAATAATTCGGTTTGTCCGGGATCGTCACTTTGGCAATCAGCCAGCTTGCCAGGCAAATTGAGCCGGTGGCTCACCGGTGATTTGCGCTGCACGGCCTGGCTGGCGGCACGGGCCGCCTCGCGCGCGCGGGCCGCCTGAATAATGCGCCCGGCAATGGCATCGCCAAGCGACTTATTGTTGTTTAGCCAGCTTTCGACAAATGTGCGAATGGCGCCATCAAGTTCGCCGGCAATTTCGGGATTGTTGAGACGCTCTTTGGTTTGCCCCTGAAATTGAGGCTCGCGCACATAGCAAGATAGAATCGCGCACAAGCCTTCGCGAATGTCTTCCGCGGTCAGGGTTAAGCCTTTGGGACCTAGGTCGTGCGTATCTATATAGTTGCGCACACCCTTGACCACGCCGGCTTTCAGGCCGTTTTCATGGCTGCCGCCGGATGGAGTAGGAATGCCGTTTACAAAGCTTTTTAAAAGCTCGCCTTCAGCTTCCGTCCACAAAAAGGCCAATTCGAAGCGGGTAGCACTGACGTCGGCTTGTTTTTCCAGATAAACCGTCGGACCCAAAGCCGGCTTGCCGCGTTCGGCAACGATTTTGGACAAGTAATCGGCAATACCGCCGTCGTGCGCAAATTGCTGCTGCGTTCCGGTTTCTTCATCCAGAAAAATGACTTGCAGCCCTTTGTGCAGATAGCTTTTGGCTTCCAGCCGCTCGCGCACGAGGTCCAGATCGAAGCGCGCTTTTTCGCCAAAGATCTCTGGATCGGGACGAAAGTAAATCTTGGTGCCAGTGCCGCGCCCTTTGCCGATGACCTGCACCGGACCAAAAGGGATGCCGCGGCCAAAACCCTGCTCAAATTCTTGACCTTCACGGCGCACGCGCACCCACAGCTCGGCGGCCAGGGCGTTGACCACCGAGGCCCCAACGCCGTGTAAGCCGCCGGAATGGATGTAGCTGCCGTCCTGAAACTTTCCGCCGGCATGCAGCGTCGTCAGAATAATTTCCAGCGCGCTTTTGCCGTACTTGGGCATAAGGCCGGTCGGAATGCCGCGACCGTTATCATCTACGGTGACCGCCTGGCCACCTTTGTGAATGGTAACCGAGATGGTCGAGGCGTAGCCGTTTATGACCTCATCGACGGCGTTGTCGACGATTTCCCACAGCAAGTGATGATAGCCGCGGCTGTCGATGCCACCTATGTACATGCCCGGGCGTTTGCGGACCGGCTCTAGACCTTCCAGAACAACTATGTCTTCTTCGGTATATTTGCTTACTTTGCTCATCGTTGTTCTGCCGCCTTACTTTGCGCCACCAAACAGCGGTCCGGAATCGCCGCCGCTGCTGCCTTTATCGGGCTCGACATTGCTGCTGCGCGTTACGCCAAGCTGCGGAATGGTAATCGGCGTTGGCAAAATCCGCACAAATTTTCCTTTTTTGAGCAACTCGCGCCCTTTGCCGCCGCGTCCGGTCATCTCGACAGAAAAAAGGTCGTGAACCGCTGCCTTGTCAGTTTCCACCTTAAGCGGTTCGCTGATGCCAAAGCCTAAGACCGCATCGTCGCTTTGCAGCTTGATGAGGCATACCCCTTTGCCCGGGCCGGACAGGATGGGAACTTCTTGTACGGCGCAGGCCAGCCCCCGCCCCCCGATAGTGGCCACCGTCAAACGGCCATTGTCGGGCGCAAGACGCACCCCCAAAACGACATCGCCGCTTGGCGGCTTGGCGAAAAGCCGCCCGGTACGCGTCGACACTTCGGCATGCGGAGCCAATGCGAAACGCAATGCCAAGCCAGTACGCGTCACCGCCAAAAGATGCACTTCGCCGGGTGGACGCAGCCGCGGATCTAGGGAAAACGCGGCAACCACTTGTTCGCCATCGTCAAACTTGAACTGTTTTTGCAAAGGCTCGCCATAGCCGGTGGTCGCGGGAATGTCGAGAATTCTACAGACGTACGCTGAGCCAAAGTTGGTAAAGAAAACCACGGATTCGCGCGTCGAGCCGCCGAGCACGCAAATGACTTCATCTCCTTCGCGCACTCGAGTCGTCGAGACATCTTTGAGTTGGCCGACGCGCTTGACCCAACCGTCGCGGGTCAGCACCACATGCGCATCTTCAGCAGCCAAAAAGGTCGTCTCATCCACGACCACTTCTTCGGCCGGCACTCCGATGCGGGTGCGGCGTTTGTCGCCGTATTTTTCGCGCAGCTCGCCAAGTTCGCGCCGCAACAGCTCCCAGCGCTTGCCATCGCTGTTTAGCAAAGATTCCAGCCGCCGTTGCTCTTTTTGCTTTTCGCCGAGCTCTTCGCGAATGACCAGAATCTCGAGCCGCGCGAGCTTATATAACTTCAGTTCGAGGATCGCTTCGGCTTGCTCTTCGTCCAGGGCGAAGCGCTGCATCAGTTTTTCTTTGGCGTCCGCCTTGCCTTCGCTGCGCCGAATCAGCGTCAGAATTTCGTCCAGCGCATCGTAGACCTTGGCAAAACCCTCTAAAACATGGATGCGGCGGTTCAGTTCGCCCAGGGCATGGCGCAGACGGCGCGTGACCACCTCAAAGCGAAAATCCAGAAAATAGCGCACGCAGTCGCGCAAAGACAGCCGCTGCGGCGCGCCGATTTCGAGATTGTCCGTCGGCGTCAGGCAGGTCATATTCACCTGCACGCTGACCTGCAAAGCGGTGTTCTTATATAGATACGCCATCACCAGCAGCGGATCGGCGCCGCGCTTAAGCTCCAGCACCATCCGCGTGTCGGTGGTCGATTCGTCGCGACAGTCTAGAAGCATCGGCAGCTTCTTTTCTTCAACGAGCTCGCCGATTTTTTCCATGATCGAGGCCCGCACCACGCCATAGGGAATGGCGTTTATCACCACGCGCTTGCCTTCACGCCTGTCGGCGGGCTCTTCGATGTGATACGTCGCACGCAGCCGCAGCGAGCCATGACCGCTCTCGTAAGCTAAAAGCAGTTCTTGTTTGCTCGTCAAAAGCTCGCCGGCTGTCGGAAAATCCGGGCCTTTGACGTAGCGCAACAGACCTTTGGTATCTAGCTGCGGTTCGTCGATAAGGGCCAGGCAGGCATCCAGAATCTCGCCGGCATTGTGCGGCGGTATAGAAGTCGCCATGCCCACGGCAATGCCTTGCGTGCCGTTGATAAGCAGGTTCGGCAATTGCGCCGGTAGGACGATGGGCTCAAAACGTACGCCGTCAAAGGTTGGCCGAAAATCGACCGTCGCTTCACCCAGCTCGGCAAGCAGCGTCAGTGCCGCCGGCCGCAACTTACATTCGGTATAACGATAGGCGGCCGGGGCGTCGCCGTCCTGCGAACCGAAGTTGCCATGCCCATCGACCAGCGGATAGCGCAGCGAAAAATCCTGGGCCATTCGCACCAGCGCTTCGTACACCGAGGCATCGCCATGCGGATGATACTTGCCCAGAACGTCGCCGACTACCGCCGCACATTTGCGAAACCTGGCGTCAGGGTACAGCCGCTGATCGTGGTACATCGCATACAAAATGCGTCGCTGAACAGGTTTTAAGCCATCGCGCACATCGGGCAGCGCGCGCGAAGTGATCACCGACAGGGCGTAGTTCAGGTACCGTCGCTGTGCTTCCTGATCCAGCGGGACCGGTAGCTCGTTCCGTGAGAGAAGGGCACTCGTGCTCATGGGAAAGCGAAGCATAGGGGAGGGGACTGACACCGTCAAATCATCAGGCTGCTGCAGCCTGTTTGTACCCGCCCGGCCGCAGTTGCAAACGAGCTGTGCATTGCTTGTTGCAAAGACGCGCGGTAGGTTCAGCGCTCTTGCGCGTTTTTCACACAGCCCTCAACTATTTTGCGATTGTCGCAACTTTAGTCCTAAATCGCCTGGTATGGCCGCCGCCGCGGCGCCGAGGTTAGCGCACATGCTCGTCGCCACTGTGCGCCCGCTGTACGCCGATACCGATCAGATGGGCGTAGTCAGCCATATTGCGGCCTTGCGCTTTTTTGAGCAGGCCCGCGCCGAATGGCTGCGCCGGCTTGGGTATACCTATCGCGAGCTCGAAACCACCGGAATCATGTTACCGGTCTATGACGTACAGGTTCGCTACCGCCAGCCGGTCTACTATGACGAGCTTCTGAACCTTGAGGCGCACGTAGAGCTACCGAGCGTGGTACGGATCCTGTTTCACTATCGCATCGTTCAAACGCAGCAAGGAAACTTGCTCATCGAAGGCACCACCCGCCATGCGGTGGTTGGGCGCGCGGGTCGTCCGCAGCGCCTTCCCGATTCTATTTTGTCGCTGTTGCAACGCGGCATCGCCGAACAAGGAGTTCAAGATGGATCGCAACCTGGCACTTGAGATGGTCCGTATCACTGAAGCCGCGGCGCTGGCCTCGGCGCGCCTTATGGGACGCGGCGACCGCAAAGCCGCCGACCAAGCCGCTGTGGATGCCATGCGGCGAGCCTTTGATTCGGTGCTGGTGCGCGGTACGGTGGTCATCGGCGAAGGCGAACGCGACGAAGCCCCGATGCTTTACATCGGCGAGAAAATCGGCGCCGGATGGGGCGGTGGCGATGGCAACGCGCCGCGAGTGGACATCGCCGTCGATCCTTTGGAAGGGACCAATCTCTGCGCCACCGGCTCTCCGGATTCCATTGCCGTAATTGCCATTGCCGACAACGGCAAGTTTCTCAACGCGCCGGATACCTATATGAACAAGCTCGTGGTGGGACCAGCGGCGCGCGGAGCCATCGATATTACGCGAACGCCGACCTGGAATCTGCACTCCATTGCCGAAGCCAAACGCTGTCGCGTCGATGATTTGACGGTGGTCATTTTAGAGCGCGATCGACATCAGGCGCTGATTGCCGAAGTGCGCAAAGCCGGCGCCCGCATTCGCTTGATAAGCGATGGCGATGTGGCTCCGGCGGTGGCCGCTTCGCAAGCCAATAGCGGCGTCGATGTCATCATGGGCATCGGCGGCGCCCCCGAGGGAGTTTTGGCCGCCGCCGCCGTAAGCTGCATGGGCGGAGACATGCAAGGGCAACTGCGTTTTCGCTCGCAAGAAGAGCAATCGCGCGCCGAAAATATGGGCATTAAAGATCCCGATCGAATTTACCGATTGGAAGATTTGGTAGTCGGACACGTCATGTTCGCCGCGACCGGGGTCACCGATGGCAGTTTGGTTCGCGGAGTGCGCTTTTTCGGCGGTGGCGCCAGTACTCATTCAGTGGTAATGCGCTCGAAGTCCGGCACCATTCGCTACGTGGAAGCGCATCACAATTTCGCGCGCAAACCCATGCGTGATTAAGCGTTCTCGATGACTCTTTACGTTGTGGCCACTCCGATTGGCAACATGGAGGACATCACTCTGCGGGCTTTGCGCATTCTGGACGAGGTGCCGATCATTGCCGCAGAGGACACGCGCTCGCTGCGCAATCTATTGACCCACCACCGCCTGCGAGCGGGTCGGCCCGCGCCGCGCATCTACAGTTTCTTTGCGGGAAATGAAGCCGCGCGCACGGCGCAGCTAGTGCAGGCGCTAAAGGCTGGCGAAGATGTGGCGCTGGTTTCCGAAGCCGGATTGCCAGGTGTATCGGATCCCGGACAACGTCTGATTGCCGCCGCAAAGAGCGCCGCACTGCGTGTCGAAGTGCTGCCCGGAGCCTGCGCCGCACTGACCGCGCTTATCGGCTCAGGCTTGCCCACAGAGCGCTTTTTGTTTGTGGGATTTTTGCCGCGCCGCAGCGGTCCGTGCCAAGCGGTTCTGTCCAGCCTGCTTGGCGAATCGGGCACGCTGATTTTTTATGAAGCGCCGGATCGCGTTGCCGATACCCTGCATGCCCTGGCCGCGACATTTGGTTTCGAGCGGCAAGGCTGCGTCGCCCGCGAACTTACCAAGATGTACGAGGAATACGCGACATCAACACTAGGGGAATTGGCCGAACGCTACAGCCAAACCCCGCCGCGCGGAGAAGTGACGATTGTCGTTGCCGGATGCAGCGCCGAAGCCCGCGAGCAAAATGCGCCGCTAGAAGCTGCCGAACTTGAGGCGGCTATAGTCGCGCGGCTGCAAGCGGGACAGCGGCCGCGGGAAATCTCGGCAGCCCTGGCGCTGCAAAGCAACCAGCCGCGCCGCAAGCTCTACCAGTTGGCGGTGGCTTTAGAGCGCACGACGGAAGACAGTCAATCGCAGGAGTCGGCGTCGGCAAAAATTTAGGACAGCGGAGCGGGATCTTCCAAGTCGCTGAGGTGCTGCCGAGCGTACTCGCGCACGGTGGCCTCGATGTCTTGCGCGCAGGGCAGGGTAAGTGCGTGCTCGACGAGCTTGCTGGCCTCTGCGGCATTTGATTGTCGAATGACGCGTTTGACCAGCGGCACGGCTGCGGCATTCATGGACAAATCATCCAGATTCAGCCCGAGCAGAACCAGCGTAAACAGCGGATCGCTGGCCATCTCGCCGCACATCGCCACGCGTTTGCCGGCAGCGTGACCGGCTTGCACGACGTGCCGCACCATGCGCAACACTGCCGGATGCAGCGGTTCGTACAAGTAGCCGACATGCTCATTTAGCCGATCGAGCGCCAGCGAATACTGAATCAGATCATTTGTGCCGATCGACAGAAAATCGGATTCTTTGGCAAGGTGGTCGGCAACCATTACCGCCGACGGCATTTCAATCATGATGCCAATGGGAATGTCATCGGCAAAAGGAATGCCTTCGTGGCGCAATTCGGCTTTGCATTCTTCAACGACGGCTTTGGCCTCGCGCAATTCTTTGATGCCCGAGACCATCGGAAACATAAGACGCATGCGTCCGTGGATCGACGCCCGCAAAAGCCCACGCAATTGCGCTTTAAAAAAGGCGCGCTCGCGCAGACACAGCCGCAGCGAGCGCAAACCCAGCGCCGGATTGGGTTCGCTGTTGTCTTTGGGCAAAGCACCGCTTACATGGGACGGACCGCTGTGAAACTTGGCCAAAAATGGAGCGATTTTGTCCACGCCCAAGTCGAACGTGCGAAAGGTTGCGGGAAAGGGCGCGACGCGCCGTAGTACGCCGCGCGCGTGCATAAAATGCTCTTCTTCGCGCGGAAAATCCTCGCGGTCCAAAAACAAAAACTCGGTGCGATAAAGGCCAATGCCTTCGGCGCCGTAGTCTAGGGCGTAGGGCACTTCATCGGGCAGCTCGATATTGGCCAGCATGCCGAGGCGCACGTGATCAACCGTCTCGGCCGGAGCATCGCGGTCGCGCAAAAGCGCCTCGATGCGGGCGTGTTGCGTCTTGGCCTTAAAGCGGTAGTCTTCGACGATTTCCGGTGAGGGACATAAGATAACCTCGCCGCGACTGCCGTCGACAATCAGCAAATCGCCGCTACCAATGGCATCGGTAATATTTTCCAGACCCACGACAGCAGGAATGCCAAAGGCCTGCGCCAAAATCGAGCTGTGTGAAGTTCGCCCCCCAGCATCAGTAACGATGGCGGCCACGCTGTTGCGATGCAGATGCACGGTATCGGCCGGCGACAAATCGTGTGCAACGACGACGGCGCCGCGCGGGGGCTGAATCTGCGATTCGTTGCCGCTGTGGCCTTGCTCTTGCAAATTGCGCTGAATCTGCTCACCGACGAACTGCACGTCGCTGCGCCGCTCGCGGAAATACTCGATGTCGATGGCGTCAAAGCGCTGCTGAATTTCTTCGACGGTCTTGTGCAAAGCCCACTCGGCGTTCATTTTTTCGTCGCGAATGCGCCGGCGCGTGGGGTTTATCAGATGCTCGTCGTGCAGGATCAATTGGTAGGCTTCCAAAATGACCCCGGTGTGCTCCTCATCGCTTTCTTTGAGCTTGCGCTTCAGCCGTTCCAGTTGCAGATCGGCCCGTGCCACCGCTTCGTCCAGCCGCACCAGTTCCGCGGCGATTTCTTCGGCAGCAATGTGGCGTTTGCGAATTTTGATGCGCTGCCTGTCGATGACGAAAGCCCGTCCAACGGCAATCCCCGAAGCCGCAGCGATACCAGCGCGTACCTCGGTATGCACCGGGCGCGATATCGGGCGTACTACAAAATAGGGACCGCTCTCGTCGGGTGCGCTCATCCGCTAGTCCTCTCCAAATCCGCTTTGAACCAGTTCGGTAAGCGCGGTCAAACACTGCGGCGCATCTTCGCCTTCACAAGAAATCGCTATTTCACTGCCTTGCGAAGCCACCAGCAGCAAGACGCCCATGATGCTTTTGCCGTTTACGTTTTGTCCGTCTTTGCGAACAGAGACATTGCAGCGAAATTTGTTGGCGCTTTGCACAAACCGTGTGGATGCACGAGCGTGCAAACCCGCCTTATTCACGATTTTTAGAGTCGCGTTCACAATCATCGTTTTGTCTTATTCGTAGTGAATGCTGCGTGTTCCAGTGGTCACTAGCTCGTTGCCAAGTGACTCGGCCCCGCGGCTGCGGTCGGCTGTGGCCAGCTTCAAAAGCATCGGCATATTCAGGCCAGTGACGACATGGCTGCCTTTGCCCGTGCATTTCCGGCAGCAAAGCTGCGCCGGGGTGGAACCAATCAGATCGACCAAAAACAGCACGTCGTCACAGGTCGCCAGTCCCAGATCGAATACAGCCTGGCTGATCTTCTCATCGACGCCTCGCAGGTCGTCTTCAGGAGCCACTCCAACCGTGGCCACCTTTGGCAGTTCCATATGCAAGAATTTCTGCGCGGCATCTACCATGTCCGCACCAGCCTGACCGTGGGTAACTATCACCACAGCAGTAAGCTGACTCATGGATTCTTCCCCTGTTGCCCTCGGCCGAGCTCACGATGTCTAACAGTAATTTGATAATCACCGCGGAGTCGATTGAAAAGTTCAGTCGCCACCGCAACCGAACGGTGCCGTCCGCCCGTGCAGCCGATGGCCACTGTCAAATAGGCTTTGCCTTCGCGTTCTGCGCGCGGCAAGTAAAAAGCCAGCAAATCGCTGACTTTGGCCAAAAAATCCTGCGTATCAGCATGTTGCAGTACAAATTGCGCAACGGCCTCATGTAGACCGGTTTCGGCGGATAGATTCTCTTCAAAGTAAGGATTTGGCAAGAAACGCACGTCAAAAACCAAATCCGCCTCGGTCGGCAAGCCGTGCTTGTAGCCAAAGGATACAAGCGTTACCGCCAATTTTTGCTCGGAACGACCGTAACGTTCCTCAATAACGCCCTTTAGCTGATGAACGTTGAGCCCGCCTGTATTAATGACGGCGTGCGCTTCGTCGCGCAGGGGCATAAGTTCCTGGCGTTCCTGCTGTATACCGACGCGCAGATCTTCGCCATGCATGGGATGGCGGCGCCGCGTTTCAGAATATCGCCGCAACAGCACTTCGTTTGGAGCATCCAGAAACAGCACTTCTAGATCATGTCCGGCGCGGCGCAGCTCGGCCATGGCGCCGCGAAAACCTGCCAAAAAGGCCCCGCCGCGGGCATCGATGACTAGACCCGCTTTCCGCTGTTGTCCCGGCGGTCCGCTTTGCGCAAGCAAACTGACAAACTGCCCTAGTAGCGGCAGCGGCAAGTTATCAACACAATAGTATCCAATGTCTTCCAGGGCTCGAAGCGCGGTTGATTTGCCTGCCCCCGAAACGCCGGTCACCACCAGAATGCGCATACTCTGATTGGATGCAGGCGAGGTGATGTCCATCTCTCTGTAGAGTGCCTGAGACTCCCCGTTGACGCAACGCTGACTGTCGCCTATGGTCCCGGCCATGGCCAAGCCGCCAATCACTGCCAACCAAGTGACGTTGCTGCGTCTGCTGCTCCTGCCGATCGGCGGGATCCTTTTGTACGGCGGCGCCACGGCACGATGGGCAGCGCTCGTGTTTATGACCATTTTGGGTTGTACCGACTTTATCGATGGTTGGATGGCCCGTCGCTATGGCACAACCGAGCTTGGTCGGCTCATGGATCCGATCGCTGACAAAGTCTTCATCGTGGTCAGCTTCATGCCATTTATCGATCTGGGTTGGTTGCAGGGCTGGCAGGTCGCTCTGCTGTTGTCGCGCGAATTTGTCGTGACGGCGCTGCGATCGACCTACGAACGGCGGCATATTTCACCGCGCACCGCTTTTTTGGCCAAAGTCAAAGCCTGGGCCCAGATGGCAGGGGGCGGCGTCATGTTTCTGCTGCAGGTCGTTCCAAAGCGCGAAATGCTCATCATCATTTCGGTGGGTGCGGCGCTGCCGGTGCTCATGACGCTTTTGCGCTACATCCTGACCGGGTATTTTTGGCGGGTCACGTTCATCTTCGCCGGCTGGGTATCGGCGCTGCTTGTGCCTTTTGTGATGTTTGGGCCGGCCGAAGCCTTTCAGTTTTTGGTGTACACGGTGATTGGCATCACCTGGCTTAGCGGATGGGGATATATCGCTCCGGTTTTTCGCCTGCTGGCAAGCGGCAATTTCGATGTCAGCGATTGGATCCGCCTACTTGGAGCTTTGGCCCTGCCGGTGCTGCTGATTGCCGCCCAGGTGCGCCCCAACCTGCCGGCCTGGACGATTATTTTGACGATGTCTTTGGAAATGGCCATCGGCGGACTCGATAACCTGCTTTGCGTGCACAACGCGCAAAGCAGCGCCGCCATCTGGGCTTTGCGCGTAGGGCTTATCGCCCTATTAACCGGGCTGGCGCTTTACATTCCAGCATATGGAGGCCCGTTTCTAATGATGGCTTGTGTGGTTTCGCTGCTTGGCACCGCCGCAGCCTTTTACCGCAGCCGGCGGTATTATTTGGATCAGCCGCAGGGAGCCACGGCACTGGCCACAACAACCAGCGATTAAATGCTATGCAAGACGGTCGCAAAAAGCTTGGCGTCACGGTAATCTCCGGATTTCTTGGCAGTGGCAAAACCACGCTGCTGCGGCGAATCGTCGCCGATCGCGAACTCGGTCCGCGCATTGCCGTGCTGGTAAACGACGTAGGTGAACTTGGCTTGGATCCGGACCTTGTGCGCAGTGCCGGAACCGCCAAAGCCTTGCACGTGACCGAGCTTTTGTCGGGTTGCATTTGCTGTACCTTGCAAGGCGAACTGAGCACCGCGCTACGGGCTCTGGTTCGCGGCGAAGGCCTGCCGAGCCCGCCCGAGCATATTTTTATTGAACCAAGCGGCATTGCGCGCGCTTCCGAGGTCAGCTTCGCGGTGAACGCCATCGGATTTGACGAACCGGTGCAGACCGATGCAGTGGTTACGCTGGTCGACGCCTGGAATGCCGAGCGCGCCCATCGCGAGCATACCGAGCTTTTTGAAGATCAGTTGCGCAGTGCCGATCTGGTGCTTTTGAACAAATCCGACCTTTTGCCCAGCCTTTCCGATCGGCAAAACTTGCAAGAATGGCTGCTGCCGCTGGCGCCACGCGCCACGTTTTTGTGGAGCCAGCGTGCCAACATCGATTTGTCACTTCTGCTTGGCCGCGTGGATTTGACCGCTGCGCAGCCAGTGCCCACGCGGATGCAGCCCGCCGTACAGCCGCATCCGCACGTCCGCACGCACGGCATGGCCGCGTTGACCGTACCAATGCCTTTTGCCATTGCCCGCGCCGCGCTTGAGGATTTTCTGGACGCGCAGGCCGAGCGCATTTTTCGCATCAAAGGAGTGCTCAATGTGCGCTATTCGGACGACGACAGCAGCGGCGTGCCCACGTTGGTGCAGGCGGTCGGAGATCGCGTTGAAATCGATGCCTTGCCGCAAGATTCGCTGCTCTGCGCTTCTCCGCGGCGCCTCATTTTCATCGGTACGGCGACGGCGCTACACGATTCGAAATTTGCCGCCGAGCTTCGTCGGATTTCCGACGGGAAAATTTCTTTAAGGCAAGGGCAGGGGAGGTGACGCGGGCGGCGCCACCACGGGCGCCGAATGCGGCTGATAGCGCAGCCGCGGCGGATCGGTAGCCAGTGCGCCGGGAACGCCGTCCGGTCCTGCGTCAAAAAGCACACCTTGATCGAGATAAATCGTGTGAAAAGCCTCGTCGTACTGTGCCAAGCGGCCGGCGTAGTTATAGAAGCGACCGATGGTCAATTGGGGCAGCGGCTGACCATCGCTGCGGGCTGGGCGCAGATAGACATCGTAGGTCGATGAAGACCCCAGTTGGCGAAACAGCAAGGATGACTTGTTGATATAGGCAAGCTGACCACACCAGCGCACCCAGCGCTGCCGGTAATAGCGCGACCAACGCTCGACTTGTTCAGCGGGCGTCAGGCCGTGCAGAAGCACCGTCTGATAAAGCAGCAAAAAATCAATGTTGCTGAATTCTGGCACCAGATATCCGGGGGTCCGTGCCGAATTTTGAACAACCACAGGCGGCTGGGCTTGCGACGTGACCGAGTCCTGCGGCGTTGCCGAATGCGACGTATTCGCCGAATTCGTTTGATCACAGCCCAAAAGGCTCAACCAATTCGCCACCAAAACAACCGCTAGCCAACGCATCCACGGCACCAGCCAAGTATCGTTGGTTTCTGCGATTAGGGGAACCCGGCGCTGCCTAAGAAACCATGCCAGTCGGCTGCCTTTTGCTCAAACTTCTATTTTACATAATATACATTATCGGCATTTTTCGTCATATGCTTCAGCCAGTTCACCGTCGCCAAGCAATTAGGCGCCTAGGAAATTGGATCGGCCAAGCCGCTGGCGCGTTCATCCACCTACGACCGCTGGTTTCCGGTACGCTAGCTATTTTGAGGGGTTTACTGCATGCATCGCTCATCATCCGCCTTGGTATCGCTGTTTTTGCTGACCGGGTTTGGGTTTCTGGCGCAAAGCACCGCCCAAAAGCTGCCACAGCAAATGGTTTGGCAGCCGCTGCCGCCCAAAAGTTTAGATTCGGAACGAACGCTGCGCATCGCCGGACCGCCCATGTCGCTGACATCGTCGGATGGCGCGGGTTTGCAATTGGTTTCGCTTGTCGCGCGCGCCGTCGTCGAAGATCCGCTGTGCTTTACCGAGCTGAAGCTGACTTTTCGCAACCCGCAGCCGCGGCAGCTTGAAGGACAATTCGAGATTACGCTGCCTCCGGGCGCGGCGCTTTCGCGCTTCGCCATGCGTCAAGGCGACAATTGGCAGGAAGGCGAAGTCGTCGAGCTGCAAGCCGCTCGCGCCGCTTACGAAGACTTTTTGCACCGCCGTCAGGATCCGGCGCTGCTTGAAAAACAAGCCGGCAATCAATTTCGCGCTCGCGTCTTTCCAATTCCAGCATCGGGCGAAAAAGAGCTGATCCTGTCATATTCCGAAGAGCGACCGCGTGCCGAGCGGCCCTATCGCATCTATTTGCGTGGTCTGCCGCGCCTACAGCGGCTGGATATTCGAGCCATTTTGGCCAAAAGTGCGGCGCCGAGCGGCGGCGCATCCTCGCTGGGCGGCACCACGGTGACCAATCAAAGCGTTGAAGTTCAAAAAAACGATTTTCAACCCGATATAGATTTTGAAGTGCCAGTGCCAGTGCCGCAGGCCGGACCGCAATGGACGGGCCTACGCAACGAAAACTTGCTGGTGGCGCGCGTTACGCCGCTTTCATCAGACGACAAGCCGACGGCTCTGAACAACGCGACGATTCTTTTTGATACCAGTGCCTCGCGCGCCCTTGGCTTTGTCGGTCAAGTCGAGGCGCTTGGCGCACTTGTAGCCGAGCTGCGCAAACAGACCGCCGACAAACTGAACTTGCGAGTGCTGGCCTTCGATCAGGATGTCGATGAAGTGTACTTCGGCCGCGCCGCCGATTTTGGCAACGCGCAGCTTCAGCGCCTTAAAGATCGCCGGCCGCTTGGCGCCTCGGATCTCGAACACGCCCTGCGCTACTTATATAACAGCAAGGGCGCTGCCGCCGAACGCATCATCATCATGAGCGATGGCGTTGCCACCGCTGGAGAAACCGAAGCGCCGGCGCTGGCTCAGGTGATTCAGAAAATTCCCGGAGCCAAACGCATCGACGTCATTCGCGTGGGCGGAATTCACGATGAAACGCTGCTGTCGCGGCTGGTCAGCGCCGGTTTGCCCGCCGATGGCGTGATGTTAGATGGAGACCTGCCGGCAAGCGCCCTGGCCTACAAACTGCTTCGTCCAACCTTGTCGAAAATTCAGGTATCCGTTCCGGGCAGCCAATGGGTTTGGCCCGTAGAATTGTCCGGAGTGCAGCCTGGTGATCAGATTTTGGTCTACGCCGATGTGCCGCAGCGCAGTGAAGCTCGCGTGATCCTCGGTGGACCGATACAAGTTGAAAAAGCGATCACGACTTTTGAGGCGCCGCGACCGCTTTTGGAACGCGCCTGGGTCAATGCGCGCATCAAGCGCCTTATGTATCAACGCGACACGATGGCGGCAAGCGACGCCGATTTGCGAGAAGCGCTACGCCATCAAATTATCGATCTATCGACGAAGTTTCGCGTCCTTTCGGATTTCACGGCCCTCCTCGTGCTTGAGACAGAGGCGGATTATGCCCGCTTCAACATCGATCGGCGAGCGTTGACCGACATCCTCACTGTAGGCCCGACGGGAATTGAAATCATCAATCGCAAACAGCAGCCGCTTTCTATTGCCGCCCCTCCCCCGCCCCCGCCGACCAATTTGCGACCGTCGGACACAATGGACGATCGAGGCGGTGATGGCGAGATGATGCGCACGGATGCTCGTCCAAGACCCGCCAAGGCGGCACGTGCTGAAGCCCGACCGATGGACCGTGAGCGTGAATCCGCCAAAAAGGATAGCAGCAGCATGTCGTCCGGACGTGCCGACCGGCGGGCCATGGAAGAATCTGCAGCCCCAGCCCCCAGCATGAGTGAAAGCGTGATGGGGGGAGCGCCCGCACCGGGAGCGCCCATGCCCAGTCGCACCGCGGCGCCCTCGGCACCTCCGCCGCCCCCGATGCCAGCGCCGGAACCAGCGGCGGAAGCGCCACGTCCGATGCCCATGTCGATGCCGGTCGAGCGGACCCGGCAGGAAGTTGCGCACCGTCCTCCACCCCCGATGGCCAAGCCACGTCCCGCAGGGACCATGGGCCGCGCCACCAACCAAATTGCTTCCGGTCCTTTGACGCCGCCGCCCCCGCCGCCGCCCCCACCGCCCCCGCCAGAGGCGGCCCCCTATGAAGGACGGCTGCGCACGGTGATGGATTTGCTGAAGCAAAAACGCAATGCCGAAGCGCTGAAAGAAGCCTGGCACTGGCGCGATGAAGACGCCGGCGATGTATTGGCCCTGATTGCCGTCGGCGAGGTGCTTGAGGCCACCAATCAAATGCCGCTAGCCGCCAGAGCCTATGGCTCGATCATCGATTTGTTTCCCGGACGGGCCGACATGCGCCGCTTTGCTGGTGAACGCCTGGAGCGAGTGGCGGTACGCCTCAATAACGCGCTGGGGCTGGCCGCCGACACTTTCGCCAAAGCTCGCAGCCAACGCCCCGATCATCCCAATAGTCACCGCACCCTGGCTTACGCCTTGTTAAGGCTCGGACGGTTTAGCGAGGCCTTTGAAGCCATGGTCGCCGGGGCCACACGGCGTTACCCGGACGGCCGTTTTCGCGGGGTGGATCGCATTCTGCTTGAAGACGTCGGCATCATCGCCGCCGCGTGGATGCGCAAAGAGCCGCAAAAAGCCAATGACATACGGCAAAGGCTAAGCGGCCTGGGCGTGCAGATTCCCAGCGAACCGTCTTTGCGCTTTGTCCTAAGCTGGGAGACGGACGCCAACGACGTAGATTTTCATATCTTTGATGGCCAAAACAATCATGCCTATTACAGCCAGCGTCAGCTCCCCACCGGAGGTGAGCTTTATGCCGACGTCACCACCGGTTACGGCCCCGAGTGCTTTACGATTCCGCTCGATGCCAAGCGCCGAGTCTATCCGTACAAGCTACAGGCGCACTACTACTCGCGCGGACCGATGGGCTATGGCATGGGCAAAGTAGAGATCATCGAGCACGACGGCAAAGGCGGCCTGAAATTTGTCGAGCGACCTTTTGTCATCATGGTCGATCGCGCCTTCGTCGACCTAGGCACCGTCCTCAGTGCACTTCCCTAAACCCGCCGACGCACCTTAGGGTGTTCCACCACCGCCATGCGGGCGGCTGCTCAGTTGCAAAATGGCCGTGGCCAGCGCCTGGCGCAGCCGCGCATCCGGGGTGGACACCATTTCACTGCCGAGAAGCCGCGTGTCAAACACTCGGCCGGCGTATCCCAGCCCTTGTGCCGCATAAATACGCGACAGCACCATGGCGGATGAGTCCTCAAGCACGCGTCGAAACAGCCGATCATCAACTTTTATGCCAACTTGCGCCAACGCAAGCTGCGCGCGCAGCAGATATTCGGGGCGTTCCGCGAGCTGCACCAGAAAAGACCGGCCCTCGGGCTCGCCAAGCTGCGCCAGCTTGCTGGCCGCTAAAAGCGGAACATCCATCACTTCGCCGCTGACCATTTCAGCGCGCAGTTTCTCGCGCGCCGTCGTCTCGCCGCAATGGGCCAGCCGAGCCCACAGATCCAGGGCCATGGGACGCGGCAAATCCCAGCGCCGCGCTCGCGCGCCCAATAGTTCACGCACACGGGACAGATGCCTAAAGTTGGCGGGGCGCATCTCGCACAGCACAAGCGCCGCTCGGTAGGCCAGCTCGCTATCGTGCATGCTCAGCGCATCTTCCAATTGGCTTTCGGCATCCGTCTCGCCCAGTTGCAGACGGGCCGTGGCAACCGCAATCAGCACATCCGCTTCGGCGCTGCGCTCGGCCAGCTCGCGCAAAGGACGCAGAGCAGAACGGGCCCCCAAATGTCCCAGGGCCACCGCGGCCTGCGCTTGGGTCTCGCCGTCCGAACTACGCAACAGTTCTTCCAAAGAAGGTTCCAGCCAGACCTCGCGCGTCTGACCCAGCGTGGCGATGGCCGGCAATCGTAGCTCGGGATCGGGAGTACGCGTCAGATCAAGCAGCGTCTCAATGGCGCTGGCACGAAGCCGCGCCAGCTCGCCATCTAGAAGCACTTCCTGCACCATCATTTTCGCACGCCGTTCGACGAAGTAGCGCCAACCGATCCCCCCCCCCAGCAAAACCGTCACAAAGATGGCCAGGCCTATTTGCCACTGCCGGCGGCTCGGAAGCATCTTTGGATCGCTAAGGCGCGCCGCCATCTGCCGAGTGACCGCGACTTTTTCGCCACGCTGCAAGAGCATCAGATCGACCTCTTCGCCAAGCGCCTGCTCTACTTCGCGCATCGACGGAAAGCGGTTCTGACGATCTTTTTCCAAAAGGCGCAGTACCAGCGCCTCCAAACGATCG
>CAYWPR010000053.1:0-40991 GCA_964460115.1 uncultured Myxococcales bacterium
TGGACAGTTCGTTTTCCGGAGTCACAAGCGCTCGACGCGAATAGCGCGGCGCGGCGATCGGAAACAAAAAAGAATCCGGACGGCCGCTGACTAAATGGACGCGTACGCCGCGCCACTGCTCGTCGGTGTCGTTATGAACGAGGGCCCAGCCTTGTAAAACCGCCGAGCGTTGCGCTTCATTTAGAACCAAACGATAAGTGACGCGCCACAGCGGCGTCTCGGTGATGTAACCAAGCGTCACCGGACCGCCCTCTCGACTTAGAAGCCGCAACAAGCGCTGCGACTGCGCACCGCGCTGGGTCATCGCATCCAAAGCCGTCCGCAGCCGAGTGGCAAAATACGGATCGAGCGGCCGAATCGACGTCACCGCTGCAGTGGACAAACGCACAAGCTCGCCCGATGCGCTAAGCAAAAGCAGCGTCAGTTCACTGCTAGACGGAGCGACGACTTTGTTGGCGGCGTTTTTGCCGTCCTTGTCTTCATTTTCGCTGCTTGCGGAAACCGCCGGCGCCGCTCCGGAAATTGCTCCGTCGCCGCTGCCTAAAATATCGATCAAGCGGCCGGAAAATAGGGCGGTTCCGGTGCGCACTTGCAGATTCGCGCCCTTTAGCGACTGCAGCAATTCACGATAGCTCACCGCGTCATCATCATTTTGCGGCAAGCCAGCCAGCGCCCGTCCCATGCCTTTGCTGACGCTAGTCGGAAACGAAATGCCATAGACGCGGGCCGCGCCATCCGGACTGCGCAGCACCAAAGTCTTTAGCGCATCATCCAGATGTCCGGCCGGCACGGGCAATCCGGTGGTGCTTGCGCCGATGTTGCCCGAACGCTCGAAATAGCCGACTCCCGTCTCATAAATACGCAGGCTTTTCAGCGGCAGGATCGAGACGGAAGTGACTTGCGTGGTGTAGTGATGATGACAGGCAGCGCTGAGGGACAGAAGGCCCCCAAAGACAAAGAATTTGGCGATCTTAGGCATGCTCGTACATCATATCGAGTTCTTTGAATTTTGTATTCTATGTTATGGTAAATTCACATTCAGATGATGTGATCCGCGCCGCCGGTCGACGCCTGCGCAAACCGCCAGCCAAGCGCCAAAACCGATTTTGCAACTGGAAGGTGGAAGGCTGGCTACGCGCCGCCGTAGTAGGGAGTGGGATAGCTGCGCGGCGCGTCATCTTTGTAAAACGGCTGCCAGGGCTGTTCGAATAAGCGCTGACGCTGACGCTGCAGGGCGATCACAGCCAAAAGCACCGGCGCAATTGTGGGAATCGGTTCGCGATGTAGCGCCTTTTGCAGCAGGCCAAAAGCCTGGCGCCCGCCCGGATCCTGCCCGGTCGATTGAAATTCCAGAGGCACCAAGTGGTCCGGGTTATACACCGGCCGAAAAATGTCGCGCAGCGCGGCCTGCGGAACTTGCTCTTTCAGATCGCGCAGAAGTTCATAAGGGGCTTCGATTTCGCCACGCACTCCCAAGTAGCCGGCGTACCAATCGCTGAGGCGATCAAAATGCGTGGGCTGCGCGCGCATCGCCGTGGGCAGCTTGGGAGAAAGCGGAACCATACGATGATGGATGAAGCGCTCGGCACGCGCCAGGATGGCGCCATCGGCGTTTTGGGCAATGCGCTTTTGCAGTTGCTCGCGCGCTTCGATCTCTTCGGAAGTAAGCGGCCGCGGATTGCCTAGATCAAAGTTCATGGTTTTCTCGATGCTCTAGTGCGTAAAGAGGACGTGCACGAGCAATCCCAAGCACATTCCAAACAGCGCCCAACTGACCCAGAAAAGCGGGCGCGGCGGGGTGGGCGGAAGCTGCTTGCCCGCGGAAAGTTGCTGACGGATGGCCAAAGCTTGCGGAGAAATTGTCATGCTACCGCCAGGAGGTGCGGGTACATACACTGTGCTGTTGACGCCTCCCGCTGGCGCATCCAGGGCTTGGGTGCGGTTGGCGCTGCTCGACGCCGCGGGCGGCGCGGCGGATGGCGGAGCCGGCAACACCGGTGCGGCTTGACCATATACGGTTCGCTGCTCCGGTGTGGCTGACACTGGAGACGGATTTGGCGGCGGCGCGACCGGAGGCGCCGCAGGAACAAGCGAAGGAGCCGGCGGCGGAGGTCCCAAATTGGGCGGCGCTGGCGGCGTTGGCGGCGGCGTCAGATCGAACTGCGGAGACGGCGGCGGGGGCGCCCCTACAGCCGACGGCACAGGCGGTACCGCTGGCACCGCTGGCTGCGTCGAGGGCAGCCCCGGACGAGATTGGGAATCGCCCGCACCGGACACAATGGAATTGGGTCCGGTGTGAGCCGGAGGCAGCAGTTGTTCTAGAACCTGCTGGCATTCCTGACACAGTTCTTCAGCGCTCTGCTGCCGGCGGGCCGGCACTTTTTCCAGCGCCCGCATGATAAGCTGCGCCACCGGCTCGGGAAATCCGACAAGCGGGGCCGGACGTTTCTGAATGTGCATCATGACCACCTCCATAGGCAGCGCCGCTTCAAAAGGTGGCTTTCCGGTCAGCATCTCATATCCGACGATGCCGCAGGCATAGATGTCCGAATGGGGGGTTAGTTTGGCACCGCGCGCTTGTTCCGGGCTCATATACGCCGGCGTGCCGAAAACTGTTCCGGCGCGCGTCTGTTGCGCATCCGGTCCATCGAGCTTGGCGACGGAAAAATCGAGGACTTTGACGAAGTCTCCGGTGCCCTTCATATCGACGAGGAAAATATTGTCGGGTTTGATGTCGCGATGGATGATGCCCTGGCTGTGCGCTTCCTGCAACGACTGACAGACCTGCGCGATGATGCGCAAAACGCGCTGCGGGGGCAGCCGAGCTTTGCGAGCAATCTCAGCAGAAAGCGGGCGCCCTTGCAAAAATTCCATGGCGATAAACAAGAGGCCTTCCTTGGTTTCGCCAAAGTCGATAAGCCGCACCGTATTGGGATGATCCAGCCGAGCGGCCGCGCGCGCTTCATTGTGAAAACGCTTCACCCAAGTCGGATCCGATGAAACATGCGAGCCAAGCACTTTGATCGCCACGACGCGATCGACAGTAAGTTGCTTGGCTTTGTAGACCACTCCGGTGCCGCCTTCCCCAATGCGGCTTAAAACCTCGAAGCGGTCGGCCAGGACCTTCCCAACCAGGGGATCTTGCTGGGCCGGCGTGGACATTCAGAATCCTCCTTATTTGGGTCGCTTTTTTAGCAGCCCATACGCGGCCAGTTATTTCAGGAACAGCACGATTCGGTTGTTTTTGCCAAGCGACTTTATATCGGATTCGGCAACGCTGTGCCCGTCATCAATGACCTTGATGATCTTAAATGTTCCGCCGCTTAGCGGGTCGCGACCCGATTTACCGACCAGCACCGTGCCTGTGGTGCCTTGGTGAATGCCGGCTGCAGAACCTTTGTCGAGGTTCAAAATCAGCTTCTCGCCTTCGCGATAGGTCTGAATGATGCGCCCTTCGGTGCCCTTTTCGACCTTGGTTTCAAGCGTCTCTTCCTGGGCGACAGGTTCAGTGGGTTGACGCACTTTGTGCGTGGTTGGCTTTTTGACGGGCTCGACCGGCGGCGGCGGCGGCACCGGCTGCGCGGGTTGTTCCTCCCACGAGCACAGCACAGAGAAATCCGACTGATCGCGCTGGGTCGCGGCCTGAATGCGCACGAAATAGGTGCCTAGGTCATGAATCTGCACACCGAGCTTTTTGACTTTGTTAGGAGTCGGACCCGGCGAGTACTGAATCTGTATTCCCAAGCTGTTGAAGGCATCGATGTTCAGGTCAGCTCCGGTGTTGTCGATGCTTAGGATGCATTCCATGATGTCCTGCACCCCGGGCTTGACGAGCTCGATTTTTTTCCACTTGGTACGCTGCAGCCGCGGCCAGCTTACTGAATCAGTGTCCGCCTTATTGATAGCGATCACCTTGGCGCCGCCGCGCTTGGCATCGGGACCACTATTGGTGTCGGGATCCGTATTTTGATTCACGTTCTTGGGGCAGCCCGCACCGGCTGCGATCAGCAGATTTGCAGCTAGAAAGGTCCGCAGAAATTTCACTGGCAGCGCCATAGCTTCTTCTCGCCTCGTAGATTTCACGTTCTTTTGTTGGATAAAATGAACGATCGGCTATTTGGGTTTGGGAATCATGAAACGGTTGTTCTTTCCCAAGGACTTGGTGTAGTCCGAGGTAGCCACCGATTTGTTCTCATCGATCACTTTGGTTATCGTGAACGAGGCGCCGTCCAGAACCTCGTTCCCTTCCGATCCGACCAGAACCTTGCCGGTTGTATTGACGCGCAACTTGGCTTTGTTGCCTTGGTTTAAGTAAAGGACCAATTTGCCGTCATCGCCACGCAGGGCTTGGACGATCTTGCCAACGATGGTTCCCTCAGGAAGCTTGCCGTCTTTGCCGGCCTCGGCTTGCGCCGCGGCTGGAGGGGTTCCAGGCGGAGTTCCAGGCGGAGTTCCGGGAAATGCCGCGGGCGCTCCAGGATATCCGGCGGGGGCGCCGGGATATCCGGCAGGAGCCCCAGGATATCCGGCGGGCGCTCCAGGATATCCGGCGGGGGCGCCGGGAAATGCCGCGGGAGCCCCTGGTGTAGCCGCGGGAGCGCCGGGAGTGCCTGCCGCCGCCGCAGGGGCTGCCGGTGCGCCTGCCGCAGCGGTAGCCCCGCTACCACTTCCGGATCCGCTTCCCGCGCCACCGCCAGAATCGCCGCCCTTGCCGCCTACTGCTATCGGCTTGGAAATTGGGGCATCCTTCGCGGTACGCAGTAGCACTGTGTATACCGTGGCGTCCATTTTGCCGGTGGCATAGATGTGGGCGTAATACACGCCCGGCGTTTCCACCTTCAAAGGAATGGTTTTTTGCGGCACTCCGCTGCGCCCCGGCGACTGAACGACCTGTTTTCCGGTCTGATCGTAGACGTCTAAATTCAGCTCTGCCGCCGGTTTGTCCCAGTTCAATTCAAAGGTGACAAATTTTCCGGTGCGGATACTGCTTAGATCATACGTCTTCCAGTCCTCAACGTCGTCTTTGGGAACATTCAGTTCGTCGATGACGGGCTGGTTGTTTTTGGTCGTTCGTGATTGCAGACGTTTGCCGTCCTCATCTTCTTTCTTTTCGCCACCGCCGGCGCCCGCGCCGTCGCCTGCACCGTCTTTTTTGCCCAGTCCTTTTGCAGCATCTAATAGACCCCCGCCAAGCTGCTTGGAAGTGTCCGCGGACGCCTTGGCACTGCTGACAGAGCTATTGGCACTGTCGGCAGCGCCCTGCAAAGCTTGGGTGGCGGCGCAGCCGACGGAACTCGTCAAAGCAAACACGCCAAGCACCCAGTGCACATGATTCCGGATCCAAAGAACCATAGGTTTCCTATCCAGGATTTTTGCCAAGGGTTTCTCTAGTTGCTTGTGATGCATGGATTTGTTCAGGGCAACTGCTGGTTGCATAGCGGCATGCTGCGCCATGGTGGCGACGGAGATCGTCTGTCAAAAAGGGCCGCGATGGGCTGATCATATGCTAGTTCTTGCGCGCTCGCAACGTCCTCTTAGAGGCCGCCGGGGTCTGGCAGTGGTGTCTGTCTACTGAAATGTGGGAGACGCAGCTTGAACTTGGAATTTGCTGATTTTTAGCAATTTTGGCGCGCGCAGCTTTTGGGGGCGGGCCTAGACCGCAGCTAGAGGCGAATTCCGCTTTGTGATAAGGTAGACAGTGCCCACGTGTGAGCGTCGTGCCGGCAAAGAACACTATATCGACAGATGCACCCGTTGCCGATGGGTCCGGCGACGAGAATTCCAATCTATTGCCCAAGCGGCAGATGGCTCCTCCGTCCTCTGTACCCGATACGCGTGTATCCGCTAGCAAGGCGGCGCTGCCCAAGCGTGTTTCGGTTCCGCGTCAGCCTGCGCAGGGGCCGCTTCCCGACGCCAAACCGATGGCGTTTACCGCCACGCCGTCGCTTATTGATACAGCGATGCCGATTGCGCCGGAGCGCTACGGCAAATACCATCTCTTGGAACGCATAGGCGTCGGCGGCATGGCGGAAGTCTGGCGCGCCAAGACACTCGGCTCTGAAGGCTTTACCAAAGATCTGGTGATAAAGCGCATCCTTCCCAAGTTCACAAATGACGAAGAATCGGTGCGCATGTTCATTGATGAAGCACGGCTAGTCGCCAAGCTGCACCATCCGAACATCGTTCAGATCTTCGACTTCGACAAAGAAGGGGATCGCTACTACCTGGCGATGGAGCTTATCGAAGGGCACGACCTGCGCCAGGCCGAGAAAGCCGCCGCCAAATGCGGCGTATGGTTTCCAATTCCGATCTCCATCTACTTTATTTCCGAGGCACTCAAAGGTCTGCATTACGCCCACACCCGGCAGGATCACGGCAAAGCGCTTGAGATCGTCCACCGCGATGTGTCGCCGCACAACATCCTCATCAGCTTCTCTGGAGACGTGAAGATTTCCGATTTTGGCATCGCCAAGGTCGCCGAGCGCGCTTCTCGAGAAACCACTGGCACCGTCAAGGGCAAACTGGCCTATATGAGTCCCGAGCAAATTACCGGCCAGCCGCTTGACGGGCGCACCGATATTTATTCGATGGGCATCGTGTTCTGGGAGCTTCTGACCAGGCACCGGCTATTTTTCGGTCCCGACGAGCACGATGTAATACGCCGCGTGCGCGACGGAATTGTACCGCCGCCGCGTCAGTACAACCCCGACATTCCCGAGGAAGTCGAAAAGATTGTGATGAAGATGCTGGTCGCCAACCGCGCCCAGCGTTATCAATCCGCGGGGGAAGTGGCCCGCCAACTGTGCGCGCTTCCTCAGTACGACTACGAGGCGCAGGGGCTGGGTGAGTTTATGCGCGCCCTGTTTCCCGAGCAGACGCGCAATTGGACGCAGGTGCTGCAAAACATGCTTAGCCCGCCGGCCAAACCGATTGGCAGCGCCGACAAGCGCAGCGCCGAAGAGTCTGCACAGGTGAGCGCTGCTGCGTCGAATCAAAATTTAACGAATGCATCGAAGCCGGCTATCGACCCGCCGGCACCACGGAGCACTATGGCCGATTCAGAACAGAAAACGCAGATTGCGACAGAAGTGCCGCCCGAGGTACTAAGCGCGCTGGCAGCGCAGGCCGCCGCCAAAAACGCCCCGCCAGCGGCACCGCCCAATGCCGGCGCACGTACCATCATTGCTGGCGCCCCGCCCCTGCCTTCGCACATGTCCGGTCCGCCTCCAGCCAGTCCTCCGTCACTGGCTGGTCCACCGCCCCCGGCCGATTTGCCGCCGCCTCCAAGCGCGCCCCCAGGCGGGGCCCGTACGGTCATCGCCGAGGCGCCAATTTTGGCGAGCCTGCCCCCGCCGCCTGCCCCCGCCCCGGTTGCCGGAGGTCCGCAGCAGGCAACCGTCTATGCCATACCGTCTCCGGTTCTTTCTGCGCCACCGCCGTCCGCCAACTCAGGGCCAAATACTTCTGCGCCAAATGTCAGCGGATCGCGCCCTCCTGTGACCGTGCCGCTGACTTTAAAGCCGGCCAGCGCTGTATTTGGCCCCACGACGGCCAGCGCCGGCATGCCGCCGACTTTAAAATGGGTGCTGGGACCGCTTATCGCCATCGTCATCGCCGCGCTAACCACTTTTGGCGCGAACCGACTTTGGCCCAAAGAGCTGCCGAGCGTGCAAATCATCACGGATCCGCCGGGAGCGGACGTTGTTGTGGACGGCGTGCCTTTGACGAGCAAAACCCCGACCGAGGTCAAAGGCGAGATTGGCAAAACCATACGCATCCGTCTGACGCTAACCGGCTACGATCCCTATGAGGCGACCATCGCTTTTGCCAAAATGCCTCGTCCGGTAAACGCCCGTCTGTTCAAAGTCGGCACCCGCGCCAAAGCGCTCGGCGATAGTGGAGATGAAGATTCTGAGGGATCGACCAAAGACGGGGACAAAGACAAAGACGACAAGAAGGCCGCCGCGGATTCGGACAAAAAGGACGACAAGGTCGAAAAAACCGACAAAGTAACGACCAAGGCAGAAAAACCCGCGAAGGCCGACAAGCCCGCCGAAGGGGATGACGAAGAAACCGGCAAAAAGAAGAAACGCCGCAGCAAAGAAGGCAAAGAAAGCAAAGAGGCCAAAGAAAGCGACGGCGCCAAGGACAAAGGCAAAGCGACGCTGACTGTCCTTGTACGACCTTGGGCCATCGTCTACATCGACGGCAAAAAGATTCAACAGACGCCGCTGCGCAACTACGCCATTTCTGCCGGTTCGCACAAGCTGCTCCTTGTCAATGACAGCAAGGGCAAACGGCAAGAGATCAAAATCAAAGCCACCGCCGGAGAGGCGGTTCCCGAAGTCAAACTCAACTGGGAATAGCCAGGCTTAAAAAAGTTTAAGCTGGGGCTTTTTCGGTCGTCGGCGCGGGGCCGAAAAAGTCGCAACCCATTCGGCAGGCAGCTCGTCAAGAAACGGCGAAGGCGGCCGGTTTTCGACATAGCTTAGACAAAGCAGATCTTTTGCGCGGGTCAGCCCGACATAAAACAAGCGGCGCTCTTCGGCCACGGCCGCCTCATCTTGGCGGCTGGCGCAAAATCCCGGCATCAATTCCGCTTCGCAACCGCATAAAAAGACCACCGGGAACTCTAGACCTTTTGAGCCATGCAGCGTCAACACCGCCACCCGCTGTAGGCGTTCATCCCATTCGTCGGATTCGTGCTCAAGTTCGGCACATGGCGTTTCGACCATTTGCTGCCGCGCGGCACGGCGCAGCTCGATGAATTTTTTCAACCGCAAAAAAGGGGACGCATCGGGCGCATCGGCAAAAGAGCTACACACGGCTTCCACTTCGGCCGCGACTTGTTTTTGGCGGCGCGGTCGTAAAATCGGCACGCCTTCGCGCTGCAAAGCTTCGGCAATTTGATCGGCGCGTGCCGTCGTGCGCGTCAGCACCGCGATGTCCGAAAAGCCGTAACAGCCGGCGGCCCATCCCGCTGCCCGTCCCTGATCATGCGAAGACAGACTGGTTCCCCCCACTAGCTGCTCAATGGCGCGGGCCACTTCTATCGCTTCGCACATGCCGCTTCTTGCGGGCTTGCAAAAAATCGGCTGGCCCACCTCGCGTACTGCGCGCGCCAGCGGGCCGGGCGGCGTCGGCCGGTCCAAGTTGTGTCCGATGAGAGCACTCGCAGCAGAAACCAGGTTTGCGGTTGCGCGAAAATTTTCGCCCAGAAAAAACCGCCGCGCCCCGGCAAAATCCGAAACAAACGCGGCAAAATGGGCGACTTCGGCTCCGCGAAAGGCATAAATCGCCTGGTCTGGATCGCCGATGGCAAATACCGTGGCGCCGGCCGCGCAAAGCGCCCCCAAAAGTTCGCGCTGGACTCCGTTTATGTCCTGATACTCATCCACCTGAACATAGCGAAAATGACGCGCCGCTCCGCCACTTCGCACAGCCAGCGTGGCGGCAATCAGCAAATCGTCCAAATCGAGTAGCCCCAAGTCGCGCTGCCATTGCTGATACATTTGCGCCGCCTGCTTCAGCCAAATCGGCGCATTCGAATTTGCCAGCGCCTCTTTCCAATCGCAGCGCTGGCCTTTTAGACGGCTTATTGTCTCGACAAGCTTGTCGGCAAGAGCGACCGGCGACAGCCCTTTTGGCAGCGGTTCAGACGACGCGGCCAAACAAGCGCGGCCGAGCGTTCGCCGTTCGGCTTCGTCTACAAGCAGGCTGCCTTTCGGCAGCGGCCTTAGAAGCAAAGCCACGCGGTGAAAAGTTCCGACGGTAATTCGCGCCCCAGCCGGCCCTAGCTGGGCCAAAAGCCGCGTCCGCAGTTCGGCGGCGGCTTTGCGCGTAAATGTCACGGCCAAAAGTTCTTCCGGTTGGGCGAGCTGGCTTTCGATGAGAAACGCCAGACGCGCCACCAGCGTTTTGGTTTTTCCCGACCCCGGTCCAGCCACCACCAGCACCGGCCCACCTGTACAACTTGCCGCCTGCTTTTGCGATTCAGTCAGCCCCAAAAGGGCATTGTTTGTGTTCATTTCGCCGCGGCTAGCCAAAAAGGCCCATCTGCGCTTGACCGGGAGCTTCGGCGCGCTCTTTCGGCCTAAAGATGCCGATGCGCCCATACTCGCCGTCGTAACCGGCGGCAATGTGCAGCGCGCCGCGGCGAACTCTTTGCACGGCCTCGGAAACTAGCTCGCCGCCGACTCGCGCAAGCTCGGCGGGCTCGGCATTTTGCAAAATGAAAAGTTCGCTGCCTAGTTCGTCGAGCATGCGAAAATACAAGCGCTGCACCGCCACCGTGCCCTCGGATACATTCAGCGCCGCGGCAATGACTTCGAAAAGCGGAACCAGGCTTTGAAACGGCCGCGCCCGCGGCGGGCGCTTGCTTTGTACTTCTTGCTCGGTGCGATCGGCCAGCTCTTCGATGCGCGACAACACCCCGACGGTTACCGGGCGACTGCATTTTGGACAAATACCGCCCAGTCGCTGCCGTTCTTCGGGCGAAAGCCGCACCGCGCAGTCGCGGTGACCGTCTAGATGGTATTTGCCCTCTTCCGGATAAAACTCGATGGTGCCCAAAAAGGCCTGCTCGTCGCAGGTCTCCAGCGCTGCGCGCAGCCCTTCGTAAGAGGGCAGGATGTCGATAAGGTTTAGTTCACGTCCCAGTTTGGGCGCGGAATGCGCGTCGGAATTCGAAATGAGCGTGTAGCGATCCAGTTGCGACAGCCGCCAATTCATCATCGGATCCGAGGACAAGCCGGTTTCCAACGCGAAGATATGCGACGACAAATCATCAAAGCAGTCTTCCAGACGATCAAAGCCCGACAGCGAGCCGAACACGGAAAAATGCGGCGTCCACACATGCGCCGGAATTAGACAGGCGCGCGCATCGGTTTCCAAAAGCACCTCCAGCGTGTCGCGGCAGGGCAAGCCCAAAATCGGCCGCCCGTCAGCGGACAGATTGCAGCCTAGCGCCACAAGCCGCGTGCACAGGCGCTCGACGGTGCCTAGACTGGGCGCAAGCAGCAGATTATGTACCTTGCGCACCGCGCCGGCCTTTTTGAAGATGTGCGAAGTTTCGCAAGTCAGCACAAAGCGCACCCCCAGGTCGTCGCCGTTTGCGCCCATGCCAGAGCGGCAGGCCCGCGGCATTTGCGCATCCAGCTCGGCGCGCAATTCCGGACGCAGCGCGAACAAACCGGGTTCATCGGGAATGGGCTGCAAATCGGCGTGCAGCTCAGCCTGCCAGCCCGGATGCGTAAAGTCCCCTGTGCCCATAAGGCCTATGCCTTTGCGCCGCCCCCACAAATAAAGCTGGCGCAAGGTCAAATCGCGACTGGTGGCCCGACTGTACCGAGAATGTATATGCAGGTCGCAGGCGAACTTCATGACGGCACGGTAAGTAGGACATCCGAGCCGCTCAAGCGCATTCCTACATGAGTTCGCTACGATTTTACTGTCGAGATCGCCAAAAATCTGACTGAGTTCGTTTCCAATCGGCTAGCGTGAAGTTGTGTCGCTGACTTCGCCATTGCCAAAGGCATAGGTGCGCGTCTCGGGAGTTCCCGAAAAACGCACACTTTGGCGTCGAATGAGCGGCTTGGCACCGCCGGCATCCTGCAGAATCAATAGCTCGGCGTCCATGGGGCCGGTGGTACGGCCGGTTTTGCGCACGGTAAGCCGCCAATTGCCGGCCGCAAATCGGTCGTAGCGCTGTGCTTCCAGGCCGATGATTCCCGCCTGCGTGGTCGCGCGCTCGCCATCTGGATTGGCCACCGCGGGCTTGGCCCCTTTGGCGGGTTTTTTAATCGGCACCGGCTCGCTGCCCGGTGGAGCCAAATACAGTTCGATGTTGGCGTCGGGATGCGGCCAGGTGACGGCGAAAAGCAACGGACCGGCGTAACCGCCTATTCCATCGCTGTGTCCGCGCTGCGTCAGCTTTTCAAGCAGTTTCGCGTCTTTGGTTTGCAAAAACAGCCGGCCGTACAGCACAGCATAAAGCGCGCGGGCCCAAGCCGCGGCGCCGCGATCGCCAGACTTAGCCCCCACGGCTTCAGCGATGCGACTGCACAAACGCAGGGCTTCATCGCTGCGCCCCATTCCGGCAGCGGCATTGGCCAAAAGCAGAAGCACGCTGTCGTCCTGCGGCAAAAGCCAGCCAAGAAGCTGGTATTCGCGATATGCCGCCTCGAAAAACGAATTGGCGCGATACAAGTCGCCCAGCCGTCGCCGGCCCCACGGATCAAACGGCGCGAACTCGACGATTTCCGAAAAAGCCCGAGCCCCGTCGGCCCCATCTCCGGAACGCATCAAAAACTCGCCCACAGCTTGCCGCACGGCGGCATCGGCGCCGGGATCGCTGCGCATGCTTTCGACCAAGCGGCGCGCTTCTTGTTTCTGTCCGGCTTCTTCCAGTAGCGCCAAAAGCTGTAGCTTTAGCGCCAACGACATCGGCGACAGCGCCAAAAACTGCCGAACCACGGCAATGCGCTGCTCGACCGTCTTGGCTTTGCCAAGCTCTTGCCCAAGCAATTGTTGATCGACGCCGCCGTCCAGCAAAAGCCCTAGCTGCGCGGCGCGAATGTCGGGCTCGGTGCGCACCGCGCGCAAAATCTCGCGGCGCAGGTAGGCTTGAATTTCGCTTTGCTGCGCATGCGTGTCAAAGCGGTGGTACAGATCGACCTGCTCAGCGGTGCGTCCCACTGCGGGCCGCATCAGATCGAGCAGCGCGTGGCGATCCAGCCAGCTTCGCAGCTCACAGCGCGCCTCGGCCTCGCGCCAAACGTTCATGGCGCCTTCGACGCCGGAATTGCGGCTTAGCCGCTCGCGCCACAGCGCCCGCCGCGTCGATAAATAAGCTCGCGAAGCCGAACTGCAGCCGCGTGTTTCATCGTCGTGCTCTGGCTGATTCAGTTGCAGGGCGTAAATGACTTCGTGCGGCTTGCCATCCGGCGCACTCGGCAGTTTCTGGCCAAGCACGGCGCGTTCTATACAAGCTTCGACATCGCGGGCCCGCAGCGTCGAAGACACCACTTTGGCATCGCGCAGCGTGCCATCGAGGGCAATTTTGACACGCAGCGTGACCCGCCCGGACAGCTCGGGATGGCCGGCGGCGCGGCGCTCATAGCACAGGCGAGCGCCCGCTTCGCGTTCTTGCAGCGCCTGCAGATACAGATTGTCCAGGCTGACCACGCGCACCGATTGGGTGGAAACCCCGCCTTCTAGCGCCATGGGCGTATCGCTTGGCGCCTGATCGCGCAGTGCCGGCGGTATAAATATGCCGCTTTCGCTGTCTCCGACGATTTGCCGGTAGCCTTCGCCGTTATTGCCGCTGATGATCATTGCCGTAAACGGCGTGATCACGCCAAAGCGACCGCCGATGTCCAGCACGGCCTCGCGACCGGCGCCGCGCTCTAGCAAGCGGTGCAGCCGCGACAGGGCCCAGCGCCGCGCCAAATCGCCGAGTTCGTCGGTTTCGTGCACCACCAGGTCATAGGTCTGACGAAACGGTTGCCCGTCGCGCAGACCGGTCATGGTCAAAGTGCGCGGCGTCCCCGGACGATCGCGCCGCAGCCGGGCGATAATGGGCAGGGCTTCCCCGCCTTGCACGGCCATCGCCGTCTCGGGATATACGACGTCCGCTTCTTCGCCCAAAGCCGCTTGCACTTCGAAAAGCCCCGGCTGCGACGCGCGTTCGATAAGATGCAAAGCGGCGCGCGCCGCTTCGGGGCGGTCTTCAATGCGCAAAACGCTGTGCTCGATACCGGCCTCGCAAATCGCGTGGAGCAGTTCCACATTGGCATCGCTGCCGACGGCCACGCCATAAAAGCGGGGCAGCGGGCCCATGCGCAAAAGCCGGTCGCGCAACTCACCCGGCAAAAGCGCCCCTAAAGTGGGACGTCCGTCGCCCAGGTAGATGACCGTGCCTTGGCCGCGCGGCAGAAGCTCGACGGCTCGCAAAAGGGCCGCTTCCAGATTGCTGGCGCCGGCAGGAGTTTGCTTGCTTAAGGCCGCGTTCAGTTCATCGACGCGCTCTTTGCTGGCTGCACCCATCGCCTCGCGCCCTAGGGTTGGAGCACTCGTCGATGCAGCCACCACCGCCACTTTGTCCTGCGGACGTAGTTGCGCCAAAATTCCTTGCACCGTGGCCCGCGCCAAATCTAGGCGCGCCTCACCGGTCGCCGCCGAGACATCGACCACCAGCACGAGGTCCAAATGTTCCGGCGGCGCCCCCGGCAAGAGCACCGGCTGCATGTGCAAATAGCGAGTTCCGTCGGCAGCACGGCTGCTATAGGCATCTAGATGCTGGGTTTTGCCGGCTTGGCCGCCGGACGGCGCATTTTCAAAAAGGTCGAGTACAAAGTCGGCATGCGGCCGAAAGTCGCTTTTGCGCAGAACGACCCGGCTGCCTTGATTGCGCGCCGAAAGTCCCGCCGAAAGCCCACTGGCTTGCGCCGCGCTGACATCTACCTCTAGCGAGAACTCGCCAAGATTTGGCGCCCCGCCGGCCTGCGCCGCGGCGCTTTGGCCCATCGGATAGATATAGGTGCGGCGGCTGCCGCCAGCCTGCGCTCCGCTATGCGGATAACGCGGCAGCCATTCGACATAGCGCAGACGCACGACTTTGGTCTTGCCGGGTGCAATGCCGCTGATCACGCCGCGATAGCGTCCCTGGCCGGCCCACTCAAGCTGCGCGCCGAACTGCTCGAACGCGGCGCTGACTCCGGGCCGGGCGCTGGCCACAACCTGAGCAATCTCCGGCGCAGCATCCTCATTGCCCACGGCAAACTCTTGCAAAATTGCCGATTCGGGCAAGCGCACGGCATAAAGCCCTTCCAGGGTTTCCGAGCGCGGATTGAAAAAAGTCTGCTCGACTTCGGTAATGGCCAAATCGAGCGCAATGCGCACCCGCACATCATGCTGACGGACGATAAGAGGCGTGCGCGCAATTCCCAAAGCCCCGGCCGGTCGCGCCGTCAATTGGCCAACTCCGGCGGGCTCGAGCGGGCGCAGGGGGCCGGGCTGGGCCAGACCGTAGGTCCAGTCATCCCAAAGCGCTTGCGCGGTTTCTTTGGCGGCGCCGTTTTTATAAAGCAGCGATAAGCCGGACTCTAGCCGTCCGCCTTGAGAATCGACTTTCCAGGTCACTTGACCGGCGGCGCAATAAATCTGCGCATCATTGCTTTGCGCAAGCGATACCGACAGCCCGGCGTTTTGCGCCATCAGTTTGACGTTGGCCCCGGCCAGAACCTGCACCTCGTCGCTGCCGCGCGCGTCCATCCACAGCCGTCCGGTCGTTAGATTCACGCCTTTTTCGCTGACGACTAGCTCGGTGTTTTCATCGAGCAGCACCCAGGCGCCGCTGTCTAGAAACAGCGAGGCACGCACATTTTGCGCCGTGCGCACGGCGGTATTTTCCTCAAGCCTTTGGGCGCGCAAAGCCGCAGAGCTTTGCCCGGCCCGCAAAATGTTTACGCCCGGGCGGCTCGGCTGCAGCCAAGCCACGGTCGGCGCCGGCGGCGGCGCTTTGGTGCAAGCAGCGGCTAACAATAGCAGCAAAAGTCCGCTTTGCCTGTAGACGGCGCTGGCGGCGGCAGCGCGAATTGGCGGAAGCGCAGAGGTTTTCTTCGAACTCATGATTGGCTTTGACATCACGCAATCCCCTTAACGGGCCTCCGCTTTCTCGACCTTGCCGTCGCGCAATGTGAAACGAGCCATCGGCGTCTTTTCGTCAAAGGCAATGGGCAGACGCCACAGCCGCTCGGTTTTTTCGCCTTCATGCACGATGACCGTCAGCTCTGCGCCGTATTTCAAGGCAGCGGCGCGATCGCCGCGCAGAACCTCAATGCGATACGGCTGCTCGAGCGTAGCGCTTTGGCTACTGCGCCAGCCGAGCAGTCCAAGCTGCGGCGCCAGATCGACGGCCGGGCCAAGCGGCTCGGTGAGCTCGCCGACCTTCAGTTCCAAATCCGCTTCGGGATGCGCCCAGGTCAAAAGCACCCGCACCGGCCGCGCCAGACCCAATACGCCGACTTTTTGCGCGCGCAAAAACAGCCGCGCCAGGCTTTCGGCGTCGTTCTTTTGTCGAGCTTCCTCTCGCAGCGCGGCCAGGCGCAGCGCGGTCTGCCAAAGAGCAATGCGCGACACCCCGGTCTCACCGCCGGGCTCGGAAGTCGAGACGACCCGCTGTTCCAAATCGAGCGCTTCCTCGATATGGCCAGCGCCCGCCGCGGCCGACGCCAACAGCAAGAGCACCGACTGATCGCTAGGCTCTAAAGTCTGCAGGGTTTGATACTGCCTATAGGCTTCATTCCACCAGCCGTGCGCGCGGTATAGGTCGCCCAAACGCCGCCGGGCCAAGGGATCGCGCGGCGCAAACTCGACGATTTCCGAAAAAGCGCGTCGGGCTTCCACTTCATCGCCCAGCCGTATGAACAGCTCGCCGACGGCGGTACGGGCTTGCGCATCGGCGTAAAGATCGCGTCGCACTTCTTCCGCGGTCCGTCGCGCAGCTTCGGCGTTGCCTAGAAGCTCTTCGGTTTCCATGCGCAAAAGACGCAGCCGCATGTCGCCGGGCCATTTGCGCAAAAGCTCCTCGATACGACGCAGGCGCTCGTCGGGCGTTTTGGCGACGCGTACGACTTCTTGGGCAAGCGTGGCGCGTTCTTCATCGCCAAGGCCGAGTCCGTCGTAGACGATGCGCAAATCGCGTGGATTTTTCACTTCGCCAAGAATCGCCTGGCGCAAAAATTCCTGTTCTTCGACTTTGTCGCCAAAGTGCTGATACAGGCTGACCATGCTCGACGCGCCGCCGCAATTTTTCAGCATCAGCTTGAGCAGCTCGCGCCGATCGGTCCAGCGCGGCAGTTCGCAGCCGCGCTCGGCATCCTGATAGACCTCAAGGACGCGACGAACGCTGTGATTGGCGCTTAGACGCTCGCGCCACAGATCGCGGCGTTCATCGAGCGGCTGGCTGGACGCGGCACTGCAGCCGCGCGGCCGGTGGCGCAAAATGCCGATCACCACGGTCACATCGCGATCATTTACCGCCACCAGCGTGTCACTAGAGGCGACGTTGCTTTCATCGGCAGGCGCGGCGCGGTCTTCATCATCAAACAAGGCGATTTTGTCAGCTGCGCCCTTGGGACGGCTTCTGGCGGTCTTGCCGGCGCTGCGGTTTGAGCCATGGCCGATGGTGCCAAGCACGCCTAGACCGAGGGTTCCCGACCCTGTACCACCGCCGCCGCGGCCGCGGCCCACAAGTCCCAGCCCACTTGAACCATAGGACTCGCCAACGCCGTCTAGCATCGGCTTTATGAGCATGTCTTTGTCGGCGCGGCGCGAAGCTTTCTTTTTCTCCATCCTCTCCATCATCGGTTCCGGTGCCGCAGCACTTGGTGGTGGTGGCGGCGGCGCGGGCGCGGCGGCGGCCGGAGCATCATCCGCCGCGGCCGACTTGGCCGGAGCTTCCGGTTGAATTTCCTGCTCTTTGGGCGCTTCTTCGTTTTTTGCTGCGGAGTCGCGTTTGCGCATCTTTCTGACCATGCGACCGCCTTCTCCGCCGCTGGCGCCCTCCATGGATACAGGTGGCGGCGCGGCCGAGGGAGCCATCGAAGTGCTGGCTACCGAGCGGGCCGGCGCGCGTTCATAGCTGCAGCCGGCGGAGCGCACATCCGGCAGCTCTGCATGCAAAAGGGCCACTTCATCCTCGCTGGGCACATAAAACGAGGTAAACGGCGTAATCAGGTTCTGCCGCACGCCCAGTTCCGCGACTTCTTCGGTGCTGGCTCCGCCATCTAGAAGTTGCAGCAGCCGGGCCTGCGACCAGCGCAGCCGCAGATCGGCGGTATCGTCTAGGCTGTGCGGCTCTAGGCGATAGATTTTCGAAAAGGGCTGCCCCGCGGCGACGCCTTCGACTTTTACGCTGGGCGGCAAAGACTGCCGCAGACGCGCCAAAATAAACAGCGGATCACCGGCACGCAGCGACATTTTCTGCCGCGGATAAACCCGGTCCAGGCCCGCGCCTACATCTACTGTGATCTGGCTTAGCACCGGTCGCGATAGATGGCTGACGATGCTTAGCGCCGTTTCGGCGGCAGCGGAACGGTCAGCGATGCGATAGGCCTGTCCGGCGCTCATCTGACACAAGCCCGAAAGCAGATCTAAGTTGGCTTCGGCGCCAATGCCAACGCCGTACAGGCGCAGCGGAACCGGCAGCCGCGACAGCCGTTCGCGCAGGGCCGGCAAGTCTAATTCCCCTACGGTCGGTCGCGCATCGCCGACATAAAGCACCGCGCCCGAACGCTCAGGCTGCAAAAGCGCTGCCGCTTGACTGAGCACAGCGCCTAGATCAGTCGCCCCGCCGGTCGCGGCTTGTCCAAGCTGCGCGGAAATGGCGCGAATTTGTTCGGGCGTGGCCAAAGCAAGCTGCGGCGTCGGCGCTTTTTTGCCAGTCAGGCCGTGCGCATCCAGATCGGCGCCAAGCAGCGTAATTCGATCATCCGCATCCAAACGGCGCAGCACCGCATCGATCAGCGTTCGAGCCATGGCCAGATGGGTGGCATCGGTAGCCGCCGAGATATCGACAAGCAGAACCAAATCGATGGGTGTTTTTTTGCTGGGAGTAGGAGCCGGCTCGGGCAGCGCGCGAATCAGCACATAATCGCTTTCGCCTCGACTGGAACGAGCGCCGGGCCGCGAAGGAACTTGATGCGGAACATGATAGACGCGAGCGATGTCAGAAGGACGCGGCGGCGAAACCATTTCAACGACCAGATCGGCGCTGGGCGCGTAATCGGTGCGCGCCATGATCACGCGGCGGCCTTCTTGGCTTAGCAAAGCGCCAAGGCCAGCGCGAATTTGCGTGGATCCGGAAGCTCCGGCGTCTACTTCGATATCAAGCTCTTGAATCAGCGGCGATGAGGTGTTTGACAGGCCCGCCATCGGATAGCGGTAGGTGCGCAAAGAGCCATCCGCGCCATGCGGTTGCAACCACTCGCTGTACGTAAACAGCACGCGCCGAGACGAGCCTGGCGGCAGCGGATACAGCCGCGCCTTAAAGCTGCCGGGCGCTTCCCATTCCAAAAGGGCCGGATCCTTGGTCGAGCCCTGATACACCTGCGCCTGATAATCGCGCTGAGCGGTCTCGCGTTCCTTGACATAGCCATCGATGTAGCGGCCATGGCGATCGATGGCAAAGCGCGACAAGATGGCCCCCTCGGGCAAACGGACGCGAAAGATGCCCTCGAGCGTCGCATCGGCGGGGTTGAAAAAAGTTTCCTCGACGGTAGTCACCGCAAGATCGTCTTCGATGCGGGTCCGTACTTGCAGCCGCGCGATTGAGAGGGGAAAACGCGCTTCGCCCAGATTGCCGGGCGGTCGCGCGCCGACTTCGCCGATTCCCTCGGCCCCGCGGCCTTTGCGCGGATCGGGCCAGCCCAGGCCCCCGGTCCAGTCTTCCCAGAGCGTCACCGGCGAAACTGCGGAAGTTGCGCCGCTGTTTTGTAAAAGCTCGCCGGCATGGATGATGCCGCGTTTGGCGCCGAGCTCGTAGGACACCTCGCCGCGCAATACGGTGACTTCGGTCTTGGCGGTGCTGATGCTGACTTCGAAACCGGCTCCGGCGGTACCGCTGGCGATAAGCTGCGCGCCCGCGGCTTCTATTTGTACGCGGCCGCCGGGACGAGCATCCACCCAGATTCGACCTTCCTGAAGCTTTAGCCCATCGCCGGTGACCTCGGCGCGGGTGGAACCATCCAAAAGCAGGCGCGCACCTTGATCATGGCGCAAAAGCGCCTGCGCTTTGTCGGCGACCAAAAGCCGTTCGCCGGCGCCAAGGCGTTCGTCGCCGGCTACAGCGTGTCCAAACACCGCGCCGCGCAGTTCGACGGGGGTGCGCACCACTTCCAGGGTGGCGATGCTGGCATGTCCCTCGAACCGCGGACCGCAAGCGGCGCAAAGGATCCAAAAAATGCTGAGCTGCCACGAACCGAGGCGGCCAGTCGAAAAAATGGCGAAATCTTGGTGCTTCATAATGTCCCTGCGAAGCCACGGATGGATGTGGCCGCTTGGATCGTAACCGAAATCGAGGATTTCTGAATAGCTCGGCAAAAACGGCCGCTGCCGCCGCTTGCATGCAAGGGCGAAAGGGCGATAGCAGCCAAAAGCGCGGAAAACCGCTCAGGCGGCGCGCGCGTGCATCGTTTCTTGCAGCTCTAGAAAATACTTGGCAGCCGTCTCGACAAGCTGGCTGGGCTGCGGCGGGCTCAGGCTGTGATCGCGCAGCGCGGCGGAGTTTGGCAGGCCTTTTGTGTACCAGGCCACGGCTTTGCGCAGCTCGTGAATGACCCGCTTTTTCGGGGTGTGGTCGTTCATGAGCTCGACGTGGCGCAAAAAAACCTGACGCCTTTCAAGCAGGCTCGGCGGCCCCGGCGGCTTTTCGCCGACCAGCCAGGCAGAAATATCGCGAAATAGCCAAGGGTTGCCAAGCGCGCCGCGGCCAATCATGACGGCATCGCAGCCGGTTTCGATGCGCATGCGCACATAGTCGTCCAAAGTCACGACATCGCCGTTGCCGATAACGGGAATGGTCGCGGGCACCGCGGCGCGCACTTTCTTGATGATCTCTAGCGAGGAACGTCCCGAAAAGCCCTGCGTGCGGGTGCGACCGTGCACGGTGATCATGGCGGCGCCAGCTTCGACCATGGCGCAGGCGAATTCCGGAGCGTTCAGGTGGCGATCATCCCAGCCGGCGCGGTGCTTGACGGTCACAGGAATTTCTTGAGGCAAAGCGGCGCGGACGGCGCGCACCAGTTCTTGCGCAATCTCGGGCTCTTTCATCAGCGCCGAGCCGCAGGCTCCGGCGACGACGCGCTTGGCCGGGCAGCCCATGTTGATGTCTACAAGCGCCGCCCCGATGCTTTGCGCCAGACGCGCCGCCTGGGCCAAATCTTCAGGCTGGCGCCCGAAAATCTGCACGCCAAAGCGCCGCCCGGGTAGCGAGGCGGTCATCTTGGCCAAAGTCTTTTCCGCACCCGCGCAAAGGGCGCTGGCCGAAAGAAATTCGGTAATGGTCAGGCCGACACCGTGATCTTCGCAAATGGTGCGAAAGGGCAAATCGGTCACAGCGGCCATCGGCGCCAAAAGGACTTCGGGAACGATCGTTAAAGGCCCGACGTTCATTGCCGTGGCACCTTATCACAAGTCTAGGCGCAAGCCGCTGCCGATAAGCGGCAGCAGCTCTTTGGGGTCTTTGGGCACGTCGCGGGTCAGTACTTCATGGCCGGTGCCAAGCGGACCGTCCGGCTCGGTGATGAGCACGTCGTCTTCGATGCGAATGCCGATGCCGCGATAGGCATCGAGGCCGGGCAATAGGTTGGCATCGGCGCGTATGTAAATGCCGGGCTCGATGGTGAGAATCATCCCCGGCAATAGCCGTCGCGGCGGTCCGCCGGGAAAATAGTGGCCGACGTCGTGTACATCCATGCCCAGAAAATGGCTGGTGCGGTGAATGTAAAAGCGCCGATATTGGTGCTCGGCAAGAAGCTGCGACAGGTCGCCGCGCAAAAGTCCAAGGTCGCGCAGACCAGCAGTGGCCACCGCAACGCAGGCATGGTGTATGTCTTCGATGGTGGCGCCGGGACGGGCGCATTCAATACCGGCGCGCTGCGCCGCCAAAACCACTTCGTAAAGCCGAAGCTGTGCATCTGTAAACTCGGCGGGACGGCCGTCGGCGGTCGGAATCGGATAACTGCGAGTGACGTCGGCGGTAAAGCCGCCCAACTCGCAGCCAGCATCGACGATGAGCATTTCACCGGGCCGAAGCGCGTCACGTCCGCCGGTATAATGCAGCGTGGTCGCGTTGTTGCCGCCAGCGACGATGGTGTCATAGCCGGGAAACCCATCGTGGCGCCGAAAGATGTAATCGATAAGCGCCTCTAGCTCGAATTCGCGACGACCGGGACGGGCAGCGCGCATGGCGGCAAAATGGGCCTCGGTGGTGGCGGCGGCGGCCTTTTTCATACAGGTCAGAGCGGCCGCGTCCTTGATCAGACGTTCTTCGTGCAGGGTACTGGCCAGATCGACGATGTGCTGCGGCGCGCGCGCACCGTTGCGTTCGTTTTGACGCAGGCGGCGCAGGACGCGCAGCAGCAAAGCATCGCTACTTTCATCGTCGCTGATGTGGCTGTGCACTTCGCTGCAGCCGTCAAGTAGCTCGTAGAGGCGCGTTTCCAGTTCGCTGCGGTCAAAGGCTTGATCGGCGCCCAGGTGCTCGACGGCCTCATCCAGGCCCAAACGGCGGCCGGTCCACTGTTCGCGGACAGTATCGCGCGCTCGCAGAAATAGAGTAAAGCGCTTGGGCTTGCCGGGGGTAAAGACGGCGACAGCATCGGGTTCTTCAAAACCGGTCAAATAAAGTAGGTCAGAGGCCTGACGAAACCGATGGGTATTGCTGCCGTTGCGCTTGACTTCCGCAGCTCCGATGAGAATCGCGGCAGCCTGGGCAGGCAGACGCTTGTAAAACCGTTCGCGGCGCTCAGCATAGGGAGTATTTATCACCCCCTTACGATACCTTGAAAATACTTTGTGTCCGTGCGGAATGGGCGGTCGCCCAGGCCTTTTGCGTAGGCCCAGGCAACTGATGGGTCAGCTAGAGCGGCTTTGCACGATAATTAGAGGCTGCCGGGGCAAATGCCGGGCAGCCAGTCGAATTACCGGGCAGGCTAGGTTGCTTTCGTCTCCGTGTCTGCTGTCTCGGGTCGGTGGCCGCAGTAGGGGCAAGTGCCAGGTGCCGGGTACTTCCCGGTGAGCACGTCGTCCACGGGGACGCCAACCATCCGAGCGATGCGGATCGCCAGGCTCGCGCTTGGGGGACGTCCCTTAGCCGCGTTCATCACGGTACTGTCCTTGGAGTGAAGCGCCTTCGCCACTGCTGTCCAGCCGCCGCATTTGGTGCGGAGGAAGCGCAGCACCGTCCTGACGTTGGCTTGCTCTTGCGTCGTGAGGTCGGTCATGCCGCCACCTCCGGCATGGGGATGAAGTCGAACTTTGGCTGGATGCCGAGTTCGTAGATCGCCTGTACCAGGCAGGAGAGGTTGTGGCAGAGCAGCTTGCACAACACCTCGTTCGACTGGGTGACGAAGTTCCTAGAACGCACCGAGCCCCCAAACTTTCGCTTGACGGCTGAGAAGGTGCTCTCGACATTCGATCATCGGTGGTAGTGCATCAGAAATTCCTCCTGTTGGTACATGAAGAGTCCCCACAGACGCCGCCACGCTGCGGGCCCGTCGGCCTTGCTGTTGGACTTGAACGGGATGTAGGGGACCGCGCCGACAGATTCCACCGCGACCAGGTTGTCGTGGCTCAGGTACGCCTTGTCGGCCGAGACCTCCTCGATGGTGAAGCGGCGATCGGTAGTGGCCACGAGCGCTGCAAACTCGGGCGAGTCGTTGGCGTTACTTTCGGTGACGTTGATGGCGGTCACGATGTTGGTCTTGGTGCCCACCATGGCGTGCGCCTTAAGCCATGCGTGCTCGCTCATCTCGCGCCCGTACTTGTGGTCAAACCACCGACGGTAGACGGACGTGCCGAATCCCGTGGAATCGGCCGCGAACTGGGACTCTACGCACGCCAGCGGCGCAGCGCTCTCCTCGATGAGGATCTTGAGGAGCGGCGTTAGTTCGGGGGAGTTGAAGTAGTCGAACAGGGTGGCAAGGCGGGGAGCCCGACTGATGTGTCCCGCCTCGACAGAGAACTGGATGTCCGACGACGCCCTGCGCGCCGACATGCCGACGTAGACCTTCATGGCCGTGGTGTACACGGCGGACGAAAGGTCGATGGGCTTGGGGCCGCGGCCCGGATGCGGCGGCTGGCGGATACCGTCGCAAAGGCCCCGCAGGAGCTTCATGACCATGCGCTTCTCGTTGCACTGCACCGCGTTGTAGACGGGCCAGTCCTGCGAGTAGGTCTTGCGGGGAACCTTGTCCGGGAGCACGGATGGAGGTTCAGTCTCCGATCGCTTGAACTCGACAGCTCATTGATGCTTGCACTTGGAGCGGCGGAGCTCGAAATCCTCGCAGGTACACGTCGCGGCCGTAAGGTTGATGAGGTAGCCGCCCGAGTTCGTTGCAGACGGCACGAATCACATGAGGCCCTCTACCTGCTTGATCCGCTTGTCTTGCGCCAGACGGCGCCCACGTTCTTGTCGCGGGTCCATTATCGACCCTCCTTCTGTCTATCGATCCCGTCGCCAGGCCGATGTCGGAGGGTGACCTTGTGGGTGCTCCCATGGAGCGCCAGCAGATTCTGTGACATATTCGCCTCCAGTTCGTCGGGATGTCTTCAGCATCTCGACGAGCTAGGGACCGGCGGGGCGCCAACCCGCCGTGTCCCGTTCTCGCGGCCCTCATGAGCGAGGGCTTGGCGGCTATGCCCAACAGTCTACTAACGGGTCCGACACCGTGCGCATGGGCGACGGCGATGGAGGAGGATCACATGGGGACCTCGGAGGTTGAGTCGCTGAGTTACGGATTCAGGCCATTAGTTGTGAGCTAGGTACTCCTTCAGGTTCGGACCTGCGAAGTAGCGATGGTGCTTGCCGTTGCGCTGATGCGTATACAGCGATTCGAGGGGAACCCCCCTTACCTTCGCTGCCCGCTTGATCCTGTCCATGGCATCCCACAGCGACCTTCGATCTCCGTTGCAGTAGCGGTCGATCAGGTCTTGCGTGGCAACCCCGCCGTCGTCGCCCTTCAAGATGTCCGTCAGGATGTTGTGCTCGAACATGGACATGCCCGACTTCGAGGATTTCGCAGAGCTCCTCTTAGCGCGCTTCCTAAGCTGGGTAGTCTTGTTCTTCGACGGGCTCGGAGCACCATGAGCAAGCTCAGTCTCAGGAGGCTCCTCGCCCCTCTGCTCCGTTTCTACGTGTACGCTGACCGAGCGGGCGAGGTGCTCCGTATACTCCGCCAAGGCGACTACGTTGGGCAGCTCCGCAACTGCTCTGAGCTGCTGGTGGACAAAAATCTTGAGTGTAATCGGTCCAGTGGCGGGGGCCATGACCACGCAGTCTACAGCGCAGCACTGAGCTGGCAAGCTCTCACGTAGTAAAAAATCTGAGCTGATAGGTCTACTTGTTCTCGTCGATTCGACTAAGAAATTTCAGCTCCGAAGCCAGTCTCCTCATCGATTCCGAACGCCAGCCAACTCGGAGTTACTCCGAGCGCGCTGGCGATCTTCTCGACCTTGGCGATGTCGGGGAAGTTACCATCTCTCTCCATCGCGGAGATCGCAGCGCCCTGGGTGCCGGCGAGCTCCCCCAGTCGTGCCTGAGTCAGTCCTCTTTCACGGCGGGCGCGGAGCAACCGCTCCTGAAAGGAGCTCGCCACTGCCTGGGGCGCATCTTCCTTCGGCCCGAGCTTGTATGCGAGCCACGCGGCGCTCACCTCCAACGTCGCAGCCAAGCTGAGCACTGTATTCAGGCGCGGCATGCGCTTCGTGCTCTCTAAGGCGCGCACCGTGTCGGCAGCCAGCCCAGCCGCCTTCGACAGTTGAGCCCGAGCGAGGCCGCTCTCTCGTCGTGCCTGTCGGAGCCGGCTCGAAAAGTCGTGGCAGAGGGGATTTCGTCGTCCGCGCGTCATACGGCACTCGCCGTATCACGACCATGACAACGTCAGCTAGTTTGGGAGCTGTTAGTGTCGGTAGATGCTTTTTTCTTTGAGAAATCAGCCGAGCTCGACTATCTTCCGATGGCCCGCGGGAGATACAGAGAAACGGGCGTCGACGGGGTTGCCGCCCCGTCGGCGCCCTTGCACGCCCGGCGACGAAACCGCCGAGGCGCACGGAGGCATACTATGCCTTGTTCGGTCCCTTCGTCCCTTCTTTCCGCTCGCCAACGGGTTCGCCGCAGACCTTCGAGGAGCTCGCCGCGCCTTCTGGCCAAGTTCAACCTGGGCGATCCCGCCGAGCAGGACGCCTTCCGCTGGGTCGCCAGCTTCCACGGCGACAAGAACAGCATCTACCGCCTGCTCAGCATCCATCGGGGTCAGACGACCGAAGGTCAGCGCGCGATCTGGATGCTCACCCGAAGCTGCGCTGCACGTCTCGGAGCGCGGCCTCGATGGCTGGTGATCACATACCTGATCGACGAGATCTACATCACGTTGCCGTCGTACAGAACGCTGCAAGTCGCGCGGGCCGCGTTCCGAGAGGCGAGCCGACTGGCCGACCGCGTCGAGATGCAAAAGCTCCTGTCCAAGATGGCTGGTGGCGGCTGGGAGGTTCATACCTTCACCGCCATAGCCGACCCGGTATACCCACAGGGCCGGAAAGACCCTCGAGATGAAGCGCGCGACAACATGGAAAATCTCGGGGTGATCTACGTAGCTCTGATGCGTCGGGGCGGCGTCCTTCGCAAAGTCCCATCGTCGCGCTGATTGCACCTCGCACCGAGGCTTCTTCTCGAATGTCCGTGAAGCCGGAGCAGAACGGATCTACCTGAAGAAAGAAGACCGTATCAGGGAACGATCTCGATCTTGGCCACGAACCTACCCAGCGCTGTCATGCACAGATAGACCAAGTCCCCGAGAGCATGTGCCTGCGCGGGCGACAATTCATCGTTGAGGCACGCGATCTCAACCTCACATCCACCGAGGCCGGTGAACAGCCATCGCGGCTTGCATGGTAGCGAGCTGATCGTCGATGTACTCTCGATGGTCACATCCTTGGCATTCAGGGACACGATCTTCCACGTCTTCACAGACTTCGTGAGAGCCCTGAACCCGCTGAAGAACTCATAGATGTCTTGGCAGTGCTGCTTGCTAACCCAAAGCCTGACGCGCATGTAGTCCCATCGTGCATGGGCGCAGGTAGAGCCAAGTTAGGGGACGGTTGCCAGCCGCGACATAGTAGGCCGGGCGGGACTGCCGTCGGCCCCCTGCTCATTCTTGAATCGCGACGGTCGCACACCTGCTCCCACATCTACCCCTTGTCCGGGACGTCGCATAAGATAATTTCTCGACGAAAATTCGTCTGTTTCGTTTGCTTCGAATGCTTCGTTTATACTAAAAGAAGCCACTAGGAGGTCGCCCATGACTGTGCAAGCCCTATCAAGGCCGCTTCTGCCCACTCCGGAAGAGGCTTCACTCGCCAAGGAGAGCGGCCGAACCGTGGCTGCCGTGCTGGAAACGCGCGTCGAGACTCAGGAATTTAACTTCCCGACTTCCTCGGGAGTTAAGCAGGTTACGGTTCCCGTCTCGGCGCTGCGGCTATTCGTCGAGATCTTAACCCAAATGGGTTCGGGGAACGCGGTAACCGTCATCCCTATCCACGCGGAACTGACGACCCAGGAGGCCGCCGACCATCTGAACGTCTCTCGCCCCTTCCTGATTGGACTCCTGGAGAAGAATGAGATCCCGCATCACAAGGTTGGCAAACACCGCCGCATCCGCTACCAAGACGTGATCGCCTACAAGGAGCGCATAGACGCCGATCGGAAAAAGGTCCTCGACGAGTTAGCAGCTCAGGCCCAGGAATTGAATCTAGGGTACGAATGAACTCGCACTTCACCGTTGTCTACGATGCCTGCGTCCTCTACCCAGCCCCCCTCCGCGACTTCCTCATGTGGCTTGCCCTGACGGATACCTTTCGTGCTCGATGGACCGACAAGATCCACGAGGAATGGATACGCGGTGTCCTGCGAGATAGACCAGAACTCCGAGAGCATCTTCAGCGAACGCGCGACCTCATGAACAGCAGCGTACGCGACTGCCTCGTGACGGGCTATGAGCACCTGATCGAGACGCTCGAGCTACCGGATCCTGATGACCGCCATGTTGTGGCAGCGGCGATCCAATGTGGCGCAAACCTCATCGTGACCGTGAATCTGAGGGACTTCCCGGAAGAGAATCTGCGCCGCTACCAGCTCGTCGCCGAACACCCCGACGACTTCATCTGCAACCTCTTCGACCTCCATCCGGCCAAGGTCGTCGAGGCCGCTCGGAACCACCGCAAGACCCTCAAGAAGCCCCCCAAGACCGTGGACGAATACCTGGACAGCCTCCTCAAGCAGGGGCTGACCCAGACCGTCGACGCCTTGCGCGAGTTTAAGCTGGCCCTCTGAGAGCGTTCCCGTCAGCCCTCCCAGCCGGAGGTCCGCCGTGCCCCCCTCCTGTCCTCCCCATCTGTGGCTGCGCCTGCCACTGATCTCCCGGTCGGGCTCACTCCCTCCGCGAGCGATGATCTGTCTGGTAGAGAGGATGCGGGTCCGCAGCTGCACCGCTCCGTCAAGAATTATCGGGCAGCCAGAGGAATTAGCGGGTAGGTGCGAATCGCCGTGCAAAGCCGGTCGCCCAGGCCTTTTGCGTAGGCCCAGGCAACTGATGGGTCAGCTAGAGCTTCTCGATAGAACCTAGACCAAGCGGCGGCGGCGTGTGCTGAAGTACAGGGCGGCGGCGATGACCGAGAGGCCGGCGAAGATGTTGGCCAGCGACTCGGGCAAGCTGCCTCCGCGATTTTGTACGAGCGCGCATTGCGGACCGCCCTTTACGCCGGGCTCGCACAGGTCGCCCAGACCGTTTCGATCACTGTCGGCCTGATCCGGATTGTAAACAGCCGGGCAGTTGTCGCAGGCGTCGCCGACTCCGTCGCTATCGTGATCGGCTTGATCCGGGTTTGATTGGCCTGCCGCCGGACAATTGTCGCAGGCGTCGGGAATGCCATCGCCGTCGCTGTCACGTTGATCGGGATTGGGTTTGTTCAGACATTTGTCGCAGGCGTCGCCGACTCCATCTCTGTCGGTATCTTTCTGATCCACATTGACGTTATTGGGACAGTTGTCGCACACATCGGGCAAGCCGTCGTGGTCGGTGTCCTTCTGATTGGGGTTTGGGATGTGGGTCACGCAGGCGTTGCAGGCGTCACCAGTGCCGTCGTGATCACTGTCGGCCTGATCGCTGTTTGGAACATTTTGGCAGTTGTCGCAAGCATCGCCGATGCCGTCCTTATCGGTATCGGTTTGATCCGGATTGTAGACATTGGGGCAGTTGTCGCAGGAGTCACCGACTTCGTCGCGGTCGCGATCCGGCGCCAAAAACTGACTACACTGCGCCACTTGCCCGACGCCAAAGGCGACATAATCATCACAGGGCCGATGCGGAGTTACCTCGGCATGCTCGGTGCAGGAATTGCCGTTCAAAACGTAATCAACACAATCCCCCTCGAGGGCGCGCAGCAGGGAGGGAATATTGCCGTGATCCGAGTTGCAATTTACGTCAGCCTTCGGACCGGCCCAGGCCAGCGGCAAGAAGCCGCACAAGCCGCTTATAGCGACAAATGCCAACATCCTCCAGCGCTGCGGCTGTTTTCGATGGCGAACCGACAACGCGGATTCTTGATGGATGAATCTGGACATATTTTCCCTCCTTTTAAGGTCGCTTTTCTTTACAGCTTAGACTTCTTCTTCGAAGCTGGTGGCAGAATTACAAATTCTTAATCTAGCAGTTGTGGCAAAGAACGATTCAGCCACAAACTGACGAGTTTTTCCTGAGTGCTGTTTTGCCGCAAACGGTCAGCCAGATTGCGCCAATCAACGCGGTCAAGTTCCTGATCTTGGTTAAAACAAGTAAAAACGACTGTTTCTTTGCCAGTGATTGGATCTATGTGCTTTTGTAGGCATTGCGCACATACCTCTTTCATCATGCATTGCATCGGCGAATTGATGCTGGCAATACCTACATGGGCGGGATTTAGATACGGTCGCAGCACACCATGGCGAGCTCGCGCCACGGCAGCCATCATGCGGTCCGAACCGATGGCGATGATTCGTGTTACGTCGCGTAGGTCGATGGCGTCTTTCGGCACATCGATATGCGACGATTCGCCGTTTTTGCCACGCGCATAAGCCGTCATGGCATCCACGATGTTGCCGATAAACAGCCTGTCTTGTGGCCGCCGCGGACCGAAATCGCCTCCCGGTGGCACCGGCACATCACAGGCCCAAACGATTTGATGAGTGCCGGCTTCAATCTCGTCCTGCTTGTAGATATCTTCGGGTTTTTTGTAGCCGGCAAAGTAGAGCACGCGGCAGCCGTTTTGCTTGAGTGCCCGCGCAATCGAGAACAGCACGGCGTTGCCGAGTCCGCCGCCAACCAGGCAAACGGTTTCATTGTGCGGAATCTCGGTCGGGGTGCCGGTCGGCCCCATCACCACCACGGGCTCACCCGGTTTCAGAATCGGGCACAGCCGTGATGAGCCGCCCATCTCCAGCACGATCAGCGATAGGGTGCCTTGCTCGGGGTGGGCGGCAGCGCCGGTAAGCGCCAGCCCCTCCATGGCCAGACGGGCGCCGGATACGGTCTTAGACAGGCTTTCCATGTTTTGCAGCCGATAAAACTGCCCCGGACGAAACTTGCGCGCCGCCAGCGGTGCACGCACGATGACATCGACGATGCTCGGGGTCAGCCGATCGACGCGAATCACGGTGGCGACAAGCTGGTCGTCGAGGTGATTGATAAGCGCGCGAAAGCGCTGATCGCGGTTGCGCTGTAGCACGCTTGGGCCATTTTGCAGCTCTGATTCAGTCTTGGCGTCGGCGATTTCGTGGGTATAAAGCGCCGAAACGTGCAGGTACCCGTCCTTGGCCGAGGCCATGGCTTTGACCACCGAGCCGGCGTAGCGCGGATGGTTGTCGCCGTAGTAGCTAACGACGTGACCATCCTTGTGGTACGAAGTGAAAAAGCCATCGACGCTGGGCACTAGGCGCAGCGAGCGGTCTGGGCCATGTCCGTCGATTTCGACGCGATGCGGGGCAAAGTAGCCCCCCTTGCCCAGTCGAAACGTACCGGGATGTTCTTTTTCGTAAATGGTGTTTGGACTTGTGCCAGCCGCCACACAAACGGTGCGCGCCGGCAATTCAATGATTTCGCCGGTGCCATGCCACTTTTCGCTTTGCGGCTGCTGAGTTTGACGCTCGAAGGTCATGGCGCGCAGCGCGCCATACTCGTCCAAAAGCGCGGTCTTTGGCGACATGCGTTCGATGTAGCGCACGCCCTCTTCCAAACTTTTTTCGACTTCTTCGTGATTCAGCCTATAGGCCGGAGAATCCAGCAGGTCCTTGCGATAGACAAGCGACACGCCGCCCCAGCTATTTAGCAGCTTTATAAAGTCGGGGTCGCGCCCCTCGGCTTGCGCCCGCTGACGCTCGGCGGCGACTTCTCGGCCGTGGGCCAGTTGCTCCTGCAGAATCTCGCGTTCTTCGGCATCAAAGGCATGCAAAAGCTGCGCTTCGCGCGCGATGCGCTGGCCGTTAGCGCCGCTGAGCATCTGTTCCCAACGAAACAAAGTCTTTTCGACCTGTACGATGTAGTAGGCCAAAAGCTCGGTGGCGGTATCGATGGCGGTCAGGCCGCCGCCGATGACGACGGCCGGCAGCCGAACTTGCAAGTTGGCGAGGGAATCTTTTTTGAAGGCGCCGGTCAGTTGCAGCGCCATCAAAAAGTCAGAGGCTTTGCGAATTCCGCGGCACAGATTGTTTTCAATGTCGATGAGCGTCGGCTTTCCAGCGCCAGCGGCGATGGCGACGTGGTCGATGCCCAGATCCCAGGCGTCCTCCAGGGTCAGGGTGCCGCCAAAGCGTACGCCGCCGTAAAATCGAATGTTGGGGCTGCGCGACAGCGTTAGATAAAGCAGCGTCAGGAAGTTTTTGTCCCAGCGTACCGTGATGCCGTATTCAGAGACGCCGCCAAAGCCCGATAGAACGCGCTCGTCAAGTTCAGATTCCAGGGTATGCCAGTCGGCAACCGGCTTTGGCAGTACGCCGTGGCGCAAATCACCGCACAGTGCTGGCGGCGGCGGCTCTAGCTTTAGACCATCGATGCCAATGACGCCAAAGCCTTCGCGCGACAAATGGTGGCACAGCGTATAGCCGGCAGGTCCGAGCCCGACGACAAGCACATTGCGGCCGTTATACGGCAAAGGATAGGGACGGCGCACATTCAGCGGATTAAAGCGCGTCAAAAGCCCGTAGATCTCAACGCCGTAGGGCAAACGCAACACATCGGTCAGCGCCGAGGTTTCAATCTGCGGAATGTTGACTGGCTCCTGCTTTTGATAAATGCAGGCTTTCATGCAGTCATTGCAGATGCGATGACCGGTGCCGGGACACATGGGATTGTCCAGTGTCACCAGCACGAGGGCCCCCAGCGGATCGCCGCGCCGCCGTAGGGTGTGCATTTCAGAAATCTTTTCGTGCAAAGGACAGCCGGGAATGGCCACGCCGATGGCGTTTTGTTTGACGTTGCCTTGTTTGTCGCGCATGCCCTTGCTGCACGAGTCCTTTTCGCGGTCGTGGCAGTACATGCAGTAATCGACCTGATCGAGGACTTCGCGCGGCGAAGCACGGCGATCGGTCAGCTTGAAGCCGTCGCGATGCCGCAGCTTGTGGGGGTGGCCGACAAAAAGCTCGGGCAGCTTGTCGCTAGGACGGCGCAGCGGCACCAAATGCTGCGGATCTAGCTGATGCGGAAAGTGCATCGATAAAAAGTGATAGCGATGCAAAAGCTCGTCTTTGCGCGCCATCAGCCAGTCGCCGATGACGTCCAAATCTTGGCGTACGGCCACAAGCTCGGAATCGGACGGACCGCGCTTTTTCAGCTCGGTTTCGTGGTCGAGCAAGTGACAGACCGCCTTGGCCAGGGCCAGCTCGTCGTTATACTGCGCGGCGCGTAGACCCAGGCGCTGGGCCAGGGCTTCGCCAGCGGCCAGCACGGCGGCGCGTTCGGCGTCATCCTTGGCCTGCGGTCGCTTGCTGGCGCGACGTTTTACAAACTCATCTTTGAAACGAAATATATGCAAATCTTCGCGAGTGGCCGCGGCGATTTGTTCCAATCGAGCCTTGGTCTGCGGAAACAGCCGAACCAAAAACTCTGAAACCCAAGGGGTGACTTCGACCAAAAGCTCGGACAGCTCTACAGGGCCTAAAGGCGCGCCTTGCGCATAGGCCATGTAGCGATCGTAAAGTGCCAAATCTCCGCTTTGCAGATCGCGCAGCCATACGTCGTACAAACGACGCAGCCCATAGGGTGAAAACAGGTCGGCGTAGCCAAAACCGGGAATTCCCAGCTCTGGCGGCGAAACCGCTTCGAGGTTTGCAGGCGCCGCAGTTGCCGAGGCATCGTCGAAATTGGTTTTTTGCTGAATCATAATCCCTAAGTTTCACTCAAGGTCTCGGCATTTCAGCCGGACGGTTGCTTGATCGAAGCAGGTTGCTGACGGCTGATGGTCACGCGCCGAATGCGTACTTGAACCTTAGGCACATCGAGGTCCTGAGTTTCCAGCCGAGCAATGGCGCTGATGACGGCCACCGGCTCGCATTGCCCAAACAGGGTATGGCTGCCGTTTAGCCAGGGCGTTTCGCGCTCGGTGATGAAAAACTGCGACCCTGCCGTGCCAGGCTGATCGCGCAGCGACATGCCTAAGCGGCCGCCGCGATCAAAGCGCAAATCTTTGGAAACTTCGTCGGGTAGAGCATATCCGGGATCGCCGGCCCCCGGCAGCCCACCGCAGGTCGAATCCGCCAAGCACAGCGGATCGCCGCCTTGAATCATAAAGTCGGGAATTAGACGATGAAACTGATTGCCGTCATACAGCGGACGCTTCACCCATTTGGTGGTCTTGGAATCGCGAAACGGACGCAGACCACGGGAAAGGCCCACGAAATTGGCGACGGCCAAAGGGGCCTTGTCGGCAAAAAGTTCGCAGCGCAGGGTTCCCAAACTCTTGCCATTTTGCTCGACTTCAATGCTGGCGCGCAAAGTCCCGCTTCCCGCCATGCCTTGGGTGGCTTGGGAAAGGGTAAACGGCGCGCTGCCGTCTGGCGGAGAAATGGGCGCCGCGGCAGACGCGGTCTTGGCGGTGGCGGAAGAACCGGTGGCGCCCGAAGAAGAGGAAACTGGCGGCACAAAAGGTTGCGCCTGAATCACAGCGCCAGATCCGAGCGCCGGCCGAGCGGGGGCTTGAGCCGCCTGCTCCGGCGCGGCCCAAGCAAATGCGGTGCAGGACGCGAGCAAAGCTGCGCCCCAAGCGACAAAGCTTCGCCGAGGCGGCAACGCGAAACCTATCGCTTTAATTGACATTGCGAAACTCGACGCGAGTGCCGGGGCCAAAGCCGTGGCGGCGCGCATAGCCGCCTTCCACCTCGATGACGTACTGCGCAGGCCGATCGGGTCCGCGGCTAGATTCATCAAGGGGCAAGGTGTTCTCTTCGATGCCCACCACGACCTTTTGTTCATCTAGGAAGATCATATCCAAGGGAATGTAGCAATTGCGCATCCAAAAGCGCCGAATCTCTAATCGATCGAAAAGAAACAGCATACCAGCATCGGCATCCAGCGAGCGACGAAACATCAAACCGCGTTCTTGCTCGGCGGGGGTACGGGCCAGCTCGACGCGCACTCGCACTGGCGGCCCACCTGCCGATGGATAAAAAATTACCTGAGGTCCCCCATCGCCGCTGGTGACGCTTCCCGGACTTTGGCGCAAATCGCCATTGGCGTTCAGCCGCTGGCAAGCCGGCAGCCCGACCGCCAAAAGACCCATCCACAACCAAAACGTTCCCGCTAAAAAAGGTCGCTTCAAGAGGCAATTGCTGAAAATTTTACGACGCTGCACGGCGCGGAAAGGTACTTGAATTTCGTCTGCCGTGCAATCGACGACGATTAGTGCTATCCAATTCGATCTTGTCGATTCTGACGGCCTATTTTCTCATTGTATGCTAGGATTTTGGAACTTTACCGGTATGATCTTTTACCGTCCAATAATCAAATAAATTCAATAAGATCTTACTATGGTGTCACAGCTCTGCCATGAGTATGCTATGATATATGCGCTCTTTCTTATCAATCGGCATGGAATACGAATCCCTGTCTGGGAAACCCTGCAGTAGCTACCAGCGACTGCAGCGGTCACACAAAAATAACCTATGCGGTTAAGGGCAATTAATGACCTATATGGAGGTACTTCATGAGCTTCTTAGGTGATATTTCAGCCAAAGTTAGTAGCTTTTTTGGAGGAGAGGAAGAGGAGGAATCTAAGCCTGACCCGGAATGGCTCGCTAAAGACGCACAGGCTACAGCAGGCGCACAGAAATATATAATTCAAATAAAGAAAGGATATTATAAGGAACCTGACCTTGCAGCTCATCAACCTATTAAAGATTTTATGAAAGAGTACGGCACAGGTCATAGAACCGGAGAGGAACTTGTATATAAGGAAATGAAAGCTGCGCATGCTTTATATGGTGGAGGCGATCCCCAGGCAGCGTCCGACGCTATGAAGAAAATGTTCGCAGATTAGAGCCCAACTCAATATTTTGCAAAGGTAAGCCGCTCATTGAAGCGTTAAATGACCTTCAAGGGAGCCGCCTTGTAGGTCGATGCTGGCGTGGGATTTTAGATCCTACTCGGGGTGAGACTCAGGCGCTAAGAAGTTCCTAATCAGCGCGCACGAAGGTGATACAGTGTGGGGGCATGAAGGCGCCTTCGATTGGAGATTGGAAGATTCCGGTGCCGCTTGAGCAGGTGGCGGCGCTGCAGCAGGCTGCAGTGGAATATGTGCATCGCGTGACCGGACTAAGCCTTGACGGCAGCGAGGAATCGCTGGCTTTTGTCGATCATTATATAGAGCAGACCTGCCATAAAAATGGACCGCCCTTGGCAAAAGCGGTGCTGCAGCTAGTCACGGCAGCGCTTGGGGTTTATTTGGGCGAGCTGTGCATTGCGCACTTTGGCGGGCGCTGGCTGGGGCTTTCGGAAGAGTCCGCGGAGGCCGCACGCGAAACTGCAGCCGTCGCCAGTTGGCGGGTTGAACTGACCGCGGCGCCGCTTTTGATCGATCCCATCAGCATGGTTGCGGCGGCACTTGTCGCACGCGCGCAAAATGCAGATGAAGTCGAGGTCTTTGCGCTGCTTCCCGGCCATACGCAGCTTTTAGAGCCGCTGCACGCGGCGCTTTCGCGCATGGCGCCGGTTTCGGCGGAGTATTATTACTCGCTAACAGGCCGCTTTGAGACATTGAGGTATATCGTCGATTTGCTGGTTGAAATGTCTCAGCCTAGCGAAGACAAAGGCGAAGACGAAGAAACGTCACCGACGCATTGAGAAAAGCTGTAACAAAAACACCACCAGCACGCCGATAAGCACGCCGATAAGCACGGCCCAGATGACGCGGCGGCGCTGCGCCGGATTTGGCGGCAACATGGCGCTGGACATCGAACCCGCCCAGCGCAAATCCGGCGGCAGCGGCCCAATTCCAGACGTTAGTATCGCTGGATTTTCCGTCACGACCACTTTTTGACTGGCCCCGGCATCACCGGGCAAAAGCGGCGGCGGCGGCAAAAGCGGCGGCGGAGTTTTTAATGAGCTTTGCCGATCGGGCACGATGCGCATCGGCATTGAGGGCGCTTCAGCCGGCGAAGAAGGAATTGGCGGCGGCATAGAAGTCGTCAGCGACGCCGGAATTCCCGGACGAGATGCGCTTTGGCGACTTGTAGGCAGCGACGGCGGACCCGATGGCGGGGATTTGGGCACGATCATGGCTTTTCGTGCCTGCTGCGCCGCGCCGGTATTAATGACCTGTAGCGGCATCGTCATGGCGCGCGGACGCGGCGGCCGATCCGAACCGCGATCGGCAGTGGCCGGAGCCAAGGACATGGAAGATCGTGATGAACGCTGCCCCACCGGCAAACCAGTGGAGGGTTTTTCGTCGACATAGCTCGGCACATCTTTGGACTGAATCTCTAATTTGTCCGCGAAGATGTCTTGCATATATCGCCCGAGTGCCTCGCGGCTGGCGTCCCAGCCCTTTTGCACCATCAGCTCGGACAGGGCGTCGTGAAACTCTTTGGCATTGTTCCAGCGCTCGTCGCGATTTGGCGACAGCGCGCGCAGCGTAATCTCGTCGAGCTCTTTGGGAATATCGGGATTTACAGTCAGCGCGGATGGAGCCGGCTCCTCGGTGACTGCAACGAGCGTGGCCAGATCCGTCCCGCGTTTGAACAAACGGCGCCAGGTCAGAAGCTCCCAGAACAAAGTCCCCACAGAAAAAAGGTCCGAGCGCGCATCGAGCTTCTCGCCGCGGGTCTGCTCTGGCGACATGTAGGCATACTTGCCTTTGATCATACCGGCTTGCGTCTGTTCAGAGTTCAAAGCGCGGGTGGCCTTGGCGATGCCAAAATCGATGAGCTTCACGAGGCCCTGGTAAGTGACCAGTACGTTCTGCGGCGAGACGTCGCGGTGGACTAGGCCGAGCGGCTGCTGCTCTTCGTCGCATAAAGTATGCGCGTAGTGCAGCCCGGCCAGCGTGTCCATGATGATGCGACAAACCACCGGCATCGGCGGACGTTTGCCGACAGCGTCTGATTGTTGCGCGAGCCCACGCAGATCTTCGCCAGGGATGTACTCCATGGCCAAGAAATAGGTGCCGTTGGATTCGCCCTGATCAAAGATATCGACGATGTTGGGGTGTTTAATGCGCGCAGCAAGCTGCGCTTCATTAAAGAACATGCGCACAAACTCAGCCTCGGCGCTGTGGTGCGCAAACAGCCGCTTGATGACAATCGGACCACGGCGGGCAAGAAGCTCCGGCGGGGCCAGCATTGGATTGGGACGGCCAATGAAGATCTCCGCCATCCCGCCTTCGGTCAGCTTGCGATCAAGCAAGTATTTCCCGTACGGGACAGCCACGGAAGAGTAACCTCTCGCATCGTACGATGTTTTTGCCTATAGGGTCAATGTGGTATGCGGCGTAGGAATTTGGCAAGATTTTGTTGCGCACTTTTGCAAAAGCGACGGAAAAAACCTCGTCAAATGACGTGTCTAGACACGAGCCCGCGGAGACTTTTGAATGTTTGATCTAACGTTTACCGAAGAGCAACAGGCTCTTTGTAAGACCGCGCGCGACTTTGCTCGCGCCAAGATCGCCCCGGCAGCCGGGCGCCTGGATGAGGAAGGTGAGTTCCCCATCGAGCTTCTAAAACAGGCCTGGGAGATTGGGCTTATGAACGGCGAGATCCCCGAGCAATACGGTGGACTTGGGCTGAGCTGTCTCTCGTACTGCCTACTTATGGAAGAAATTGCCTGGGCCTGCGCTGGGGTCAACACCTCGATGGCTGCCAATATGCTGGGCGCCATGCCGATTATTTTGGCCGGCAGCGAAGCCCAAAAGCGCCGTTATCTGAAGTGGCTGATCGACGAGCCGATTTTTTGTTCGTATTGCTGTTCCGAGCCGGAAGCCGGATCGGATGTCGCCGGAATGCGCACGCATTACGTCGCAGACGGTGATGGCTTTGTGCTGACGGGGCAGAAGCGCTGGATCACAAATGGCGGGCACGCCAGTTTTTATACGGTTCTGGCGACTAGCGATCCCAAGCCTGAAAAGGATCTGAAGGCGCGCAACCGCAAAATTGCTTGTTTTGTCGTCGAACGCGATCGCAATGGAGTCAAAACCGGTCGCGAAGAAAACAAGATGGGCCAACGGGCCAGCAATACCACCGACGTGCTGTTTGACGAAGTACGTCTGCCCAAAGAAGCGCTTATCGGTCAAGAGGGCGAGGGGTTCAAAATCGCCATGCGGACTTTTGATCGCTCACGACCGTGGATTGCCGCCGGCGCCGCGGGCATCATCGCGCGCGCCCTGCACGAAAGTCGAGCCTATGCCCTAGGCCGTAAGACGTTTGGGGTGCCGATTGCGCAGCATCAGGCCGTGCAATTTATGCTGGCGGATATGGCGGTGGCACTGGAGATCACTCGTTCGCTATGTCACAAAGCGGCCTGGATGGTCGACGGCGGTCGGCTGGATTCGGTGGTTTCGAGCATGGCCAAACTGTACGGCGCTGACATGGCGATGAAAGTCGCCACCGATGCCGTCCAAATTTTCGGCGGCTACGGCTACACCAAAGAATATCCCGTCGAGAAGCTTATGCGCGACGCCAAACTGCTGCAGATCTATGAAGGAACGTCGCAAATTCAGCGCATGGTCATTGCCCGCAACATCCTGAGCTTCGAAACCTAAGTCGTGATGAACTTTGAACTGCTTGTTGCGGGCCGCTATATGAAAGCGCACCGCCGTCCCGGAAGGCTGAACTACCTGCTTTGGATCTTGCTCGCCTTGTTCTTGCTGACGGCGGCGCTTTTTGCAGGAAGCCAGCTTGTCGAATACTACATGCGGGAACATCTGTCGCAGCTCCTGTGGGATCTGCGCAGCATTTTGCGCACGCTCAAATTCGTCGGCGTCAACTTCACCGTGCTGTTTGGCTTCTTTGTCGCGCTGATGATGATTTGGCGGCTGACGATCTTTTCGGCCTTGTCGGCGTTTGGGCTCTTTCTAGGAACCGGAGCGCTGGTCACGGTGCTATCGGTCATGTCCGGCTTCGAACAGGATCTGAAAGGCAAGATTCTGGGAACGCACGCGCACATGGTGATCACCACCCCGGATCGGTCTTTTGGAGATTATCGCGATGCGCTATCGGTGGCGGAAAAAGCTCCCGGGGTGTTGGCCGCGACGCCCTATCTGTCCGGCGAAGTGATGCTGACCAGCCAAAGCAATGTTTCAGGCGTCATTTTGAAGGGCATCGATCCCAGCAGCATTGGTCGCGTCACGGATCTGGTGAAAAATACAGATCAAGGTTCGCTCGACAATTTGCTGCATCCAGAGCGCACGCCGACGCCGCAAGAGCTGGCGATGGCGCGCTCTGTCGCCGCAGCGCCAAACGCTGCGCCGGCTGATGGCGGGACGGACGCGGGAACTGATGTGGCAAAACCGTCTGCGGCGGAGCCTGCGGCTGCCAAACCTGAAACGGCACCGAGCGCGCCGACTGCAAACGGAGAACCGAGCGACAAAAAAGCCCCGACGCGCAAAAAGCGCGTACTGCCAGGCGTGGTCATCGGTCGCGAGCTGGCCAAAAATCTGCGCGTCTATGTCGGCGATGAGGTCAACGTGGTATCGCCGCTTGGCGATGTCGGTCCGACGGGTCCCATTCCCAAAGCGCGACCGTTTCGCGTGGTCGGAATCTTCTTTTCAGGAATGTACGAATACGACAGCAAGTACGTTTACATGCTGCTTGGAGCAGCGCAGAAGTTTCTTGGCCTTGAGGACGAAGTAACGGGTCTAGAGCTCAAGCTGCAAAATCCCGAAGCCACCGAAGAAGTGACCGCACATTTGAAGCCGGCGCTCGGCCAAGCTACGCGCCTTGGCGGATTCGACGTCGATGACTGGAAGCACTTGAACATGAGTCTTTTCTCGGCGCTGAAGCTGGAAAAGATCGCGATGTTCATTGTGCTGTGTTTCATCATTCTGGTCGCCGCTTCGTCGATCGTCAGCAATGGAATCATGCTGGTGCTGGAGAAAGGACGAGAAATCGCCATTCTCAAATCGATGGGGGCTTCGAATCAAATGGTGCTGAGTATTTTTGTCTGTCTTGGACTGTACATTGGCGTGCTCGGCACAGTTTGCGGCGCCCTAGTCGGTTGCGCCAACTGCTGGGCGCTTGACCACTTTGGATTACCGCTCGATACAGATGTCTATTACATTACGAAATTACCCGTGAAAGTGAACCCCAGCGAGCTGTTGGCGGTTCTAGGGGCGGCGCTGGCGCTTTCGCTGGGGGCGACGTTATATCCGGCCTGGCTGGCAGCCAAACTACGACCTGTGGAAGGTCTGCGCTAAGCTCGCCTGAAGCTGCAATTAGAAGCAGCCAAATCGCTTCTTCTTTCGAGGATTGCATCCAACAAAGACTGCAAGACTGTTCCGAGCGCGCGACTGTTTTGACAATGCCGATGTCTCTAAGACGTACGGCAAAGTTTAGCTACGCGCGAATCATTCCATCGCCGCTAATAGCGGGCAGTCATGCTGATCATGCCGCCAGCAAGGATCCGGGCACGAGAATTTAGGGAGTATTCAGAGCAAGGAGAGGAGGCAGAGGAGAGAGGAGAAAGAAAAAAGGCCCTGAA
>CAYWPR010000054.1:0-40558 GCA_964460115.1 uncultured Myxococcales bacterium
GCTCGCGTGCTTCGTTGTCGAGCATCTTGCGATACTTGTCCTGCACTTGCGCTTCATCGGTGACGTCGCGCTGAATCTCCAGCGCGCCCACCGGTTGATTGTTTTCGTCGAGAATGGGAATGGCCGACAGCACATAGCGCCGCGCCGGTGCATCGTCGGCTTGCCCGAGGGGATTGCCGTCAATCTCGTCAAGCCGCACGTGCCGCTGATCGCGCCAGCACTGCTGAGCGATGCAGGCATTCTGACAAATCGTTAGCCGCATCACGTCGTAACACTTACGACTTTTCAGGTTACGCGCCTCATGTCGAGGAAACAGCGAAAAAAAAGCGCGATTGTAATCAACGATGTTGCGCTCGTTGTCGCAGATAAACCAACTGTCAATGATGGCGTCGGAAGTCGATTTGAATTGCTGGATGAACTTCTCCAGAGCTTGCGCTACGGCCATAAAGGTCATCCTAGCGGTCATTGACCCTAGAGACAAGGCTGCGTAGACTCTGAGCGAATGTCCCCACGACGCGGCGTATCAATTAGCACCAAGATGATACTGACCAGCGTCGTGCTCATCCTTGCCATCATCAGTCTTTTAGGCGCCACCAGCATTTATTACAGCCGGCGCAGCTTCGACGAAGCAGCCATTCGCCTTTCGGATGCATATAACTCGGCCCTCGACACCCGGGCGGAAACCCAAACTCTTACCATCGTCGAAACCGCGCGCACGGCGCTGATTCAAACCGACTACAGCAGCTTGCAGAATTTCGTACCGCAGGCGGCCAAGATCGACCACGACATCATTGCTCTTTATGTCATCACCGACAACGGCATGATTGCCGCGCACAGCGATACGCGGTTTCAGGAAAAACCGGTGGCCGATGCCGATCCGGTGCTGGGTCCGGCGCTGGCTCAAATCGACAAGCTAGAGATTCGTGAGTTTGCGCCTGGGGCCTTGGGCGGCGGCGCGGATCGCCGCAAGCTTTACGCGCGGCCGGTTATGCACTTGGGCAAAAAATTCGGCACTTTGGTGGTCATCTATAGTTTGGCCTCGCTCGATGAGCAGCTAAAAGGCATCGAAAGCCGCAAGCGCACCGACAGCCGAACCTATGGCATACAGATCGGACTTTTGGGTCTAGTCTTTCTTCTTGCGGGGGCGGGAATCGCCGTGTTTCAGGCGCTGCGCATTACTCGACCCATCAAGATGCTGGCCCTGCGCGCGGATCAGATTGCCGGCGGCGATTTGACCACGCGCGTGGAAATTCATTCGCAAAATGAAATTGGCCTTTTGGCCGAGAACTTCAACTACATGGCCAACCGGCTGCAAGTGCTTCTGGACGAGACTGCCGCCAAAGCCGTGCTGGAAAAAGAGCTAGAACTGGCCCGGGCCATTCAAGAAACCCTCGTGCCGCGGGCTGATCTGATCGAGTGCGGACCTTTGCGCATCGCCGGCCATTTTCAGCCAGCGATGCAATGCGGCGGCGACTTTTGGACGGTTCACGAGATTTCTGCCGAGCGGGTGCTGATACTAATCGGCGATGTCACGGGTCATGGCGTTCCGGCGGCGATGATCACCGCAGCGGCCAAGGCGGCGTGTGATGTAGGCCGCGCCTTGGAAGGGCCGCGTCTGACTCCGGCGCGTTTGCTTTCGATCATGAATTCCGCCATTCACGAAAGCGCCCGCCGCCGTTATGTGATGACCTGTTTTGCCTGCCTAATTGACACCAGCAACCGGACCATTACCTACGCCAACGCCGGTCACAACTTTCCTTATCTTTATCGCGAAGCCAGCACGCTGCAGAGCCATGAAAGCGAGTTTACGGTGCTGATGTCGCGCGGCAATCGCTTAGGGGATATTCCGGATTCGACGTTTACAGAGACTTCCCAAACGCTGCGCAGCGGCGATCGCCTGGTGTTTTACACCGATGGACTCATTGAGTGCGAAAATCCCAGCGGAGAAGAATTTGGCGAGAAACGTTTGCGCAACATCATTCGCAGCACCGCCAGCGACAACCCCGCTCAGATGCGCGATATGTTAATGGCGGCTGCGGGGCAATTTTATGCCGATACGCCGCGCAAAGACGACATCACGCTAGTCGTCGCTTGCCTTCAGTAAGCTTGAAAGTGGGTGACTTGATAGAAAGAGGCCCGTGAAAAGTGCCCCTTTTTGAAGGGCTGCTACTGAATGTTGACGATCACAGTGCCTTCGCGCTGCGGATCGACTTTACTGATGGAGTCGTCGTTATAGTAAAGCTGCAACGTAATGCGCTGCTGCATGCCCGGGCGAACCAAGGCCGCTGGATCTCCGATGCGGCTGTCGGGAACCAAAAACGGACTTCCGTCCGTCGGAATGCTGACGGTCTGGGCCAAAAAATTGCTGTTGTTGATGTACGCTCGCACCTTGCCCTTGCCATAGACTTTGGACGCCCCCGCAGCCAGCGAGAACGGCACCATCGTCGGCCCGGTCGAATCAATGCCCGAAATCATGAAGCGTACATCGATGGCCTTGCCAGCGGGCAAAGTCTCGCCATTGACGGGTGAAAGGATGCTGACCGCCGGAGAGGTATCCGGCGGCGGGCTGCATCCAAGCGCTGCGGCAAAAAGCAAGCCGCTGCTGATCGCTGCCAAGGAAACCGTGCGAAGTTTTTTTGTCATGGTATCGCCTTTAGTCAAATGCCGAACGTACGACCGTCTTTTATATACGGTATGCAGTTCTGCGGCGAGTAAGCATTTGCGTTGCGGTTTCGAAAAACAACAGGCAGTGGCGTAGCGCCGCATGTTCAGCGGATCTCTTCATAATCCTCGCGCGGGAAGCATCGGCTATCGCCGATGGACAGCAAGCTCGGAAAGCACCGCGCGGCGCCTAGGGATATGAGGCTCAACCAGCTTTGCCTCGCGCGGGAAGCGTGCGGCGGGGGGGAGGCTCAACCAGCTTGCTGGTTGAGGGGGCACGGGCAAGTGCCCCCCTATTAGTTAGAAATACCGCACAAGGGATCGTCTGAACCTTTGCAGCGTTCAAACCGAGCTTTGTTGGCGCGGTCTTTGGCGGCTTTGCGCTGTGCATCGGCTTCGGCCGCCGCCCGCGCCGCGCGACCTGCGGCATCACGTGCTTGCTTGGCCAGTTCGATGCGCTCTTGCTCGTTTTTGGCCTGATTGACCAGGCTGCTTATGCGCTGCACCTCGGCCATCTTGTCCGTCAGCACTTTTTGCAGACGCGTTTGCTCGTCGCGGTCGCGTTTGCGTTCAGCATCTAGGCGCGCGATAAGCTGCTGGCGCGCCTCGACCCGGGCCGCTTGGCGGTTGCGATTGACAAAGACGACGATAATGATCGAAAGCACGATAAGCCCGGCAGCCACCGAGCCGATCAGCGCCCAAGGGATGGGCTTTGTGCGAATGGCTTCGGCGGCAGCATGTAGCTGCGCTTCTTCCATGCGCGCCTGCGCTTCGATGCGGGCGCGGCGTTCGGCCTCTTCCAGGCGAACCCGATCCTCCATCGCCTTGCGTTCGGCTTCTTCGCGGGCCCGCTTTTCCGCTGCTTCTATGGCGCGCAGGCGTGCTTGCTCCTGCTCGCGGGCCGAGCGTTCCGCATCTTCTTTAGCGCGGCGCTCGGCTTCAATAACAGCCAAACGCGCGTCTTCTTCCTCCTTCAGCCGATCTTCTTCGAGCCGATGGAGTTCCTTGAGTGAAAAAAGTAACGAGTTCTCTTCGCGTGCCATTGCTACCGAGACTCCTTGGCGTTTCGTCAAATGCCATCGCGGTTATCGCGACGACGCCCGTGTCGATTAGCTAGATGGATGATAGCGCGCCCATGCTGATTTTTACAGAGATTGACGATCCCGCCTGCGTTCTGTTGACGTTTTAGGCGGCGACAAGGTACGAGATGCCATGATTTCTAGCTGGACCGGCTGTTTATCGCTTTTGCTTTCGGCTGTCACCTGTTTTGGCGCGTCCGCGTGGGCGGGCCCGGCCGCAAACTCAGAAAAATCTACAAATACGAACAACGCGGGCGATAAAAACCGCGCTGCGGCAAAGCCCGAAGATGCACCGCGCCGTCTGCTATTAGCATCGGCAGCGGGCCCGGCCGATGGTCTACTTCATGCCGCGGAAAGCCATTTGAGCAAGCTGCGCCAGCTTAGCTTTGGCGGCGAAAACGCCGAGGCCTATTTTTCTTTTGATGGACAGAGCCTCAGCCTGCAAGCGACTACGGCCAATGATCGCTGCGATCAAATTTATATTCTGAATCTGCAAGACGCCGCCGCGCCGCCGCGCCTGCAGCCGGTCAGCCAAGGACACGGTCGTCATACTTGCAGCTATTTTTTTCCAAAAGGCGATCGGCTGCTGTGGAGCTCCACGCGGCACCTGGGCGATGCCTGTCCTCCCCCGCCCGATCGCAGCAAAGGCTATGTCTGGCCACTTTACAACTATCAGATCTATTCGTCGCTTCCGGACGGCAGCGATGTACGCCGCCTGACGCAAACCGCAAGCTATGACGCCGAAGCCACAATTTGCCACGACGGCAGCGTCATTTTTACCTCGGATCGCGACGGCGATCTGGAACTTTATCGAATGAACCTGGACGGCAGCGGCGTCAAGCGTCTGACTTTTGCGGCCGGCTACGACGGGGGCGCTTTTTTTTCAGCCGACTGCCAGCATATCGTCTGGCGGGCCGCGCGCCCCAAAACCCAAAACGAGCAAGACGAGATGCACGCCCTTTTGCGCGAGCATATGGTTCGTCCGCGCCACATGGAGCTATGGACCGCCGATGCCGATGGCAAAAATGCGCATCCAGTGACCGATCTGGGCGCGGCCTCGTTTGCACCCTATTTCTTTCCGGCGCGACTGGCTGGCAAGGCCAATCAGCGCATCATCTTTTCATCAAACTACGGCGATCCGCGCGGCCGCGACTTTGATCTGTACGCCATCAATTCCGACGGGACCGAGCTCGAACGAATCACCTTCGCCGCCGACTTCGACGGTTTTCCGATTTTTTCACCCGATGGCGAGACGCTGGCTTTTTCCAGCAACCGCGGCGGCAAGGTCGCGGGCGAGACCAATGTCTTTTTAGCCACCTGGCGCTCGGGCCCGGCTGCTTCGAGTGCGCGTCGGCCGCTGCCTGCCGATGAAATCAAAGAGCGCGTTAGCTGGCTGGCCGATTCGAAGCGCGAAGGTCGCGGCATTGGCACCGCCGGTCTGCGCGCCGCCGGCGAGCAAATCGCCACCTGGATGCGCGCCGCCGGTCTGCAAACTTCTTTTCAAGATGTCGAAGTCTACATCGGCGTGCGCGATGCCGGCAGCAAGCTGCGCAGCGAGTCGTCGTCCGGGCCTCGCGCGCTTGGCCCGAGCGAAGCGATTCCCGCAGCCATGTCGGGAAACGGCGCCTTTTCCGGAGCGCTGCGCTTTGCCGGATACGGCATCAGCGCTGCCGACGCGAAGTGGGACGATCTAAGCGATCTGGACCTCAAGGGACAAATCGCCGTCGTTTTGCGCGGAGTGCCGCCCAGCAAGTTTTCTGGGACCGCGGCGCGCTCGTATTCGGATATGCGCTACAAAGCCTGGAATTTGCGCGAGCACGGCGCCGCCGCGGTGGTTTTTGTCGATGCCACGCAGGACGGCGTGCCCAAGCTGACGCTGGATGGCCCCGAAGGAGGAGCCGGGCTGCCGGTGCTCTTTGTCAGTCGTAATGTGCTGGCCACGCTCGGCGCGGTCCCGCTGCGCGATCTCGAACAGGCGGCCAATGAGGGAAAAAGCGCAACGGTTCAGCTTGCCGGAAAAATTGGCGGTGAAATCAAGCTACGCCGCGAGTCCAGAACCGAGCGCAATGTCATCGGTATGTTAGCCGGTGCGAAGACCACCGCGCCGCGGCCGGCCGTGGTCCTAGGCGCCCACTATGATCATTTGGGTTTGGGCGGCCGCAACTCCCTGGCCCCCGAGCTACATGCCGTGCATCCCGGCGCGGATGATAATGCCTCGGGGACGGTGGCGCTTTTGCACGCGGCGTCGCTGCTCAAGAGCGCGGCGTCGACTGCGCCCATGCCCATGGATCTTTATTTCGTCGCTTTTACGGGCGAAGAAGTGGGTCTGGTCGGTTCCAGCCGCTTTGTTGAAAAGCTACCTGCCGCACTTTTGCAAGATCGCGTCACCGGCAAAAACCGCATCGTCGGAATGCTCAACTTCGATATGGTCGGGCGCCTTGGTTCGCCGGAAAGCGGCACGACGATGCCTACCGTCGTGGTGCAAGGCAGCGATTCCGCCGCCGAATGGACCGGCCTTGTCGAGCCGCACTGTCGCGGTCTTGGGCTTTTCTGCAAGCTTGGCGGCGATGGCTATGGCCCAAGCGACATGACTCCGTTTTACGCCGCCGGCGTGCCGGTGCTGTTTTTCTTTACGGGCGCTCACAGCGATTACCATCGGCCTAGCGATACCGCCGACAAGATCAATGCCCTGGGCATTGCCAAAGTAGCGGCGCTGGCCAGTTCGGTCGTCACCGATCTAGGCGAGCGCTTGCAAAAAACTCCAAGCGCCCTGACTTGGCGCAAACCCAGCGGTCCGCCGCCGCGAGCTGGCGATCGCGGCTACGGCGCATATCTTGGCACGATTCCCGACTACACCGCCATGCAGGGAATAAAGGGCGGCGTCAAGCTCAACGGCACTCGGCCGCAAAGTCCGGCCGAAGAGGCCGGCGTCAAGCCCGGCGATGTCCTCATTGGCCTAGGCGACAGCAAGATCGACAACCTCGAAGACATGTCATTTGCTCTGAAGAAGTTCAAACCCGGTCAATCGGTGGATGTCGTGGTACTGCGCGATGGCCAGCGTCGGGCGATGAAAGCGCTTTTGCGCACCCGGCCGAGCCAGTAGGAACACATGCGGGTTTTAGGGCTTGAATCTTCCTGTGACGAGACGGCCTGCGCGGTGGTGGAAACCACGGACCGCGGCCGGCTTTTGGTGCGCGCCGATATCGTGGCCTCGCAAATTGCGCTGCATGCGCGCTTTGGCGGAATCGTTCCCGAAGTGGCGGCGCGCCATCACATAAAGAACATCCTTCCGACGATTGAACAAGCTCTGGCGCAGGCCGAACTGCGTTTGGCGGATATAGACGCGGTGGCCGTGACGCGCGGTCCGGGCCTGGTCGGTGCGCTGCTTGTCGCGGTGCAGGTTGGCAAAACCCTGGCTTTTGCGCGCGGGCTGCCGCTTGTCGGCGTAAACCACCTGGAAGGCCATCTTTTGGCGGCCTTTTTGGAAGATGGTTTGGCAGATACCGCCGCATCTTTGCCGCCGCTTCCGCACCTTGGGCTTTTGGTCTCTGGGGGGCACACGGCGCTCGTGCATGTGCACGACTTTGGACGCTATGAACTGCTCGGCCAAACCTGCGATGACGCTGCCGGCGAAGCCTTCGATAAAGTCGGCAAACTTTTGGGGCTGGGCTATCCAGCGGGTCCGCATATCGATCGGTTGGCCGAAAGCGGCAATGCCAAGGCCGTGCGCTTTCCGCGCGCCATGAGCGGTACGCGCCGTGGTTTGGCGATGAGTTTTAGCGGCCTTAAGACTGCTGCCGCCGAAGTGCTGGCAAAGCGCGATGTGCAGGCCACACCCGGCGAATTGGCCGATTTTTGCGCTTCTTTTCAGGCCGCTATCGTCGAGCAGCTAGTGCGCAAAACCGCGCTGGCGCTAGACGCCCGTCGCCTGCCGGCGGTAGTGCTTTCCGGCGGCGTGGCTTGCAATCGGGCGCTGCGGGCGGCGATTTTTGAGCTGTGCCAAGAACGCGGCATCGGCTTTCACGTTGCACCGCCGCGTTATTGTACCGACAACGGTGCCATGATTGCCGGCGCCGGTGCGGTTCGGCTTTTGCGGGGCGAAAGCGCCGGGCTGGCGCTTAACGCCGTCGCCTCGCTGCCATTAGAGGCTGCATGAACGTCAAAACTCTGCTCGAACGCTATGGGCTGCATGCCAAAAAAAGCTGGGGGCAGAATTTTCTGCTCGACGAGCGTGCTTATACCGCCATCGTTGCCGCCTGCGCCCTGACCTCCGAGGACCTCGTCATTGAGATTGGCGCGGGCCTGGGCACTTTGACGAGCCGCCTTTTGGACACCGGTGCCAAGGTCATCGCCATAGAGCGCGAACGTGCCATGTGCGAAGTGTTGCGCGCCGAGCTTGGTTCGCGACCCAATTTTGTACTGCGCGAAGAAAACGCTCTGCATCTTGATATACCCGGCTTAGGCCTGGCAAAAACTCCGGTAATCGTCGGAAATCTGCCCTACCAAATCGCCACGCCGCTGTTATTTCGGTTTTTGGAGCAGCGCGCTTTTTTGCGTCACATCGTCGTAATGCTGCAGCGCGAAGTCGCCGATCGGCTGCTCGCGGCGGCGGGCAGCGACGATTACTCGGCGCTGTCGGCGCAAGTGCAAATGCTGGCGCGGGTAGAACGAGTTTGCCAAGTTGGCCGCGGCGGCTTTTTGCCGGCGCCGCGCGTTGATTCCACGGTGGTGCGGCTTTTGCCGGTGGAAAAAACCCGCGTGCCGGTCAAAGATCTGGCGACTTATGCGCGAGTGGTGCGCGGCGCCTTTGCACAGCGCCGCAAGACCCTGCGCAACGCCTTGGGCACGGCTCTTGGGGAAGGTGCGCTGCCGCTCTTGCAGGCTGCGGGCATTGATCTTGGCCGGCGCGGCGAGACCCTTTCTGTAGCCGAGTTTGCCCGTCTGGCCGATGCCATCTACGATTTTCAAAAAAGCAGCTTGGTCGCTGCGGATGGAAACTAGATAGGCGTACTTCGATATAATTGGCAGTTATGTCGAAACGCGATGATGCGGGGGACGAACTTTTACCGCTGCGCGAAGCGGTTTCCGCGCTGCCGGGAAATCTGCCTCTGCGCCGACAATTGGCCGAAGCAGAAGAGCGCGCCGGTGACGTGGACGCGGCGCTAAAGACCGTACAGGCTGCGCCCACACCCGATGCTCGCCTTTGCATCGTCGCCGCCCGCTGCTTGTATGAACTCGGCCGCTATAAGGAAGGGCTGGAGCAGTACGACAAAGCCGTAGGCCTAGACCTTGCCGTGGCGGATGCGACGCTGCGCGATCGCATTGCGCGGGCGCTGGCCGACCCCCGTTCGCGGCTGCGCTTGGTCGAAGATCCGCCGCCAGCCGGAGACGCCGCCGTGTCCGTAGAAGTCGAACGTCCGCAATTGACCTTTGCGGAAGTCGGCGGACTCGATGATCTAAAAGAAAAGATTCGGCTGCGCGTGCTGCATCCGCTGAAGCGTCCCGATCTGTACAAAGCATTTGGCAAAAAGATCGGCGGCGGCATCCTCATGTACGGTCCTCCGGGTTGCGGCAAGACGTTTTTGGCTCGAGCCACGGCTGGCGAAGCCGGAGTGCGCTTCATGGCCGTTGGAATCGAAGACGTCTTGGATATGTGGTTTGGGCAGTCGGAAAAAAAGCTACACGCGCTATTTCAGACCGCGCGTCAGCAGGCGCCGACCATTTTGTTTTTCGATGAAGTGGATGCTTTGGGCGGACGGCGCTCGGCCGCGCGGCACGATCACTATCGAATGCTAGTGGCCCAGTTTCTGTCGGATATGGACGGCGCTGGCTCGGCTCCCGAGCGCACTGACAAAGATGCTCTGTTAATGATGGGCGCAACCAATGCGCCCTGGGATGTAGACCCCGCATTTCGCCGCCCGGGGCGCTTTGCCGATGTTCTGTTTGTGCCGCCGCCGGACTTGCGCGCTCGCGTCGAGATCCTCAAGCTCAAACTCAAGCACAAGCCGGCCAAAGAGCTCGACATTGCCGAGCTCGCGCGTCTGACCGAGCTTTATTCTGGCGCTGATTTGGAACAAGTCGTGGAATCAGCCACCGAGGCGGCTCTTGAGCAATCGATGAAATCCGGTCAGGTTCGGCCGCTGGCGATGGACGACTTGCTCGCCGCGGTCAAACGCGTTCGTCCTTCCACTTTGGAATGGTTTGCGACGGCTCGCAATTTCGCCACCTATGCCAATGAATCCGGCCAGTACAACGATGTGCTTGATTACATCAAACGGCATCGTTTGGGCTGATCGCATTTAGGTGGGGTCAGGGGCCGGCGTTCCAGAACCATTTGGCGGCAATTCCGGAATTTTGGTGTATTCCGCGGAAACGGTTCCGCTAAGCGCCCGCAGAAAAGCCGTAATCGAAGCAGTATCGCCATCGGTCAGCTCGCGACCAAGCTGATGGCGCGCCATCAAACGCACGGCATCCTCCAGCTTATCGATGCTGCCATCGTGAAAATAGGGAGCCGTTTTTTCCACATTGCGCAAGGTCGGAACCTTGAACACCATCTGATCGGCGTCGCTGCCCGTGACCGTAAAGCGGCCCTGGTCCTGCTGATTGGGCCACGGTTTGATAAGTCCGGTTTTCTGATACATCGTTCCGCCGAGCAGCGTTCCGGTGTGACAGGTGATGCAGCCCACTTGCACGAACTTGGCCAGGCCCATCTTTTCTTCCGCGGTCAACGCTGCTTTGTCCCCTCCAAGGAATTTGTCCCAGCGACCGGGGGTATTTAAGCGCCGCTCGAAGGCACCGATGGCCATGGAGGTATTTTTCAGCGTCACCGGCTCGGCTTCACCGGGAAAGGCTTTTTTGAACAGCTCGACATATTTATCAATCGAGCGCAGCATTTTCTCGACGTGGGCCGCGGCGGGCATGGCCATCTCGACCGGATTCATCATCGGCCCGCCCGCCTGATCTTCTACATCTTTGGAGCGGCCATCCCAAAACTGCGAGATTTGCCCCGCGGAATTAAACACTGTCGGTGAATTGCGCGTTCCGGGCTGTTTTTTATGCCCCAGCGAGACGCGCTTGCCATCCGCCCCATAGGTCGAAAGGTCGTGGCAGCTATTGCAATTGATGTCGTGGTTTTTCGACAGACGCTTGTCAAAGTAGAGCATGCGCCCGAGCTGAATTTTGTCCTCTGACAGCGGGTTTGACAGCGAAGTAAATTCGGCGGGCAGCGCCGGTTTGAACATCGACAGGCGGGCGTCATCCGCTTCGATGGGCGGCGTCGGGGCCAAGGCGACGGTTTGCGGTGCCTTTTGGCAGCCCACGGAAAAAAGCACCAAGCTCAGCACCGAAAAACCAGTTCCACTACACAGGCGATGGAAATTCATGAAGGGCTCCTCTATACGTCCTTATACCGCTACTCGGTGGGCTGGTAAATCCGCCAATCCGCGCTGATGCTGCCAAATGCCGCGCCGCGACGGCACCTTGCCCATCTGCGCCGGTCGTGCTACACCGCCTGCACCCATGACCCAATTGCATTCCGCTGGCCAGCCGAAGGGCAGCCTCGAAATAAAAATGGGTGCTTTTGCCGGGGGGGAAAACCCTGCCGATCCGCTGGGACTTACGCGCGGGCTCGATTACACGCTGGTCCTGCCGGAATTTGAAGGGCCGCTCGATTTGCTTTTGCACCTTGTGCGCAAGCACGAGCTCGACATCTTCAACATTCCGATTGGTTTTATCACCACGCAATACGTGTTGGCGCTTGAGCAGATGCAGGCCCTGAACATGGATTTGGCCAGCGAATATCTGCTGATGGCTGCGACGCTGGCTTATATTAAGTCGCGCGAGCTTTTGCCTCCCGATGTCAATCCGCTTTTAAACCCGGAAGAAGAAGGCGAGGAAGACGGCGATCCGCGCGCCCTATTGATTGCACGGCTGCTTGAGTATCAAAAATTCAAGGAAGCCGCGGCCCAGCTAGCCCTGCAGCCGGTGGTCGGGCGCAATGTCTGGACGCGCGAGGCGCCAGCCGAGTCCACTGTCGGCGATATCATCGCCCCAGCGCCGCTGGCCGAAGTCCCGGTCTGGGAGCTTATTGATCTTTTGGCCAAGGTGCATTCTCGCCGCCAAAAGAAACTGACCCATGAAGTCACCGTCGAGCATCTGTCCCTGGCCGATCGCATCAACCAGCTTAACGAGGAGCTCGATCGCGCGCCGCTTTTAGAACCCGTGCATTCTTTTGAAAAATTACTGACGACGCTGGCTACGCCGGTGGCCGTCGATCGCACCTCCTATGATTTTTTCTACGAGGTCGTGCTGACTTTTTTGGCCGTTCTAGAAATGGCGCGGCTGCGCCTTCTTGTCGTTTATCAAGCCGAGGAGTGCGGCGTTTTATATGTGAGCCGCCCCGGTAGGTCCCCCGTATGAGCCAGCCGCATGCCGAAGAAGGCGAAGTCATTGAGCATGTGATTCCGCCCGAGCTTCCCGATCTTCCCGGGCGAAACGAGCACCCCGAGCTCCCCGGGATAAACGATGTGATTCCGCCCGAACTGGCTTTTGCGACGGACGCATCCGAGGCGGCTGAAGGCGCGGAAACCGGCGAAGCGCTGACCGTTTTGGGCATCGCCCGCTTGCGTTCGGTGCTAGAAAGCTTGCTTTTAGTCGCCGATCGTCCTTTGCCGCTTGGTCGCATTCTGGAAATTTTGCAGGAAGCCGCCGAGTTAAAACCCAGCGGCGAAATCGCCGGTCCGCCGCTTTATCAGCCGGCAGAAGTGCAAGCGGCGCTTTCTGCACTGGCTGCCGATTATCGCGCGGCTGGCCGCGGCATCGAGCTGCACCAAGTGGCAGGCGGCTGGCAGTTGCGCACAGCGCCGGCCAATGCCGCGTGGGTGCAGCGACTTTTGCAGCAAAAGCCGACTCGGCTGGCCCGCGCGCAGCTTGAAGTGCTGGCCATCGTCGCCTACCGGCAGCCGATTACTCGCCCCGAGATCGACGACGTGCGCGGAGTTGATTCGGGAGGCTCGTTAAAGACGCTTTTGGAACGACGCCTGGTGCGCATTCTGGGCAAAAAAGAAGAACCGGGCCGCCCCCTGCTTTATGGCACCACGCGTGAGTTTCTGGAATTTTTCAATTTGCGCGATCTGAAAGATTTGCCGACGCTGCGCGAATATTATGACCTTAGCGAAGAACACAAAGCGCAGGTGCGCGCGGCGCATGGCGAAGCCGAGGCGGTTGTGCCAAGTTCCGAGCCTTTGCTGGATACCATTTCCGCCGCGCCGCCACCGCTAAGCCGCGTGGAAATCGCCGAGCAGCAGATCGTCGATGACGCCGAGCAGCTTGGCAAGATCGACGAGCTTATCAGTTCGGTATCGACGGATTTTTCAGCGCTCAATGAGATTTTGACGCCAAGCGCCCCTTCGGCCGCGGAACCCGCCCCGCCTGCTTCCGCCGCGCCTTCCGACCCTTCCCAGATCGAGGAACCGTAATATGCAAGGCATTCGATTGCAGCTTGTTTTGGCCAAAGCCGGGGTCGCTTCGCGACGCGCCGCCGAAGCCCTCATCACCGCCGGCCGCGTCGCCGTCAATGGTCGCGTGGAAAAGCAGCTCGGCAGCCGCGTGGATCCCGTCAGCGATACGATTACCGTTGATGGACGCGAAGTTCAGCGCGAACCGCCGGGCTATTTTCTGCTGAACAAGCCCAAAGGCTACGTCACCACGGCCGCGGATCCCGAAGGCCGGCAAACCGTCTTCGCGCTGCTTCCAGCGCACAGCGTGCGGCTTTTTGCCGTCGGCCGCCTGGATTACAACACCGAAGGGGCTTTGCTACTGACCAACGACGGCGAATTGGCCCATGCGCTTATGCATCCAAGCCGTGGCATCGCCAAGACCTATCAAGCCAAAATGCGTGGCCATCTGTCGGAAGATCAGCTCGACAAGCTGCGCATCGGCGTGCTTTTGCCTGAGGCGCGGCCGCTGTCTTCCGAGGGCAAAGTTCTGCAGTCGCAGTATCCGCAGCCAAAGACGCGTCCGGTGCGCAAAGAACGCAGCGCGCCTTGCGAAATTATCGTCCTAAAACAAACCGGTCAGCACACTTGGCTGGAAGTGGTGCTGCATGAAGGCAAAAACCGTCAGATTCACCGCATGGCCGAAGCCATCGGCAGCTCGCTTTTGAAGCTGCAACGAATAAGCTACGCTGGTTTGAGCATCGCCGACTTGCCCATCGGCGAGGCGCGGCCCCTGGCGCGGCGAGAAATCGCCGAATTGCGGCGCAGCGTTGGGTTGGTGGCAAGTCCACCAGCTCCGCCCTTGCCCAAAAAATCTGCGGCCAGCAAGTTCGCCCAAGAATCGCCGCCTCGGCCGCCTGCGGCGTCCAAAGCTCCGCGGGCGCGGACTAGGCCCGTGGAATCGGAACCGGCGCGATCGAAAGGACCGCTTTCCAAAATGACGCGCTTTGCGCCGGAACAAAGCGGTCGACAAAGCAGTCGGCAAAACGAACGACAAAACGAACGACAAAACGAAGGGCAAAGCGAACGACCAAGCGGTCGACCGGCCCGACCGGCCCCAGCGCGTCCTATGTCCGAAGCGCGGCGAGGGCGCCGGCCGCCTACTTCCCCTTCTTACGTCCCGCGCTGACGATTCCTTGAAAAAGCGCGCGATCTGCGGGCGTTCCAAAGATGCGCAGACAGTCTAGCAACCGTTGCCGCACGAGCAGCGGATGCTCGGGGCCGGCCAGCGCGCGTATTTTCGCCTGCACGTCTTCATCTGCCACTGGGGGGGCATGCGGTCCTTTTTTGGGAACAAGGACCGCGCACAGCTCGGCCGCCGCACCGCTGGCTAGTGGCGGCTCGGCCGTACGCACCAGATCGACAAGGGGGCTCGGCTGGCCGTCTTGAAAAAGCGCCGCCAGTGCCGCCAGCGCCGCTCGGCTGGGACTTGGCGCGGCCGAATCAGTGGCGCTTTCGCTATTGAGGTCAGCCGTCTGCGCCAGCTTGCGCAGATGCATCGCCAAGTGCAAAAAAGATTTGGCGGGCAGCGTCGCCAAGGCCAAAAGCGCCGCTTCGCGCAAGGCCACGGGCAGGGTGAAATCGGCGCCGAGCTGATACAGCCGGTCGGCCGCCTCGAAAAGTACCGGGCCGCATTCAGCCAAGCTCGAAGTTGCAGATTCGTCACAGGTCGTCTGGCGTCCGAGGGCCTTGCCGGTTTGCAAAAGCGCGTCTCCGGCGGCTAAAAGCCCTTTTTCGTCCAGCGCATGGCCTAGCGTCAGCCGGCGCAGCGTCAGCGCAAATGGCGCCAAAAACTGTAGGCTTAAGTCGGGATGTGCCGCCCCCCACAAACCAATGCTACGCAGCACGGCCATCGTCAGGCGCGGCTGCCGGCGCCCGGCGGCATCTTCAAGCAGGGTTAAAAGACGCGCCGGACCTAGGCGGCTCGCCAAGCGCTCTAGTTCCACCGCGTCTCCGGCTGCTGCCGTGACATCCGCCGGTCGCGGCAAAACTACCTCCGGAAGCAGCAAGAGCAGCGCCGTGGCCAGGCCAAGCATTGCGCCTAGCTTAGCGTGGTCTTGGCAAATAACTCAGCAAAATCGGCGTCCTAGGTTGCTAGGCCGGGCGATTTCCAAAAATTTGTCAAGCTTCGAAAGCGCGCCGACATTGACACGCCTTCACGTGTTCAGTAGGCTGCCAAAAGTTCAGTCTGTGACAATCGAGGTGCCAAATGGATCCCACCGATGAAGAAATCTTCCAAAAATCGGGTCAACCTGCCAATCCGCCGACCAGTACACCGGCGACGGGGGGGCGAAGGCAGGCGATCAAATCGACGCTGACCGAGCGGCAGCGCCGCGTTCTTGAATATATACAGGGCTCTATTCAAAGCCACGGCTATCCACCGACGCTGCGTGAGATTGGCCAGCATATGAGCATTCGTTCTACCAATGGGGTCAACGATCACCTGCGCGCCTTGGAGAAAAAAGGCTATCTAGAACGCCACGATCTAAAGTCGCGCGGCATGCGCATCACCGCGCCGCAGGGAAGCGAAGCGCTCGGGGTTCGTAGCGTCCCGGAAGGCGATATGGTGGCTGTGCCAGTGCTGGGCAAGGTCGCGGCCGGGCAACCGATTCTGGCCATCGAGAATCGCGAAGATACGGTTCATGTAGATCGCTTTTTTCTGGGCGCGCAGCGCGACGTATTTGCGCTACGCGTCAAAGGCGATTCGATGATCGATGCCGGCATTTTCGACGGAGATTATCTTTTTGTGCGCAAGCAGCCGGTGGCCCATTCGGGCGATATCGTCGTAGCCATGATCAATGACGAAGCGACGGTGAAATATTTTTATCCCGACAGCGAACGCATCGTCTTTAAGCCCGCCAACAGCCGCATGGTGCCCATCGAGGTCAAAAAAAGCGAGTTCAAGCCGGTGAATCTGCTTGGAACCGTCGTGGGAGTCTATCGCAAGATGTGCTAGAAGGAGGATATGTCGAGACATCGCAAGCCCGAAAACGACGCGGACAGTCCGTTCTCGCTGGATGAGCAAATAGAGACTGGCTCGCCTGGTCTACGGGCCGCGCGCATTGAACATATCCTTTTCGAGGAGCTCGATCGGTTGTTTCGTCTGGAAGTGACCGATCCGAGCCTGAGCGATGTAGTTCCAAGCTCGGTGCAGCTAAGCCCGGACCTGCGCAACGCCAAGGTGTATTATGCGTTGCGCCGTGCCCCCAATCCGCGCGCCGTGCAAGACGGGCTAAAGCGGGTGACGCCGTTTTTGCGGGCGCGGCTGGCCGATGTCCTTGTCATGCGGCGTTTGCCCGATCTGCATTTTCACCGCGACCGCATGGCCGAATCGTCGCTGCGCGCTTCGGCTCTGCTGCGCGCTTCGTCCTCTGCTCGTTCTTCCGCCGACTGATGGCCGCGACGCGGCTGCGACATTTGGGGAACACAAAGAATACGATGACTTTTCGCAACCTGCTTGTTGCCTGGGCGCTTGTCTTGGCGTCCTTTTCCTGTACGCGGCCGGAAACGCCGTCAGCCGCTTTGGTTCTGACCCCGGAAGTGCAGAAAGAGGCACGGCAAGTGTATGCCGCGCGCTGCCTGAGCTGCCATGGTCCAAACGGAGAGGGCAACGGCCCAGCAGCGTCTGCGCTGCGTCCGCGACCGCGCAACTTTGCCGACAAGATGTGGCAGTCCAATGTCACCGACCGCCATATTGAGACGATCATTGCCTTTGGCGGCGCTGCTGTGGGCAAAAGCTCGGCCATGCCAGGAAACCCCGACTTGGTTTCAAAACCACTTCTTGTCGCCGGGCTGCGGGCACTTGTGCGCGATTTAGGGAAGTGAGCCATGCCGCCTGTGTCGCCCATGCGGCGGCTTTTGCTACTGCTGGTGCTGGCTTTTGGACCAAGCTGCGAGGATGCTGCCGGCGTCCAGCAAGGAAGCGGGGCACAGCTTGCAGCGCTGATGAAGGCCCGCGGTTTGACCGAAGCCGATGCGGTCGCCGCATTAAAGACGTATATGCCGACCGGCCGCAAAGATGAGTATTACCTTTTTGCCTCGGGCGGTCACAGCGGGCAACTTTTGGTCATCGGCGTGCCGAGCATGCGCATCCTCAAGTACGTGGGCGTGTTTACGCCCGAGCCCGGTCAGGGCTATGGCCACGACAGCGCCTCTAAAGATGTTCTAAAGGGCGGGCGTCGCTTGGGCCGCGAGCTTGTCTGGGGCGACATTCATCATCCCGCGCTCAGCGAGTCGCAAGGCAGCTACGATGGTCAATTCCTGTTTCTTGGCGACAAAGCCAATCCGCGCATCGCGGTGCTTAGTCTGCGAAATTTCGCCACCGTACAGATTGTCGCCAGTGAGCTTTTGCAATCGGCCAGCGGCGCCGTGTTCGTTACCCCGAACACCGAGTATGTCATCGAAGTCAGCCAGTATCCGGCGCCCTTGGGCAATAAATACGCTGACCTGAAGCGTTTCGAGAAAGATTATCGCGGCGCCGCCATCTTTTGGAAATTCGACCGCCAGAATGGGCGCATCGATTCGGAGAAATCCTGGGCCGTCGAACTGCCGCCTTATATGCAGGACTTGGCCGATGCCGGCAAGCTCGACAGCGAGGGCTGGGCATTTATCAGTTCTTTCGACAGCGAACGCGCCTATGGCGGCAATGCCGAGGGCAAAGCCGCCCTGGAATCGGGCGCCTCGCAGAACGATATGGATTACTTGCATCTTCTAAACTGGCGCAAAGCCGAGAAAATCGTCGAGGAAGGCCGAACGCAAACCATTGCCGGCATGCGGGTCATTTCGCTGTTTACCGCCAAGGAAGAAGGTCTGCTGTATCTTGTACCAGCGCCCAAAAGTCCGCACGGAGTCGATGTAAGCCCCGATGGCAAAGAAGTCGTCGTCAGCGGCAAGCTAGATACCCATACGACCGTCTACAGCGTAGAAAAGCTCAAGAGCCTGATTGAACAGAAAAGGTTCGAAGGTCGTGATCCCTATGGGATTTTCATCCTACCCTTCAAAGAATCTATTCGCGGCCAGTGTGAAGTGGGTTTGGGGCCGCTGAATACCCAATTTGATACGCAGGGTTATGCCTATACATCGGTGTTTCTGGAATCCAAGGTCGCGCGCTGGTCGCTAAAAGACTTGAAGGTCGAAGCCAAGATTCCAACGCATTACAACATCGGACATATCGTAATCGCCGCTGGCGACACGGTCAGCCCCGAAGGCAAGTATTTGGTGGCGATGAACAAGTGGTCCATCGATCGCTTTGCCGAAGTCGGCCCGCTTTTGCCGCAAAACTTGCAGCTTGTGGATATAAGCGGACAACGCCAGCAGCTTCTTTACGATCTGCCTTTGCCGCTGGGCGAACCACACTATGGACAGATGATCAAGACTGCCAAGCTTAGGCCTATTGATGTCTATAATCCGATAGGGATGAATGCGGCTACGCAGGAGCGCGACCCTTTTGCGGTGGAAGGCGGCAAAGAGCGCATCGAGCGCCGCGTGGACGGTGTACACGTCTTTATGACGGCGGTACGCAGCCACTTTACTCCCGATGTGGTGCGCGTCAAAGAAGGGGAAACGGTGCACCTGCATCTGACCAATCTGGAGCAAGCCAAAGACGCATCCCATGGCTTTACCATCGGCTCGCATAACCTTAACTTAAGCCTGGCGCCGGGCCAGCACGCCAATGTGGATTTTGTCGCTGACCAGGCGGGCGTGTTTCCCATGTACTGCACCGAGTTTTGCTCGGTGTTGCACCTAGAAATGGCCGGCTACTTCCTTGTCGAACCCAAGGAGGTCGCTCCTTGATCGGGAGGAATACATGGCTCCGTTTGTTCTATTGGGTATGCGATTCTCTGATGTTCGTAGACAAAACTGGCTTCCTCTTGTGGTCTTAAGCATTGCCGCCGTGGGGGCGCTGGCCGTGCTGCTGCGCTACACCCTGCCTTTGCCGCAGGGGCTGGCAGCGATCGGCTGGAATCGTGAAGTCTGCGCCGAATGCCGCAGCCCCATCGCCGATCCCCATTTTGCCGGGCAGCTTCAGACGGGCGACGGGCGAATTCTAAACTTTGACGATCCCGGCTGCTTGCTGCGCTACCTAAAGAAGGTAAAGCCCCATGTGCACGCGCTTTATTTTCACCACATGGAGCAAGAGCGCTGGCTGACCCGCAAGGATGTGGCGTTCACGTTCGGGGTCTCTTCGCCGCGTGGCTATAAGCTTGGGGCGGTTCCTGCCGGCACCCCCGGCGCGCTTTCGTTTGAGCTTGCCGAGGCGCGTCTGCCCAGCGCCAATATGACTACGACGCTGCGCAGTGACTTATTCTAGCCATTCTTGACTGAGCGCGATAAGCCGTCGGTGTTTGGGTAGTTCGTATAGATAACGTTGGCGCGGTTCATCGGGCAAATGCTCGGCGGCGCGAAACAGTTCGCTATGCGCCGCGTGTAGCGCGCTGCGCGCGGCTGCGGAATCGCCTGCCAAAAGGTGCGCTTCGGCAATGCCCAAACGCAATAAGATTCCGAAGTTTCCGGCATGCTCAAGCATTGAAAGCAGATCTTCGGCCTGATCGGCGACTTGCTGCGCCGCCGCCACATCTTTATCGTTCAAATGCGCCTGCAAGAGATTGGCCAGCGCTAAAGGCCGCAGTCCGGGCAATTGAATAAAAATCTCCGAACTTTGTCGCAACACGACAATCGCCTGCTTCAGATCCTCTTTCTGAATGTAAATGTGACCAAGTACACTCAGCAAGACTCCGTAGATCAATTGATTTTCGGCCATCTGCGGACGTAGCTCTAGACAGATAGTCAGCGCTTCGTCTGTCTTTTCGCGCTGTTCAAACAGAAGCAGCAGCGCAGCCAAATAAACTCCGGTGGTCTGAATCGTTAGCGGTTCGCCAAGCTGCAAGGCGCGCTGATATAGGGCGCGCATCTGCGGCTCGGCCTGCGCGTACTGTCCCAAAGAGGCCTGATGCATACACAGGTCGACCGCATTGGCGAGGATATTGCGCGGATGCTGCATGCGTTCCGCGGCTGCCAGGGCGCGGGCAAAATGCTGCTGCGGCAGCCAGGGGTCGATTCCTAAAAAACGATGCACAATGCCAAGCGCGCGAAAAAACGACGATTCGGCAAAAGCATCTTGGTACAGAAAGTCGCCGACCAGCTTTTGCACCCGCTCGAGAATTTCTAGTGCCGCCTCGCGCATTCCCAAATAGGAGTAGATGATGGCAACAAGCGAGCCGGCAAACACAAAGACGCCGTAGACTTCCTTTTGCGGAGTGACCGCATCAAATTGTTCGAGAAGCGTCGCAATGTAGCCGACTTCTCCGGTCAGTACGGCTCCTATGACGTGATACGCGACGCTTAAGTACCAGTGCTCGCTGCCCGGCGGTGAAAGCTCAAGCGCGATGCGGGTATGCTCGGCTGCCTGGCGCAGATCATTGCGCACAAATGCCAATTGGGCGTGCAGCGCGTGCAGACGTCCCAGGGCCTCGCCGCTTGGTTCGTAGAATTCAACACGGGCGCAATTGGCCAGCGCGCTTTGTATATCGCTGCGCAAAAACGCCAAATCGGCCGCTTTCAGGTAGAAACTGAGCGCGCGCGCTTGCTCGCCGGCGGCCGCAAAATGATCGGCAATAATTTTCGGGTCGGGACAGCTTTGGCTTTCCAAATAAGCCGCTGCCAGTTGATGGCCCAGTTTGCGCGCCGCATCGGTCAAAAGTCCGTAGCTGGCCTCGCGCAGCAGGCTGTGACGAAACGCAAAAATGCGGTCGCCCGAAAGGCTGCTGTCGCCTAGCGTTTTGCTGGGCTCCAAAATCTCGGCCTGTACCAATTGCTGCAGGCACGCCTCGATGACGTGGCTGTGCGATTCCGGACCGAGCAGCGCCCGTACTCCGGCCGTCGAAAATGTCTCGCCAAAAATACTGGCCGAGCGCAGCACTTTACGGCTTTCTGCATCAAGCCGGCCAATGCGCGCTTGCAGCATAGCCAGCACGGTGTCGGGCAGCTCGCTGCCTTTGCCCTCGCCAGCGGCGCGAATCAGTTCCTCTAAGAAAAGCGCATTGCCCGCGGCTTGCTCGACGATGCGCGTCACCGTCGCCGGTTCTGCCTTCGGCCCAAGCACGGCTTTGACCAGCCGCTCGCTCGCCCGCCGGCTTAGCGGCGACAGCCGTAGTTCTTGCCGCCCGCGTTCCTGCCACAGGCGCGGAAAGCGCTCCTCGAACTCGGGACGGGCCAGGCCCAGAACAAAAAGCGGTTCTTCCTGCAAGCCGCGCAGCACCGTTTCAAACAGTTGCAGCGACAATGTGTCGGCCCATTGCAGATCTTCCAGCACCAGCACCACCGGCTGCACGGCGCACTCGGCGCGCAAATAGAGCGTTAGCGCTTCGCTAAGCAGCCCAAGCATGCGCAGCGGTTCCAGCCGCATGCCCCGCAGTCGCGGGCTCGGTTCTTCGGGGGGCGGCAGATTGACGATTTCACCAATCAGTTCCGCCACCCACGGAGCTTCCGCTGGAGACAGCCGCTTGGCGATGCGCCTGTGCAACTGCTGCCATTTTTCCTCTGAGGTTTTTAACTGGCTCAGAGCCAAAAAGCCGCGCAGCGCCTGCCCAAGTAGCGCGTAGGACGAGCCGCTGTAAGTCGGATCGGCACGTCCATAAAGCACCGCAAGCGGCTCATCGGCCGAGCGCTTGGCGAGGCCGCGTAGAAATTCGTGCCGCAGCCGCGATTTGCCGACGCCCGCCGGAGCAATGACCAGCACCGGGCGCATTTGCGATTCTTCGATACAGCCGGCAAGGATCGCTTGCAGCGTGGCCATTTCTTGCTCGCGGCCGACGCAAGGCGTCGGCTTGCCCAGCAGCGAGCGCGCGACATCCAGACTTTTGTGCTCGCCGTGCAGCGTGTAGCTGCTCAAATCGGCGCGCGTCACCTCAAAGCGGCTATCCAGAAGCCCGGCCGTCGTCGCATCCAAAATGATGCTGGGCAGGGGATTTATGTCCTTTTGCGCATGCAAAAGCCGCACGGCGCGATCCACGACTTCGCCAATCGGCAGATCGGCGCGCAATACTCCGCGGCCAGTCGAGATCGCCACCATCGCGCTTGGCCACTGCTCGTGTATGAGCAGCGCGCCGCGCGCCGCCAGGGCCGCCTGATCGGTGGCCGCGCTTTGCGTATCACTTGTCGTCACAGTGGCGACAAGCGAGCCATCGGCCAGCCGTTCAGCGCGTACGCCGTAGACAAATAGTGCCGTGCGCAGCGATTGAAACAGTGCTTGCCGCGCCTGATCCTGAGACGGATTTAGCGTCGGTTCGGCGGTTAAGTCGCGAATGTCTGTGGCATAGACCACGCTAACTAGTTGTTGCTCTCCGCCTTGCAGGGTTAGGGGCTGCACCACCACTCGAGTTTGATTCGGCGGATCGAGGTCCGCCAAGTCTCCAAGCACCGAAAGCGTGTCCAGAACTGCTTGCGCATCGCCGAGCCGCTGCTCGCGATCGCGGTTCAGCATGCGCAAAAGCAATTCCTCAAGCGCTTCCGGAAGCACGGCGCGCAGCGTACGCAGCCGCGGAGCGTCGTCAAAAAGGATCTTGGCCAACACCGCGGCAATATGCTCTCCGGCAAACGGCGGCTGACCGGTCAAGCACTCGAAAAGTACACAACCCAGCGAAAATACGTCCGCCGCCGGCCCAATGTCGTGCTGCCCCCGCGCCTGTTCGGGGGACATATACTCGGGGGTGCCTACTACCATGCCGGTCTGGGTCAAAGGCGGCGGCAGGGCCAAAGTTCCGGCCACGGGCCGCGCACCGCCGCGACCGACAGTGCGACGCGCAATGCCAAAGTCCAGCATGGTCACGCGAGTGACGTCGCCACCCGGCAAAAACAAATTCGAAGGTTTCAGGTCGCGATGCACGATGCCCTGACGGTGGGTGACGGCCAGCGCCGCTGCGACTTTTTGCACAAGCCCCAGCGACTCAAAAAGGCTGAGCCCGCTACGCCGCAGGCGCTGTCCAAGGTCCTCGCCATCCAGCCATTGCATGGCCAGATAAGGCTGACCGCGCTCGGTTTGACCATGCGCAACATAAGAGACGATTCCCGGGTGGCGCAGCTCGGCCAGGACCTGCACCTCGCGCAGAAAGCGGTGTTCGTCGCGCGGCGCTGTGCCTAGCTGATGCATCACTTTCAGCGCCACCCACTCTCCCGATGTGTAATCGCGGGCGCGAAAAACCGTGCCCATGCCGCCGCTGCCCGCTATGCGCTCGATGGCAAAGCGCTGCCCGACCAGCGTGCCCGGAGCCAATCCATCGCTCATGTTGAAAGATATATTAACCGACCGCCGCTTCTACGGGCAGCGCGGCACGGCGTTAAAGATCAGCCAGCACCACGGCGTCGCCTGTGTGCGGTCCGCGCGCCAGAAGGCGGCCTTTGGGCCCTAAAATCGCCGAGCCGCCGCAAAATTGCGTGCGCGGGTGGCCCGGGGCTTCTTCGCTGCCGTAGGTGTTGGCGGCCAAAAAATAGCCGCTAGTGCCATGCAGGCGATATTGCCAATAGGGCAGGACATCTACGCCTTCATCCAGCCAATTTGTACAAAAGGCGACAAGCGCGGGCCTTTGCTGTCGCAAAAACGCGACAAATCTGTCGTCATTTAGATCCATGCAAATGCCCACGCTCATCCGCCTACCGTCGGCCAAGTCGAAAATCGGGTAGGGGGTGTCGCCAGGTCTCGCCCAGGTGTAATCGCTGTCGAAAAGCAGCCGTTTGCGATAATTGCCCAAAAGCTGCCCGCGGGGACCAATGATGCGCGCAGCATTGTACAGGCAGGCTGTCCCATTTTCGTCGGCGCCAAGCTCGGGGTAGCCGCAGACTAGGTAAGCGCCATAAGCGGCGGCCAGGGCGGCTAACTTCGATAAATTGCCGCCGTGCTGCGGCTCGGCGATCTGCATCGCGGCGCTGACATTGGAAAACAAGTATCCGCTAAGCGCCATTTCGGGGCAGATGATAAGTTGCGCGCCTTCTTCGCCGGCTTGTCTTATCAGACTAGAAAGCGCGGTCCATGCTGCCTCGGGCTGGCCTTTTTCCGGTTTGAATTGAATGACGGCGGCTTTCACGGATCGCGCCGCGCCATATTCGTGCCTTTGGGTTGAGGGGGAGCTTCCGGCTTGGGTGCGGGCTGTGCCTGTACTTGTACGGGCAGCGTGCTGCGCATCGCGGCGATGTGTTTTTGCAGCGCCGTGACCAGGGGATTTTCGGCTGTCGCGCTAGGCTGGGTCTTTGCGGCCATAAGGGCCGTCTGTAGCGTATCCAAGGCGGCGTGCGTTTGCCCAAGCCCATGCTGAATGTTTGCCTTGAGTTCCAAAAGTTTCACGCGAGCGGGGCCCTGCGCAAGCTGCAACGCGCGATTGATGCGTAAAAGTGCGTCATCAAGCCGCCCCATCAAAAAGTAAAGCCGCGCCAGGCGCGCCGAGGGATTGTAGTCATGGATGAGGATTTTTTCCGAAGCCAGCAGCATGGCCTCGGCCGGGGCATAGCGCTTCAGGCGGCGATAGCAGTCGAGGCGGTGCGCATCATAGGTTGCCGCCGCGATGGGTGAGGGCGCTTGCGCCGCTGCGGCTTCAAGAAGCTGCAAGCGTTCTTCCGCATAGCGATCTCCGGCTGCGGAATCGCCTAGTCCATCCGACAGATCGATAAGCGTTCCATATCCATCGCTGCGATCATCGGGAGAAAGCGCGGCGCGCGGATCGTGTACCAAAGTCCTTAGATGCTCGCGCAAGCGCTGGCGCAACTGCAGTTGCGCATTGGCATCGCTGACCTGCTCCAGGCAATTAGTGGCATAGGCCATAAAGTCAGTGGCCGTGGCACTGCGGCCTACCTCGTCCTTGGCAGCGTCGCCCAGCTCGGCGCAGGCCAAATGCTGACCAAGCGCGCGCAAAGACTGAATCTGCCCAAGCCGAGCCTGCGGCCGCAGCTCTTTTTGCGTCGCGGCGCGTGCATACAAAGCCACGGCCTCGGAAAAACGGCCGGCTGACGCGGCGGCATCCGCTTGGGTCAGCGGCAGCTTTTTCTCGGCGGCGGCACTAGCGACCTCGGTGAGGCGTGCATATAACTCGGCCGCGGTCATTGCCGAGGTATAGCGCGCAATAACTTGTGGCGTTTCTTCACCGCGGCGCACATCCAGCACCAAAAATGTCGGCCAACTGCGAATCGGAAAACGGGCGACAAAGTCGGCATTGCGCGGCTGTTCGGTATCGATGGCCAGATACACAAAACGTTGTGCCAGCGGCCGCAGCAGCGGATCGGGCAGCACAAAATTGCGCATGCTGAGACAGGTATGGCACCAAGGTGCCCAGACATCGACCACCAGCAAGCGGCCGGTAGATTCGGCCTGCCGACGCGCGGCGGTGTAGTCATCCTCGATAAACGGCAAGGCGCTTTGAGGCGGCGCTTCACCGCCTGGTTTGTTCGGCGCTGCCGCCGTAACGGTCGCATCCGGAGAGGGTTGCGCCGATAAGACCGATACCGCTTTTGGGATGCATAGCTCAAAGAGAAAGCAAAGCCCAACGAAGCCAAACCCGCGAAAAAAGCGCGACATGTCGAACACTATAATTCGGATATTTCGAAGTCCTAGTGTTTCCAGTGACCTTTGCTTTTCCAGCCGCCGCGCTTCATGCCGCCGCCGTGCTTCCAGCCGCCGACATGCTTAACGCTGCCGCCGTGCTTCACTCCGCCGACATGCCCATGCGGGTGTATCACCCCGGGCTGCGGAGCACCGACAATCACCGCCTGATTGGGTGGGACAATTAGCACCGGCGTCGGCGGCGTGACAACCACGGTTGGGGCTATCGGGGCCACAAGCACCTCCGCGGCCGCCGGGGCGGCGGTCACAACCGCGTCGGGACTTTGCTTGGCGGCCGAGCTGACAAGCAAAGCCGGGGTAGGGGGCGGAATCCATACCGTACCGGGCCATTCCGGAGGCGGAAGAGCGGTGACTTTGGGACGCTCGGCCACGTAGGGTTCATACGCGGCTTCTAAGGCCGGCTCGACTTGCGAGCGAATGCGCGTGGCGTCTTTTGGAATCGGTCCGATGTAAAAAATGACGTTGTTTTGGGTCTTATAACCCGGGCCCTCGGGCGCTGCGTATTCATGATAGTGCGGTCCCTTCATGAAGCAGAAAGTCGTTGAGGGGGCGGCTGTGGCAGTGGACTCGCTATAAATCGGCACCGGGTGATGACCATAAAAGACGGTTTTGTAGCCGTCGTATCCGAAAGGCACCGGATCTCCGGTAAACACATATGCGTCACCGACTTGCTGATACAGGGTGGGCTGGTCGGGCAAAAAATCATGCACATGCGGGACGTCGATGTAGCAAAAACCAGCGCCTGGGCGCGCTGCCAGCGGATGCGAACCGGCATAGCGTCCTTTGCCGTGTAGGGGGGCCACAGCCGGCGCAAAATTCGGCTTTTCGGCATGTAGAGCAGTCACAAACAAAGCTTGTGCAGCGAAGGAAAGAAGCAGCTTGCGCATACAAAGACCTCTGCACCCTTCATTGTACATGGAAGCAGGAAATCGCCAGGGCGGGCGTTGCAAGCATCCGCTGCGCTGCGCTAGAACCATGCTAGTGTGTGTTAAGGAGTTAGTATGCCGACGCTGCGTGAACGCGATGAAGAGATCGCCAAGAAAAAAGGATTGATCACCGGAGCTGCATTGGCTGCGACGGGAGTGGCCGCAGTCGCGCTTTCGCCGGTTCTGGGCATTGTGGGGCTGGTTCCGACGGCATATTTGGCGTACGACTGGTTTATGTATCGCGCCAAGCGCGGAATGCGCTTCTAAGCGGCCCTTTATCTGTCCGGTTTCGGAAGCGCCGTGAATCTTTGCCCGACGTGCAAAGCCAGCTTTTCTGGAGGTGAGCAGTTCTGTCCGCGAGACGGAACGCCGCTGCGCCCCAGTTTGCCTGAAGATCCACTGGCCGGCCGCGTCCTGTCTGGTCGCTACCGACTGATCGAAGTTCTGGGCCGCGGCGGCATGGGGGCGGTCTATCGCGCCCATCACATCCTTATGGACAAGCCGGTGGCGGTCAAGGTGCTGCGCCAGGAACTGGCCAGCGATACCGAAGCCGTGGCCCGTTTTCATCGCGAGGCGCGTTCGGCGTCTCGTCTGGATCACGAAAATATCATTCGTGTCAGTGATTTTGGGCAGACCGACGACGGATTGCTGTTTTTGGTTATGGAGCTCCTAGATGGCGAGAACCTGGCCCAGGTTCTGCGGAACGGCGCGCTACCCTGGCGGCGGGCTGCGGCGGTGGCCCGCGAGATCGCGCTAGGCCTTGGCCACGCCCACGAGCAAGGGGTGATACATCGCGACCTCAAACCCGAGAACATCGTGCTCGGGCGTCGCGGCAAAGCGCGCCTTGGAATGACCGTCAAAGTGCTGGATTTTGGACTGGCCAAGCTTTCTGCTCTGGCGCCGCAAAGCGATGCCAAAGGAGACAAGGAGAGCTTTGATGGGGCCGAGTCGCAAGATGTCGATGTGGCCCTGCAATCGCTGACCCGTACGGGCGTGGTCTTTGGCACTCCGGAGTATATGTCGCCTGAGCAGGCCGAGGGACGACCGCTAGATGCGCGCACTGATTTATATGCGCTTGGAGTCGTCTCGTATCAGATGCTAAGCGGCAGATTGCCGTTTACGGCCTCGACCTTTTTGGCGCTTATCGCCAAAACCGTCAATGAGCCGCCGCCGCCGCTTTCTTTGGCCGATTCGGCGACGGTACCGCCAGAATTGGAAGCACTGGTGCTGCAGTGTTTGGCCAAGTCTCCGGATGACAGGCCGCAGTCCGCCGAAGAGATTGCCGACACTCTGGAATCCCTTTTGGCTCGACATCCGGAAGAGCCATTGCGCAGTGCTGAGGTGCCGAGCCCTCCAGCGTCCCCCGTTTCCGGCCGGCCGGCGGGTGGCGTCGCCAGAACGGTACAGCGGCATTTGGCACCCGGACAGACTCCTTTGGCAGGGCCGCGCACCGGTCCGCGTGAAAGCGCGCCGCTGCGTACATCAGGATCGGCTGCGGCGACCCTAGATGCACGTTTCGAAGTCCACGCCGAAACGAACTCGGCTGCGGCCAAAGAAGCGCTTTTACCGCCTGCGCCCTCGCCGCAAGACCTTGCCGATTCTGAAGTTCCGCTGAAGGTGCCGCGGCAGCCCTACTGGTTTTTGGCAGTTCTGCTCTGCGGACTTATAGGGGCTGGAATCTACTTCACCAAGGCCCGTCTGTGGCCGCTCGGCAAGCCGCCCATTTCCGCCCCTGCTGAGAATGAACCGCTGCGCCGCGCGCGTGAGCTACTCTCCGGCTCGCCTGTATCTGCGCCGCAAATCGCCGAAGCTTTGCGCATTTTGCGCGACGAGCGCGAGGTTCGCAGCACTCCCGAGCTGCATCGTCTGATGAGCCGAGCCTACGAGGCTGAAAACAACCGCCTGCGCGCCCTTGGGCACTTGTATAACGCCGTCCGTTTGTCCAAAAAAGGCTACGAGGCCGCCCTGAGTCAAGTGGCGCTGGCCGAGCTCCTTTTTCGCTACAACCATCCGCAGGCCGCCTGCCAGGCAGCGAGCAAAGCCCTTGCGGAAAGCGGCAGTGTCGATGTCAGTACGCGGCAGAAGGCGGAAGCTTTGGTTGCGGCTTGGCACTGCGCGGACCGCAATCAATAATTTCTGAACCTACGGCATGTTGAAAAGCACCGGCACGTGGTCGGCGCTTTTCTGGCCGGACAAACTGCGGCGGCCCGTGTATAAGAGAAACTGAATTCCTGAAGGAGCGATCATGCGTTTGGCTTTATTTTCAGAGCGAGCCCCGTCTTTTGGCACCTCGGCTCTACTTACCGCAACCCTGGTTTTGGGCCTTTCGGCCTGCAACCGGCTGTCTTCATCCGGCGCCGCCCGCGATGATTTGGCACTGGTGCCGGGCGATGCCTCGGCGGTTTTTATGTTGAACCTGAAGCAGGCCCGCTCGACCCATTTGTGGCAGAAGCTTCTTGAGGCCCGCGACAAGGATCCCAATTCCCAAAAGGAATATCAGGAGTTTGTCAGCAAATGCCATCTCGATCCCCTTAAGGATCTGGACAGCATTTTTCTGGCGTTTCCAGCAAATGCGCAAAAAAATCGCGAGTACGCACTGCTTTTGCGCGGTCGCTACACCCCCGATGACGTAGTGGCCTGCGTGCGCAAGACGGCCGCTGAGCGGCATCAAACAACAAGTGAAAGCGACTATAACGGCGTCCGCATCGTAGGTCTAAGCAGCGTGGGAATGGGATCGGGCCATGGTCCGGCGCTGGCGGTACTTGGCAAGCGCGCCATCGTCATTGCCGGAGACGACTGGATGCACCGCATCATCGATTTGTACCAGAACAAAAAGCCGGCCGGCGCGGCCAGCGAGAACAAAGAATTGCAGTCACTCCTTTTTCGCACCCGCCAAAACGATGCGTTCTTTTGGGCCGGCCAAGTGCCGGCAGAGATGGCCGAGCGCTTGCGTTCCTCGGCGCAGCTTGGAGCCGCGGCATCGCTGCACAGCATCTCGGGTTCGGTGGACCTAAGCCAGGGCTTGCGCGTCCATGCGGATCTGGATTTGGGCAGTGAAGCCGATGCCAGCACCCTGCTTGGCGCGGTCAATACATCTCTAAATGGACTGCGTCAGGACAGCCGGCTGCAATTGATGGGTCTGTCGAGCTATCTCGATACGCTGCAAGTGGGATCGCGCAAAGCTACTTTTGTGCTGGATCTGCGACTGACCGAAAAACAAGTGGATGATCTGACGAGTCGCTTGGCGGGACTCACGCGCAGCTTGATGTTTTAAACCTGCCGCCGGATAGCCATGGAGCCTGTCTCCGAGCGCCAGCGCGTCCTGCATCTGCTGAAGCAATACGGCTGGAATGCGACTTCCTTTCAGATTCTGGAACCCGGTTACCGCTACTTTTTCTATGGTGAAGATGCCTGTGTGGCCTATGTGGAAACCGGCCGCTCTTGGGTAGCGGCTGGAGCTCCCATTGCGCCCCCCGCAGCTTTGCAAGCGGCCACCGCGGCTTTTGTGGCAGCGGCCAAGGCGCAAGGCCAGCGCGCTTGCTTTTTCGCCACCGAGTCGCGTTTTACGACGGCGTCGGCGCTGACGCCGCTATGCATCGGCGAACAGCCAGTCTGGAATCCCGCGCGCTTTTCGGAATGCTTGCAGCAAAGCCGTAGTCTGCGCGAGCAATTGCGTCGCGCCCGCAAAAAAGGAGTTCGCGTGCGGCTGATTGCCGCTGCGGAACTGCAAGATGCAAACTCTGCGATTCGCCGTGCCATCGAGGAGCTTGTGCAGCGCTGGCTTGGCACGCGGCAGATGGCGCCCATGGGATTTCTCGTGCAGCTCAACTTATTTGAAGATGCGGCCGAGCGGCGCTGCCTAGTTGCCGAGCTCGACGGTCGCCTGATGGGCCTTTTGGGAATGATTCCGGTGTACATGCGCGGTGGCTGGTTTTGCGAAGATCTGCTGCGCGACCCCGCGGCGCCAAACGGCACCGTCGAGCTTTTGGTGGATGCGGCCATGCGTCTGGCCGCCGAATCCGGCAGCGACTACCTGACGCTTGGTCTGGCCCCTTTGTCGGGAAGCCTCAGCGCTCCGCTGCGCGCCGCGCGGCGTTTGGGCACGACGTTTTATGACTTTCAGGGCTTGCGCGCGTTTAAAGCCAAGCTGCGGCCGCATCACTGGGAACCCATCTTCCTATCCTATTGCCCATCCGACAGCAGCGTACGCGTCGTCACCGACGTCTTAACGGCTTTTGCGCAGGGCGGCCTTTTGCGCTTTGGCATAAAGACGCTTTTGCGCGGACCAGCCGTCGTGGTTCGGCTTTTGGCGATGCTGCTAGTGCCCTGGACTCTGCTTTTGGCACTGGCTCCGGTCGATTCATTTCCTGCGGCCTTTATCAAATGGGCCTGGGTGGGATTTGATGTCGTTCTGGCCGTTGCGCTTTTGCGGCTGACTTATGCTTGGCAAGCCTCGCTGGCGACGCTTCTGACCGTTTTGATCTGTAGCGATGCGGTGCTGACTTTGCTGGAAGCCGTCTTTTACAACCTGCCGCGCGTCCATGGACTTTTAGACCTGGCGATTTTGGCCACGGCGGTTACCGGCCCGGCGCTGGCTGGCTTTTTGCTTTGGCGCAGCCGGCTGCACCGGCAGCCGCTTGCTGCGATCGCGCCTTCCGCCTCGTCTTTCGCTGCGGATTGACGGTCATTCAGGCTGGCGGACTAGGCCAGTATGCTAGGATTGCCTATTGTGCCATCTATAGCGGGCCTACCCTGTGGTGTTGGACTCGGCTGGCGCTATGAGCTTTCCGCAGCGCTTTTGGCGGCGCCGCAAACCGTTGATTTTATCGAAGTCATTGCCGAAACCTGTTTTCAAAATGCGCCGCTTTATCGCGAAGCGCTGGCCCTTTCTGAGCTGTGGAAAGGCCGGGTGCTGCCGCACGGCATCAAACTATCTTTGGGCAGTGCCGACGGCATTGATAAAGAACGGGCGCGTCGTTTGGGGGCGCTGGCGCGGGACCTGCGGGCGCCGCTGATTAGCGAACACGTGGCTTTTACCGGCCATCGCGGACACGGGCGCCGCCCCGGTCAAGAGATTGGCCATTTGACGCAACTGCCGCTTTGCCGCACGGCCGTGGCCGTGGTGGCGCGCAACCTTGTAAAGGCGCGGCGCCATCTGCCGGATGTGCCGTTTTTGCTGGAAACGCCCGCCTGGACCCTGCGCTGGCCGGAAGATGAAATGAGCGAGGGCGATTTCTTTGGCGAAATCGCTCAAGCCACCGGCTGCGATTTGCTGCTGGATGTCGGAAATATTTACGCCAATGCTCTAAACAGCGGTTGCGATCCCCTGACGCTTTTGCGCAGCTATCCACTTTCGCGCGTGGGATTTTTGCATGTCGCCGGCGGCGCATGGCGCGACGGCTTCTACGTCGATACGCATGCGCATGCAACGCCCGATGCGGTGTTTACGCTGCTTGCCGAAGTGCTGCGTCACGCCGGGCCGGTTCCCATTTTGATTGAGCGCGATGCCAACTTTCCGGCGTTTTCCGCGCTTGCCGAGGAACTCGACCGCGCGCGCCAGCTGCTCGACAGCGCTGGGCCCAAGGCGCTTTCGGCGGCGGGCCTAAGCACGTCGGCGACAGCGCCGGCTGGTGCGCTATCTATCGCTGAGCTGGCGGCGCGTCAGGCGCACCTGGCGACGCTTTTGACCGCCGCCGAGCCGCCGCTAAAGACAACGCCTTTTGATGCCACCGCGGTTCGGCACAGCCGCAGCATCCTTTGGCACAAACGCCAGGATGAAATGCGCGCGCGCTCGCAAAAAGGCGGGGCCGTCGCGCCTTCCGGTTTCGGTCCTAGCCCTAGTCCTGATGCTGCACGGCCGTCGCGCTTTGCCTGGGCCCAAAGACTATTGCGATTTGGACAAAAAAGAGTGCATACATGAGTCAAAAGACCAAACAAGAATTATTTGCCGCTCTGCCGCCTACTGTGGTTCCTCGTCTCGAAGAGCTTGAAAAGGCCCTGGTCGCGGCCCTGGGGTCGGATTTGCAGGCACTTATCGTCTTTGGTAGCGCCGTGCGCGGCGATTATCGAGTCGGGCACAGCGACATCGAGCTTTTGCTGGTGCTAAAGGATGCTCGTCCGGAACGGCTTTTGGCCATTGCCAACCCGCTGGCTTTGGCCCGCTATGCCGTTCGCGTCGAGGCGATGATTCTAAGCAGTGCGGAAATTCCGCGCGCCGCCGATGTCTATCCGCTGCTTTATGACAGCATTGCGCAAAGCCATACTCTGCTGTGCGGAGAGGATCCTTTTTCCGCACTGAGCATCTCGGATCGGTACCGCCGGCTGCGCATCGAGCAAGAGCTGCGCGAGGCGCAAATTCGCCTGCGTCGCGCCATCACCGACAACTTGGGACAAGCCGATGCGCTCATCACTCCGCTTGTACGCAAGCTGCGCCAGATTCGCGGTCCGCTTTATGCGCTGTTGCGGCTGCGCAAGATCGATTGCTCGGAACGAATGGATGATGTGCTGAACGCCGCCGGCAAAACCTATGACATCGATTCGAAGCCGCTTTTCAAAATCAAACAAGCACCGACCGAAGCGCTACACACGCTGACCCGACTTTTAGACGCCGCGGTGCACGACGTGGATCAGATGGAGCAGGCCGGTTGATCGATATCGATATTGTTCGATACTGCCCAACACGAATCGACATTCAGGGAGTCTGCAATGGCCGAGGATCTGCTAAATTTTTATCCTTTTAATATCCGCTCTGGACCGGGATTCCTATTTCTTTATGCCGTGCTCAGTGCCGTCGGGCTTTTGGTGCTGGTTTTGATACGCCGCACCTATGGCGGCTATTTAGACGGGGTGTTTGCGGCCCGAGCGCAAAAGGGATTTTCCGGCAAGCTGCTGCGCATCGGCGAACTGCCGAGCCCTCCGCAGTACTACGCCATCGCCTATTTGGAGCGCGGTGAACACGGAGTCGCCGATACTTTGATTGCCGTGGCCCATGCCGCAGGCTGCCTCAAGGCCAATCCGGAAAATCCTAAGACCTACTTGATAAGCGGAACCGCTTCGGCACCGGCGCATCCGATTTTGCGCGCTTTTCTGGAACGCCTAAAGCCAAAAAGCGGTACGGCGCCGGAAGCGCAGGAACCGCTGGAAGCCACTGCCAACGAAGTGCGCAACGCCGCGGTGGCCACGGCTACGGAATTTCGCACGCAAATCCTTTTGGAACTGCAAGCATCGGGCATGGTTCGCGAAGCCGAGGTCCAAAGTCGCGTCGTTTCGGCGATATGGATGGGCGGTACTTTGCTGTTGGCATTTGGCGGAATTCGACTGGCGCGGGCCCTTTTGCTTGGGCATCGCGTTCTGTTTCTGGCGATCGGAATGGTCATTTTGGCCATCTGGATTTCCGTCATCGCCAGCAATCACATTCGCGAAAGCGTCATCAAGACCGCTTATATGAAGTGGCTGCGGGACAGTACGGTTTCTTTGCTGGATGGCGTGGAATCCGGATTTCACACCGGTGCGGATTCGATCGGTTTGGGCGTGGCCTTAGGCGGCGTCACAATTCTGGGCGCTGCCGTCGTGGGCACCGGACTTGTCTATGCGTTTAATCCAAACTATAGCCCCAGAACCTCGGTGCTTCCCGCGGCAAGCGGCGGCAGTAGCGATGGCGGCAGCAGTTGTGGCGGCGGCGGCGGCGGCAGCGATAGCGGTGGCAGCAGTAGCTGTAGCGGCGGCAGCAGTAGCTGTAGCAGTGGTAGCGGCGGTGGCTGTGGTGGGGGCGGCGGCGGCTGTGGTGGGGGCGGCGGCGGCTGTGGCGGCGGCGGCTGTGGCGGCGGCAGTTGAGGCAGCAGTGAAGGCGGAATGAAAAAGGACAGCAGTTCCAAAATCGCTTTTACAACCGTAGACGCGCTGGACGGCTTGTTTCGCTTGGAGAAACGACCGGCCAATTTGCGCGGCTCGGTGCCGCTACGCGCTCTTCAAGCCTGTGTGCCGCTCTTGGAAGGAAATGCCTTCGGATTTCAAATACACCTGACCGAGCGCTGGCGCCTAGAGCGCGGCCGGTTCGGCTGGTCCTTGGCATTGCCCCCGGAAGAAGAAGCGCGCCTTCTTCACCGCTACGCGCAGGCTAAAAAGCGGCTTTTGGCCGCGGGATATTTACAGCAGGATGATCCTTGGTATCGCGCTTTGGAGCGCGAAGTGCTGTTTGCGCAGCCGCTGCGCCGTTTTTCGCGCCGTCCGCGGCTGCGTATCTGGACCGGCCATCTTGTGCGTCCGGCCTCGGGCGTCTGCCTGCGGCTTTTGGCTGCGGCCAATCGCCGTTCGCACAGCTTTACAGTAGAAGAACAGGTTTTATACGACGCGAAGTCTTTTGTTCCGCTCATTGTCGATTTGACGCTGGCAGCACCGGCACAGGATGCGCGGGCGGTGGTCGTGGGCGGCGAACTTGGCTGTTTGGCGCCGCTGCCCGCGACTGTGCAATTTGTCGTGCGTACGCTCAGCGAGCGTCCGGAAGTCGGCCGCGCTCACCTGGAGTTTTATTCCGCCGACTATTTTCAAAAAAAGGAAGCCGCGCCTACTCGCCGCTACCGCAAGCGCATCGATACGCACGCATGCCAAACCGAATCTACGTCCGCTGCTTGCGAAGTGGTTTTGGCTGGACCGACGGAATATGAAATGATTCGCAGCCAGGCTGGCGCGCCGCATGAGAATTCGGAATCGGTCGAATTTGCCAATCTGTGCGATTTCTCATTTCGCTTCGACGGCGCCAACGTGACGATAGACTGCGACAAGCAAGTTCTATTGCGCAAAGGGAAACTGCTGCGCCAGCGGTTTACGGATGCGTACGGGGCCGAATTTGTGCGCCAGCATGAAGGCGGCCTGCTTTATTTCAGCAAGTACTTTACGACCCATCCAACTGGTGAACCGCATTTTTTTGTCAAACCCTGGGCCTTTGTTTGCACGCCGCCCGGCTGGTCGAGTCTTGTCGAGGGCAGCCACGGCGACGGCTACGATGTACTGCGCGGAGTCATCGCCACCGATCAGTTTCATGCCACCCCGGCGGTCTTTGCCATTCATCGCGCTGACTGTGATATCACAGTGCCGGCCGGCACCGCGCTGTTGCGGATTTTTGCGCTGCCGCGTTCCTTATTGCATGCGGGATTTGCCAGTCTGCCGCTGCCGCAGAGTTAAATACAGAATCCTCCTGTCCGTTCCGGTTATCTGCTTGATTCAGACGGGCGCATCCGTTTATACTAAACCGTCCTTCGACTGAAAAGCCGCATCTACCCTCGGCTAGGGGTCGTGCAAATGCTGGCCAGTGGGCTCGAGTTTTTTGAAACATTGCGTCAAGCGGCTCCGTTGTTTCGCCGAGTCAAAGAGGAATCGATGAGAACTTTGAATAGGACAGTCCGTTGTCTATGCATTCTGGCCCTTATCAGCACCACCTGTGGTGGTAGCAATAGCGGTCCCCCTTCGCCGGAAACCTCGCTTTCGTCCCTGGCCATTAGCCCAAGCAATCCAAGCCTGGCCAAGGGAACGATGCAGCAATTTACCGCGCGCGGAACATTTGCCGACAACCATGTAGAAGATCTGACCGCTCGCGTTGATTGGAGCTTGGTCGATGTGGCGCCAGCGATGGGCACGGCATCTATAGACAGCGCCGGAATGCTATCGGCCAAAGGGGTCGGACAGGCAACGATCTCAGCCAAGTTTTCGGGCCAGAGCAGCTCCACCACGCTGACGGTCACGGCTGCACCCCTTTTGTCTGTGTCGGTAAGCCCAAGCAATCCAAGCCTGGCCAAGGGCACGATGCTGCAATTTACCGCGACCGGCACCTTCGGCGATGGCTCTGTGCAAGATCTGACCAATCAGGTGATCTGGACGTCCACCGAAGGCGCCGGCGGGACGGTCGCGTCGATTCTAAGTAGCGGTTTTGTTACCGCCAAAAGCATCGGAACTTCGACGATCAGCGCCACCCTGCAAGGCAAAGTCGGATCGACGTCCCTGACGGTCACTGCCGCGGAATTGGCCACGCTGTCCATCAGTCCAAGCACTCCGTCGATGGCCAAAGGAACCACGCAGGCATTTATGGCCCTTGGAACCTTTACCGATGGCAACAGTCAGGATGTGACTGCTAGCGTGGCCTGGACCGCTACCGATGTTGCTCCGGCTAGCAATGTACTCTCGATCAACGCGTCTGGTCTGGCCACAGCAAACAATGTCGGCCAATCGACGCTTGTTGCCAGTCAGAACGGCAAAAGCACATCGACGACGGTTACGGTCACAGCACCGACGCTGGTTTCGATCAGCATCGCCCCGGGAAATCCCTCGCTGCCGCGCGGAGCGACGCAGCAGTTCACCGCGACCGGAAGCTTTTCGGATGGCTCTATGCAAAATCTGACCAGCAGCGCCATTTGGAGCGCCACCGATGTCGCCCCCGCCACCAATGCCGCCTCGATCACCGCGGCGGGCTTGGCCACTGGCAACAGCGTCGGACAGTCGACCATCACCGTCACTCAAGGCGGCAAAAGCGCTTCGACAACGCTGACAGTGACTACGCCCGCGCTCGTTTCGATCAGCATCACGCCGGCAAATCCCTCGCTGCCGCGTACCGTCACGCAACAGTTCACCGCAACCGGGACCTATACGGATGGCTCCATGCAAAATCTGACCAGCAGCGCCATCTGGAGCGCCACCGATGTGGCCCCGGCCACCAATGTCGCCTCGATCACTGCGGCGGGCCTGGCTACCGGCAACAGCGTTGGACAATCAACCATCACCGCTACCCAAGGCGGCAAAAGCGCGTCGACGACGCTAACGGTGACGGCGCTGACCTTGGTCTCGATCAGCATCGCCCCGCTGAATCCCTCGCTGATACGCGGAACGACGCAACAGTTCACCGCGACCGGAACCTTTTCCGATGGAAGCACGCTAAACCTGACCAGCAGTGCCATCTGGAGCGCCACCGATGTAGCCCCCGCCACCAATGTCGCCTCAATCACCGCGTCGGGCTTGGCCACTGGCAACAGCGTCGGACAGTCGACCATCACCGCGACCCAGGGCGGCAAAAGCGGTTCGACGACCTTAACCGTAAACCCGCCGACACTGGTCTCGATCAGCATCGCTCCGCTCAGCCCATCGCTGCCGCGTGGAATGACGCAGCAGTTCACCGCGACCGGAACTTTTTCGGATGGGTCCACGCAAAACCTGACTAGCAGCGTTGCTTGGAGCGCTACCGATGTGGCTCCTGCCACCAATGTCGCCACGATCACCGCAGCGGGTTTAGCCACTGGCAATAACCTGGGACAGTCGACCATCACCGCGACCCAGGGCGGCAAAAGCGGTTCGACGACGCTGACGGTGATTGCGCCCGTGCTCGTTTCGATCAGCATCACGCCGGCAAATCCATCGCTGCCGCGCGGAACGACGCAACAGCTCACCGCGACCGGAAGCTTTTCGGATGGAAGCATGCAAAACCTGACCAGCAGCGCAAACTGGAGTGCCACTGATGTCGCGCCAGCTAGCAACGTGGCAAGCATCACCGCCACGGGGCGCGCGACTGCCAATAATCTTGGACAATCGACGATAACGGCCAGCCACAGCGGCAAAAGTCAATCCATCCCGCTTACCGTGACCAGCCCCGTCATCGTTTCACTCGCTATAAGTCCCAGCAATCCTTCGGTGGTCAAAGGATCGACGCAGTCGTTCGTCGCCATCGCCACCCTTTCGGACGGTTCCACACAGAATGTAGCCTCTGGCGCCACTTGGACTGCCATTGACATTGCTCCGGCTACCGGCGTTGCCACCATCAACTCAAGCGGCGTGGCCACGGGAGTAGAGATCGGCATGGCGACCATCTCTGCCACCTACATGGGCCAAAATGCCTCGACCACGCTGAACGTCATTCCGATTTGTGTTCCTCGTACTTGTGGCGATATCGGTGCCGGCTGTGGTCTTGTTGGAAATGGCTGTGGCGGCGTAGTCGACTGCGGAACCTGCGCCCCCCCCATGACCTGTGGCGGTGGCGGAATTCCCAACCAGTGCGGCAGCGGCGGCTGAATACCCCTTGCTTGCGTGAATCTAGGGATTCAATGTGGTCTTGCTGGAGACGGCTGTGGCAGCGTAATCAACTGCGGAACTTGCGCGGCCCCCATGACCTGTGGCGGTGGTGGAGTTTCCAACCGGTGCGGTTAAATTCCGTGGCAAAGGCGCGAATGCTAGGCCCCTGCTGGGCCTTATCTGCAAGCGAGGGGAGGGCACAAAAGCTTCTCGATACGCTGGGTCGGCCGAGCGAAAGCCGGCAAGGAGCTGCGCCAGCTCGTCGGCCAATTTCAGTGCTTTTTGAACAGCACCGATTCGCAAGTGCGAAAGCGACTGAATCGCCAGCATATGAACTTCGATCTGCTTGTCGCCGGATTTGCGCGCCATCTGCAGGCTATTTCGGGATAGCTTGATCGCAGCGTCGCAATCGTCCTGGTAATAGGTCAGCAAACTGTCTAAGGAAGCGGCCAGCGCCCGATACTGTAGGCTTTCAGCCTGTACGGGCATTCGGCGCAAAGCGGCAGGGAGCGGTACCATTGCCGAGCCATCTCGAGCAAGTACGTCATAAAACGAAGCGCCGCCGGCGATTCCATCTGTGCATCTGCATACTAAGTCTGCCAGGCGATACGGGCCAAGATCACACTTAGCCACGCGGCTTGTTTGTCCTGCCCGCGCCAGGTCAATGCCGTCCCATAGGTCCAACCGAGATTGGTGATTTCTTCTAAGACCGCGCGGGACTTCGAAGTACGTAGTGTACCGGTTTCCCTCAGAATGGCTTTTAATGCCTCCGGTCTGGACGGCTACGGGTAGTTTTTCAAGCAGTGCGACCAGTTCTGCATTCCAGCCGATGTTTCCTCGCACCGCGGCAGAAAGCTCGGCAATGTGGGCGCTGCTAAAGCGGCCAATCTGCAACTGCCGAATTCCGGAAAACTGCAGCGGCTGCGGGACAATACGGTTTCTTTGCTGGCGGGAATGGAATCCGGATTTCATAAAGGCGCGGATTCGATCGGGTTGGGCGTGGCTTTAGGCGGTGTCACAATTCTGGGCGCTGCCGTCGGAGATGCCGGACTTGTCCTAAATACGCAAGCATCAGGCGCACAATGAAAAATATCGCTCAAGTCAGGCAAGCATAGACGGCATCACAGAGCGCACCCTCAAGGTACGTCAAGATATTAAACACACTCGCGGCGCTGTTCAGGTACAACAACGTATGGAAATAGAACGTCTAGGAGTGCGCAGCGAAGCGTGGCAGTGCGTGGAGCACTGCCAGTCCATAAAACCTTCATCCGAGCAGATCAGCCGCTATGTAGCCAAACCGCTAGAGGCTGACTGTCGAACACACAGGACGATAGAGGGGCTCGTTAAAGCTACTTGGTGCAGCTTCTCCGAACAGATGTGAATCATCTAAACCTGGCCCCATAGTCATTTATCATGGTGAAGTCGGGTATGAGCTCGCGATCGACTAGATAAAATACTATCACTGCGCAGCAGTATGGCGACGGCAGCCAGGCGATCTTCGCGAATGCTTGGGGGTCCGCTTTGGGCTTTTGGGCGCGCTTCCCGCTTTGGCTCCTTTTGCTGCTTCTACCGACAACGCTAACGAATATAGTCAATGCTTGGGAGAGTTTGATGGGGATGGCTAGTTGTCGATCCGGGCATCAGGTAGCCCCTAACGAGGAGATAGTGATGATCCCCGAAGAAGCCTCGGTGGAGGTATACGCGCAGATCGGTCCTGATTTCGAAAAGAGCATGACCAGAGCAAGC
>CAYWPR010000055.1:0-40332 GCA_964460115.1 uncultured Myxococcales bacterium
TCGAAAATCTCACGCTTTCAAGCTTGCTCAGCCTCAGACGGGATGTCATGCGGTTTTACATCCTTATGAACGATTCCCGCGGCATGTACGCCTTCGAGTGCTTGGCACAGCGAAAACGCGATGCGCAGCGCCGCATCGAAGGGCAGCCGACCCCGCTCGACCAACACCCGATTGAGCGAACAAAGTCCCAAGTCCTCCAAAAAAAGGGCCGCGCTATTGCCCTGTTGGCTGAGCGACCGACAACGTACCACCCCAGGAACTTGCGCGAGCTTGGTCAGCACATGATACTCGTGGACCAGGCGCCCCACGGTGCGCAGTCTTGGTGCATCCGAAACGGGCAGTTTAACGACGAGACGCTCTCCTGAGGATCGATGCCTGATTCGGCGCACACAGGTTTCCGGACCCTCATACAGGGTCTCTTCCAAGACATAGTCCGCGAGGCCATAGTCTGTAGGCTGCAGCATACTTCCCTCCAAGGCACTTTCCGCTCGCATCCATTTTATCAGAGACATGAGCGAGTCCGCTTTTCTCACCTTGGCGAATCCACACAAACCTATCGAGCAATCTTTGGCTTACATTTCCTCTGCTATCGCACGTAGGGCATTCTTGCAAAAAAGCCGAAGACCTTTCTAGCGCATCTATGTGCTCAGTAGCGACGAGGTGTGCGTCGTCTTCGCGTCTCATCCTTGTTAATATTCCTTTATAATTCTCCCTGAGCTCTTGTTATTTACGGCCGTGAGTACTCCAAAGGAGGAGGCTATGACTATCGGAGCGCTCGTGAACCAGGGCCGGGTCCGCTGGCTCGGCGCGATTCTAAGCGCTGCGGTGTGTGCCATCGGTCTGTCCACTGCCTGGGCGGTGCCCAAGGCGCGGTTTCAGATCGACCAGAAGGGCGACATCATTTTAATCGGCAACACCCTGGGTCAGGAATGCAAAGCCATGGATTCCAAGGGGATGGCCATTCCCAAACCGGTGGTTGGCGACGTCGACAGCTGCGGCGACCAGGCGATGATTAGCGACAGCGCTCCAGACGCACTATGGCAGTCGGACGCGACCGGCAACGGCGGCGCGCAGGCCAATGATATGGTCTTTGTCGCAAACGCCCGCAGCACGGCCATGCTCAGCCTCCCGACTGGCGCCAAGGTCACCTACGCGCGTTTGTACTGGGGCGGCAACCTCACCGATGATGGCATGTTGGCCGCAAGCCCGGTGACCATTGAGCGTCCCGGTGCTGGTGGCTTTTCCATCATGGTTCGTCCTGATCCGCTTAAGGGCGAGGTCGCCACCGCAGTAGGCGGTGGCAGTGGCAACGTCTATCAGTCGACCGCCGAGATCACTGCCACCGTTGCGCAGTACGGCTCAGGGGCCTACCGCGTCGGCAACGTCGTGCGCCGCACCGTGGCCAACCGCGACGAAGACGTGCAGTTTGCCGCCTGGTCGATGGTGATCATCTACCAGAGCAACATCGAGCCGGTCCGCAACATCGCCATCTTCGACGGCATGGACACCGTGTCCATGGGGCAATCGGTAGACCTGAGCATCCGCGGCTACAACATTCCGGCCGGGGGTATGCCGCAGGGCAAGCTCGGCATCATCGCCTACGATGGCGACTCGGACAAGACCGAGTCGTTCACCTTCAACGGGCAGCTCCTGCAGGATGCGCAGAATCCCTCGAATAACCTGTTTAACAGCACGCGCAGCACACTCGGCATGCCAGTAAGCGTCGTGGGCGACCTGCCGCAGCTGACCGGTGGCCCGGCGAGTATGAGCGGCCTGGACCTCGACATCCTGGACATCTCAACACTGGTCATGCCGGGCGCCAGCGCTGCCAACATCCACGCGAGCGCCGTCGACGACGTGTACTTCCTTGGCGCGCTTGTCACCTCGATTCGCAGCCACAAGCCGGTGCTCGAGACGACGCTGCTTGCCGATCCGGCGGGCGTTTCCCCGAACGATACCGTCCTCTTCACCTCGACCACCAAGAACACCGGCGATGACGATGGCACAGATATCGTCATCCGCCACCCACTGCCCGACGGCCTGACCTACGTGCCGGGCTCGATCTGGGTGCAAAGCGGCCCCGATCAGGCACAGAACGGCCTCAAGACCGACGAGGTCGGCGACGACCAGGCCGAGCTTGGCACCGACCCGATGACCGGAAAGCCGGCGCTCATCATCCGCATCGGCAAGGGCGCAAGCGGCACGCAGGGCGGCACCCTGACCCCGACCGACATGCCGGTGGTGGTGACCTACAAGCTCAAAACCACCTCGAGCGCCAATGGCACGATTTCGACGCAGAGTCAGACGAGCGGCACTCCGGCCAGCAGTCCCGCTCTGGGTTCCACGTCTTTTCCCTCGAGCAATGGTGTGCAGCCAGGCGCTTCGACGGTGGTTTTCGTCCTGACCGACATAGCTGACATCCGCGTCGACGTCATCAAGGATCCGCTCTCGGCTCCGCGAAGCACCCCGACGAGCTTCCATGTCGTGATCAAAAACGTCGGAGACTCGCCGGATCTCGGCCCGCTTAAGGTCACCTTCGTGGTTCCGCTGGGTGACATGATCGACAAGCTCACCCCGGGTCCGGATTGGACCTGCACGCAGCAGGACCGTACCATCCTCTGCATATGGCCTAGGCCTCTGCAGCCGACCGAAAAGACTACGGCCGTCGACGTCGTCGTTCGCTCGCCGGCTTCGCCGATCACAGACAACCAGATCACGGTGAGCGTCAGGTCGGATGGCGCCATCGATCCGAGACTTGAGGATAACGTCTGGACCGATCACGGTGGCAATCTGCGCCTCGTTGGTGGCGGCTTTAGCTGCTCGTTCAGTCAGATGGCAAACCTGGCTGGACTGTGGGGCCTGTCCGCAGCAGTGCTGCTGCTGTGGGCGCTGTCCCGCCAGCAAAAACGGAATGGCGCAGTATCCCGTTCTAGATGAAGGGCAATTGTGCACTGGACCTTATCTTTAGCGGAGTCCTCTTATTGATAAGAGAGCGCTGCTGTCAAATTTTGCGACAGTTCGACGAACCATGAACAGCCGCGAAGTGGAATTTTCGACAGCGCAGCCGACATCTTTTGCGCACTCCTGAAATTTCACAGACTTGGAGGACTGCGCAAGTTGAAGCGATGTCGGCCAGTCATTTGCTTATAGTTCGGTTCAATAGGAGGTCCACATGCCAAAGAGAATGCTTTCGCGCTTGATGCCTTTTATCAGCGTCCTGGCGTTGTCCATGTCCCTTGGCTGCGGCGGAGAAGATAGCGAATCTACTTGCGATCTCGATGCCAGCGTCTCTGGCGCGATCGATTGGCGGCTAAGCGACGATCCTGCCTGTCTGACTCCTTTTGGCAGCGGCACCGGCACGTCGATATCTTTCATGCCACTGGATGGCGAGGTCCTGGCGTTTCGAGTCGAGGTCAAGGATATAAAAGAGGGACAGACCGGGACGTTTCCGGCAGGCGTCGAGATCGAAGCGCGCGACCACCGCAGATGGGCGACCGCTACGACGGGCTGCACGGTGCGCGTTGATTCCCAGGTCTACAAAATGGAGGATCAGTTTCGCAAACAGTATCTGACGAGCGGATCGGGAGAGTGCTCTGCCCCCGCGATGCCGTCGTCAAGCGGAGCCAGCGGCACGGTAACAGTAGCCCCCTTCAGCTTCAAGTTTTTGGCAAACTGGTAGAGACGCTCGTTACGGATTTTGAGACCGCTTGTACACAAGAATTGTGATAGCGCGCCAAATGCGCTTCAGCGCCGATCCTTCCCCGGCAGAGCGAACCATCGCGCTTGTGAAAGTTCACCGCTGCGCTGTTCGTAAGGGGATCTTTCAGCAGACGCCGCGGCTTCCCACAGCCGCGGCAGCCGTACGATCTTTAGGATTTGGCTGAACACTCTGACAAGCAGGGTGACTGCGACGACGGATGGGAGTGCACGCTCTTTCAGGATTCAGACATCTTCTTTTCTTCCTCCGGCTTTTCCTGTGCTCTGTCGTGCCCGACCTGTCCCAAGCGCTACCAGTGTCTGTTTCAAGAGAAGAACTGCTCGCCCAATCCCGATTGGGCGAATCCTATTGTGACGGTGACCCCGAGCTCTGTGCGCATTACAACGGGAGAGTCCGTCAGCTTACACGCCAGCGCCGTCTCACCAGCCGGCGAGGACATCGAATTCACCTACAAGTGGAGCATCATGAGCGAGACAGCCATGGGACCAGATGTAACCCGCAGCTTCGACAACCGAGCCTCCTTCGCCGCGGTCGTCGAAGCTACTCTCAGAACTGCTCGGTGCAGGGCATGTGCATGTAGGAGGCATTCCGTGCCAGACTAGAGGGTCCGATGGCCGGATGCGGAATCGTCCGATCTCGAGTAAAGTCTATCATGAAGGACTACGTGCAACCTGATGGTACGGGTTGCGGATCCAAAGAATTAAGAAAATGCAGCAATCTGCACGATAAGTATTCGAGATTTTGCATATCCAGCTCAGGAGATGGATGCGACGGCTTTTCAGCATCGAGATCAATCGAGCCAACTGAACAAAATCTTAAGCGGCAATGGACAAGGTTCGGCACGGGAAGAAGCTGGCACGCACGACGAGACGTTATCAATGACTGCAGCAGCGAAGGGCAACAGCCCGGGTGCACCCGCCGAGACCGCGCCGCCCCTCTTTGATCATTTCGCCGACCCCGGTCCTGCCGAGCCGGCCCCGAGCGTAGCCAATTCGAATGCTGGCGGTGGTGGCAGCAGCGCGCAGGCGCAGCGCCAGCCGGGCGGCAAGCCATCCTCGCTGCGGATTCGCTCTCCGGCGATGGAAGAAGCGTTTATGCAGTTGAGCGATACCGAGGCTGCGATTCATGGCGTCGCACTGACAGCAGAGCAGATCCATCTGGCCCAGGCGGTGTTCGGCAAGAGCATCGATTATGCGAGGGTACGGCTGATTCCATCCCCGCTTCTGGAATTTCGCACAGTCGGTAACACCATTCGCGTGCCGCGCGGATTCGCGATCAGCGGCCCTAATCCGGCTGGCAAGCTGAGTCCGGCCGACGCGGCCAAGCTCGAGGACTACACGCAGGCATTCATTCACGAGCTGACACATGTCTGGCAGTATCAGCACTTTGGAACCAGCTATATTTCGGTGTCGCTATCGGCCCAGCTGGTCGCGGCGATCAAAAGCGGCGATCGAAATGGCGCGTATGAGTATCAGCTGACCTCGGCCTCGAACTTCTACGAGTTTCTCCCCGAGCAACAGGCACTGATCGTGGAGAACTACTTTGCGAGGTGAGCAAGCCCGCGGGATTCGAGCCGCCTGGATCGCCGGCCAACGATTTTGTGCCGACAAAGCCGCTGCTCGAGATTCGCTATTGATAAAAGCGGTGATCATCGCGCTGCTTTTATGCGGCGCCAGCGGCTGCTTTCCATACAAGCAGGTCTATCGCAGCCTGATCACAGGAGTCGTGGTCGACGAAATGGGCAGCTCGATCAGCGGCGCCGACGTGATGGTCTGCACGATTGACAGGCGAGGCCAGTCGATGGCGAGCTGTCCGCGCCAGGCGACGGCGAAGGCCAATGCCGACGGGCGCTTTCAGCTGCCGGAGCATGCAGAGTGGAACTGGTGCTGCCTTGGTGAAGCGCCGCGGCCGGCGACGTTTCTGGCGGCGTGTGCGTCGCGCGATGGTCAGCAGATGGGCGCGCTGTTTGCGCCGGTCAGCGCGCCAACCAATGTGCGGGTGAGCGTGGCCCCCGTTGGAAGCCCGTCGGGGCCGAAACAATGCTTCGATCTGCAAGCCGATCCGCGGCAAGGCGCGCCGCTCGGCAGCAGGTGAATGTAAGAACGATTCTTCCTCGAGAAAGCACGGAAGGCAGAGGAGGACGCCTTTCGGCGGTCGTTCGCTCGTCCGCGAATTTTTCTAAAAAAATACATTTCGCACAAGGTGGTTTGATGTAGGATAAGGTGAGTTTTTTGACTCCCTTCACTTACCAAACTCGCGTCAGGCGTACCGCACCCGACGACGAACCGAGGATCGACGATGATGGAAAAACGGCGCACCCACCGCTTCGACAAAGCCTTTCCGGTGTCGATACGCAGTGATGCCTTTGGCGAATGCTGCGCGATCGCGCGCAATGTCTCGGCGGGCGGAATCATGGTGGAAGTTACCGATCCGCTGCCGCTTGGAACCAAGGTGCAGGTCTACTTCTCGGTGCCGGAATCGCCGGCGCGCATCATTGCGCGTGGCGAAGTGAAAAATCACTACTTTCTGAACTTTGCCGACCCCGGTGGTCGCGCCAAAGCCCTGACCGGCATGGGGGTGCGCTTTACCACCTTCGAAAGCGAAGCGGATCTGATGCTCGGCCTAGGCATTTCGCGCCTGCGCACCGTCCTGCACTGATTTTGCAAGCGCGTCGCCGTCGAGCAGCAAGCGGACGGCGCGACGATTCGCGGGCTTCGCTTCGGCAACTGCAGCGGATCGTGCTATTTGTGCAAACGGCCTGGGCGCCGCCTGGCCTTTTTTTCATGTCCCGTTTCGACGACCAAGAACTTAATTCTTCGCAGCGCGCGGCCATCGAGCATGAAGGCGGGCCGCTTTTAATACTGGCCGGGGCCGGCTCCGGCAAAACTCGCGTCATCGCCTACCGCATGACCGAGCTTTTGCGGCGCGGCGTGGATTTTGAGCGCATCCTGGCCGTGACGTTTACCAACAAGGCCGCCGGCGAACTGCGCCAGCGTGTCGAAGCCTTGGGCGCGCGCTTTGGCCTATTTGCGTCTGCGCCGAGCGGATTTCATAGCTCCAGCCGCTTTCCGCGCTGGCTTGGCACCTTTCACTCGATTGGGGCGCGGCTTTTGCGGCGTTTGGCCGACCGCGCCGGCTTGCCGCCGGATTTTGTCATTCTGGATGACGACGACGCGCTGCGCGTCTGCAAAGAGATCCTTCAGGAAGAACACATCGACGAAATGGCCATGCCGCCGCGGGCCCTGCGCACATTTATCGACCGCGCCAAAAATCAGGGCCTGCTTCCCGAGCAGTATCGCGGCAGTGACTACTTCACGGACTTAGTGGCGCGACTTTACCCGCTGTATCAGGCGCGGCTTTTGCGTCTTGGGGCCGCGGACTTTGGCGACTTGTTATTGTGGCCGGTGATTCTGTGCGACCGTGATCCAGAGCTGGCCAGTTTGCTCGGCCGGCGCTTTTTGCACGTCCTTGTCGACGAGTTTCAAGATGTCAATCAGGTGCAATATCGGCTGCTGCGCCATTTGGCCGGACAAAGCCGAAACCTGGTGGTGGTCGGCGACGACGATCAGGCCATTTATGGCTGGCGCGGCGCCGACGTTCGTCTGATTCTCGATTTCGAGCGCGACTGGCCCGAAGTGCGGGTCGTCAAGCTCGAAGAAAACTACCGCTCGTCGCAGGTGATTTTGGACGCTGCGCACGCCGTGGTCGCGCGCAATCCGCACCGTCACGACAAAAAACTATATACCCGTCGACAAGGCGGCGAACGCATCATTTGCTATGAAGCGCTCGACGAGCGCCGCGAAGCGCTTTATGCCGCCAATACGATTTTGCTGCTGCAGCACGAGCAGGGCTATCTGCCCAGCGACTTCGCGATGATTTATCGCACGAACGCCCAGTCGCGCGTGCTGGAAGAAGCGCTGCGCGCCTGCGATATTCCCTACACCGTCATCGGCGGCGCGCGCTTTTATGACCGCGCGGAAGTCAAAGATGTGCTCGCCTATTTGCGGCTGTGCCATAACCCCGCCGACGAACTGGCGCTGCGCCGGGTCATCAATGTGCCCGCGCGCGGCATTGGCGAAAAGACGGTAAGCCGCCTGGAAGCGCACGCGCGCTTGGCCGGGCTGACTTTGTGGCAGACGCTGCTCGATGCCCTAGACGACGAGGCGCTAGGCACTCCAACCACGCGCAAACGGCTGCGCGCTTTTGTCGAGCTTATCAAAAGCTTGCAGAAATCCGCGGCCGAGATGGGCGTGACGCAGCTTGCGCGCGAAATCCTGCAACGCACAGCATTTATGGCGCGCTTTCGGCCCGACGATTCAGAAGATCAGTCGCGGCAGGAAAACGTCATGGAGCTCCTTGGCTCTATCGAGCAGCTTGAACGCGAATTGCATCAGCAAAGCGCCAGCACCAGCCGAACCGAATCTTCCGACGAGCCCGCGGATTTGTTCGCCGACAGCGCCACCGGACCGCTGACCCTTTCTGACTATCTGACGCGCGTGGCTTTGGCCAGCGGCGACGATCATGGCGAAGGCGAGCGCGGCGTACAGCTTATGACCGCTCACGCTGCCAAGGGTTTGGAATTTCAAGTGGTGCTTGTCACCGGACTTGAAGACGGGCTTTTTCCGTCTTTGCGCTCGAACCAGGGCAGCGAAGCCGAACGCGAGCAGCGCGTTCATGAAGAAAGGCGGCTGTGCTACGTCGCGATGACACGAGCGCGCGAGCGACTATTTTTGACCTATGCGCACACGCGACGGCTGTTTGGTCAGCAGCCGCGCATCGCGCCGATCAGCCGTTTTGTGCGCGACATTCCCGCCGAGTGCCTGGACAGCACCGTCGAGTATGTTCCGCCCAGCCAATCCACCCCGCGCAGCCCGCGGGTTCCTGATTTGCCGCGGCCGGTCTTAGACGATGGCAGCTTGCGCGTCGAATATGATCGCGAAGCCGAAGCCGAAGCGGGCGGCACCCACATCGAATATGAACCCGAAGAGTCGCATGGCCGTCTGCGCGTCGGGCAAGCCGTGTCCCATCCGCAGCTTGGCAGCGGTCATATAGAAGCGCTGGCCGCCTGGCATGGCACCGTGACGGTGCGCTTTCAAAGCGGACTGCGCAAAACCTTGCAAGCTCGCTTTGTGCAAGTGCTAAGCGACAAGACGCTGGACGGATAATGCGGTTTTTGCGCCGCCTGCACGAAGGGCTTTTGGCTTATGGCCGATTGCTTTTGCGTGAGCACACAAGCCCGTATCGCGTCGCTTGTGCCATTGTGCTTGGGGCCATTGTCGGCTGTTTGCCGCTGTTTGGCGTGCACATTTTCGTCTGCATTGCCTTGACGCGGCTTTTGCGCCTGAACCTGCCAATCATGTACGGCGCCGCCAATATTTCGATTCCGCCGCTGATGCCGTTTATCGGCTGGGGCGCCGTGCAGCTTGGTGAATATTTTTTGCACGGGCAGTTTTTGTCGCTAGGGCGCCAAGACTTTACGGCGGCGGCGCTGCCGGGGCTCGTGCAGCGCTTTTTTGTCGCCTGGATGCTTGGCGGGGCGATTTTGGGAACCGGCCTGGGAATTGTTGGGGCCGGCGTGGTGCTGGCCATTTTTTACCGGCGTGCCGCCAAGCTGCGCGCCCAAAACCCCATTGTCGCCGCCATTGCGCGGGCCAGCCGCCGCTATGCGCGAACGCCGCGGCGGTTTCGTTATTACGCCCGTGCCAAATATCAAATGGACCCTTGCTATAAAGCCCTGTGCGAGCGCATTTCAGAAGCAGTGCAGGTGGTGGATTTGGGCTGCGGCCTGGGCATGCTGGGCGTCGCACTGGCCGAGCTTGGCGGCGCGCGCCAAACCTTCGGCGTGGACTGGGACGAGCAAAAAATCGCCGCTGGCCGGCTGGCAGCGGTTGATCTGCCGGCCGTCACGTTGGTGCAGGGGGACCTGCGCAGCCTGACTTTGCCGCCAGCCGATGTCGTCACCATCATCGACGTGCTGCACTACTACGATGCAGCGACGCAGACGGCCGTGCTTGGGCGCGCGCAAGCGGCGCTGCGGCCGGGCGGATGCATTTTGATACGCGAGACCGATCCTCTGCGCACCGGAGGCGCGCGGCTGACTCGGCTTTTCGAGCGGGCCATGGTGCAGCTCGGCTGGAACCGCGGTCCGCAGGTACACTACCGGCCCATCGAGCAGTTGTGCCAGGATCTGGCGGCTTTGGGCTTTGCCTGCGAGCGGCTGGATGTCGCCGGTGCCACGCACCCGGGCAATATTTTGCTTTTGGCGACGACAAAATCAGCCGACTAGGTTATTGCCGTCGTGCTTGTGCGCTTAGCGAATTTCAAAATAAACGCGCTCTTGCGCATCGGCGCGCAGCTCGGCCCAGGTTTCGCCGCGGCCCTGGCTAGACCAAGCGGTGATGCGCAAGCGGCTGGCGGGCAGGTCATTTAGCCGAAAGTCGCCGTGTTCATCAGTTGTCGTCTTGGCCAGGGCCGTGCCATCGCGGTCTAAAACCTCTATCGTGGCGCCCACCGCGGCGCCGGTGGGTCCACGCACCTGCCCGACCAGGCTGGCCCCGGCTTCCAGATCTAGACGCAAATCGCGCAGTGTGATCTGCGCCGGCGCTTCCCCCGCGGGAATCTGCAGCGTACGCAAAAGCGGCGCATAACCCGGCGCCCGCGCCCGCAAAGTGGCCGGCCCTGCCGGTAGACCGGTGGCGCTAAAGCTGCCGTCTGGGCTCAGCGAAATGGCCGTCGCGCCACCATCGGCGTTCGTGATAAGCGTCAATTGCGCCCCCGAAGGCAAAATTCCCCGTCGACCATCGCGCAAAATTCCGGCGATTCCGCCGCCCGGCCGCAGCGTGATTTGCAGGTCGCTGCGCGGCTCGTCGGCACGCCGGCTAAGCTGGGCTGGGGCGTAGCCGGCAAATTGGGCGCGCAGCGATAGGGCGCCGCGCGGCAGACCGGCCACGCGAAAACCGCCAGCGCTATCGCTAATCGCCACCAGTTTTTGGCGGCCGACTGTCGCTTCGAGGCGCACCGCAGAAATGGCGAAACCGCGTCCGTCCACTACGCGACCGCTAAGCTCGGGGCCCACTACATCGCTGCTCGGTGGCTCGCTTTCGGCATCGGCGGTCGGCGAAGTCGAAGGAATCAGGCGGCATAGTGCATCAAGCGGCTCGGCCAGCCGCAAGATCAAATCAAACTCCGCGCTGCCCTGGGGGTTTGCCGGCAATACAATTTCCTGCGTCGCCGTGCGTTCCGGCGTGGAGGCGGTGATTTGAATGTGCCCCGTTTGATGCAATTGCAGACAGGCGCGGCCTTTTTCATCGCTGCGCAATTCTCCTTCGCCGCTTTTTGCCACCGGCCGGCTGATTCCCAATGGTGCATATCGTCCGTCGATGATGTCTTGCGGAAAGGGCAGGGGACCGGCAAAGACACCAAGCTCGCCCACCGCGCGGTCATCGGGATTTTGCGCTTTAGGCAGCGCCGGTCGAGAAAAAGCTTTGGCGCTGATGAGCGCCCCGGCTACCGCGCGGTCGCCGGCGTCGCGAACTTCCACGCAAATGCGCAGGGCCAAAGAATTGTTGCCGCCATCGAAAAAAACTACGCCGGCATTCGGAACTGAGACGGGAAGTGGCGGCTTAACCGGCGCCGCATCTTTGGCCAGTGGGACCGCTGAGGTCGGTCGCAGCCGGTCCGGGCCACCTGCTGACGCGGCCATCCGTCGCCCCAGGTGCACGCCCGCCGCCCCACCGCCCACGGCTCCGCCCACGCTGCCAATCACGAGCAATAAAAGCGCTGCCCCCTTGGCCTCGGCGTTTTTCAGGCTGCGCATTTTGCCGTTCCTGGCGCTTTAGCGGTGTTCCTTGTGGCACGTGCGACAGGTCTCGCGAATGCCGGTCAAGGCGGTAGACGCTTGCGCGACGTCTTTTTTCTGGGTCGCGGCAAGCAGTTCGCCAGCTAGTTCGCCAAGGCGCATGGCATAGGTCTGAAAACTGGGCGGTCGCGAGGCGCTAAAGCGTGTCTTTAGCGTCTCGGCGGTCGCTTGCAGGCGCTGCGCAGCATCCGCCATGCTGGCGTAGTCGCCGTCGGTGTAGGTGGCCTGGCCGATGCGATTAAACTGCGGATCGGCAGTTTCCGCCTGCACGCGCATGAGTTCTTCAAGCGACTCGAGCTGCTTGACCTGATCCGTGGAGTAGACCTGCTTGGGCTTGGGCACACAGCCGCCGATGGTCGCGGTAAAAAGTATGGCCCAGGCGGCAAGCGCCAAGGAACGAGCGTACATGACAAGCGCCTCCAAAACGGTAAGTTCTCAGTCTATCAATACGCAGCGCACTTCGGTATGGCGGTTCTAGCGCATGCCCAAAACCTCGGCGCTGGCTGCATCCGGCTAGCGATTGTCCAGCCTCGCCAGGGCCGTCAGCGCATCACCCTCTAGACGCACGGTCAGCCACTCGCGAACGATTTGGGCGCCGAGCGCTTCATAAAAGCGAATGGAAGGCTCATTCCAGTCGAGCACCTGCCATACAAAGCGCGCGCAATTTTGGGCCACCGCCTCGGACGCCAGGCGGTGCATGAGCGCCAGACCAATTTTTTGGCCGCGATGCTGCGGACGTACGAACAGATCTTCTAAATACAGCACCGGCCGGCCGCGCCACGTCGAGTAAGCCAGGAAGTAAAAAGCAAAACCGGCGGGTTCGCCCTGCCACTCGGCAATCAGCACCTGAAAGTGAGGCGCTCTGCCAAAACCATCGCGCAAAAGATCCGCTTCGGTGGCCACCACGGCTTGCGGCGCGCGCTCGTAGGTCGCTAGCTCGCCAATCAGCGTCAGAATCAGCGGCACATCGGCCGCGGTCGCTGGGCGCAATAAAATGCGCGGGTCCTTGGTCTGCTGCCCCATGGGTGACGGTTTCGCCATCACGCTACCCCGAAACGTCGAAATTGGAATTGGCGCATGAAGAGCATTTTTTGAAACGCCGCAGTATAAAAAACAAAAGCTCGGACCGTCTAGCTTCGATAGGGAAAAGCTACGCCACAAGAACAAAATGTAGGGGCCGTCGGTGGCGGGTGTTGGATGAGGCGGGGCTGAAGGTCTGGCGGGTACCAAGACCAAGCCTTGGATGGGATGCCGAAAAGTCAGTATGTAAGCAATACTGACGAATCTATCGACAAGGTGAATCTACAAGCGGTCTCATAACCTGTAGCGAGCGTCCCGAGCGCGAAGGCGCCCGCCCGGAGCAGCCTACCGGCCAGGGTATTAAAGCAGACGGACGACGCGCTGAGCGGGGCTCGCAGTAGGTTTATGGATGGGAACTAGCTAGTCCCTAATCCCTCTATTAAGGCAGAAGCATACTTGCTCACGGCTTCTTCTTTATTATCTGGAGCGCTGCCCATGAACTCGATAACCAGTTGAACCCTCATCGCTGTCTTCTGCTGAACAAGTTATTCAGACGGTCACCCTCCATAGGCCAACCATCCTCTCGAAACACCCAGCGCGTCCGCCAGAGCTGCAAGCACGTCGCTCCTCGACGCACCCTTTCCACCAGCCTCGATAGCCCGAATCGTCTGCGGGCTCACCCCCGACATCGCCGCGAGGTGGCGTAGCGAATAGCCTCGCTGGGCGCGGGTGCGCCGAAGGCGATCGGCTTGGCCGGCGCCGAGGTCGGGCCAGGGTAGCGGTTCCGGGCGTTGGGTTTTGGGACGAGGCACGGCGATAACGTAGTCGAAGGCTTTGGCCGTGCAAAATATGGATACTTAAACTCACAAAAACGTATTAATTTCCAACGGAAAATTTCTTAAATGAGCAAAATAATTGAACATTTAAGCGGAATCATTGTAAAGATCTGGAGCACCCGTAAAGATGCGGGCGTAGTCGGGCATTCGTCCGGTATTTTCTGCTTCGCGACGCCAAAGTCGGCGGCGCGAGCGCTGCTGGAGGTGTGCCATGTCCTTGTCCCGTTCACCATCTGCCGCCTTGCCCATCGTTTCCGACCAGCTCACGCGCCGTACTCGTTCTCAGTATCGGCGGCGGCTCCGCGCAGGCAGCGGCCCCCATCTGCCGTTCGATACTGCGATGCGCCACTGGCTCGACACTTTCCACTTCTTCCACGCCGACAGCCCAACCTACGCTCCGGTCACATTGCGCATGGAGAGTGCCCCATCCGTTACCGATTCAGCGACAGAAAATCGTAACAAAAAGTCGCAAATGGCAGTGGTCGCGCGATACGTCTATGAGGTGGCTGTGTGCCGGGACTCGCGGGGCGAGCGGTGGACGCTCATCTGCTGGGAGATAGATGTGCCGGGCATCCAGTTCTGCGGCTGTGCAGATCGCAATGCAGCCATGGCGCTGTTCGCAGAACCGGCTGCGGTGGGAGGACGGTGGCATGGTGTGCGTATGCGGGCTGAGAGGCGGCCTTGGTAGGATGTCTGCTGAGCCGTAGAAACGTCGCTTTGGACGTCCATTGGTGACGTCCAATGGACGGCGATTGGACGTCCAAATGGCGGGCTTTGCATCAAAAACATGCTCTGCATCAAAATTACCCCCATCTGCATCAAAAATAGGGCTGACCCTACTTCACCAGCTTGAGCCTGCCAACCGCAGGGCGCGTCGCGCTTAGGGCAGCAGCCTGCGAACTCGTACTTGACGTTTTTGGCCATCGCGACTAGAACCTGCACCCTAACTTGGCGCTACCAGCGCCCGACGGAAGGACGGGGTGCCATACATGCATATCAACATATCGGTCAACAAACAGTCAGGTAAAGGTGCTCACGAATTCTTCGCGGCCTTCAAAGAACTCATGAAGTCCGCTGAAACCTGGAAGGTCGAGTCAGCGAACCCGAAGGATGCGACGATTGAGAGTTCAGCGACAATCTCGTCATTGCCTGCTCAGCCCCGGTGGAAGTTCACCGAGCACTTCGCTGGCGGCGCCAACATCCAGTGCCTCAACACAGAGTGGACGCCCGCACAGAAAGCGCACGCCCTCGGAGATCTCGTCTACTTGTGCATGACAGCGCTCGGCAGCTTCGTCGCCAAGATCGAGATCGTTCCCTAATACTGCGTTCGCTTGTTAGGCAGGCCCACGTCCACCAGGGCGGGGCCGCCTGACTGGCGGCATAGCCACCTTGACCTCTTGACAAGGCCCTCGCCCGGATCGATCGTCCGGCGAGCCATGAGCGACATTGAAGACCCTATCGCCGCGTATGCGAAATCCGCTTTACCAATCCTCTCTGATCTCGTCCGACGAGAACTCGAACAGGTACAGAAGCTCATCGATCTCGTCGGCTTAGCCTCCGACGGCACAGGCCCTTTGGCAGCCATGGGCCGCCAGGCTACCATCCTGCGCCGACGAAACTCCGGCCAGTTGCTCGACATGTGGAAGGCGGCGATGCGTTCGGAGGAGGGCGTGCGTGAGTTGGACGATCCTGGTCCTACTCGCCTCGCGGTGCTGGTCAATCTTCGGGGCAAGGGGGGGATGGTGTTCTACTTCTATGACCCGGCGAGCCGGTCCCTGGTAGAGCACTTGGATGTGACCGCTACCGCCGACAACGTACTCATGAATAGGCTGTTGCACGCGGTCAACGAGGGGCGCCCTATGGCCGTACGTCAGTTCGCGCAGGCTACGGCAACGGTGACCCATATTGCAGCGACCATCTGGGCCCGCCTACGCCTCGGAGTCGAGAGCTTCGTGGAGATGACGGGCCAGTCGTATGACCAGATGCTGGACATGGCCCAGTCTGAGCTTGCACAAGGTCGTGATCCCTGGCAGCTCGCCGGCATTCCAGAACTGCCGGAGGGAGCGGAGGGCGTGCCTGTGCGGGTCGAGCTCGACTATGACCCCGGTGTCTGGTTCCGCGTGACAGACGCCTTGTCTGAGAGGGGCTCCGCTATATCCACCCCCAACGAGGTTGCGACACTGCTCATGGTCGCCGCGCGCCTCTGGGTTTTATGCCGTTTCGATAGGGGAGCATTGATGAACGTCGTTGCTCGGCGCGCCTATGAGCAGGCCGTTGTGGACGTAGCGAACATGCCGGTGCCAGGCCAAGGCGACAAGCAGCGTCCTGGAACTGCGCCCTCGTAGTGGAGAAGCCGACCTCCTCTATAGCACTAACGGCCGGGGTCCTACCTCACCAGCTTGAGGGCATCGCCCGCAGAACGCGGAGCATCCTCGACAATAGTGGACTCATCGGGGAAGTCGGACACGCAGACGGGCATGTAGCCTGGTCTGTGTCCACACTTAGGACACGCACCCGGCCGGTAACGCCCCGTTAGAAGATCCTCCATCGGCACGTCGAGCAACCGCGCGACTCGGAGCGCCATGCTCGCAGATACGGAGCGACTCCCATTCGCGATCTTGACGATGCTTTTATGATCGGCTTGTAGGGCTTTGGCGACGGGCCTCAAGCCACCTACCAGGATGCGCACGAAGTTCATCGCCGCGCGGACGTGGTTCTGTTCTCTTTGATCTAGATCGCTCACGACACGACCTCCGATTCAGACCCGGATGGAACCAACCTGAGCACGGGCGGGACCGACGGCGCTGGCTTGGCGAAGTCCACCTCTATCCCGAACTCCGTGATCGCGTGGACGATGCACGCGAGGTTGTGACAGAGCACCTTGCAGAGAACTTCGTTGATCTGTGCTGTAGGAGTCTTCGAGCGCACAGCTCCGCCGAACTTCGACTTGATCATCCACATGGTGGACTCGGCGTTGCTCCGGCGATGGTAGTGCGCGAGGAAGTCCTCGCTCCTGAGCGAGAAGTGCGCCCACATGCGACGCCAATGAGGGGACTTGCTCGACATGCCGACGCTGTTGATCTTGAACGGGATGAACGGCACGGCCCCGACGGCTTCGATCTCCTCCAGGTTCTTCTTCGACAGGTACGCCTTATCGCCACTGACCTCCCGCACTTGGAAGCGTTGCGCCGTCTTCTTGAGTAGTTCAGGCAGGAGCGGGCAGTCGGCCTCTGGCGTGACCTTCACGCCGGTCACCACGTGCGTCGCGGTGCCGCACATCAGGTGCAGCTTCACCCAGGGGTGCCGCGCCATGAGCTTCCCGTGCTTCTGATCGAACCAGCGATCGTAAGTCACCGTCGAGAAGCCTGTGCTGTCTTGCGCGAACTGGCCGGCGAGGTTCTCGATCTCGGCGAGGGGTGCTGCGCTCTCCTCGATGAGCCGGATGAGGATCTCCGTCGTTGCTGCGCTCTGTAGGCAACGGAACACGCTGCTGAAGTGGACTGCGGTGGCGATGTGACCGCGCTCTGCGGAGGTCCGGATGTCCGTCGAGGCGCGGCGCCCAGAGAACGTCGAGTAGACCTTCCATACCACGACGAACAAGCTATCCCGCAGCGCGATACGCGGGCGTCCAGGGCCGGACTTGCGCTCGGGCTCCTCAATCCCCTCGCACAGCGACTTCAGCAGCATCTCGATGCGCTCCTTCTCCGTCGTCTGGGCCGCATTGTAGGCGGGCCAGTTCTGGCGGTAGGTCTTGCGCTTCACGGGCGGCGCCACCGTGCCAATGTCGCTCACGGTGCCCTCCCACGCGATCCAGAAGAGAACCGCCTCTTGATGCTTGCAGCGTGCGCGACGCAGCTCGTAGTCCGGGCAGGTACAGACTTCGTCGACGAGATCGACGATGTAGGTTGGCACAGCAGCGCCTGGGGACTGCGACGGGACCGCATACCGCGAGCCAACCTGACGGATGCCGCCCCGACGGGCGATCTCTCGCCCGCGCTCCTCGCGCGTCGTCGGGAGCGGGCTGTAATCGACAGGGAGACTCGCAGCGGCGTTCGTTTGAATGCTCTTAATATGCGCATGCAAAAACTCAGTGTCAAGATTGACAAGGTGTTTTTTATTGGCATATTAAGTGCGTGACAAGATCCAAGGAACAACCTCGGATCGGCCGCCCGCCGATCGCGGAGGAGTCGCGCCGGACGACCCACATCAAAGTGCTCGCGACCGAGGCGGAGCGCGCGGAGCTTGAGCAAGCAGCAGAGGCAGCGGGGCTCGGTGTGTCCACGTGGATGCGGGTAGTGGCCCTGGAGAAAGCGCGGCGGAATATCGGAGGGGTCTAACGGCAAGCGTCGTGGTTGCCCCCGCGACCCCAGTGCGGAGTCGCGGGGGGCGAGCTGTACGCGGTTTAGCTCGGGTTCCCCCAAGCTGGCATTAAGCACGTGGCCTACCGCGTGCCCACCACCTTCGGAGACGACGGATGATCGACGGCACATAGCTTTTCGGGTTCGCACGCATGCGATACCTCCTCGTAGCGAGTGCGAGCCGATCAGCTCTTGCGCCGGACGGGTAGACGATGTACCTATCCAGAAAACAGAAAAGCGTCTCAGCCCGCTGAGGAGCACCCGCTGCGAACCCATCCCTGAGAAGCTGGATCGCGGCAGATGCGAGTTGTGGGTTGAGTTGCAGCCCGTCTAAGGACGGGGGTAAGACCCGGAGAGATCCGGGTCTTGCTTTTTCATAGGTTCTCCTCGGCTTCCTACGCCCTGAGAGACGGTGTTGAACGTCTCCCGCTTCCGCGAAGCACGGTCCGAACGGGGACCACCATCAGGGGGGGCCCTCGGTTTCGGTGTTAGATGGCGACCTCGGCCTGCTTCGTCGAGCTTCGCTTCTGCTTCGCCTCCTCTTCCTTCTTCTTCTTCTCTTCCTTCTTCTTCAATTCCGCCTCCAGGTGCTTGAGTGCCTCGTCTGGGATCGCCACGAGCATGGGCCCTGCGGAGAACCAGGTCTTGCGCAGCATGCCCTCATGCACTCTGTCGATGAACACAAGGTCCTCCAGCGTCCCCCCGGCAGCTTCGGCAGCCTTCGCCCATCGGGATTCGACTTTGTTGAAGCTGTGTCCCGAGAGCTTCGCCTCGACAACTTTCCGCCGCGTTCGCTCCACTTTGATCGTCCGCAGAGCAGTGATGTCGTACGACCACAGGATCCGAGCCAGGGTGCCCAACACCTTCTTGACGTCAAAGCTCGAGGGTAGCGGGTCCGAGTTTCGGGAAGGTCGCGGTGAAGGAGCCTTCGCCGCCTTCTGCTTAGGCTTAACCGCCGGGATCCCGAACTGCCCGGTGCGTAACAGCTCCAACTTCTCCTCGATCCGGCGCTCGGCCAGGCGTGCATCTTCGTCGGTATAAACCTCAAACATCAGACCTGGCAGCTGCTCGTGGCGGATGATCATGGAAACCTTCCTAGCTTCTTTCGGCCGGGATAGGACTACGGGAACCCGCTGAGCGCAAGAAAATTCGGGAAGCTCGAGGGTAGTACGGGATCCCGAGCCAGGTAGGGAGGGGGCAGTGCGGGAGCCATTGCCCGCAGGAAGGACGCTCTAGTCCCTCGGGGAGGGGATGGGCCAGATCACGACGTCCCCATAAGCCAGCCACCCATGGGGAACCTTCTGTGCGTCGGCCAGCGCCGCCAAGACGTCCGAACGCACCGCGCGCACGGCTTTGCAAGTTTTTGGCCTGTCACGGTTGAAAAATGTGCAGGCGTTCAAATAAATGTGCAGCACCTAATCGGCCGGACATTGGCGTCGGGGGCAGAGAGTTAGAGGATTCTGCTGTTAGGGTTGGCTTTCCGCTCTTGCTTCCGAGGGAACTGCCTCGGGCTCGCCGGACGGGGTCCTTCTGTTTGTCAGCAGGGATCCGTCTGCTAGACGGCGCTGATAATCCTGCTGGTAGGCGAAAAGCTCCGGCGAGCGGATAGGCGGCACCTTGGAATGGTAGCCCCGATAGCTCTGCGCGTTGATAACGCGAGCGAAGCTGAACTTCGCCCCGATCCGAGCCTCCCTGGCCCAGTTCTCGACGATCTGGCTCAGCTTGCCATCGCTCCGCTGCCGCAGAGGGCCAGCTACGAGTTGAGGCGTGTGGACGTCGTGGTGCTTCCGGATCTGGAGTACGGCGTCTCTGTACTGGTCCGTGCAGTTGTCGTCGTAATAGACGCACTCGTACGCATAGAGTGCCTGTAGTTGGTTGATCAACAGGGTATCGCGCGTAGACACGGAGCAGGTCCGACGCGACGGACTCCCGTAGCAATACGTCGTTGGGTCGTATACCGCGATGCAGACGTTGGGAGAGACAGGGAGAAACATCTGCAAGCCTTTGACTGCTAGGCCGGTGGAACCCCTGCATTGCCGAAGGTCCCCGTGGTGCTCCATAAACTGGTTGTAGAACGCAACCGGGTTGTCAGAGATCATGAAGCCCGGTAGGTCTCCTCGGAGGAGAAACTTGATCTCCAAGTCCAAGAGCAGGGGAGTGAAGCCAGCCGCCAAATGTAGAGACGTGATCTGGGGCATCGGACTCTTCACTTCGACAAGGTCGAGGTCCCCTTCTGTAACAACGTGGCCGTTTTCGAGCGTTATCGGCAGGGCGGTTTTAATCAGGGCCTTCGCGTGAGCATCGGCTAGATTGTCGACGTACTCGGCGGCGCTGAACGTGCGGTAATGTTGGTAGTGCATAAAGAAGACGATGCTTCTGAGGTCGTCTACTGGGATTGACTCGAGACCTTCCTGGCTTAGGTCCTGAAGCAAGCCAGCAATCTTGCCCTCCTCGGCCGCAAAAGAATTCTCGAGTTCGCCGTCCTTTCCGTAGAAATAATCTTCATAGCACTGCTCGGCGATTCCTCCCTTCTCGAAGGCTATCCTGCTCTCCAATGCGATCCCCCGCACGGTCCGCTTATTGGTCGAGAAATTTTTGAGGAGAAAACGGGGAACGTAGTGCTGTTTCTTCTTCTTCGGGGCGGTCATGCGAGTTCACCTTCGCAAAATTCTGATGTACTCCCATTTGGGGCTAGCAGGTCCTGAACGCACGGAACCAGCTGCATTGCCGCCGCTGGCAATCGTCCGACGAGAATCTGTTTAGTTTTGGGGGGACTGCTTTGGCCAGATTACCGTGTCCCCATAGGCGAGCCAGCCTCTCGGCACGTCGAGGGCGTCGGCGAGCGCCGCCAGGATATCGCTGCGCACCGCGCCCTTGCCGCCTGACTCGATCGTCCTGATAGACCTGACAGAGACGCCCGAGGCCGCCGCGAGGTCGCGCAGCGACCATCCTTTTCGCGCCCGCAGGGTGCTCAGGCGCTCTGCCTGGCCTGGACCGATGTCCGGCGGGCCAGTCACCTTGCTCGGGCGCTCTGCCTTGGCGCGTGCCATGTGCGCACCTTACCTACCCAGGAGCGCACCGCAAAGCATGCCGTCTAGTTTCACGGTGTCATACAGACTAATTATAAATTTGTGTCGATTAGTTTCACAGTTTGGCAAACTCATCCGCCAAGGATGTGCTCCATGAACCGAAGAGTCAGCATCCCATACCGCCGCTCGTACATCCCCCGCATCAAGGTTCTGTTCGACCTCAGGGACGAAGCCGAGCGCCGCGCCGTCGACTGGATCGCCGCATTCCATGAGCCCGGCGGCATCTACAACCTGGTTGACGTCCGTCGGGGCCTCTCCACCGAGGGGGCCAGGATGGTGTGGATCCTGACCCGCAGCCAAGTTGCTCGGGCCAACGCGCGACCCAAGTGGCTCATCATCGAATACGCGCTCGACGAGGTGCGCGTCTGCATGAAGCCCTACCATACGCTGCGCGCTGGACGAGCGGCCTTCGAGGAGGCCGCGACGGGACCTAACTAACCTTCCGTCCCGCCCCCTGAACCTCACACCCCAACTTGAGTACCTCCAGGATCGCCCGTCGTCCCTGAGCACCGAGCCGGCGCCAACCCTCGACCAGCACCGTCTCTTCCGCCGAGAGCCCTGTAGGCCCCTTGCCGACCAGTTGTTCGATCGGCAACCCCAACACGCGCGAGGCGCGGCCGAGCAGTTCCAGGGACAACGGCGTCCGGCCTCTCTCGAAGCGCGAGATGCTCTCCGGGGCGACCCCCATCGCCTCGGAGAACTTCTCCTGCGATAACCCTTTGGCCACACGCGCATCACGTAGGCGACGGGCCACCCGCTGCCGGAGCTGCATGTTGGTCGCTTGGGTCCGAGGCATCGACTGGGTGTAACTGCGCAGGGTTTTGCGGCACAGACCATGACAAGAAGTCTTAGATGGTTGTTAATTTTGCCGACTTGGTAGACGTTCCCCAGGTGAAACTCGACCTGGAGGTACCCCATGAAGAAGACCGAGCTGAAGTGCATGGAGCTGACAGCAGCGACGCTGATATGGAGCTTGGCGCTCTTGCCCCCAAGCGCGCAGGCACAGACACCTTCACCATCGGCAGGTCCACGCCCGAAAGCCAGCCAACCCCCGGCACGACCGCCGCACATGCCCTGCCGTATCGTCGAGCGGTATGGATCCTCCCCCAAGATCGAAAACGTCTACACACTCCACTACCGACGGGACGGAAGCCTGGAGAAGGCCACGCATAAGATCGTCTCCAACGACTGCCGCACCCTGAGCGCCTGTCGCTACCTCCCTGGGGAGCTCCTGGACCTCGTGTACAAGCACGACGACCTGGGGCGGCTCATCGAGGTAACTGCCCCCGTAGAGAAGGAACACATGACGGTGGAGTACGAGGCTGGCAGGCCCAGCCGCTACCGCCGCACCATGGAGAAGGATGACGTGCCCGTTGCGGAGGGAGAGGCGATCATCACGATCGACTCATCGGGGCGACCTGCGTCCATACACGAGCGGTCTTGGATCGCCACCGAGCGCGGAAGGCGGCGGACCGTGACGACAGCGCGCTTCTCGGGAACCCAGGAGCCGTTCTCGTCGGAGCCTGTCGTCTGGCCCTATGCTTCGGAGAGCTTGTATTTGGGATGGACGCGCCGTGCCGCGACGACCTCCGCCTCGGGGATGCGAGATGACGCGCACGAGAACGAAGTGATAGTCGTCGACGGAGAGGGGCGCATCCGGAAGGAGACGAGTGTGGTGGACTTCCAGGGACGGACGAGCGTCACGCGGGAGTTCATGTACGACTGTCCCGACAAGATTGGCTCATCGGACGGGCCACGTCCTTGACTCTTCCCAAGGAAGGGCCGGCTGTCTGGCGCGAAGGAGCCACGGGGCCAGCAGGCTGCAACCAGCTCAGGGTCGTGAACTAGCGGGGCATGCACGCTAGGTGAACGCTAGGTGCAACTCAGGTCGTCGCCCCATCGCGGATCACTATGCGTGGTCCGCCAGAGCGAAAGCGGGTTGGGTCGGCGTCGATGAACTGTTGGACTTGCGATGCCATCTTGTTGTCGAGCACCACTACCACATCTATCAGACGGGAAATAGTTTCACCATCGACGGGACCGTTGAAGAACCGAAACATGTCGATGATCCGCTTTACATGTGGGCGCTTGGAGTCTGGGATTGGCGGCGGCGCGTCCCAGGCTGCTCGAACGGCTACAAGCTCCGCCTTTTCAGGGTCTGTCAGTTCCCGGAAGGGGCTGGGCGAGACAGGCATCTCGACCAAGCGCCATTCTCGCTCGTAGAGATAGTAGTGATCGTCTCCAGACTTCCGTGACATCTCCTTCATGAATCCTGTGACAAGCCTGAGCGCTCCGGCGCTACTGGTCAGCGACTTGACTGACGCCTCTGGGGTCATCTGGACCACTGTCCCATCGGGAAGCGTCCGCTGCAGGTTATATCCTTGCGCTCGGAAGACGTCGGCTAGACTGTCGAGGACAGTCGACGCATTGGCTATGTTGTAGACGAGTTCGCCCGCGATGTGCTGATGGGCGTCGGCCTTATGGTGGTTGGGGAGATACTAGACCGGAAGGCCGCCCCAGCCCACTACGGTCGCTCGCTGAAAGCCAACCGCAAACCCGCCGAACCTGCTGCAGTGTTCGTCCAACTTGTCCTCGGGGATGTCAGTGAAGCATACCCGGGCTGCTTGACCCAGCGCAGTCTTCTGCAGCGAGCCGTCGGACCATGTATATGGGAATTCGTCGACGACATCGCCAGTGGCGCAAGTCAAGAGGAGCCCGCGGGTTACGACCGATTTGAAGATGTTGAAACCGACGTCGGCTGGGGTGTGCTTCCAGAAGTGAAAGAGGTAGTCACCTATGTATTGGGTAGTTGCCATGGACGCAGCGTATCCGCGTCGTATCCTCGGTGCAATCGTGCCCTGCGATGGCATCGAGCCCTCGTCCGCTCTAGTCGGGGATGCCCGCCTGGGGGCATTCGACTGCTGCGATTTGTCCACCGCGCCGAGCAGATGCGCGCTTCAAGTAGAGGGGGGGAGCTATCGAGACCCCATATGGAAGTACCGGGTAGCTTGGGGAACTAGCGGGTGTCATTGGCGTGCAAAGCCGCCCCTTGCATCAAAAAGCCCACTCCTGCATCAAAATTAGCTCCGCTCAGTGCCTTTTTGATGCAAAGCCCCAAATGGCGCCCACAATGGACGGCTATTGGACGTCCATTGGACGTCTACCCGCACAGAGATACGTCGGCCCGCTATTGAGGCACTATGTCATCTCCCCATGCGCCAGTGTGGCGCCAAGGTTGGCGCCCACTTTGACGCCAACCTGGGTGCCAATGCTGGCGTCATATACCTGTTCCTGGCAGTAGCGCCGTTATTCATCAATGGCGGCGCCTCGTTCGTGGTATGACGCGACCCATGCCGGTACAGGGGTAGCTGGCTACGGCCTCTATCGATGGATTGTGCGGCGGCGCGGGTAACGGCGAACGGCACTGGACTAACGTTGCTTCTAGGCTTCGCGTCACCCTGACACCAGACAGGCGCCGCGCTAATATCACGGTGACATTACGCTGTAGCGTTGGGCTGGCACTGCGGTGATATCACGCCGATATCACCGCCAGAGATCTCTTGGCGGCGATGAGCGGCAGATGTTAGGGTGGGTGCAGGTCGGACGCGGTCGCCCGGCCGATCATTGGAGGTTGTTATGTCTGCGCTCCCTCTCAAGCTCAAGTCCACCGACGGACAAGCTACGCCGATGTCTGGTGCGCTTGCCGGATCAGCATCTGAGCCTTCCGGGCTCGATATCCCGCCGCCGATCCCGACGGTGAAGGCGACTCGGGAGCAGATCCGCGCCTCGCTGGAACTCGGGCTGGCCCAGGCCCGCGCCGGCATCGGCGAAGACTTCGAGGTGGTTCAGGCCCGGCTGCGTGCCAAGTTCTTTCCCTCGTCGCGATGAAGCTGCGCTACATTCGACGAGCTATCGAGCGGTACACGGCCGCTCTCGTCTATCTCACCGAACAGAATCCCGTCTCTGCCCTTCGTTTCTTCAACAAGGCTGAAGCGGCCCTCGCCCGCCTGCAACGTTTTCCGATGCTGGGCTCATACACCCGAGAGTATGGACATCTTGCTGTCCGCCAGCTCATCGTCGAGCCGTACCGCTTCTTCTACGTCATCGACGAGCCTCGACGTACCGTCTGGGTCATTGATGTCTGGCACGTCGTACAGATCTCCGATGAGCCGCAGCTTCCCGCGCCATAGCGCAAGGTTACGGCGGGGATAGCAGTGCCATCACCGTCGCTGGATGCCAACGCCCGCCGCGCGGTGGTGTGTAGCCCCCTGCCGCCAGCGCCCGCCCAATCTGGCGCAGGCTCATCCCCTGATCGCGCAGCTCGTGTGCCAGCTCGGCGCCGCTTTTGCGCACTGTGCTGACCGGCCGTCGGAGAAGCGCGCGGACGGTCGCGCCATGCCACTGGCGCGCTCGTTGGGGTATATGGTGCTCTTCGGTCAAGCGGGCCGCGATCTGGCGTAGGCTGAGCCCTTGAGCCCGCAGCTCGCGCGCTCGGGCCGCTGATATCTCGGTGTCACAGACGCGCTCCCGCTTCGGACGACGCCATCGAGTATGGATGCCATCGCGAGCCAGGATCTTCATGATCGCAGTCCCTTGCCAGATTCCCCCCCGCTGCGCCGGTATCCCATCCCCATTGAGGAGCCGTGCAATCTCCGTCAACCCGTGGCCCTGACGATACAGCTCGACCATAAGCTGTAAGACCTTCAACTGCTCGGCATCTTCGACCACGATGCGACGTCCATGGGCATCCAGCTCCTGGGAGTATCTGTAGCCATACGGCACGCAGCCAAGGCGCACGTTCTGTGCTTTCAGATGCTCGATGGCCTCCTTTGTGCGTTCGCGAATCAGCTCGCGCTCGAATTGCGCGTAGTTGGCCAAGCTGTGCTCATGGGTAGGTGTCCGCATGAGCGGCGTTGTAGGAAGAATTTTTGTTCGCCATCTGCATGGCGAAATTCGTCTTGGCTCTGCGGCGCCGTTTGCAAGCACCTCGGGGCTCCTGCTGATATGATTGCCCAAACCGCGCAACCTGAAACAGACGATCACCGGAGTAAGCATGTCAGCAGGGGTACAGACAGATTTTTTGGTGCTTGGATCGGGCATCGCCGGGCTTAGCTTTGCCCTGCATGCCGCCGAGCACGGGCGGGTGCTGATCATCACCAAACGCCAGCCCGAAGACGGCAGTACGGCTTGGGCCCAAGGGGGCATCGCCGCGGTGCTGGATCCGCAAGACAGCGTTGAAGCGCATATACAGGACACATTGACCGTAGGCGACGGCATTTGTCATCGCGACATCGTCGAGATGTGCGTGCGCGAGGCTCCGGATGCGGTGCGCGAGCTGCGTGACCGCTACAGCGTGCGCTTTGATTTGAATTCAGAAGGGGAATGGGCGCTGGCGCGCGAGGGTGGGCATTCGGCGCGGCGAGTGGCGCACGCCAAAGATACGACCGGTTACGAAATCGAACGCGGACTTTTGGCGGCGGCGCGTGCCCATCCGAATATCGAGATACGCTCGACGCACATGGCCGTGGATCTTTTGACCATGGCCAAATACGGCGGTCCCGACGCTTGCTTTGGCGCTTATGTGCTCGACAAGCAAAGCGGCGAAATACAGCCCTATCTGGCGCGCGCCACGGTGCTGGCTACCGGCGGGGCCGGCAAGGTCTATCTTTATACGACCAATCCCGACGTGGCGACCGCCGATGGGGTGGCCATGGCCTACCGCGCCGGGGCGCACATCGCCAACATGGAGTTTTTTCAGTTTCATCCCACGTGTCTGTACCATCCCGAGGCCAAGTCTTTTCTCATCTCCGAAGCGCTGCGCGGCGAGGGCGGCATTCTCAAACTGCACACCGGCGAGCCGTTCATGGAGCGTTACCATCCCATGAAGTCGCTGGCGCCGCGCGACGTGGTGGCTCGAGCGATAGACGCCGAACTGAAGCGGTCTGGCGCCGACTACGTCGTCCTCGACATGACTCACATCGATTCGGCGTTTCTGGCCGAGCGCTTTCCGGCGATTTTTGCGCGCTGCATGCAGTATGGAATCGACATGCGTCGGCAGCCCATTCCCGTGGTTCCGGCCGCGCACTATTCCTGTGGCGGCGTGGTCAGCGATGCGCATGGCCGCACAAGCGTCCGCAACTTGTTCGTCATCGGCGAGACGGCCATGACCGGACTGCACGGCGCCTGCCGACTGGCCAGCAATTCGCTTTTGGAAGGGGTGGTGATGGGCTGCCGTGCCGCTGCGGCCGCGGTTGCCGCCGATCCCATTTTTCCGCGTCAGGTGACTCCCTGGATTTCGGATGATGCGCAAGATCCCGACGAAGCCGTCGTCGTCACGCAGAACTGGGACGAAGTGCGGCGGCTGATGTGGAACTACGTCGGCATCGTTCGCACCGACAAGCGGCTAGAGCGCGCCCGCCGCCGCATCGAGCTTATTCGCGAAGAGATCCGCGAATACTACTGGGGCTTCAAAGTCACCGCCGACCTTTTGGAGCTGCGCAATCTGGCGCTGTCCGCGCACCTCATTATCGAGTGTGCGCAGCGGCGCAAAGAAAGCCGCGGCCTGCATTACAACGCTGACCATCCGCAAAAATCAGAACTTTACCAACGCGACACCGTCGTTCACCGCGACAACGGCCCAAGTCCGCGGTAAGCCAGCGACAAAAACTGCCCAAAAATTTGAGCTTTGGGGCGGCGCTGCGCACTATGAGAGGTCATGAACCCGCCCCGTGAATCGCGCAGACGCGATCGAAGCTCGAAACAGGCCGCGCGGCCCTGGCGGTTCTTTTTGTGGGCGCTGCGATTCAGCGCTGCCGCCGCTCTGGCGGTCGGCGCGGGCTATGTGCCCTATCATCTATACCTGCGTTCCGGTTTGGCCCATTTTGTCGCCTTGCGCGGCGAGCTGTCGCAGCTTGAGGCGCGCAATCGCAAGCTGCGCGCCGAAGTCCTCGAACTGCGCTTGCAATTGGAGCGTTTCGCAGAAGGCGGCGAAGCCATCGAACAGGTGGCGCGCGATGAATTGGGCCTGGTACGCAGCGGCGAAATCGTCTTCAAAGTCGAGTAAGCCATGTTGAGCGGAGGGCAGAAAACAGCCGGGACGGCGTTTGGCGCAGAAGCTCGCCGCGCCTTGCGCAATCTACAGCGGTTTTGGTTACAGCTCGGCGGGCCGCAAAATCCTCATCCGTGGCGACGCTTGTGGGCCGAGATGCAAGTGGGCATCGCACTCCTAGTCGCGACCTACGCGCTTTTGTACGCGCTGGGCGGCAGCCGCGGTGCGCTTTATCCCTTGATTTATGCTCTGTGCGTGTTTCTGGTCAGCTTTCACCGTCGGCCGATTGCCATCGGCTTGACGGTTTTGGCGCTTTTGGGCGATGTGCTGCTGCTTGTTTGGGAAGGAGTAAAAGACCCGGCAACCTATCTGGTGCATGTCGGGCTTATGGCGGGCTTTGCCACGCTGCATTTTGTGCTGTTTCGCAGCGAGCTATGGCGTCAACGTGGCGACCACCGTCGACGAATTGCCGATGCCATCGCCGAGATGCAGCAGCAAGCGCGCGATTTTCGGCTGCTGCTTGCCGAAGACAGCCTGCGGCGCGAGGGCCCTTCCGACGCATCTGTGCCGCCGAGACTCGGGCCGACTTCGGGGCTGGCTTCGCTGCCAAGCACTGGCGCACCCAAACCGCACGATCGAGCCAGCGAAGAGGAGCTTTTGGCGCGCGGCGCCGTCGTCGAACTGCAGCAGAATCTGCAGGCCATGGTGGAGCTTTTGAAAAATGCGCTGCACCTTCATACCTGTGCTTTGTACTTTCTGCCGCCGAGCGGCGTCGAGCTCAAGATGGTGGTATTTGCCACGAATAGCTCGCGCTTTTATTCCGGACCGCTAAACCTCGATGCGGGGGTGGTTGGCACCGTCGTCAAAAGCCGAGAAATCGTCAAGCTGAGCCAGCCCAAGGCCGGGCAACTGCCGTACTATGCCGCCGGCGCCGAGGGGGGCGAAATCGCCGCCTTTTTGGGAATTCCGCTGCTCGAAGACGGCAAGCTGTACGGCGTGCTTTGCGCGGATCGCAAAAGCGATTCGGAGCGGCCCGGCGGCGATGGCTACACCAGTGCCGAGCAGACGCTGCTTGGCGATGCCGCGTTGCTGATACAGCGCAGCTTGCAGTGCGAACGGCTGTTTATTGCCGTCGAACGCAGCAAGTATGAGCATGAACGTCTGTATCGCGCTTCGACGCGGCTGGCGCGAGCGCTGACGCCGGAAGAAGTACACCGCACGAGCCTTTTGGCCCTGGGCGAAGTTTGTTCCTTCGACTTTGCGGCGTTGACTCTTTTTGATGCCGAACGGAACTTTCACAGCGTGGTCGCTGCCGATGGCGATGCCGCGCTGGTACAAAGCGTTTTAAACAGCCGCTTTCCCGACAATGCCGGCTTTGTCGCCATGGCCGTCAAAAACCGCACGGCGCTGCCCGCAAACGGCGAATTGCGCGACCATTACACGCCGATTTTCGATGCCGATGTACGGCTGCGCGGCTATGCATCGCTATTGGTGGTGCCGCTTTCCTATGGCGGCGCGGCCGGCGGAACCTTGGTGGTGGCGGCGCGGCGCGCCAAGGGCTTTTCGCCAAGCAAGATCGACATGCTGGGCGTTTTGGCCAACCAGGTGGCGGTGTCGCTGGAAAACGCACGCATGTATCGCGCCATGGAAGCGATGGCCACCACCGACGGCTTGACCGGATTGCGCACGCGCCGCGTATTTCAGGAACGGCTGGACGATATGCTGCGCCGGGCCGAGCGCCATACCGGGCAGGTGACGCTGATCATTTCGGACATCGACCATTTCAAAAAGATCAACGACACCTATGGTCATCTCGTCGGGGACAAAGTGCTGCGACGGGTGGCGCAGGTGGTGCAGTCATCGGCGCGAAATATTGACGTGGCGGCACGTTATGGCGGCGAGGAATTCGTCGTGCTACTCGACGGCACGGATCTGGCCGGCGGCCGGCTGTTTGCCGAACGAGTTCGACAAGAAGTGCAAAAGCTGACGCTGCAAAGCGACAAGGGGCCGTTTTCGTGCACCTTGTCGCTGGGGGTGGCGACTTTTCCCGATGATGCCACCGAAGGCAAACTGCTTGTCGAGTACGCCGATCAAGCGCTTTATTTTGCCAAGCGCCAAGGCCGCAACCAAAGCATCGCCTACCGCGATATCGCCTCTATTTCACACGCCGCGTAGCTGCGATTATTTGGCCCATTCGGAATGGAAAGTACCGGCTTTGTCAGTGCGCTGATAGGTGTGCGCACCGAATAAATCCCGCTGGGCCTGAATCAAATTGGCGGGCAAACGGCTGCGCCGAATCATGTCGTAGTAGTTGAGGGCGCCGCCGATGGCCAAAGTAGGAACGCCGGACTGCGCGCCCAGGGCCACGACGCGCCGCCAGGCTTCATGGCGGGCGGCTAGCTCGCTGACGAAGCTCGAATCGAGCAAAAGGTTTGACAGATTGGAATCGCGATCGAATGCCGCGGCAATGCGCATGAGAAACTGCGCGCGAATGATGCAGCCGCCGCGCCAGATTTTGGCGATTTGTCCAAGCGGCAGATTCCAATGCCGCGCGCGCGACGCAGTGCTTAGCAAATCTAGGCCCTGCGCATAGCTGCATGCTTTGGCGCAGTAAAGGGCCTGACGCACGTCGTCTATAAGGTGCTGCTTGGCGGCAGGATCCATGGCGTGCGGCGCTGGACCGGCGAGCGTGCGGCTGGCTTGCAGGCGGCCGTCTTTGTTGGCGGAAATCACGCGCGCATCGACCGAGCAGGCGATGGTGGGCACGGGAACTCCGAGCTCGACGGCATCCTGCACGGTCCACTTTCCGGTGCCTTTCATGCCCGAAGCGTCAAGCACCTGATCCAGCAGGAAACTTTCTCCACTTGGGTCCTCGGGATCTTTGGTGCGAAAGATGCGGGCGCTGATTTCGATGAGAAAAGATTGCAGCTCGGTGGTGTTCCACTTGTCAAAAGTTTCGGCCAGCTCGGCGTTGCTGAGTCCGCCTATGTGCTTAAGCAGGTCATAGGCCTCGGCGATAAGCTGCATGTCGCCGTACTCGATGCCGTTGTGAACCATCTTGACATAGTGGCCAGAGCCGCCGGGGCCAATATATGTCACGCAGGGACCGGGATCTTCGACCTGGGTCACTTGCGCGGCAATTTTGGTCAGAATGGGGGCCATGCGCTCATAGGCCTCGCGCGGGCCACCAGGCATGAGAGAGGGGCCGTTGCGCGCGCCGTCTTCGCCGCCCGAGACGCCCATGCCCAGATAGTGAATGCCGGCTTCCTTCAGGGCCGCGGCCCGCCGCTCGGTGACCGTGTAGTGTTCATTGCCGCCGTCAATCAAAAGGTCACCCGGCTCTAAAAGCGGGCGCAGCTTGGCAATGGTGTCTTCGACGGGTTGCCCGGCTTTGACCATCATCAGAATGCGCCGCGGACGTTCCAGGGCTGCGACGAATTCTTCAGGCGAGTGGGCGCCAAACACGCGGCTGAAATCTTTCAGCTCGCTTTGCGCCCGCTTCAGAAAGTTATCCACCTTGTCGGTGGAGCGATTGTAAACGGCAATGGAAAATCCCTTCTCAGCGATATTCAGGGCGAGATTTTCGCCCATTACCGCAAGCCCAACTAGGCCGACTTCCTGCTTCGTTGCACTCATATGCACTCCCCTCAAAGTGGTGATCACACGAACGCGAGTACACCGAACATACCGCAAAACCAAGGTCGCGGTATAGCGGCTGACTACGCCGGACGGGCGTTCAGGCGGAAATTAGCGGCACGCGGTGCGGCCGAAGTTTTCCGGAACGATCAGGCTGCCGTTTAGGACGCAAGAATCCAGGTCAGAGTCGCTGACCCCGCGGTAGGAGCGACAGACGCTAAGGCTTTCCGTGCCGCAACGACAAGCCACCGTCAAGCGTTGTTTCGGATAATCCACCGTCGTGTACAGGCGCTGAAGCAGCGAGACGCCGATGACTCCATCTACTTGCGGAATTAGGTTGCGCAGGTCATTCGAAGACGAAGTCATATTGCGAATGTCGGCATTGACCGACTGCAGGATGCGCGCGCTGTCAGGAACCACCAAAGCTTGCATGGTATCGGCGGGCAGCGCTCGATCGTCGTGCGGTCCGCCCATTTCAACAAAGGCCGCCACCGGCGCAAAGTGATCATCGCAAACTTGTGCCACTTGCATTCCGGTATAGGCGCAGCGGTTCATCGTCAGGCTGCTTTGGCGGTTTAGGTTTTCCAAACAAGCTTCGCGCAGGCAGGGACTTTCGGCCGGCAGACCCCTTGGCGCAGCGACTGCCGGCAAGGCGTAGCGCTGGCGTCGGCTGCGCGCTAGTTCCAAGCAGGGCGAAAGCGGCGAACGGGGCGAAAACTGCAACTGCTCGGCGATAAGCGCCAGCGCTGCCCGATCCGCGCCGCCGAGCGCCAGGCGGCATCCGGTTTCGATAGAAACCGATCCGTCGGCTTGGCGGCCGTTTAAGCCGGGCAGGCGCAGCGATACTTTGTCGGCCTCGGCGCAGGTGCAGCGCTCGGCACCATTGGCCAGTCGCCGGCAAGCGGTTTCCGAGAGCAAAAGATCCGGAACCGCGGTGCTTAAAAGAAAGCGCATATTGACGCCGCTTGGACGATAAGCGGGATGGCGCAGCGCTTGGTTTTCCACCACATCGCCAAGCGCTGCTTCATCCAGCGGCTCGGTGCAGGCCTCAGGCGGCAGCCGCGTGGCATCCAAGCAAGCCGTGATGGCGGGGGCACCGCTTGGCAAAACCAGCGGATCGGCCAGCGGTTCTATGCAGGCGGGCAGTGTGACGCGAGTCGCAGGATAGGTCAGAATGGAATCGCCCAGTTGCACCAGCAGGCCGGTTCCGCCCACCGGCTGAAACGGCAGAACCACGTCGTCCAAAAAACAACTGGGGGTGATTTCGCTGTGCTTTAGCAAAAGCGTGGCTGCAGTCATGGGCTGGCCACTTGCGTCGATTGCGTCGGCAAAGCCAAAGCTTAAGGCGAAACGGTTAAACAGATCGCCGCCGAGCACGGCCCCGAGCGGTCCGCTAGACACCAGCATGCCGCCGGCGCTTGGATCCTGGCGTTCGATGCGAAATTCATCGGGCACTTGATTGCCGCGCAGCACTTTTACGTCGCACTGCAAAAAACGCGGCGGACCTTGGCTGTCGTCGTCTTTTGTGGCGTTTATTTGCACTTGTCCATGTGGAACCGCCTGCGGTGGCAGACCGCTGGCATCGCTGACCACCGATAGCGGAGTCGCCAAATCAATCAGCAGCCGCGGCGAGACCGGCGCCGTCAGCGTCGTTTCGGCGGAATCGGTCACACAGCGCTGGTCCATGCCCAAACGCGCGTCCCCGTATCCATAAAGCAGACCGTCTTTGTAGCTGAGCGGAATCGGAATGCTCAAAAAGCGGTCCATCGGTTCTTGGCAAGCCAAGAAGGCCAAGCCGAAAATCAGCGGCAGTACCGTCAGCAAAACCCGCGGGCCTGGGCCAAAGGAAGGCATCTCTGCCTCGAAGAAAAAAGAGAACAACCCCTATCCTTACTGCGAAAAAGAGCAGAATACAAGGCTTGGCGTACGCGAACACTGTCGTAGGCTCGCACCCATGAACTCTCGAAAGACTTTTCGTACAAGCTCGTTTCGTCTCACCGGATTTCTTGGCGGATTTCTTGGTGGATTTCTCGGCGGCCTTCTTATCTTTTCGGGCTTTGCTGCGCCCAGCGTCGCCGCGGCCGCAAAGCCTGCGCAGCCAAAGACGCTAAGCAGCCGTGCGGCGGCCAAAAACCCCTTGAACTTTACGCGCTTTGGCAAAGGGCCGGGGGTCGTGTTTCTGCATGCTCTAGGCGGTGACTCTTCGGCTTTCATCGATGAAATGCAGCGGCTTTCCGCCACGCACACCGTGCTGCTTGTCGACTTGCCGGGACATGGAATGTCCAAAGATCCGCCGGCGCATATAGAGCTGTCGGTGATCGCCCGCCAAGTGGCGGATTTGATACGGGCGCAGCACGTGGCACCGGCGGTGATTGTCGGACATTCGCTGGGCGGCACACTGGCTGGATACGTTGCGCTGACCGATCCGCAGGCGGTGCGCGCGCTCGTTGCGGTGGATTCGCTGTTTGCGCAGTATCCCATTCCGCAGAATGTGCGCGACAAGCTGCGTTTTCAACTGGGCCGCGATCGCATTCGCGCGCTGCGCGAATTCTATGGACCGATGTCGCGCGACAACGCCCAGCTTGACAAATTGGTGGCGTCGGCCTCGCGCGTGTCGGGGCAGACGCTGATGAATTATCTGGACTTTGCTTGCGATCGCGATGACTTGCAAACGCGCACGCGTGAAATCACGGTGCCAGTGCACGTCGTGGCCAGTCCGCTTTTGACCGAAGGGCAAAGTGATCCGGCGCGCATTTCGGCGGCGCTGGCGCAGGCGGGTTACGCCGGGTTGCCGAATATGACGTACAGTTATCTGCCCAATACCAAGCACTGGGTGTTCTGGGACGATCCGACGGGCTTTCATAGCAGCTTGGAGACGTTTTTGCACAAAGTCGAATCGGCGATTCCCGTTGCCGGCACGCCGCCGATTGGCAAAAAGGGACGCTCGCTGGCCAAGGCCAATCATTAAAAGCGCGATCGTGAGCCCCGGGTGAAAATCATAAAATTATTGCCCGGGGGGGCACTGGCGGCGGTTTTGGCGGCGGCCGCCTGGGCCCTGCAAGGGCTGGAGCTGCGCTTTTTGGCGCAGCCGGTGCTGGAAGCGCTGGCCCTGGCGATTTTGCTGGGAATGCTTTTTCGCAATATCGCCTGGGGCCTGCTTGGTCAGTCCTTTGCGCAAAGAATCAAGCCCGGCTTGGATTTCTGTACGCGGCCGGTGTTAGAGGTCGCAGTGCTGCTTTTGGGCAGTACCATGAACCTGCGCGAGCTTTATGCCGGCGGCTTTCGGCTGCTTTTGGCGGTGGCGCTGGCGGTGAGTCTGGGGCTTTTCGTAAGTACGGTGCTAAGCCGGCGGCTGCTTGGGCTTTCGCAAAATGCGTCGACGCTGATTGCCGTGGGCAACGCCATTTGCGGGAACTCGGCGATTGCCGCGGTGGCTCCGCTTATTGGCGCCAGCCCAGCGGAGGTGGCCGGTGCAGTGGCTTTTACAGCCGTTCTGGGCGTGGCCATGGTGGTGGCGCTGCCGCAGGTCCTTTTGCCGATTTTGCAGCTTTCGCATGGGCAGTACGGAGTGCTGGTGGGCATGACGGTCTACGCCGTGCCGCAAGTTTTGGCGGCTAGCTTTCCGGTCAGTGAGCTGGCGCTACGAACGGCGACTTTGGTGAAGCTGACGCGGGTGCTGTTTTTGGCGCCCGTCGCGCTATTTTACAGTCTGCGGCGGCGGCAAAAAACGGGCCTTGGTCAGCGGCCGTCCCTGGCCACGCTGGTTCCGTGGTTTATAGGCGGATTTTTGCTGCTGGCGGCGCTGCGCAGCTTGGAAGTGATTTCGGCGCCGCTTTCTGCCTGGCTGAAGGAAGTTTCACGGCTTTTGACGGTGCTGGCGATGGCGGCGCTTGGCCTTCAGGTGGATCTGCGCGCGCTGCGTCGCGCCGGTTTGCGCAACACCGGCGCCGTTTTGCTATCGCTGCTATTTCTACTGCTATTGAGCCTGGCCCTTATCAAACTGCTAAAGCTAGGCTGAGGGCCTGGCGCCGCGGCCTCCTTCACAAAAGGGCGGCTTTTTCGCAAAAACGAACGCTTTTAATGAGCCTGGCGGCGATCTTCGCGCAGTTCGCGGCGATCTTCGCGCATTTCACGGCGATCTTCTCTTTTCTCGCGATGATCTTCGCGCAGCTCGGCGGCGGCCATGGCATTGAGCTCGACAATCAGGGCGCGCTTGCGGCTGAGGCTGGGCGGCTCCATGCGATTGGCCAGGGTGGTGTACTCTTGCTGAATGGCCCGCAGGCGATTGTTTTCACCCATTTCGCGCTGCGCATCGCGACGGTCGTCACGGGCGTCGCGGCGGTCGTCGCGCACATCGCGCCGATCATCGGCAGCCTGATAGGGCTGACCGCGAGCGACGTCGCGGCCCACTTCGCGCTGTTCGCGGCGCACTTCATTTTGGCTGCGTGCTGCTTCGTTGCCCTTTTGCACCACTTCGCGATTGGATTCGCGAATCTCGTTGGCGATGGCGGCCATCACGCGGCGATCGATTTCCATGATGCGGGGGGGCAGGCGGCTGGCGCTGGCTTGGTCGAATTCGGCCAGCAACATGGCGTAGCGTCGCGCGTCGCGCCTATCATCATTGGTGGCGCGCTGATCCTGGCGCAGTTCGCGCTGATCCTGGCGCAGTTCGCGGCGATCCTGGCGCGCCTCGGGACGAGGCTGCGCGTAGACCAGGGTGGAAGGAAGGGCCGCAAAGGCCAAGGCCAGAACGAGCTTTTCAGCAAAGACGAAACGCTTCATGGACTTCTCCTACACCAGGCGAGATGGTGTGATAGGGTGACGATTCTTCCCGCCAATTTTAGGCGATTCGGCGGCGTGAATCTATTCTTCTTACGAAGTCCATGACGCGCTAGGCCGGCGCTTTATTCATCTTTTAGGATAAGTGCGCCATAAGGAGTGACTTGAAAGGAAGTTCCCGTCACACCGGTCAGTAGATCCTGAGCCGGCAGCGGCCGCGTAATCACCTGGGCCGCCGGTTTGCGGTTTAGTACCACGGCCAGCTTTTGCCCGGCGTTGCTTAGTTGAAACTCATAGACCTCTGCAGTGTTTGTGACCGTCGTCAATTGCGTACTCGAATCGGTCATAAGCGGGTTTGATTTGCGAATGGCGATAAGCTGCTTGTAGCGCTGTAGCAGACTGGTTGGGTCGTCTTTTTGCGCCGCATAGGAATTCTCATCGTCAGCGGCCATAAACTTTATGAAGGGATAGTCTGCATTCGCGGCTTTGCAAATTCCGGCGGGCAATAAAAGCGCGGCGTTGTCGGAGTTGGACTTTAGGAAGTCGATATCCCATTTCTGCTGCATGTCACCGGTAAAGTGCAAGAGATTGTACCAGCTCATCGGTTCGCGAATGAATTCGTCATGGGCATAGCTTTCGCTGCCCAAATACTTGTCGCGTTTGCCTTGTTTGCCAAGCTCTTCTCCGTAATAGATGACGGGCATTCCTGGAACGGTCAGCACGATGGTTGCGGCAAGCTGCAAAAGCGCCGTGTGCGGGCCGGGCGCCGCGGCAAACTGCGTCGCCGGGCGATCGAGATCGTGATTTGACAAAAAGCGTTCGAAAAAGTGGTTGGGATTGCCTCCGGAATCAACCACCCCCGAGGCAGTTTGCAACTGACTGAGGTATGTTGCAAAATCGACGCTGGCTCCGGTTTGTCCGGTTAAGAAGTTGCTAAGAAAGGAACGAAACGGAAAGTCAAACTGCGAATCCATATCGCCGGCATAGGGAATCATCTTGCTGGCCACTGCCGGGTCGTCCCAGCGGTTTTCGCCGGCCAGAATCACCGCCGGCAAACTGGCATCGCGGGATACCTGCTTTTTTACGAAGTGATTGAATTCCTTCCACCAAACATGCGTGCCGTGCTTGCCGAGCAGAATGCTGTTGTTGTCGTCAAACTGGTCGATGTGCTTGGACGCATCCAGGCGAAAGCCATCGGCTCCTAATTGTAACCAATAGGCGGCGATTTTTTTCATCTCGGCGCGTACTTCGGGATTGCGAAAGTTCAGCTCGGGCATGGCTGCGCCAAAGATCTGATGGTAACAAGCGTAGTTTTTGCAGGCCCAAATGACCGCCGAGGAATCGAAGGGATGCGGATCGGTGCGCATGTTGGTGTAGGCATCCGACCAAACAAACCAGTCCTTGTACTTGGCATGATTCGCAGCTTGCGGCGAAATGGCCGCAACAAACCATGGATTCACATCGGCAACGTGATTCTGTACAAGATCCAGAACGAGCTTAATGCCTAGGGTGTGCGCTGCGGTGGACAGATCCACAAAATCCTTGCGCGTTCCGACCGCGGGATCGATGTCATAAAAATCAGTGGTATCGTATCCGTGGTAGCTTTTGGCTTTGAAGACCGGAGTCATCCAAATGGCATCGACGCCCAGATCTTTGAGATAAGGAAGCATGCTGCGCAAACCGACGAGGTCGCCGATTCCGTCGCGCGCCGCTGGGTTGATGCCGCTTTCTTTGTCGCCATCGGCAACCGTTTGCATCGTGCCGCCATCTGCAAAGCTGCGAACGATAAGCTGGTACATGACGCTTTTGGCACCCCAGCCCGCCCAATCCGCAGCGTTTCGTATGGTGTCAAAGGCAATGGGCGTTAAAGTCAAAACGGCTGTCTCATCTCGTTGCATCTCGCCACTAGGATTTTGTAGGGTAGAGCGAATTTGATAGGAAATCGGACTTCCCGCAATCAGGCCGGTTAAAAGGAGGCCGTTGCGATTGATGTCGTCCGCTGCCGAGAATGACACTTGCCTGTCCAGTTGCGTCGGACTTATGCCGTAGCGAACCTCGCCGCTGGCGCCAGGCGCGACGCGAAACATTAGACGGACCGTACCATTGCCCAAATCAATGAATTCCTTGGGGCGGTAGATTCTGTAATCCGGGCCATTTTGTGACGGCTTGTGTATCGCAACCGCCTGGCCTTGGGTGATCCAGCATTCGGCAATATTTGGCTTTTCGCTGTTTTTGTCCAAGTCGAAAAAACGGACGCTGGTTTCGACATCTTTTTGACAATTGCCGGCAGTGCATTGCACGGGAATAAGACCCAGCCAAGCATCCTTAGAATCATTTACATCTTGAATTGGAATATCGGTATAGCCGCCAAAATCATCCAAAAAAGAGAACAGTTGCGGCTGTCCCCACGTCGGCGAAGTCGCGCCGGCGCCCCAGAAATGCACCCCCCAGCTTTGCGGATTTCCGGCTCCCGGCAGGCGGTAGTGAACACGGACATAGGACGCTTTTCCTCCATCTCCGCCATCTTGCGTACCGAAATGGCCGCCATCCAAATTGCCAGTTCCGGAATCCGCTGCACAGGCCAAAAGGGTTAGTGCGAAGGAAAAAGCGACTCCACCAAGAATCCGCCAGGCGGGAGGCATGGAAACTCCTTTGTAAGGGCTGAGGCCGCCAAAATCAGGATAGGTTCAGGCGACGGGGCTTATTGATTCAGATGCGGATGTGAAGTCAAGAAAAATCAATGGAGGTGCATCGCTCCGCGCTTTCAAATCGCTAGTCAAATCGCGGCAAGAAAATCTTCTATTGCTGAGCGCAGTTGCAGCGCTGCGAAAGCGGGTACGCAATTCGCGTCGAATCGATTACAATGTGGGGAATTTTTGAGAAAAACAATGTGGGCTCTGTTCGGCATGCCAGACTGGTTTCGAAGCTCCCTGTTTGCTTTGATACTCAGTTCCGTTTTCGCGACTGCTTCTTGGGCCGCTCCTGTTCCGTTAAAAGTTGGGATGGCGGTGCGCTCGATGCCTTGTACGTTTTATCCAGATGGCCAATGGCATGGCTCTTTTTACGAAGCCTGGTCCGAGATAGCAGTCAGCGCCAATTTGCCTTTTGAAGTCGTCAGCATTGCCAACTTTCGACAATTGCTAGAAGCCGGTCAAACCGGTCAGGTGGATGTAGCCCTTGGCTGTATCAATATGACGCCGGATCGGTTGGCCAAGTACCGCTTCAGCGTTCCGATTCAGGAAGACGGAATTTCCGTGCTGGTGCGCAAGGAACAAGTACAAACTTGGGTTCCGATTTTGCGGGCGCTTGGCTCGCCGGCGGTTTTGGGACTGTTAAGCGGCATTTTAGCATTTGTCTTTGTCGTCACGCTTTTCATTTGGCACATCGAGGGTTATGCGCGCCAGGAAAATACTAGCACCGTAGGCCGCCCGCGCACTTTTTCCAAATTGTTTCAAATCCTTTTGACTGGACCGGGAACCAATGTCATTGCCGCAACGGTCGTTGGAAATATGCTTATCGGAATTCTGTACTTTATACGCATCGTTGCGGCTTCGGTGCTGGTCAGCTTGGTCTCGGTGAACATCATCAAACGTTCGACGGAAGAGACCCAAAGTCACGTAGCCGTGGTGCAGGATTTGCGCGGCAAGACCGTGGCGGTTGGCGCCGGCAGCGTCAGTGAACAATGGGTGGAAAATCATAACGCCGATCTTCGAGATGCTTCGGCAAAAAGCCGCATTCAGATTTCGCAGATCGACAACTTGTCTCAGGCTTGTGATGCGCTTGTTCAGGGAAAAGTGGATGCGGTTATCGCAGACAATTTGCAGATTCAATACTATCATTCCAAAGTCAATCCGCGGGCGCCGCTACAGGTTGCTATCCGCAACATTCACCGCCAATCTCAGGGCTTGGTTTTGTCTCCCGAGCTACCTGCAGAGACGGTCTTGAAGATCAACCAAGCGATTGCTCGGCTGAAGGAAAACGGCGCGATCG
>CAYWPR010000056.1:0-40217 GCA_964460115.1 uncultured Myxococcales bacterium
GCCGCCACCGCCGCCGCCAAATCCACCGCCGCCGCCGCCGCCGCCGCCGCCGCCACCGACCCCGCCGCCGCTGCCTTTGCTGCTGCCGCTTTCTCCAGTTCCGCCGCCGCCGAATCCACCACCGCCGCCGCCACCGGTACTTACCGAAGCGCCGCTGCCGCCAAATCCGGCTCCGCCGCCGCTTTGCGCATTCGGACCGCCGAATGGATCTGGAAGTCCGCCACCGCCGTCGCCGAATGTGACGGCCTGCGGAAGAAGATTACTCAAGAAAATTTCACCACCCGCACCGCCGAGTTGCCCCTTGCCTCCGGCGACGATTCCGGATCCCGAATTGACCCCTTGTCCGCTGCCTCCAGCACCGTTGGTTTTGCCGGCTTCGCCTCCTAAGAAATTGCCGTTGCCGGCGCTGCTTGCCGCGCTTGCAAACCCGCCGCCGGCGCTGCCGAATCCATCGCCACCCATGCCGCCGCCACCGTTTTCGGTGCTACGGCTAGTATCCGACTTGCCTCCGTTTGCCTGACACGCATGGATGGTGACTCCGCTTAAGACGAGGTCGCCCTGCACAAACAGCGCACCGCCTGCCCCCATGCCGCCGCCCCCTGATGCACCGCCATTGCCGCCTTGAGCGACGCCGCCGCGCAGCGTCAGATTTTGCAGCACTAGACGCCCCTTGTTTAATCCCCAGACTCCCCCGACCGCCGGCGTTGGCGTCGGGGGACCGGCCACAAAGAATAGCCGAAAATTCTCAATGCCCGAGGCGGTACTTCTTTCGATGATGGCGCCATTGCCGACCATCGTGATATCGCTGGTGATGGGCGGCAGGCCGTTCGGGCCATACCAGAAGTTATCCGCCTTGGTGAGGCTATACGTACAGCCAGCTTGCAGCATAATTTGATGCGGTCCCGCCCCATTGGCGTTGGCATCATTGATGGCCTTAATAAGGTCTACATCGCTGCAAGACGTCAGATTGACCTGCAAAGCATTTTGCCGAGTTCCCTGCGACGATGGTGCAGCTTGCGGATTTGCCGTCTGACAAGCCGCCCAAAATCCCAGCGCCGAGATGCACCAAGCGACCCGGGGCGTCGTTTTGCCCAAACGCCCTAACGGTAGTTTCTGCTTACCAAAGTCCATGTTGCGCCCCCATAAGAATTTAGGATTGTCTCATCATACATCTTCGTCGCTATCGGCTCAAGCGACGGACACGATGCCATTTTTAGGGAGGGTGTGGCGAGCGATGTAGCGCGCTTGCACCAAAGAAGGCGTAGCGAGTATAGTACTCCGCATCGTGTGCATTGCTGCTTGCTTGCCCTAGTCTCGTCCAGCAAATCGGACCGCGTGCTGCCGCCGCATTTTGGCACCGCGCCGTGGATGATTTGCTGAACAGCGCTTAGGCCGGCCTATCTGCTTTCTGCCGGCCAATGCCGCCTAGTGCTTGCAATCAGCCATTCGGTACTAGGCAAAAAATTTCCTGCAAAAGTCATGTAACCCGAGAAAAAAGGAGAGTGTTCTATGTCTAAGTGGCGGTCTTTCATCGAAATCAAACGTCTGCGGTATGTGGCCATGGTCCTTGGCGCATGTTTGGGGATTGCCTGTCCGGGCGGGCCCGGAACGGTAAGTCTGGTTTCTCTAAACGTAATGCCGACGATGCCAAGCATTGCCAAGGGAACGGCCCAGCAATTCACTGCAATCGGTACTTTTTCGGACAAGTCTACGCAGAATCTTACCAATCTGGTGACCTGGGCCGCGGTCGACGTGAGCCCGTCTACAGGCGTTGCAAGCATCGCTGCAAGTGGGCTCGCCTCCGGCTTAAAAAGCGGCCAGTCGACGATTTCTGCAACCTATATGAAGCTTAGCGCGACGACCGTGCTGACGGTGACCGATGTGACGCTGACGAGCCTTGGCATCACGCCGGTAAATCCGACCATCGGCATTGGAACCTCGCAACAGTTTGTCGTCAAAGCGACATTTAGCGATGGAACCATTCAAGACGTCAGCAACGTGGCGAATTGGACCGTTTCTTCCGATGTGGCGATGATAAATGCGATGGGTTTGGCCACCGGCAAAAAAGCGGGCCAGACGACGGTTAGCGCGACTTTGATGGGGATTAGCGCTTCGACGATGTTGACTGTAACCGGCGCGACGATTGAGAGCATTGCTGTGACGCCGGCAAATCCTTCGATCGCCAAAGGAACCAAGCAGCAATTTACGGCGATCGCGACCTTGTCCGACAAAAACACCATGGACGTAAGCACGGTGGCGACTTGGACGGCGGTGGATCTTAGCGGCAGCGGCGTCGCAACCATCAGTGCCACCGGACTCGCCACCGCAACTGAGGTAGGCAGCGCCAACATTGTCGCTGTTTATATGTCGGCCAGCGGCAATACGACCTTGACCGTGTCTAATGCCGAGGTAATTAGCGTCGCGGTCACACCGGCGTCGACGTCGGTCGCCAAGGGCGGCAAGTTGCAATTTCAAGCCACCGCGACGCTATCGGACGGCACGACTCCTGATGTGACTGGCTCTGCTGCCTGGACCGCGGTCGATGTGGCGCCGGCTACCGACGTTGCGACCATTGACGCTGCCGGCTTGGCCACTGGCAAGAACCTGGGCAGCGCAACGATTACCGCCACTTTAGAGGGCAAAAGCGCGACTGCGACGTTAACGGTACTTACCCCCGTGGTGGTCACCATCGCTGTGTCGCCGAGCACGGCGAAGATTGCCAAGGGACGCACGCAGCAGTTTACCGCTTTTGCGACCCTGTCGGACGCGACGAAGGTAGACGTCAGCAGCATGGCAAGCTGGACTGCGGTCGATGTCAGCGGCAGCGGCGTTGCAAACATTGATAGCGCCGGATTGGCCACCGCCACAGCGGCCGGCAGCGCCCTCATTACTGCCGCCTATGAAGGAATTTCGAGTACGGCGGAGCTTGCTGTGGATCCTGCGGAAGTCGTGGAAATCGCGGTGGCTCCCAGCACGGCATCGATCAAAAAAGGAGAGTCGCAGCAGTTTACGGCCACGGCGACTTTCTCGGATACTACGACGGCGGACATCACCAGCACGGCGACCTGGACTGCGCTAGACGCAAGCGGCAGCGGCATTGCAAGCATCAACGCCGCCGGGCTGGCTACCGGCACCGGAGTGGGCAGTGCCAAGATTACCGCCACCTCTGGCGGAGTCAGCGGCACCGCCGACCTGAGCGTTCTGCCTCCGACCGTGATCGCGGTGACTGTGTCGCCAACCACGGCCATGATTGGCAAGGGCGCCACGCAGCAGTTTGGGGCTCTGGCGCGGTTCTCGGATTCCAGCACGCTAGATGTCACCAATTTGGCGACTTGGTCCGTGGCAGATGTGGTCGGCAGCGGCATTGCCACCATTGACGCGAGTGGTCTTGCCAAAGGTACTGCCATTGGCAACGCCAAAGTTACCGCTCTTTATGAAGGCGCTAGCGGCACCGCCGAACTGACCGTGACTGCGGCGGTGCCCGTCTCTATCGAGATTGGACCGGCAGCACCCATGATTCCCCGCAACATGATCCTTCAGTTTCAAGCGATTATGAAGCTTAGCGATGGCACCACTTCGGATGTAACCGCGTCTGCGATTTGGGCTTCCGAAAATCCCGCCATCGCCAAGCTCACTTCGGGCGGGGCGACAACTGGCCGTTTGATTGGCGTTGCACCGGGGACCGTCAACATCAACGCTTCGGCTCTAGGCATCACGGGGCAGATTGTGGCGACCGTGTCGGATTGCAAAGTCACCATCAATGAGGTTCAGGTGGCCGGTGCCAGAGGTGCCAGCGATGAGTGGTTTGAGCTCTACAATAGCTGCCCCTTCCCCTTGAATCTGAACAACGCGCTTATCAAGTACCGTTCGGCTGCCGGATCCACGGATGTTGATATGGTGGTCTTTGATGCCGCATCTTCGATTGCGGCGAACGGCTATCTTTTGTACGTGGGAACGGCCTATCCGGCGGGATCGCCGCGTGATGGTACCCTGACCGGCGGACTTGCCGGCGCGGGCGGTGGCCTCGGTTTGGTCTATTCCAGGGAATACACCGGCGGCGCCAGTACTTTGATCGTCGATTCGGTGGGCTATGGGACGGCCACCAATATCTATATAGAAGGAACGGCCGCACTGGCTCCCGCCAGCGGTAGCTCTATCCGCCGCCTTCCCGACGGCACGGATACGAACAACAACCGAGCCGACTTCGCTACCACCACGACCCCCACTCCGCGCGCTAGCAACGGCTGAGTGCCAGGCTAGCGCTGCCTTTCGAGCGCCCGAGGGAACTGTCTTCCCTCGGGGCTCTCTCTTCACTTTCTAGAAGTTATTCACTTCCGCGTTGCAGAGTGCGCTTCTGCGCGGGCCAGTTCTAGGTCGGCTTCGACCATAATGCGTACCAATTCTCGAAAGCGAACTTGAGGCTCCCATTTGAGAATTTTTTTGGCTTTGCGCATGTCGCCGCACAGCACATCGACCTCGGCCGGACGCAGATAGTTGGCATCGACCTCGACATAATCTTGCCAACGCAAATCCAGAAGTCCGAACGCCTCTTGCAAAAAATCGCGGACGCTGTGCGTTTCTCCCGTCGCAATCACCAGATCTTCGGGGGATTCTTGTTGCAGCATCAGCCACATGGCTTCCACGTACTCGGCGGCATATCCCCAGTCGCGTCGGGCCTCAAGATTGCCCAGATATAATTTCTTTTGCAGACCGAGCTTGATGCGGGTCGCAGCTCGAGTGATTTTGCGCGTAACGAAGGTCTCGCCGCGTCGCGGCGATTCGTGATTAAACAGAATTCCGTTGACCGCAAACACACCATAAGCTTCGCGATAGCACTCGGTGATGTGGTGCGCATAGGCCTTGGCCGCGGCGTAGGGCGAGCGCGGTGCAAACGGCGTGGTCTCGGATTGCGGCGCCGGTGCCGAGCCAAAAAGTTCCGAAGAAGAGGCCTGATAAAAACGCGGACGCAGCGCCAGTTCACGAATCGCTTCCAAAAGCCGAATGGTGCCCAAAGCCGTCACTTCCGCGGTGTACTCGGGAATATTGAAACTGACTCGAACGTGGCTTTGCGCTCCCAAATTGTAAATTTCGTCCGGCTGTACAGTGCGTAGCACGGAATTCAGCGATGATGCATCATTGAGGTCGCCGTACAAAAGTCGCAGTTGCAAATTTTGCTCGTGCGGATCTTGGTACACATGATCGATGCGCGCCGTATTAAAGCTGCTCGAGCGTCGCAAAAGTCCGTAGACTAGATATCCTTTGCGCAGCAAAAACTCGGTCAAATAGGAACCGTCCTGACCGGTAATTCCGGTGATGAGCGCGCGCTTCACAACTTGGCCTTTGCTGCCGCAGCAGCTTCTGCTGCGCAAATGGCATCGCGGTTTGCTTGAAAATAGGCGATGGTACGTCGCAATCCTTCCGCGAGCGGTACTGCGGCAACAAATCCCAAATGCTTTTGCGCCCGCGTCGTGTCCAAAGCCCGCCGCGGCTGACCATTTGGTCGGCTTGGGTCATACACAAAACGGCCTTGATATCCCATGAGGTCGCCAATTCGCGCTGCCAATTCGGCAATCGCGATCTCTAGTCCGCAGCCTAGGTTCAGCGGAGCGCTGTCATCGTAGCGTTCGCAAGCCAAAAGCAATCCCTCCGCCGCGTCTTCGACATATAAAAACTCGCGCGTCGCTGTGCCATCGCCCCACAGCACGACTTGCGATTCCTTGGCGCGCATTGCCGAATCGATTTTGCGTATTAATGCCGGAATGACATGCGAACTATGCATATCAAAATTATCGCGCGGGCCGTACAAGTTCACCGGAAACAGCACCACTGAGTTATAGCCGTACTGCTGACGATAGGCCTGCGATTGTACCAGCAGCATTTTTTTGGCCAGGCCATAGGGCGCATTGGTCTTCTCGGGATAGCCGTTCCAGATGTCCTGTTCTTGAAACGGAACCGTAGCAAATTTGGGATAGGCGCAAACCGTTCCGGCGGCGACAAACTTCTTCACACCCAAAAGGGCCGCTTCATGCAAAAGCTGCACCCCCATCATCAGGTTGTCATAAAAATAGCTGCCCGGATTTTGCTGATTGGCGCCGATTCCGCCCACTCGCGCCGCCAAGTGAATGATCAGATCCGGCCGAGCGTCGCGAAGAAGCCGCCGCACCGCCTCGCCCTGCACAAGGTCATATTCTCTTGAGCGCGGAATGAAAATCTCAGCCGCGCCGCGCTGCCGCAGTTTTTCGACGACGTGGCTGCCCAAAAAGCCCGCGCCACCTGTCACTAGCACGCGCGCGCTTTTCCAGCTTAGCCCTTGGTCTTGTGCTTTCACCAAGGCCAAAGCTAAGCGCAAGTTAGGCGCTAAAAGCAAGTCTTGGCGCTTCCGAGAGCTTGACCTCCTTATGGGCTCGCGGTAATAGATGGGCCAAGAAGGAGGCAAAAGCCCTATGAAGAGCTTTGCAAATCGTTTGTTTGTAGCAACTTTCACGCTGGCGGCAGCCTTGTATGGCTGTAGCGGCGATTCCCATAACCCCGGCGATACCACCTTGACCAACGTGCCTGCCGAGCAAGCCATCAAAGCCGTGAAACATAAGTTTTATGTATCTCACGGCTGCGCGGTTTATGAGAATATCAATACCTTTGCCTGCAACAACGGCATTATTGAAGCGACTTGCAAAGATATGAGTGGCGCACAGCAGTCAGACTTCTATCTGCAAGATGCCAATGATGCGACGGTTTGGTACAGCGAAATGGATCTCGACCAGCAAATCGTCGAGATTCAAGCCCGCTTGATGGATGCCAACACTAAAAAAGCCGCGTTCACCCAAGCCAAAGGCCCGAGCGCCCAATGCGCCCCCAACTAGCCTAGGTTTTGTTCGCGGAACTTCAGCCCATTCAAACACGTGCGGCGCGACTGTGGCTGGCTTATGCGCTGGGCCTGGCGCTGCTTCTTCCCGTTTACTTATTTCTAGCGACCGAGCGTTTTGATACACAAGCACGGCTATTGGCTTGGCTGGGCCTGGGCCTATCGCTACTGCCTTCGCTTATCCTTTTGACGCGGCCTAGGTCGCGGGCTTGCAGCGTCGCGGCTGCCGGGCTGATCATCGCGGTGTACTACCATTTGGCGGTATTTCACGAACGTACGCTGCTTTTGCGCTGGGGCGAAGCGCGAATCTCGTCCAGTTCTGTGCGACTCGGACAGCTTATTTCAGCGCTGGCCACGCCAGCGCTTTGGGCCGGTTGGCGGCTTTGTGGAATGCTCAATATTGGGCGGCTGTTGCCACATCCGTGCCTGCAAGTGCGCAATCAAGCGCTGCGCTTGGCTGGTATCGCTGTCATTGCGCTATCGCTTTTGGCCGATGTGCTATGGCTGCGCGGCTGGCTGACACGGTATCAGCCGGTGGTCAGCATCATTGCAGTGCTGACTCCGATTGAGCTTGGCTTTGCCATGGTGCTTTTGCCGGCGCTAGGTTTTGGACAGAAAAGCGGCAAAGGCACTGGCGGTCTATGGTTCTGGTTGTCATTTGTGCCTGCGGTGGTATTGGCGCTCGGACGCGGCATGATCACGCCGCTGATGAAGCCGCTTTTGATTTATGTCCTCGGATTTTTGTACGTGCGGCGCCAAATGCGATTGTGGCCGCTTTTAGCGGCGCTTTTCGCGGTGATACTGCTACAGCCGGTAAAGGCCGAATTTCGCGCCCGGATGTGGGACCGGCAGGTCGACAGTGGCCTTCTTGAACGTGGCGCCCTGTATGTAGAGCTTATTGGCCGGCACTGGTTCGGCGGCGATATGGATCGCGAGGTCGACAAAGCGCAATCGGTGCACATCGCGGCCGCGCGCACCGCCGGGGCCCTGGCGCTGGCCAATGCCATTGAGCTGACCCCCGCGGCCATTCCGCATCAGTGGGGAAAGACCTATCAGTATTTTCGCCATGCGCTGATTCCGCGAATTTTTGATCCGGACAAGCCCGTTGCTCAGTATGCCGATATCTGGGCTGCGGTCATGTACGGCTATACAAACCAGCGCGGCACCGAGCACGTCATGATCGGACTGTCGCAGATTGCCGAAGCCTACATCAACTTCGGATTCCCTTTATGCTTCCTCATGCTGATGCTCATTGGCGTTCTTTTGCGCATCATGGATGAGGTATTTGCCCATCCGCATGCGCAAAACGGCGCTTTGGCCATTTATCTGTATTTTTTGCAGTCAATTATGTTCACCCAGGAGGGTTCCCTGGCTCAGTTCTGGGGCGGCGTCGCGCAGCAATTTTTGGCCTACACCTTGGCCATGGCGCTTCTGGCCGGACTGTTTAGAAAGTCCAAAGCTTTGTCCTAACTTCTTTGGCGTTTAGCGGCCTAGAGATTTCAAAAACTGAGCGCGGGCGCTGCTTAAGGTGTATTCGGCCTGTACTGCTTGTGCCGCCGCGCTATTGACTGCCACTTGCGCATCGCCGAGTTCAATGATGCTGCCGACGCCGGCCGCATAGCGCGCCTCGGCCAGCCGCAAGCGCTCGCGAGCGTTTTGGTGCGCTTCACCCGCCGCGGTCACCGTTTCTTTGGCTGCCCGCAGCGAAAGCCGCGCCTGCTCGACTTCCACGGCCACCTGCTGACGCAAAGAATCGCGCTGCGCGGTGATTGCAGTCAGGTTGGCGTGCGCCTCTTTGACTTGGGAATAGGTCAGCAAACCTTGAAACATCGGCCAAGTCATAGCGACCGAAGCGTTCCAGTTCCAGCTCAAGCTACCTAGGTCGCTGCCCTGTTCTGTCAGATTCATGCCGGCGGCAAATGCCGGTCCATATCCGCCTTTGGTCGCTGACACGATCAATTTCTGCGCGGCAATTTGCTTCTCTAAACTGCGCAGATCGGGCCGTGCCGCAACCGCTTCTTCAAGCAGCGCATCTCGCGTTTGATCTTCGCCGGCCAAGGCGGGCAGCGCATCGTCTTGCACGTCGTAATCAGTATCGCCTTCGATGCCCATCGCCGAATTCAGTTGGGCTTTGGCGATGGCGTAGTTGTTCTCGGTGTTAATCAGTTGTACCCGCGCGTTGGCGTAGTCGGTGCGGGCCTGGGCCAAGTCGATTTCGGGACGCGTTCCGACCTTTACAAAGCCCTGAACTTGTTCCAGATGGCGCTGCTGATTGCTCAGGTTTTCGCGCGCCACTTCCATAAGCGCCTTGGTGGCGCGGGCCGTGAAATAGGCGGTGCGTACGTTCAACGCGATAAGTAACAACACCGCATGTTCACTAGCCGCCTGAGCTTCCGCGGTGACGCGGGCGGCACTCCACTTTTTGGTGGTCTGTCCGAAGTCCCAAATGTACTGGTTTAAGCTGAGTCCGAAGCTAAAAAAGTTGAAGGTATCGGTCGAAGTACTCACCGCAGTGGCATTGCTGGCGAATTGCGGCGGAATGGCCCCGGGTCGCAGCACAAAGTTGGCGGTGGTGCGCTGATAGCTGGCGGTGCCGGTAAGCTGCGGCAAAATCGGCGCCCGCGCTTCATCTGCGCGAGCGCGCGCCGCCGCGGTATTGGCATGGGCCTGTACAAGTTGCGGCTGATGATTTTCGGCATTCTTTACGGCCTCCGCCAGCGTCAGTACGCGGCTTGAGGCCGCCTCCACGTTGGCTGCGTAAAGCGCCACGACGATGTATCCTATTTTTCGCATTCCACTTCCCATCTCAGCCTCCTTCGCCGTCGCTGCGCCCGCCAAGTCCGTATTCTTCCAGCTTGGCATACAAATGGGGGCGTCCAATGCCTAGCTGACGCGCCGCTTCCGAACGATTGCCTCCAGCGCGGGTCAGCGCTCGCATGATCATCTGGCGCTCAAGCCGCGCTACCGCATCGCGCAAGGTCATTTCTTCATGCGGGGTCTCATCGGGCGGACTACAGCTTTCGCGCACAGCTTGGGGGAGGTTATGTGCGTCAATGATCTCGCCCCCGCAAAGTACGGCGGCGCGTTGCAGTACATGAAACAGCTCGCGCACGTTGCCGGGCCAGCGGTAGGCCAAAAGGTAGGCCATGGCTTCTTCGGACACTGCTCGCGCCGGAGTGCCGCGCAAAGCATGCGCGACAAGCAGCGGAATGTCGCTGCGCCGCACCCGCAGCGGTGGAACTTCGATTTCGATGACCGCCAAACGGTAGTACAAATCTTCGCGCAGCGCGCATCCGGGTTCCCCCGGGCGCACCGGTTTGTGAGTCGCAGTGACGACGCGAGCGCGATTAAACAGCGTCTCGCTGCCGCCGACCCGCTCAAAAGATCCGTCCTGCAAAACCCGCAAGAGCTTGGTTTGCAGCGCGGCATCTAAATCGCCAATCTCGTCCAGAAACAGCGTGCCCTCAGCCGCCAATTCGACCCGTCCGCTGCGCTTGGAAGCGGCGCCGGTAAAAGCGCCTTTTTCATGTCCGAACAGTTCGCTTTCAATCAGCGTGGGCGGCAATGCCGCCAAGTTGACCGCGGTAAATGGCTGCGCCGCGCGCCGCGAATAGTCGTGAATCGCGTGCGCGATCAGATCTTTGCCGGTTCCGGTTTCTCCGGTAATTAGCACCGGGGCTTCCGAAGCCGCAGCTCGGCCGATAAGTTTCCAGATGGCCAGCATGGCAGTGCTTGTACCCACAAGTCCGCCGCTTTCTAGCGGCGGATCGGGCGGCGACAAAGTCCGTGCCAAGGCCCGCTGCTTGATGGCCCGTTCTACGGTAGACAAGAGCAGTGGAAAATTAAACGGTTTGGTCAGATAGTCAAAAGCGCCATCGCGCATCGCCGCAATGGTGCGCTCGCTGTCGCCGTAGGCGGTGACCATGACCACCGGAACATCGCGATGCGGTCCCGCCCGCAGTTCGCGCAGAAATTCCAGGCCGTCGCCATCGCGCAGACGAATGTCCAATAGGACGCAATCGATGGCTTCACTGCTAAACAGACGCCGCGCATCGCGCAATCCGGCGGCGGCCAGGGCCCGCAGATTTAAAGTCTGCACCGCGGCGACTAGCCCCTCGCGCAGACCCGGTTCATCTTCGACGATTAGGACGCTGCTCATGCGCCGAATTGCGCAGCGATCAGCGACTGCGCCCCCAAGCGAAGCGATAGTTCAAAGCGCGTGATTGGCTCGATGCGGGTATAGGTCACGTCTCCACCATGAGAGCGGGCGATGGCCCGCGAGATCGCCAAGCCCAGGCCCGTGCCGTCGGACTTGGTGGTAAAAAACGGTTCAAATAATTCCGAGCTGCGCGGCACGCCGGGACCGCGGTCTTCGACCCGCACGAGCAATGTGTCCGCGGCTTCTTCTATATACACCTGTACATCGCTGCCGGAGGGCGCGGCTTCGACCGCGTTGCGCAGCAGATTGTCGATGGCCCGAGCCACCGATTCGGCATCAATCATGGCCGCCGCGTCGCCGTGCACGCGAATTCCCACACCTCGCGCCTCTGCCCAGGGCAAAAGCGCTTCGGCTCGAGTGCGCACCAGGGCCCCGACTCCGCTGCGTATACGCGGTCCGATTTGCCGGCCGGAAACAAATAGTAAGTCGGTCACCAGCCTATCGAGCCGAGCAATCTCGGCGGTGGCGTGCCCGATGGCGCTTTCGACGCTGGGCGGCAATACGGCGCTGGCCGCGGCCAGATCCAGGCGCAATTTGATCGAAGCCAAAGGGTTACGCACTTCGTGGGCGACTCCGGCAACTACACGTCCAAGGCCGGACAAGCGTTCTTGTTCGAAAAGTTCGCGTGCCAGGCGTTCTTGTTCTGCCACGCTGCGATTAAAAGAAATGACCGCCCAGATTGCGATGCTGACCAAAAGCGCCGTCGCCGCCGCCAGCAATGTGACGATGGTCAGCCAAAAATGCCAGTAATGGGGAAGCGGCACCAGCATTCCCGCCCAAACGATTCCTGCCCCTTGCGGCTGCATCGGCTGAGCGCAGAACACCAAAGAGCCAGCATCCGTGGTGCGCTCAAGCGTAACTTGGGTACGTTCCGCGGCGCTTTTTTGCAGGACTTCGCTCACTGCCTGCCGCCAATCTTGCGAAAGAGAATCAAAAGTCCGCGGTCCGGCGGACCCGAGCGCACTGTGACCGTCCCAATATCCACCGCGCATGCCGATTGTGGAAAGGGCCGGCGGTCGTAGCAGAACCTGACGCATCCCCTCCGGGCCGGCAGCGGCCAGATAGTCCACTTCCTGGCGCACGGCCTCGCGCCCGCGTTCATTGCGCTGCTGCGCGGTCACCGACAAAACCCGCACCACGGCAATCAGCGACAGCGCAGATGTGATGACCCCGATCGCGATGACCGCTAAAACTCGGTATCGAAGAAATCGCATGGTGGTCACGGAGTTGAGCAGTAGCAAGCTCTGTTCCGCTGCGCAATGCGCAGGCAAATTTACGGGCTGCGTGGATGATGCGACTTTGCGGACTGTCATCAACCAATACAACTGTTGTCAAAAGCGACAGTTTTTGTCCGATTTTTCAGCGAGCCGCGAGTGCTCAAATATGGCCTGCGCATTGCTGACTGATTTCAGCAATGCGAGCGCGACATCTATTAATAGGAATGCTGGGGCTTGGGCTGTTTGGATGCGGAAAAACGCCGAGCGGTGTAGCGGGCGGCAAAGAAGGAGGCCGCAGCGAGGCGCGGCCGGTGCAGGTCAGCACGACAAAAGTGGTGAAGCGCGATGTGCCCATCTATTTAGATGGCCTGGGCACAGTGACCGCATGGAAAACCGTGACCGTTCGTCCGCAAATCGACGGCAAATTGGACAAAGTCTTATTTCGCGAAGGCCAGGCGGTAAAGCGCGGCGAGCTTTTGGCACAAGTCGATCCGCGCCCATTTTTAGCGCAGCTCCATCAAGCCGAAGGCGCGCTAAGTCGCGACACCGCGCTTTTGAAAAACAGCCGCTTGAACTTAGAGCGCTACGGCACTCTGCGCAGCCAGAATTTGGTGGCGCAGCAGCAGCTTGATGATCAGCAGTCGCTCGTCGGACAATACGAGGGCGCCGTGGCCGTGGATCAGGCGCAAGTGGAAACTTCCAAGCTGAATTTGGAATACTCGCGCATTAGCGCTCCGATAGATGGCATCACCGGAGTGCGCTTGGTCGATGAAGGAAACATGGTGCATGCCAGCGAACAGGCCGGCATCGTGATGCTTACGCAAATCGATCCCATCGCCGTCTTGTTCACGCTGCCGCAGGATGATTTGCATCGCGTCACCAAGCACATGAATGAAGAGACGCTGGTCGTAGATGCCTATAGCCGCGAAGGCGAAACCAGGCTTGGAACTGGCAAGCTATTGGTTTTGGACAATCAAATCAATCAGGCGACGGCGACGATTCGGCTGAAGGCAGTTTTTGAGAATCCGCAAAAGCTTTTGTGGCCCAATCAGTTCGTCAAAATTCGTTTGCTGCTGCGTACCCGCAAGGACGCGCTGATTGTTCCGGCCACCGCGGTTCAGCGCGGTCCCAAAGGTAGCTTCGCCTACGTGATCACTGCGGATATGACCGCGGCGCAGCGTCCCATCGAAGTGGATCAGCTTATTGGCGATATCGCGATTTTGGCGCGCGGCGTGGAAGCCGGTGAAAACGTCGTGGTCGAAGGCCAAAATCAGCTACGCCCCGGCTCCAAAGTAAACGCGCGGCCGGCTGCCGGCGGAGGCAAATCGTGAGCATCTCCGAACCGTTTATTCGGCGTCCGGTTGCCACTTCGCTCTTGATGGCCGGGTTGCTCCTTGCCGGAATCGCCGGCTACCGCGAGCTGCCGGTTTCCGCTCTGCCGCAGGTGGATTATCCGACGATTGTGGTGGCAACCAATCTGCCGGGGGCCAGTCCCGAGACCATGGCCTCGGCGGTGACCACGCCGCTAGAACGCCAGTTTGGGCAAATGCCGTCGCTTAGCCTCATGACGTCGGTGTCAAGCTTTGCCACGTCGCAAATTACTTTGCAGTTCACGCTGGATCGCAGCATCGATGCGGCCGAGCAGGATGTGCAAGCGGCGATTAATGCCGCTTCGAACCTTTTGCCGCGCATGCTGCCGGCGCCGCCGACTTATAGCAAAAGCAATCCCGCTGACACTCCGGTTCTGACCCTAAGCATCACGTCAAATAGTCTGCCGCTGAGCCAGGTCAATGACTACGCCGACTCGATTTTGGCGCAAAAAATTTCGCAGGTCTCGGGCGTTGGCCTGGTGACGATTAACGGCGGGCAGAAGCCGGCGGTGCGGGTGCAGGTGGATCCGGCGGCACTCGCCGGCAGCGGTTTTACGCTGGAAGATGTACGCACCACTTTGTTACAGGCCAACGTCAATCAGCCCAAAGGCAATATAGACGGAGCGCGTCAGGATTACGCCCTGGCCACAAATGATCAGCTGGGTGGCGCCGAAACTTTTAAGCCGCTGATTCTGGCGTACAAAAACGGCGCAGCGATTCGTCTGCGCGATGTCGCCGAGGTTTTCGATGGCGTCGAAAACAATCAACTGGCTGGCTGGGCGGGCAAACAGCGCGCCATCATTTTGAACGTGCAGCGGCAGCCCGGCGCCAACGTGATACAAGTGGCGGAACGGGTCAAAGCCCTGCTGCAGCAATTGCGTCCCGCCTTGCCTCAAGGCATCGAAGTTTCGATTCTAAGCGACCGTACCGAAACGGTACGCGCTTCGGTGGAAGATGTGCAGTTCACCCTGATTCTGACCATCGTACTTGTCGTCGGAGTCATTTATCTATTTTTGCGCAGTCTGCGCGCCACGATCATTCCCGGAGTCGCGGTTCCTTTGTCGCTGGTCGGCACTTTCGGACTCATGTATTTGCTCGGCTACAGTCTGAACAATCTTTCGCTGATGGCGCTGACCATTTCCACCGGCTTTGTCGTGGATGACGCCATCGTCATGATCGAAAATATTGCGCGCTACATTGAGGAAGGCGAAAAGCCCTTTGTCGCAGCGCTAAAAGGCGCAAAACAGATTGGCTTTACCATCGTTTCGCTGACTGTTTCGCTGGTTGCGGTGCTGATTCCGCTTTTGTTTATGGGCGGAATCATCGGTCGGCTGTTTCGCGAGTTTGCGATGACTTTGAGCATCGCCATCGTGGTCTCAGCCGTTTTATCTTTGACCTTAACGGCGACGATGTGCGCCCATCTGCTGGTTCAGCATAACGACCAAGCGCAAGGACGCCTGGCGCGCTTTTCAGAACGCGGCTTTGAGGCCCTTTTGGCGCTCTACGAGCGCGGCTTGCGCTGGGTGCTAAGGCATCAGCTTCTGACGCTGCTTTCGCTGCTTGCGACGATGGGCTTGACCGTTTTTTTGGCGCTAGTAATTCCCAAAGGTTTTTTTCCGCAGCAAGACACCGGAGTTCTTTTGGGGGTTTCCGAAGCATCTCCCGATGTCTCGTTTTCACGAATGATGGAAGGTCAGCGGGCGCTTGTCGATGTACTGCTCGGCGATCCCGACATCGTCGGCGTCGCTTCTTTTATCGGAGCGGATGGGACCAATTTGACGCCCAACAGCGGACGCATGACCATCACCTTGGCGCCGCGCGACAAGCGCCATGCCAATGCCGAACAAATCATCGCGCGCCTGCGTCCCAAACTGGCCGAAGTCAGCGGCATTACGCTGTATCTGCAGCCGGTGCAGGATTTGCAAATCGACAGCCGCGTCAGCCGTACCCAATTTCAGTACACCCTGGAAGATGCCGACCTGGATGAGCTGCGCAAATGGGGGCCCAAAGTTTTGGAACGCCTGCGCGATCTGCCGGAACTGCAAGACGTGGCCAGCGATCAGCAAGAGGCCGGGCTGAAACTCGACTTGACCATCGATCGCGACACGGCGTCGCGGCTGGGCGTTCCGCTGCAGGCCATCGACGACACGCTTTACGATGCGTTTGGGCAGCGCCAGGTTTCTACGCTGTTCACGCAGCTCAATCAGTACCGCATCATTTTAGAGGTCAAACCCGAGTTTCAAAAAAACGCCGACATGCTGCGGCATATTTATGTCCGTTCGCAAACCGGCGAAGCCGTGCCGCTGTCGGCCCTGGCCCATCACACTCAGTCGCTTTCGGCTTTGTCGATTAGCCATCAAGGGCAATTTGCCGCGGCCACTCTGTCCTTTAATACCGCGCCTGGGGTCGCCCTTGGACAAGCCGTCAATGCCATTCACCGCGCGGAAGAAGAACTACAGCTACCGCCCGGCATTCACGCCGCTTTTGCCGGAACCGCGCAAGAGTTTCAGTCTTCGCTGGAAAGCGAACCGGTCCTGATTCTGGCGGCCGTACTGACCGTATACATCGTCCTTGGCATCCTTTACGAAAGCTACATCCACCCGGTGACCATTCTGTCGACCTTGCCCTCGGCCGGAGTCGGCGCGCTTTTGGCGCTTCTAGTCTGCCGTACCGATTTCAGCATCATTGCGCTTATCGGAATCATTCTGCTTATCGGAATCGTCAAAAAGAACGCCATCATGATGATCGACTTTGCGCTGGAAGCCGAGCGCGAACAGGGAATGTCGCCGCGAGACTCGATTTACAAAGCGTGTCTATTGCGCTTCCGTCCGATCATGATGACCACCATGGCGGCGCTGCTTGGCGGCTTGCCCCTGGCCTTGGGACAAGGCGTCGGTTCGGAATTGCGCCGGCCGCTCGGCATCTCTATCGTCGGCGGCTTGCTGATTTCGCAAGTTCTGACGCTTTACACCACCCCGGTCATTTATCTTTACATGGCCAAACTAGGCACCTTTATTGCGCGGCGGCGCAAGCGAGGTGTATCGTGAACTTTTCAGAGCCGTTTATTCGTCGGCCGGTGGCCACTTCGCTGCTTGCCGCGGCGATTCTGTTTTCCGGATTGGCCGCGTACACCCAGCTTCCGGTGGCGGCCTTGCCGCGGGTGGACTTTCCCACCATTCAGGTTAACGCCAGCCTGCCCGGAGCCAGTCCGGAAACCATGGCCTCGGCCGTGGCCGCCCCTCTGGAACGGCGCTTTGGTCGTATTGCCGGCTTAAGCGAGATTACTTCCGCAAGCGCGCTTGGGCAGACTTCGCTGACCATGCAATTTGATCTGGACCGCGATGTCGAGGCCGCGGCCCGCGACGTGCAAGCGGCCATCAATGCCGCTGGCGGCGATTTGCCGACCAATATGCCTACTCGGCCGCGCTTTGGAAAAGTGAATCCCTCGGATGCGCCGATTCTGATACTGTCTTTGGTGTCCGACAGCTTGCCGCTGGCGCAAGTATTTGACAGCGCCACTAGCATTTTGGCGCAGAAGATTTCGCAGGTTCCAGGCGTTGGTCAGGTATTTGTTGGCGGCGGACAGCAACCGGCGGTGCGAATTCAAGTGGACAGCGAGGCGCTGGCCGGTGTGGGCCTGGGGCTTTCGGACGTCCGCAGCATGATCGCGCAGACCACCGTCGATCCGCCCAAAGGTGCGCTTTCCGGAAGCGCGCAGGCGCAAGTCATCGCCGCCAATGACCAACTGCTGCGCGCCGACGGATATAAGCCGCTCATCATCACGTATAGTAACGGCTCTGCCGTACGCCTTGCAGACGTCGCCCGCGTCATTGATGACGTCGAAAACAATCGCAACGCCGCCTGGTCTAGCGGCAAACGGGCTGTCCTTTTGATCATTCGCCGCCAACCCGGCGCCAACATCATCGATGTCATCGACCGCATCAAAGCGCTGATGCCATCGCTCAGCCGTTCCATTTCACCAGCCATACACATGGACGTTGCGCTCGATCGCAGCCAGACCATTCGCGCCTCGGTCGCCGATGTCGAGATGACACTATTTTCGAGCGTACTTCTGGTCGTGCTGGTGGTCTTTTTGTTTTTGCGCAGCGGCCGGGCCACGGCGATTCCCAGTGTCGCTGTACCGCTTTCAGTGGTCGGAACTTTCGGCGTGATGTTTTTGTGCGGCTACAGCGTCAACAACCTATCGCTGATGGCATTGACCATCTCGACGGGTTTTGTCGTCGATGATGCCATCGTCGTCACCGAAAATATCGCCCGCAATATCGAAGCCGGCGAGACCCCTTTTGCCGCCGCCATCAAAGGCGCTCGGCAAATTGGATTTACCATCATCTCAATTACCGTATCTTTGCTGGCGGTGTTCATTCCCATTCTGCTTATGGGCGGAATCGTCGGGCGCTTGTTTCGCGAATTCGCGGTTACGCTCAGCGTCGCCGTGGCCTTTTCAGCAATCGTGTCATTGACGCTGACCCCCATGATGTGCGCGCGGCTTTTGCAACATGAAGACAAATCGACAAAAAAGTCGAGCTGGCTCGGGCGCACTCTGGAACGCGGCTTTGATGCGTTGCTGCACGCCTACGATCTGGGCTTGCGCTGGGTGCTGCGCCATCAGATTCTGATGTTAGCGGTGACACTGGCGACGGTGGGCTTAAGCATCTATCTGTACGTAGTGGTTCCTAAGGGTCTATTTCCGCAACAAGACACTGGACAGATCATGGGATTTGCGGAAGCGCCGCAAGATGTCTCGTTTGCCGCCATGAAGGAACGCCAGCAGCGGGTCAACGAAATTGTCCTTAGCGACCCCGATGTACTGCATATGGTGTCGTTTATCGGCGGCGGTCCCGGCTCATCGGTAAACACCGGAACCATGTTCGTTGAGCTAAAGCCTTTGCGGGCGCGAAAAGCCAGCGCCGATGAAATAATCAATCGATTGCGGCCCAAATTGGCGAAATTGGAAGGAATTCGCTTGTTTTTGCAGGCCAGCCAGGATGTTCGCATCGGCGGCCGCTTTGCCCGCACTCAGTATCAGTACACGCTGCAGGATGCCAATCTGGAAGAGCTAAACACCTGGTCGCCAAAAGTTTTGGAACGGCTGCGCACCCTGCCGCAATTGCGCGATGTGGCCAGCGATCAGCAGATCGCCGGCCTGCAAATCGATATCAGCATCGATCGCGATACGGCAGCACGGCTGGGCGTAACGCCAGCAGCCATCGATGATGCCCTATATGACGCATTCGGCCAGCGCCAGATAGCCACTCTTTACACACAGCTCAATCAGTACCGTGTGGTTTTGGAGCTCAAGCCAGAGATGCAACAGGGTCCGGATGCGCTGTCCCATATCTATGTCCGTGCAAGTAGCGGCAGTTTGGTGCCCTTAAGCGCGCTTTCGCACAGCAAAATCGGCAGCACAGCCCTATCCGTCAATCATCAAGGACAGTTTCCAAGCATCACGATGTCCTTTAATGCCGCGCCCGGAGTCGCTTTGGGACAGGCGGTAGACGCCATTCACCGCGTCGAACGCGACATGGGATTGCCAAGCAGCGTACGGGCGGCGTTTCAGGGCTCGGCGCAGGCATTTAGCGCGTCTTTGCGCAGCGAGCCGATGCTGATTCTGGCCGCGCTTCTAACCGTCTACATCGTGCTTGGCATGCTGTACGAAAGCTATATCCATCCGATTACTATTCTTTCGACTTTGCCGTCGGCGGGGGTGGGGGCGCTTTTGGCTTTGCTGCTGTTTCGCACCGAATTTAGCATCATCGCGCTTATCGGCATCATCCTGCTCATCGGCATCGTCAAAAAAAATGCCATCATGATGATCGACTTTGCGCTGGAAGCCGAGCGCGAAAAGGGCCTTTCGCCTCGTGAATCGATCTATCAAGCTTGTCTTTTGCGTTTTCGGCCCATCATGATGACCACGATGGCCGCGCTATTGGGCGGACTGCCGTTGGCTTTGGGACACGGCGTCGGCTCGGAAATGCGGCGACCACTCGGCATCTCGATTGTGGGCGGATTGCTGATCTCGCAGCTTTTGACCTTGTTTACTACGCCGGTGGTTTACCTGGCGCTGTCGCGAATCAGCCACCGCCGCCGCCCCGCGGCGCTCTAATTCAGTCTGCAAACGCGGCGCGGGGGTTCTGCGCGGCTACCGCTGAACGCTTAGATGCAATGTTGGCGCTTGAAACAAGCCCTGAACCAGGTCATTGCGCAAAAGTTCAGCGCGATACATGCTGACGACGACCTGGCGTCCGGCCCAGCTTTGCCACAACTCGCTTGGAACCCGTGCCGTCTGGCGCGTAGTGAGCAGGCGATAGGCTTCGGTTCCTTCGATCACAAAATGCAAGTCGTAAACGGTTCCGGAAACCGGAGGTTCATGCAGCGGCGCAATTCCCAAATGCTGAGGCTGAACCTGCCCGCAAGAGGCATTGCCTTCAGTTGCGCCAGCGTTTTTGCTATTTGGTTGCCAGCGAAAATCCGGAGAACTTGCCGCCGCGATGATTTCCCCCTCGGCCGGATCCTGCCAAACGGGAGTATTTACCGCATCATTGGCGATGCGGCTTGTACGCAGATAGTCATCAAAGGTGCGCCAATTTTCGTCGGTGGCGCAACCCGCATAGGCTGGCTCGGGAGTATCCGAACCACTGCATGCAGAAAGCTGCAAAAGGGCAACCGCCAGAAAACCTGAAGCGAACCGACAAAGCCGAGGTGCAAGTCGCATGGGAATCTCCTTTTTTCGAGAAGTTACACGTCCAAAATGAACGTGACGATGCCGGTGGATGTTTCATGCTGCAGGCCGCGCCAATGTTCCAACACCGGAACTTGCAGGCCGAGCCGCAGCAAAAAATTGGTACGTAAAGCAATTAGCAGACCCGGAGCTGCTGACAACAAAAACCCGCCAGTATCCGGCGCCAAAGCACCTGTAGCCAGTTGACTGGCCAGCGTGTAGCCGATATCCGTCCCCAAAACCAGGGCCGTGCGCGAATTGATAGCAAATTGCACCGCCAAAGAAGCGCCCAGGACCGATCCGCGCCTATATCCACGATAACCAGATGTGGTGTAGCGATAGTTGGCGGTCACAAAGATGCTCAAAAGCGATCCGAAATAGGAATAGCCCGCGCCAAACTCGGGATCCCAGGAGCCCGAGCCGGGCTGCAAGTCATCCTCTGCCGGATAGCCAGTGGAATCATTGATCCGCGGTCCCGTCGGCGTTTTAAGCCCCGCTAGCAGCGCCAAGATGTGCCGCGGCGAAAAGCGCCGATCGCGATATGCCAAAAGCCGCACCCACCAATCGACATCGCCAAGCCCAATAATATGACGCGTTTCGCGCTTGTCCGCATCACTTCGTACCAAAACCATCGGAACCTGAGCCGCCAAGGTCAAAAAGGCCGTCGGCGACCACGAGGCAGAAAAAGTCGTGCGGCTGACCAGGCTTTTTTCGAAAAAAATGCCGGCACTGTGCGCCCCCAGACGTTCCTCTAGAGCCAGGCGGATGCGGTTGCGAAACGGTTTTTCCATAAACAGCGCAGTCAAGGTCGGATCTCCGCAGCCGCAGGACGCGCAAGCGCGGGTTCGCGCCGGTTGCGCAAGCAAGCAGAGGAAAACCACTCCCAGGACCTTGGCGAAATGCAGTGACATCTTGAAACCGCGCCTACTTTAGCGATGAACCTACGGCTGCGCCCTGCGTCATCTTGTCGCAGCCAAACTGCCGTCGCTGTGCTACAGAGACAAAGATGCTACTTGATGCAATTCCTAAACCGCCTCGCGCCGCCACCCCCGAGGTAGACGCCATCAACGCTTTGTGGACGCTGCGTCTGCGATTCGGGACGCTTTTTGGACAGCTTGTGACCATTGCAGTCGTGTATTGGGGCATGGGAATTCCCTTGCCCCTGACTTCGCTTTTGGCGCTCATCGCCCTTTCCCTGCTTGGCCACATCGTCGCGCTTTTTCTTATGCGCGGTAGCATGCCGCCGCCGGCCTTTGTTCTTCCGGCGCTGATGGGTCTGGATGTACTGCATCTGACCGCGCTATTGTACCTGACCGGCGGGCCGACAAATCCATTCAGCTTTATGTACCTCGTGCTTATCGCCCTGGCTACTGTGGTCTTGCCGCCGCGCGCTACTTGGGGCCTTGTGGCTTTATCGCTTGGCTGCTCGGCGGTGCTTTTTGTGTGGCACCGTCCCTTAGACTGGCATGGTACGGGCACCGCGGACCCCATGCGCATCCACTTTTATGGAATGTGGGTGGCATTTGGCGTCGCGGCAGGCTTTATCGTCTATTTTTTGCTGCGCATTCGCCGCGCCCTATCGCAGCGCGAGGCAGAACTAGAAGTCGCACGCGCTCTGGCCGCTCGGCGCGATAAGCTATTGTCGCTGGCCACATTGGCCGCCGGCGCGGCGCATGAGCTGGCGACGCCGCTTGGAACCATCGCCATAGCCGCCAAAGAGCTGGAACGGCAACTGCGCAATTTTCCAGAGCAGCATCTGGCCTTGCAAGATACCCAGCTCATTTATGCCCAGGTGGCCCGCTGCCGCGGCGTCCTGGATCAACTATCGCGCGAAGCTGGAGACAACCGCGGTGAAAGCCTCATCGAGATCACTTTGTTCGAGCTTTTACAAGCCGCCGTGCAGGATTTGCCAAACACCGCTCCTTTGCACATCCAAATTTCTTCGGATGCTGCAGATTTGGTCTTTTGGCTGCCGCAGCGGTCTTTGGCCCAGGTGCTGCGCGTGCTCGTGCAAAATGCCCTGGAGGCATCATCGCCCGCTCAGCCGGTTTCACTATCGGCGCATCGCGATGCCACCTGCGTGTACATCACGATTACCGACCAAGGAACAGGAATGTCGGCCGAGGTGCTACGCCGCGTTGGCGAACCCTTCTTTACCACCAAGCCGCAGGGAAAAGGAATGGGACTCGGGATTTTTTTATGTCACGCGGTGGTTGAAAGCCTGGGCGGACTTTTGAAGTTTTCATCTATTTCTGGCCAAGGAACCCAAGCCACAGTGAGTCTGCCGCTTCCGGCAAAGTTCGAAAACACGTCAAACGCGCGGCTTGCGGCTGGCAAAGGCACATTATGAATTCTGCACCGAGCGTCGATCCTCCGACTGTGCTTATCGTCGATGACGATGAGGCTTTTCGCGAACGCCTGGCGCGGGCGCTGCGCGATCGCGGCTACGATGTGCGCACTGCGGAGGGCCATGCCACAGCCCTACAGGCGGCGCGCAGCGATTCTCCGGAGTATGCGGTTGTCGATTTGCGCATGCCGGGCGGTTCCGGATTGGAACTTGTTCGAGATCTGGCACGGCTCGACCCAAGTACTCGCATCGTCATGTTGACCGGCTATGGCAGCATTGCCACGGCCGTGGATGCCGTACGCCTTGGGGCTGTCCAGTATCTGACCAAGCCCGCCGATGCCGACGATCTTTTGGCGGCTTTTGAGCGGGCCGATTCGCCACCCCTTACTGCCTCTTTTGCGGACTATCAGGCGCCGTCTTTGGCCCGCGCCGAATGGGAGCATATTCAACGCGTACTTGCCGACTGCGGCAGCAATATTTCCGAGGCAGCGCGCCGCCTAAGCTTACATCGGCGGTCACTACAGCGCAAGCTCAGCAAATATCCGCCGGTGCAATAAATTCCGCCTGTTTCTGGCATTCAGGCCAGCGCTGGGTAGTCGATATAGCCCTTGGCGCCTTCGGTGTAGAAGGTCGATGGGTCGGGCGGGTTTAGGGCCGCGTCCTTTTCGTAGCGGGCCGGTAGATCCGGATTGGCCAGAAATGGGACTCCGAATGAGATCAAGTCCGCCGCGTTGGCTGCCAGCGCTGCTTCGGCGGTGTCTCGGCTATAGCCGCCGTTTAGCATCAGCGGGCCGGCAAAGCGCTGACGAATCAGCGGCGCCAGCGACGGCAAATTGCTGGCTGATGGGCCAGCGATAGGCTCAAGAAGGTGCAAGTAGGCGATTCGCTTGTGGGTAAGCTCTGCCGCGGCATGTCCGAAGGTCAGCGCTGGATCGGAGTCGCTCATGTCGTTAAAGCCAGCTCGTGGCGATAGGCGCACGCCGACCCGATTCGCGCCGAATACGCCGATGACCGCGTCGGTGACTTCCAAAAGGAAGCGCGCTCGATTGCTGGCGCTGCCGCCGTAGGCGTCGGTGCGCTGGTTTGTGCCATCGCGTAGAAACTGATCGATCAGATATCCATTGGCCCCGTGAATCTCGACTCCGTCGAAGCCGGCGGCTTTGGCGCGGCGCGCTCCCTCTTCGAACTGGGTGATGACGGACGGAATCTCGTGCAGCTCTAGCGCGCGCGGCATGCTAAAGGGCTGCAGGCCCGTTGCGGTGAAAGTATTGCCGCGGGCGGCGATGGCCGAAGGCGCGACCGGTGCCCGACCGTCCGGCTGAAACGAGGTGTGCGAGATGCGGCCGACGTGCCAAAGCTGCAGGAAGATGCGCCCGCCGGCTTTATGCACGGCCTCGGTGACCAGGCGCCAGCCCGCAACCTGCGCGTCGCTGTGGATGCCCGGCGTGCGCACGTAGCCCTGACCCTCTTGCGAGACCTGCGTGGCTTCGCTGATAAGTAGGCCGGCGCTGGCGCGCTGTGCATAGTAATGGGCATTTAGCTCTGTCTGAACGTTGCCGGCGGCGGCGCGGCTGCGGGTCATCGGTGCCATCACGATGCGATTGGGCAGCGTGAGGGAGCCAAGCTGAAAGGACGAGAAGAGATGGGGTGCGCGGTGCTGGGCGGTCATAGTTGCCTCCTTTTGAAAACCAACTTACTTTAAGTAAGTAAATTGAATTTTAGGAAGCTTTTTGTCAAGGGGCTTCCTTCCAAGCCGAGGAGGCGTTACTTAAAGGTTGTGAAGCGTCATTGCCAAAACTTGTGCCCCCATTTTCAGCTCGCCATGGAGCTTCTGGCGAAGCCGTGGAATGGGCTCATCATCGCGGCCCTGGAACCGGGGCCGGCTCGCTTCTCGGATCTGCAAGAGCGATTAGGAACCATCGCCGATCGCATCCTGTCCGAACGGCTGAAGGAGCTGCAAGCCGCTCGACTGCTTTTGCGGCGCGTACTTCCGGGCCCGCCGGTGCGGGTCGAATACGAGCTGAACGCTGCGGGCCACGGTTTCCGCGAAGTGTACGACGCAATTGCGCGCTGGGGGCAGATGCTGGGCACCCAAGAAGCGGTCAAGGAGTCAGCGGTGGCGGTTCGCCGTCGGCCTCAAACAGATAGGCCGCGCTCCAAAAAGTAAGTTTGCGCCCGGCCTTAAGAGGGTGTCTAGAAAACCCTCTAAGACAACTTCTTCGGCGAATTTCCGATATTACTGTAGAGCACTTAGGAATCTACGATGGCAGTAAGCATGACAGAGAAGGCGGTCGCTTCGCCAGCGGGGGGGCCGTTCACGACCTCTGTAAGGGCTCCTGCAGTAGCTGCAGGGGCTGCCAGCGGCGGCGAGGCGTCGACCGCCCCTCAGATTACATCGGCGCCAGGCCCCGCACCCCCGCCAGAGTTGGTGGCGTCGGTGATGCCGCAGTGGGGTGAGGGAGTCCCGAGAAAACAGGTAAGCGGCAAAGCAATGGAACGTCTGGGCCTGGCGACAGATGCCATCGTCCATACCAAAGAGGTACTGTCCTTTGGAGCTGGAAACCAGCACGATGCCTTAGTGGCTGGGAATTTCAATTCCTTCTTTCGTGTGAAATGCATGGACGCCCCGGAGTGCTGGGAAATGTCGCCTGCGGTAGAGAATATTGCCTATACAAACCCGGAGGCTTGGATCGCAGCCAAGGCTGATCTGGCCAAGGGGGGTAATTGTAATGAGCATTCCGAGATCGCATTTGATTACCTGAACGTCACGGCCAAAGGCCAGAGAATCAATCGATGCGCGAACGCGAAATTGAACCATGGATTTGTCATCCTGGGTGACATGCGCAGTGAGCCAGATGCAGAGCTTGTCGTTTGCGACCCCTGGCCCACTTCCGCGACCGCATGCTTGTGGGAAGACCATTTTGCCTTCAATGTCGATCGCACGGTGATCGACATCAGCCATCAAAGATTCGCAGATGGCGAGAGCGCAAAAAATGTTATCAAGGCCGGGCTGAGGCTATCGTCGGTAGGCATGCAGAGGGTTGCCCAAACACTCATCCCAGCGGAGACCGAACGCCTGCTGAATGAGGGAACTCAAGACAGAAAAAACAATCCTCACTGGATCGAGAAACAGGCTGACGCCTTTGCCAAAGGCAAAAAATTCGATTACCGCGAATGAGGCGCAGTAGCGGCCCCTGACTCTCGATACGGCTGCGCCCGCCGTACCTATTCGGATACTCCGGCGCTCGCTCGGAGGATTAATCTGCTGCAATCAGCGTGCGAATTTTGCGCCGCAGCGACGCGCTGACAAATCCGCCCAGCGGAAAACGTTCCAAAACCAGAGTCTGTTCGAAAAGCAGCTGGGCCATGCGCAGCATATGCTCAAGCTGCGCGGCTGAAGGACCCGGAACTGTGGCTTCGGGATGAGCCAAAAGATTCAAAAACTGTTGCTGCCGTTCTAGAAGATACTCTGTGGGCAGTCGGCGCTGGCAGGCCTGCGTGCCTAAAATGCAGCGATTGTAACTTACCGGACGGGTCATATAGACGCAGCCGTTGCAGCGCAGTTCTTCGTCTCGCAGGGTGATAAGTCGGCTGACCGGAGGCAGGACTACATCGGGATAGGTGGCGGCGAAAAATCCCAGAATCGGTTTGTCGTACAGCGCCGCGACATGCATGGGAAATGAGTCGATGCCGACAAATCCGCTGCCGACACGCATGGCGTAAATCAACTCTTCAATGCGCAGCGGCGCAAGATGCGGAAATTCTCCGGTGGGGGAATTGTCATTGCCAACTTCCACCACGGCGTATCCAGCCGTTTGTACGGCGCGCGCCGTTTCCAAGAGATTCTGCAAATGCGTATTGCGTCCGGCCCAATCGGTGCGGACGTTTTGCATGTGAAACAGAACCAGCGGCCGACCTTGCTGGATTTGCAAAAGCCGTGCAGCAAAGTCCGAAAATGCCGCCGGGTTCAAAAACGGAAAGGGATCGTTTTGTCGCGTATAGGTTCCAAGCCCGGCAATCAGCAGATACTGCAGCCAGTGCGGACAGTACAAGTGATAGCGCACGTTGTCGGTCAGGTTCACGTAGACCGTCGAAGTTGCCGAAGTTTTGGGACGCTCCGGCAAGCTCGACACGGTTCGAACATTTTGCGCGCAAAAATGAAACGGAATCTTGCTGTGGTTTGTGACAACGACAATTTGCGCTTGGGGAGCTCGAGCGGCGATCTCCTGAATCAAAACGACCAGATTGATCACGTCGCCAAGGCCGTCTGAGTACAGTTCTAAAACGACCTCGCGCAGGTCGGGCTGAGCAAATGCGGTATCTAGCGCCAGACTCGGCCGCCGGCTGTTCAGCGGACCAAACCATACCGATGAAGACAGACCCAGCGTGCGCAGGGCTTTTTTGAACTGCATCAATCTTCCTCGCCAAGCCCCAAAAGCAGCGCTTGCGCGATAAGCGGCAAGAGGATCTCATGATGTCCGGTGATGGCGTAGGAACGGCCGCCCGCCAAAATTGGCCGCTTCAGAACGTTTTCATGCGGCCTATAGTGCCGAATCATGTCGAGGTCTACGGTCGTAAAGTCGCGCACTTCGTGTCCAAGGTTGCGCGACAGCGATAGAGCTTTCAAAAAGACCTCGGGCAAAATGACGCTGGAACCGGCATTGATCCAGACTCCGCCGTCGCCCAGTTGCGCAATGACCTGAGAAATGGTGTGAAAGTCGCGCACCGATAGCTCGCCGACGAGGGCTCCGTCCATGCCCGGGTGCTGCACCAAGGTGTCAGTTCCTAGCGCGACGTGGACGGTCAGCGGAATCTTGTGCGTGGCGGCGGCGGCAAAGACCGACAGATGGCGGCAGGGATAGTTGCCGCTTGCAATGGCTTCGCCCAGAGACCGGCCATAGCCCCAGCCTTGTTTTTGGCCGTCGCGCAAGGCTTTAAAGACGCCTTCGCCGGTCTCGCGGCTCATGCCGAATTCGCCATCCTGTAGCACCGAGCCGACATCCTCCGAAGTCTTGCCGTGAAAGGCGATTTCGAAGTCGTGAATGCCGCTGGCGCCGTTTGTGGCCAGCGCCGTGATAAAGCCCCGTTCGATGAGCTCTATGAGGATCGGCGACATGCCGGTTTTTAAAACGTGGGCGCCAAACGCGAAGACCACCGGACGTTTTAGGCGCTTGGCGCGCGCGATAGCGCGAACGACATGGCGCAGCGACTCAGCGGCCAGAATGCGCGGCAGGCCCTGCCAAAATTGCCGAAACGAATCAGCAGCGCTTGGCTGTTTGGCAAAGTCCTCGATATTGACTTTGAACCGGCGCGTGGCAATGGGATAGGTGGTTACCTGAGCGCGGACTTTTTCCGAAGAAGGCGTCGATGATGGCGGCATGGTTTTACCTGTGCGCAGCGCTGTGATCGGCGCTGGACCCATGGCTGTGTTCAAGGATTTTGGTGGTCGAGCGACCCTCGACAAGCGGTATGGTGGCGACGCGGCCCCCCCAGCTTTCCACCTCGGCGCGGCCGACGATGGTCTCAGGGGTGTAATCGCCGCCTTTGACCAAAATGTCCGGACGGCAGGCCAAGACGGTTTGCAAGGGCGTGTCTTCTTCGAAGATGGTTACGTAGTCCACGGCTTCCAGGCCCGCGAGCAGAGCGGCGCGTTCTTCCTGGCGGGTCACCGGCCGCTTGGCGCCCTTCAGCCGGCGCACCGATGCATCGCTGTTCACTGCGACAATCAAAGCATCGCCAAGCGCCCGTGCTTCTTGCAAAAGCCGTAGATGGCCGACGTGCAACAAATCGAAACAGCCATTTGTAAACACCAAGCGGCGCTCGAACATGTTCAAGGTTTTGCGCAGCTCCGGCAGTCCGCGCCGTTCGATGAGCTTGATGCCGGATTGCTCATGGGCCAGCACCGATAGGAGCTCGGTAAAATGCACGGGCACCGCGCCAATTTTGCTGACGGCGATGCCGGCTGCGACATTGGCCACATGCAAAGCATCGGGCCAATCGATCTTGTGGGCTCGCACGACAGCCAGGGTGGCAAGGGCAGTGTCGCCGGCGCCCGTCACATCAAAGACGCGCCGAGCCTGGGCCGGTGCGTGGTGCAAATCGCCGTTGCGTCGCAAAAGGCTCATGCCGCGCGCGCTTCTGGTGATAAGAATCTCGGTGCCGGGCAGCAGTTGCGAAAGGCGCGTGGCCGCCGCGCGCAAGGAATCCTCGTCCCGTATTTCAATGCCCGAGGCCAGCGCCGCTTCGCGTTCATTGGGGGTGATAAGCGCCACGCCCTTGTAGCGGCTGTAGTCGCGTCCTTTGGGATCTACAAAGATCGGCGTGCCGGCAACTCGCGAACGCAGGTGCGCCAGCAGTTCGGGGCTGATTAGGCCTTTTGAGTAATCAGAGACGACGACGATATCCGGACCGGGCAGATCGGCGGCAAGGCCGTCTAGTAGCGCAGTGATTTCAGACGCGGATAAACTGGTCGGCTGTTCTTGATCGATGCGCAGTAGCTGCTGCGACCCGGCCAGGGCGCGCAACTTGACCGTGGTGATGCCGGCGGCGCGGCGTAGCATGCCCGAAACACCGATTTCCTGCGCCGATAGCAGGCGCAAAAGGGCATTGCCGCCTTCGTCCTGACCTAGCGCGCCGCCCAGGGCCACCTGGCCTCCAAGGGCAACGATATTTTGCGCGACGTTGGCGGCCCCGCCCGCCCGATCCTGAGTGCCGCCCAAAAGCAGCACTGGCACGGGGGCTTCGGGCGATACGCGCTCAACCGACCCGTTCAGGTAGCGGTCGAGCATGACGTCTCCAATCACCCACAAGCGAGGCGGTATGCCCCGCGTCAACTGGTTGCGTAGTTGCTCCATCATCTTGGCGACTCCTTAAGCGAAGCAGGCCGTCCCTGTTTCGTCGTTTAGGCGGGCAAGGACGGATTCTTATAAGCAAAAAGCGAAGTCTTGCCTGTCTTCTAGCACAAATCTGGTTTTGTGGATCAGGCCGGGTGCAGATGATGGGCCGCTTCCAGCACAGAGGGCAGAGGCGGCGGACCAATGCGCAGGGCGCGCCCGCAACCGGCGGCGTAAGCAGCTTGCACGTCACGTTCGCTGTCGCCAAGGGCCACGCTTTTTGGCAAGTCGAGGTGCAGCTCGCGCGCGGCTTGCAAAAACAAACCAGGCAGCGGCTTGCGACAGGAACAGCCGGCTAGGTGCGGACAGTAATAAAATGCGGCGATGGTGGCATCGGAATCTTGGGCGAGCAGCAATTCGGCGGTGCGCGCATTGACGGCGCGAACCGCGGCCTCGTCGTAGTAACCGCGGGCCACACCGGACTGATTGGTGATGACGACGACCAGATAGCCTTGGCGGCGCAGATGGCTGATTGCCGCGGCCGCGCCGGGCAGAATTTGTACGGCAGCAGGGTCGCCGATGTATCCAGGGTCGAAAATTAGCGTGTTGTCGCGATCGAAAAACGCCGCCCGGCGGTTTTTCGAGTTCGTCAAGAGGCGGCTCGCTGCGCAGGCGCGGGCACGGCCAGGCGCTGCATGGCTTGTTCGACCAGCGAGCAAACGATGTGGCCGACGGTAATGTGCAGTTCCTGAATTCGATCGGTGGTGGCGCCGGGAACGCAAATGCACAGATCCACGACTTCGCCGAGCGGTCCGCCGCCTGGGCCGGTCAGTCCAAGCACAGTCAGGCCCAGGGCCTTGCCGGCGCGTGCTGCATGCAGAATGCTCGGCGAGCGGCCCGAGGTCGAGATGCACAGAAGCACATCGCCGGAGCGGCCAAGCGCTTCAACCTGGCGCGAAAAGACGTAATCGTAGCCAAAATCATTGGCAATGGCGGTCAGGGCCGAACTGTCGGTGGTCAGGGCCACCGCCGGCAATGCTTGGCGAGAAAGGCCGCTGAAGCGGCCGGTCAGCTCGGCAGCAATGTGCTGACAGTCCGCGGCGCTGCCGCCATTGCCGCATAAAAGCAGTTTGCCGCCGCTTTGCAAGGCTTTGCTGACGTAGCCAGCAGCGGTGGCGATATGCCGACTGCCTTCTTCGGCCAGCTTTTTGCGCAGGTTGATTCCGTCTCGCAGGGCGGCTTCGACGATCTCGATATCGGTATTCATGTCATCCTCAAGCTAAGCGGTTATTTTTGGCTGCTCGGAGGCAGCGCGGCGAGCTTGCGAATGGCCAGCCCGCCTAGGGTAAGTCCGTCGGCGATTTTTACACCACTTCCTTTTATCGCGGTACACGACTGTTCAATGACGGCGGGCTGTGGCGCATAGGTCAATTCAAATGCAAAAAGCATTCGCGCAAGCTGCGCTGCGGTATATGCCGATGGGTAATTTTCTTCGGGCTGGGAAAAGCGCGGTGACTTGATGGGAAACGTCATTAGCACAAGTCCGTCCGCTTTGATGACGCGCAGCATTTCACGCAGCGCCAAGTGAGCAAATTCAAGCTGCAAAGGCGGAGCAATACAGAACACCACGTCGCAGCTCGCCGTTTCATAGGGCAGGTTGAAGGGGCTGCCAAACTTAAAGGAAAGCTTGTCCGCGCAGGCCAGAAGATATTGGTTTTCAGTAGCCGGATCGGAATCTTTGGCGAAGTTTTCTGCGCAAATGTGCACATCGTGACCCAGCTCGAAAAGCTCGACGGCCAGGTCGTCGGCCGAATCAGCGCACTCGGCCATGGTTTGCAAAATTTGCAGCTTGCGCGTCCCAAAATGGGTCGCCAATTGATTCAGAACGTACCGGGACTCCCAATTCTTGGTGCTTTCTGGTTGTTCCTTGGCAAAGTATGTGACATCGCAAAGCTTATATGTGGGAACCGCCGAGGTGCTTAACCATGCATCTAGGGCGTCGTGCAAGGCGCTTGGAACAATCGCATCCATGCAGGCCGGATTCACAAGTCCGCGCGGACAGCTTTGAAACCAATCCTTGGTCGTCCACCAGCAGTCGTGGCAGTTTCCTTTTTGAATGTTGGCATTCTGCGGATAGCCGAAAAATTCCAGCGGCGTCGGGCCAAACAGCACCAGGGACGGAGTCTTCACCGCGCGGGCGACATGAACCAGACCGCCTTCGGTGTCGATATGAAAACGCGCATTTTTTAGCAGAAGGGCCGACTGCTCAAAGTCAGTCACTCCCATAAAAAAGTCCAGGGCCCCACTGAGCCGCTCTTCATCGGCGGTACCAAGCTGTACGACTTTGATTCCGTAGTTTGTACGTATATAGGAAATGATGGCTTCCCAGCGCTCCTTGGGCCAATTTTTGGTCTGAAGCTTGCCATCATTGCGGCGCATTCTGGGGTCGCAGCCATGATGGATGGTGACATAGCTGCCCAGCGACTCGATAAGCTCGGTGAACTTTAACGCCTGTAGCGATGGAAATAGGACGGATTCCATATGCCGCGAATCGAGCTCGGCACTTTGTCCGACAAGGTCAAACACGCTTATGTGATGGGCTTGGCAATACTCTGACAAAAGATTGCTGTCAGAGGGAAACCTATCGAAGTTGATCAGATGTTTTTGAAACGCCGCGGCAGTCTTTTCGCGGTCGCTTTGCGAAACGCGTGCCTGCGGCGCGTAGTGAACTTTGGTGACGTATTTATACTCGTACCAAATATCGAGCAGGTTTTTTTCAAAAAGCTTTGAAGTCAGCGCCGGCAGCAGCCAAGTCCACAAGTCGCGATCAAGGATAAGTACGCCTTTTATCGTACGATTGCCGGCAAAGATTTCTTCTCCGGCAGAGATATTGGTAATCACATAGATGTCGGAATCGATATATTTATGGCGAATGGCGTTGGCGATGCCGGTCAGCATGACGCCGTCGCCCAGTCCTCCCGAAATGCTCAGCGCGATTTTGAGCTTGGCGCTCGGGCGTACAAGCTCTGTAAGCACCGCGTGATAATTTTTCGAAGTGGCACCGCCAAGCAGATACAGCCAGGTCAAAAGTCCATCTGCCGGCCACGGCAGCGCCGTATGCAGCGCCTGACGTATATATTCCGCGGCATGGGCCGCATCGCGCAGAAAGCGAATTTTCTCAGGAAGGGGTCCAAGCAATAGATCATTTGTCGTGCGCTCGACGGCGCTATACAGCGGCGAGCTGTACATTTTTTCAAAAAATTGCGTCTGCGAACGCAGAATGGCGGTTTTTTCCGCCATGGCCGAATTGAGCTGCTGCACCCGCTTTATGGACGCGTCCATAAAGTGTAGCGCCCCCGCGTGCGGCGTCTCTTCTTCTTCGGCGACTGGCGCTGGCGTCGGGGGCAAGGGGCCCATAAGCGTGCTTAGCCCGCGAACCATTTTTTGCAGCCGCTCGGCGCGTCTTTGCCACTTGGGCAATGCCTCAATGCTCGACAAAAGCTTGGCCACCGCTTTTTCGGCAAATCCGTGTCGACAAGCGGCTTTTTCAAACTGCTCATGCAGCGCATGGTGCTGAATTTGCAAGTTGGTGTTGATCTCTTGCGCTTGGTGAAGTTTTTGAAAGACCTTCTCGTTCATTCGTTTCGCGGGATTTTGGATGATCGCAAAGCGAATGTACAGCCAGTACAAATCACGCTTGTGGTTCCGGGGAAGAAGTGCTACTGACTCCGAAAGGGGAAGGTCTAAAGCTCTATATTGGAACTCGCACCTTCAATCCTGCAGGGTATTTAACCGTCGATATAGACCCTGCGTACAAGCCGGATATCGTGGCCGATGCGACAAATTTGTCGAGCCTGCGGTCCAATTCGGTGGATGAGGTGTGGGCCAGCCACGTCCTTGAGCATATCGCCTGGCCGCGCGCTTTTTCCGCCCTGTCCGAATGGGCGCGGTTGCTAAAAATCGGCGGCATCCTGAAGCTTGCGGTGCCGGATTTGCGGCTAATCTGCTCGATGGTCGCCCGCGGTGTGAATGCTCAACAAGGAATCAATCTGCTATATGGCGTAGACAGCGTGCAAAGCGCGTTTGAAAGCCATGTCTATGGCTACACCCGCGAGATGCTCGGCGAGATGCTGCATGTCTTGGGATTTGGGGAATTCGACTGGTGGAATTCGTCGATGAGTGATGCTTCTAATGGCTTATATTTTGCCGAATCGAATGACGTACTGGGAATCTCTATCAATATTAGCGCCAAGAAGCTACGTGACCCCCTTTTAGATACGCAAAAGCTTGCGCAAAGGCTTTCGGAACATCGAAAGGACGCGTTTATGACGGTCGTTCGCAACCTGACGGCTGAGTCGGATACGCTGCCCCCCGATCTGGAACTGAGCGCGCTTTTATTTCAGCATGTCCATTATCAGTTGATTGCGGAACGGGAACGGAACAATTATCTGCCGCTTAGGCTGCTCCGGCAGCTTAGAAGCCGAATGCGCAATTTTCTGCAGCGCTGAAGCTGTCTAAACTCTGTTTTCTGCACGATGCCGAGGTTTTGAGCAGACCGGCGAAATTCGCGAACAGTTGCACTTTGGCGCATGGATCGCTAGGCTTTTGTTCCAAGAAAAGGAGCATGTGCATGGCGACTATCACCCTCAAAGGCAACGCAATTCACACAAACGGCGAGCTTCCGCAAAAAGGCAGCGTTGCCCCGACGTTTACGCTGATCAAGTCGGATTTGTCCGAGCTTTCCCTAAGTAGTTTGCTCGGCAAAAAGGTGCTGAACATCTTTCCCAGCATCGATACGCCGGTATGTGCAACCTCTGTGCGAACTTTTGCGCAGAAGGCCGCCGAGCGGCCCGGGGTGACGATTCTGAACATCTCGGCCGATTTGCCGTTCGCGCACAAGCGTTTTTGCGGTGCTGAAGGACTCCAGCACGTCGAAACCCTTTCGACCTTTCGCTCAAATTTCGCAACGGAATATGGGGTCCTTTTGAATTCCGGACCCCTGGCCGGATTGTGCGCTCGCGCCGTCGTAGTTCTCGATGCGCAGAATCGCGTTCTGCATTCCGAGCTGGTTTCCGAAATCGCCAAGGAACCAAACTACGAAGCGGCGCTTTCCGCTTTGTAAGCCGTCCCCGACCGGACGGCGCGGCGCTTCCTACACCCGTTCGATGATGGTGGCAATGCCCATTCCACCGCCGATGCATAACGTGATTAAGGCGGTGGACTTGTTTGTGCGCTCGAGCTCGTCAAGGGCCGTACCCAGAAGCGCCGCTCCGGTGGCGCCAAGCGGATGACCTAGCGCAATGCCGCCGCCGTTGACGTTGACGCGCGCTTCGTCAATGCCGAGCGCGCGAATGGTCTGCAGCGGGACGACCGCGAAGGCTTCGTTAATTTCCCATAAATCAATGTCCCGCGCTTCCATTCCGGCCATTCGCAGCGCCTTGCGCGAGGCGGGGGCCGGGGCGGTCAGCATCAATACCGGTTCGGCGCCCGCAGTGGCCGTGGCGCGTATGCGCGCGCGCACTTTGATTCCATGTGCTTTGGCGTATTCTTCGGAACCGACCAGGACGGCGGCCGCTCCATCCACGATGCCGCTAGAGTTTCCTGCGGTGTGCACATGCTTTATCGCGGCCACTTGTGAGTAACGGCGCAGCGCAATCTGATCGACCGTTTCGCCGTTTGGTCCCATCGCCATCGCGCCCATCCCCAAAAACGCCGGTTCTAGCTTGCTTAGCCCTTCCAGCGAGGTGTCTTGACGGGGGTATTCATCCTTTTCCAAAAGGACGCGACCAGTTTCCGGATCTTTGACCGCAAACAAGCTTTGCGCAAAACGCCCTTCTTGCATCGCCCGCGCCGCATTTTTTTGGCTGCGCAGCGCGAAGGCATCGATCTCTTCGCGGCTGATGCCCTCGATCGTGGCGATAAGGTCGGCAGAGATGCCTTGCGGCACTTGAAAGACTCGCTTGCGCAGGTGGGGATTGTTGCCGTCAATGCCCGAACCGTCGGAGCCCATCGCGCAGCGCGACATCGATTCGACGCCACCGCCGACGCAAAGCTCGGTCTGTCCCGCCATGACCGCCATGGCTGCGAAGTTGACCGCTTGCAGGCCCGAGCCGCAGTAGCGATTGACCGTCACGCCCGTGACATCGTCCGGCCAGCCGGCGGCCAGCACGGCATTGCGGGCAATGCATGAACCCTGCTCGCCCACCTGCGTGACCACTCCGCATACCACGTCGGAGATTTCACTGGGCGACACCTTGGCCTTCTCGACAAGCCGGTTCAACGTCTGCCCGAGCAGCTCTTGCGGGTGCACCCCGGACAGCGCCCCCTTGCCGGCGCGGCCGCGGCCGCGGGGAGTGCGCACCGCTTCAAGGATGTACGCATCTTTCGATCTGCCTGACATGTTCTTCTCCACCTAAAGCTCCTTCACCAGAAGGAGGTTATTTCAGCGCGGAAGCGCTGAAGTCAAAATCCTATGCCGAAACTCATACAGAGGCATCGCAGTTTGTCTACGCTGAAAACCGAAAACTTCGTGTTTGGCAGGCACAAGCGCTACCTCGAAAGCGGCCAGGCAAAAGACGCTTGGTAGACAATCCGCGTAAGCGACTGCTCGTCTTGGCCGGCATCTTGCGCAATCGGGTCATTCGGATGCCACAGATAGAATCGTACCGCTACGCGTAACTGCTGCGTAGTTTGGGGCAGCGGCCCGAGCAAATTTAGTGTCATCCGGCGCGTTTCGCGCGGCAGCAGGGTGGAATCTCCATCGGGCGGCTCGGTGAGTCGCACCGGATCCATGCGCCGTTCCAAAGACTGCACGGCAGAAGCGAGCACTTTTGCTTGCGGCCCCAGCGCTTCCAGCACCACGGCCACCCGCCGCCGCGGTTCCGCGGTGGGCAGTCGATGGCCGCTGCCGTTAAAAATTGTGATCTGCGCTTCTGCTCCTTCGCCATGGGGCTTGACCACGGCATTTTGCACAACGATGCCGCTGCGCAAAAAATTCACATCGCCAGGTCCTAGCAGCCGATGGCTGCGACTTTTGCGCAGCCGACCGCCTGGCAAAAGGGGACGGGCTTCCACTTCCGGCATATGGCAATCCACGCACTGCTTATCGCCGCCGGCGCGCCGATAGGTCTGCCATTCGGCGATGGTATCTTGGGCCGGCCGTAGAAGCGAACTGCCAAAGCCAATGTCTAGGCGATGACAAGGCGCACACAGCGCGACGCTGCCAAAATTTTCATCGGTTTCCGTCGGATGCGGTGCATTTGTAATCTGGTGCGGGCCGGCCAGCCGGTCGCCGCGCTGATGACAGGCGACACAGGTAACCCCTTCGACGGCAAGGGCCGGCTGGTAGTGCGGATTTGAGCGCTGCCAAGGAATCGTCCGCGGCCAAATCAAAAGCAGGCCCTTGACGATGCTTGAACGCTGCTCGACAAGCGGTGTATGGCAGTAGGTGCACAGGTAAAATCGTCCTTCGTGTACAAATTCGGACTTATACATCGCGCTTTGGCTGGCTTGCTCATGCGCCGTGCCGCGCCATTCACTGGCAATTTGCTGATGGCAGGTGCCACAGGTCGTTGCCGAGGATGAAGCGAGGTTCGAAACGGGCCCAAGCGGCGCGCGCACCGGTAAAGGCAGCCCTCGATAATAGCGAACACCCAGCCAAAACTGTCCACCACCGAGCAAAATGATTCCAAAAAGCCCGCTAAGCCCCGCCCACAGAAATTTGCGCGCTCGCGTCACCCCGTCGCCTCAAACAGCCGGGCCACGAGCATATACAGCAAGGTCGCGACGGCGCCGCCAAAAGCCGAGGCAAGAGCATTGACCGCATCGTTGTTTAAGCCGGCGATGCCGCCGATGCAAATCGTTTCTCCCTGGCTGTTTTCTGAGCAGGCGTGGCGCATTTGTTCGGTCATGGCGCCGCAAGTCAAACACTGACGACGCTCTTGCACAATCGCCCCAAGCAAGGAATCAAAAATGCCGCCGGCCAAACCTCCGATGGTCACTGCCAAACCTCGACCAAAGCCGCCGGACGCAGATTCCAGCATGGGCAGAAGGCCAATCACAAGAGCTCCGAGTAAACCACCCCATAATCCGGTGCTGGTGACGGCGCCGGACGTGCCCGGCGCGACTTTTTGAAAGGACAATAGATTGCGCGGCGGCAGCGAGGACAAAAGTCCAATTTCAGTCGCCCAAGTGTCGGAATTGGCCGCGGCGAGCGCCCCGAGCGCCCCGACAGAAAAGCCCATTTGCCACAGCGAATTTCGGCAAAGCGCCGCCAGCAAGCAAAACAGCGTCGCCGGACCGCCGTTGGCCAGCACTTGCAGCGCATCGCGCCGTCCGCCTTTTTCGACGATTCCATCCGTCAGCCGCTGCTTTTCCTGCTTGCGGTGGCGCGACAGCGCCGTACTCGATAGGTAAAAACCGATAAGCGCCAATCCCGCGACTGTTCCGCCCAGCCCAAACACCAAGGTTCCGACAAGGACCGCGCAGATGCCGCCGCCAGCGGATAGCGAACCGCGCTTAAACCCGGTGTAGGCCAGATACAGCGAAATCAGAAATCCAAGAAGCAACATCCTGCTCTCATCCTGACCTGAAACCACCGGCTCGTAAAACTTCTGTGTATACGACTTATGAAAATATTTATTTAAGTATTTTAAATTACTAGAAATTCATTGATATAAATCACCTCAGTCGAGAATATGTAGCGATGGGCTTTTTGTCAGATCGCGCCCCTTTTGGGGGACGGATCTTGGGATGGGTTTTGCTTGGATTCGGATTTTTGTGGACACCGCCGACGCACGCCGACGAGGGAATGTGGCCGCTGCATGGTCTGCCGCGCGCGGCGCTGAAAAATCGCTACCAGTTCGAACCCAGTGCTACATGGCTCAAACGGGTGCAGCAGGCGGCAGTACGCATGAGCGATGGCGGATCCGCCTCTTTTGTCAGCGAACGCGGCCTGCTTTTGACCAATCAGCATGTCGCGCGAGGGCAGATACACAAGTTGTCCTTTGCCGGACACGATTTGGCGCGTACGGGGTTTTATGCCAAGACCTCGGAAGAAGAGCTGCGCTGCCCGGATCTTGAGGCCAGTGTGCTCGATTCCTACGTCGATGTGACGGCGCAGGTACGCCGCGCCGCCCAAGCTGCAGCGAGCGACGCGCAGGCACATGCGCAGCGCAAAGTAGCAATCGCCGATCTTGAAAAACAATGCACGGCGCAAACCGGAATGCGTTGTGAAGTGGTGACGCTTTACGGCGGCGGGCAGCACTGGCTGTATCGCTATCGGCGCTACACCGATGTGCGGCTGGTGTTTGCTCCTGAAGAGCAAGCCGCGGCCTTTGGCGGCGAATACGATAACTTCACCTATCCGCGCTATGCCTTGGATTTTACGCTGATGCGCGTCTACGAAAACGGTCAGCCGCTGCACACGCCGCAGGCCCTGCACCTGCGCACACAGCCCGTAAGAGAGGATGAGATGGTCCTAGTCATTGGGCACCCGGGTACCACAAGCCGCGGGCTGACCGTCGCGCAAATGCGCTATCACCGCGATGTGCAAAATCCGCTGGCGCTGCATATTTTGGAATCGCGGCTGCAAGCGATTGGGCGCTACGAGCAGCGCGGCAGCGAGGAAACTAGGCGTGCCGGGGCGCTGCGCTTGCAACTGGAAAACCAGCTTAAGCGGCTGCGCGGTCAGCAAGCCGGTCTGCGCGATGCGGGCGCCTTTGCTCGCAAAGAGCAGGATGAACAAGCCTTGCGCGATGCCATGGCGCGACGTCCGGAGCTGCAGGCCCGCCTGGGCGATCCCTTTGCGCGCATCGCCGCGGCGTATCAAGAGCTGCCGGCGTACAGCCAGCGCTTGGCCTATTCGACGTTTGCACCGTCTCGGCTGGCCACTTTGGCGCAACTCCTGTGGCGTTATCCGGTCGAGCTTGGCAAGCGCGACGGCGCCCGCTTCGAGGAGTTTCGCGACTCGCGCTTGCCCTCGCTGCGCCTGCAGATTCTGTCGCCAGCGCCTTTGCATCTGGATTTTGAAGAAGCCCTGCTTGCCGATTGGTTAGAACAAGCGCGGCAGGCGCTTGGCGACCGCGATGCTTTTGTCGTCGCCGCCCTGCAGGGGCAGTCAGCCGCCGCGGTGGCCCACGCGGTCCTCAGCCAGACGACGCTGCATACCGTGGAAGCCCGTCAGGCTTTGCTGCAAGGCGGGGCGGCGGCGCTACAGCAATGCGCAGATCCGCTGATTGTTCTTATTCGGCGCGTTGATTCCGTGCTGCGAACGCTGCGGATTTTTCACGAAGAACGCATTCAAAGCGTTGAAACCGCCGCTGGTCAGCAGATTGCCGAAGCGCGCTTTGGCGTCTACGGCAATGCCATCTATCCCGACGCCACGTTTACGTTGCGGCTGGGATTTGGCAAGGCGCTGGGCTACGAAAAAGATACGCGCCTTGTTCCGTATCAAACTCTATTTTATGGACTTTATGATCGGGCGCTCAGCTTCGCGCAGCGCGCGCCCTATCAACTGGCTCCGCGGGTCGAGCAGGCGCGCTCGGCGCTGGACCGTGCAACGCCGCTCAACGTTGTCTACACCGCCGACACCATGGGCGGCAATTCGGGCAGCCCGGTCATCGTGCGCAAT
>CAYWPR010000057.1:0-17235 GCA_964460115.1 uncultured Myxococcales bacterium
GTATGGGTGGCATGGGCGGTATGGGTGGCATGGGCGGTATGGGTGGCATGGGCGGTATGGGTGGCATGGGTATGGGCGGCGACGATTTCGGCGGGGACTTCTAAAAACCGTCGATACGCGTGCCATGAAATCTGTTCATGGCACGCGCTGCGCAATGCATCCGCGCGGCCTTTGCAGCGATGCCGCGGCTTTTCACTGACAAATCTGAAGAAAATCAGAAGCCAGAGGCGACTCTCCATTCGGAAAGTCGCCTTTTTGCTTTTTTGAAGATAGGCGCGTGAAAAATTGCAACTGGCGGGTCGAAATGCTGCTTGTAGGGGCTGCAAGCATTGGCCCCTTTAAACTTCGTTAGCGCGAAGAGAGAGCTTATTTCGAGCGGTGCTCGCTGCAGGTGCAGCTTAGATGGGAATGCCCTGCGCTAGCGCCCTTGGGCGCCGCGGCATGCAGATGGCGATGCTGCAGCCGCCTTTGCCGCAACCACAGCAGTTGCACGCCGACTAGAAGCAATAGACTGCCGTGACGCAGCCACGAGAAATGCCCGATCCAGCCCACGCAGCCAAGCAGAACCGTCACGCCGAAAAGAATGCTTAAGCCATCCGCAAGCGAGCGGCCGCGCAGCACCAGGGTGCCGATCAAAAGCACTGAAAACAGCGACAGCAGCCCTTCTAGCCATTCATTGTGTAACCACAGCGCCGCGGCAGGCATCAAAGACGCCAAAATTGCCGTGCCCACGCAGTGAATCAGACACAAAAGCGGCAGCAATCCGACGATTCGGCCTTTGCGCGTATCGCGAATTTGGGCTTGGATCTGGTCTTGGACCTGCGCTGAAACCTGAACCGGCGCGGGTCGCAAGTTTTTGTCGAGTTCGGCAAAAACTTGTGAGGTCATTGGCAACGAACTGTTCATCTCTGTGGCTATTTATTGCAAGATCTTTGCATCTATGTCAAGACGGCAACCTTGACAGAATTTCTGCGCACACCCTACGATTTCAGACGGGAATTGGGCCATGCATTGGCCTTTTTGCGCGGTCATGCCATCTTGTCGCCCGCGCCGATGGATTGGACAAACTAGCAACTATGCCGCCGCTTTTGCATGAAGGCCAAATCGTTCGCAATCACCGAGTGGTGCGTCGCATCGGTACCGGCGGCATGGGCGAAGTCTATGAAGCGGTGCATCAGACCTTGCAGCGCCGTGTGGCCATCAAAGTGCTGCATCCCGACTGGTGCAAAAGTCCGGATTTGGTCAAACGTTTTTTCAATGAAGCCCTGGCGACCAATTTGATTCGCCACCCGGCCATGGTCGCCATTCACGATCACGGGCAGTTTCCCGACGGCATGCCTTTTCTGATTATGGAATTTATCGAGGGCGACTCGCTGCGCCGCCATTTTGGCCTTTTGGAACCCTTGCAAGTCGCGCGGCTCGGCTGGCAAATTGCCACCGGCGTATCAGCCGCCCATCGCAAAAAAATCGTTCATCGCGATTTGAAGCCCGACAACATCATGCTGCTTCGCGATGACACGATTCCCGGCGGTCAGCGGGTCAAAATTTTTGACTTTGGGCTGGCCAAGCTACAAGCCGAACATCAGTACGAAGGCGCGCAGCCGGTACGCACCCGCGACGGAGTGGCGCTCGGCACCCCCGAATATATGGCGCCTCAGCAGTGGGAGGGCGCAGCCACTGTAGATGGCAAGGCGGATGTGTATTCGCTGGGGGTAGTGCTCTACGAAACCTTGTGTGGAACTCCACCGTTTACGGGCACTAGCGATGAACTGCGTTCGGCGCACCTGCTCAAAGTTCCGCCATCTTTGCGACGCCGCGCGCCGCACGTTCCGGCCGGCTTTGCGGATCTTATCGATCAAATGCTCGCCAAAACCCTGGCCGAGCGTCCATCGATGGCCGAAGTTGCGTCGCGGCTCGGCGGACTTTTGGAAGCGCATCAGATTCCAAGTCCCCTGCCCAGCATGGCCAGCCAGGAAGACAAACCGTTGCCCCAACCCGAGGCGCCACGCACCGCGTTTACCTCGCTGTTTGTTCGCCCGCACTCGCCAAGTAGTCCGGCGGCGCTGGTTCGTCGAATCGCATTGACCGTCGCCGCCGGTTTTTTTCTGGGCAGTCTGCTGCTTTTGCTGATTTTTTTCTTGCGCCATTAGCACAAGCGCAGCAGCCAAGACTGCGGAAGTTCACTTCGAAGGACTGCATGATGCAGAGAAAGTCCCTTTACACGGCCAGCGAGGAAAGGGATGCTGTCTGTAATGCTAACTTTGGCAATATTAGCGCTTGGCGGCGCGCTTTTGCTGGGATGGCGAGCTCTTGAAGAAAGCGAAGGCGCATCCGCAGCCGCGGAAACAGCACTCCTTGCGGAACCCGCAGATCGGCAGTTGCTAGAGCCTGTAGCGGAAGAGACTGCTGCAGACAAAGCCACGATTCAGGAATCGGATCGCAAACTCAATCAGAATCTGGCGATCGCCTCGGCGGGTTTGGGCTTAGCGGGCCTTGGCGCTCTCTGTTGTCCGCCTTTGGGAGTGGTCAGCGTAGCATTTACGGCGTATGCCGGAATTCCTCTTTATAAATACGCGTATCATGCGCTGTTTCAGGAACGTCGTCTGCGGGTCGTGACGTTTAATGCCGCAGTGTCCATCCTGACCTTTATAAAGAAGTACTATGTTGCCAGCGCAATCGGCGTCCTGTCCTTTCTGCTAAGCCGCAAGATTTTAAAACTGACTGAAGATCACGCGCGTCAGAATTTGCACAAGCTATTTGGGACGCAGCCGCGCAGTGCCTTTATTCTGCAGGATGGCGTCGAGATTGAGATTCCCATCGAGCAGCTTCAACCTGGCGACCTAGTCGTTGTAAATGCCGGTCAGGTCATTCCGGCCGATGGCGTCATTTGCCAAGGGCTGGCATCGATTGAAGAGCAGATGCTGACCGGGCAAGCCCAGCCGGTCCAAAAAGGTCCAGAGCAATTCGTGCTGGCGTCTACGGTTGTGCGCACCGGCCGAATCTGCATGAAGGTCGAGCGCTCAGGCGCCGCCACCATTTCTGCGCAGCTCGATAGGATCCTGCAGGCAAGTGCCGAAGATCGAAGCGAGCATAACTTTCGCGGCGAAAGCTTGGCCGATGAATCCATCCTACCCATCTTGGGAACCGCCGCGATAGGGGGTCTTATCGCGGGCGGAGACGCGGTTCTGCCGATTCTCAGCAGCAACTTTGTCGCCGAAGCCCGCGTTTCGATGCCGCTTAGTAGAATCGAATTTCTAAATTTGGCGATGCAGGAAGGCATTCTGCTAAAAGACGCACGCGCTCTAGAGCGATTCAGCGACGTGGACACCGTCGTTTTTGCAAAGACCGGAACCTTGACCCTAGACGAGCCGCACTTGGGTGCGATTCATACCTGCTATGGACTTAGCGCGGATGCTCTTTTGACCTATGCCGCCGCCGCGGAGGCCAAGCAAAACCATCCCATTGCTCGCACCATTCTAAAAGCGGCAGAGGAACGCGCGCTGCCGTTGCCGATTCTCGACAATGCTCACCATCGCAGCGGATATGGCATTCATGCCGAAATCGATAGCTGCAGCATTCGTGTAGGCAGCGCCCGCTTTCTAGAAAGCGAAAGCATTTCGATTCCGCAAGAGATTCAGGATTTTCAGAAGCAGATCCATTCCCAAGGGCATTCCCTGGTCTATGTTGCCATCGGAGAAAGGCTGGCCGGAGTGCTAGAGCTGCGCCCCGTCTTGCGGCCGGAAGCGCAAAACGTGATTGCAGCGCTGCACGACTGTGGCTTGTCGCTGTATGTCATTTCCGGAGATCATGAAGCCCCGACCAAACAGCTGGCTGCCAAGTTCGGAATCGATCACTCCTTTGCGGAAGTGCGGCCGGAAGACAAAGCGGCGGTCTTGGAAAAGCTACAACAGGAAGGGCGCAAAGTCTGTTTTGTTAGCAATGGCGACAGCGATACGAGTGCTCTGCAAGCGGCGACGGTATCTGCTGCATTGCGCAGCCCGGCGCCCCTTGCAAATAGTGCCGCGCAGGCGGTGCTGCTCGATGGCACCTTGCAAAAGCTGCCCGAGCTTTTCAGCTTGTCCAAGGAATTTGCCGACAATGCTCGCAATGGCACCCTCCTAAAGCTGATTCCTTCGGTGTTTGCGGTAGGCGGCGTGCTCTTTTTGGGATTTGGAATCTACACGGCACTTCTTCTGTCAAACCTTACGCTTGCCGCCAGCATCCTGCATGCACTAAAGCCCGCTTGGCGCCGCATCGAAAAACCCACCGCGCCGCAAGCCCCTCATCTGCTTGCCGACGCGCGTTTGGAATTTTCTAGCCCCTGAATTTGTCGCAGATTTCAGCGCCGTGGCAAATCCTGCTCAAGGGCCACCAAGTAATCAATCTTGGGAATTTCTTGCGCAGTCCGCCACACGGACTCTTTTCCCAAAGTTGCCAGTTCATGCAAAAGCTCGCGCAAAAGCTGACGCGTACTTGGCAAAATCCCCAGGGCCGGTAGCGAATCGTACGCGGTCGCAAAATCTCCGCTGTGCACAAAGGCGCCAAGCTGACGCGCCGACGCAACGCTTAGACGGCCGCGCCGCAAAAGATCTTTCGTGGAATTGCGCAGCGCTTCGAAGGAATAATCGTGGCGCTCGACCATCTCGATGGCGATGCGCAAAACGGCGTCCGCAGGCAGCCGCTCGTCTTGATGCAGCACCAGCGCCGCCTGAAAATAATTGTAAATGGGCACCAGCCGGCCGCCGTAGCGATCAAAGCGCAAAAGCGGCGAGCGACGGTCCAAATGGATAAAGATTCGCGCCACGATGTCGCTGTTTTGCGCAGGCGCGGCGGCGGACAGCCCCTCAAACAGCGCCACGGTTCGAGCGGCATCATTGGGATAGGTTCCGGCGCGACGCAGAATTTCTTCTAGCAGCGGTCGCGCCACCCGCCGCGCCAAAAGATCGCCATACAGCGAATAGATGAATGCATCCGATTCGGCGTCATCTCCGAAACAAACCTCGCGCGTAATGCTTGGCACCCCCGAGCGGCCTGCCAAAAGGGCCGGCAGCTTGTAACCGACTTGCTCGCGCAGTGCGCGAAAACGGCCGGTCAGCATATTGCGCAGATTCGGCTTTAGAATAAATTCGTCAAACTCGACGCCGTCAAGGCGTAGCTTTTCGGTAAGCACCCGCCGCATTTGCCGCGGCGAGCCCGAAATAAAGCAAATGCGCGAGGCGCCGATGCCCACATCCCAAGGACGCCGCAATTCGCGCAGCAAAGTCGCCGCGCCGGGAACCGTTCTTTTGGCGGCAGCGCCTTCAAGGGCGGTTCGTAGCAAAGCCCGCAGCGTATCAAAATCGGTACGCAGATAGGTCTTGTCGAGGTCCCAACGATAAATGCAACCCGGTGGTCGCGATGAAGTCGAGGGCTCCTGCATCATGTCTTTGTAAAGTTTGCGCCAATTTTTTTACGAATCCACCACGGCACTTTTGCGCAGCCGGGCCCACTTTTCAAGTCCGCTTGTCATGTCGAAAAGCACGCCACTGCAAACCGATTTGGCGGCCAGTTTGATGGCGTTTTGCAAAGCCCGCGACTGGCTGTTGCCATGCACTTGTATCAGCAACCGATCAAACCCAAGCAGCGGCGCCCCGCCATACTGTTTCCAGTCGCTTAGTTCTTTGCGCCGGCTGATGCCACCGGGCAGCATTGACAGCCCGGCGCGCAACGTAAGTTTCTCTTTGGACGCCAAGCTGGCCAAGCGCACCCCGGTTTCCCAAAGTCCTTCCAGCATATTCAATACGACGTTGCCGACAAAGCCGCCGCAGACCACGACATCGGCGATTCCGCGCGAAATATCTACCCCTTCGATGTTGCCGATAAAATGCAGGCCGGCCCGTTTGGATAGTTTGGAGAGTTGTTCATGCGCCAAAATCACCGCTTCGGATCCACAACTGGCTGCGGCTCCCGTTGAAAGCAAAGCGACTTTGGGACGCGGATTTTGCGAGATGCGCGCCGCATAAGCTGCCCCCAGCACGGCAAACGTACATAAATCATCGGCTGCTACATCTAGGGTTGCGCCTACATCGAGCAAGAGGCAGAACGGATCGTTTTTTTCGCCACGACGCACTTCCGTTGGATAGACCGCAGCCAGCGCCCCCTTGTGCACGCCTAAGAGCGGTTGCCAGTAGCGCTGGCAGGCGGTTACGGCGGCTTGGGTATTGCCCGCCGACACCAGCGCATCGGCTTGCCCGGCAGCGCACAGCTGCGCCGCCATGGAAATGCTCGCCGCGGGCTCGGCAACAAGTCCGCTCGGCAAGGATTCGCTCGAGGCCAGCGCAGCGGGGGCGTGCGCAATGGCGATGCGTTCGGCGTCATGGCGCAGTGCATACAGCAATTCCGCCAGCTTGGCGGCATCGCCGACGAGCAGCACGTGTATAGGCTGAAGCTGCGGCGTACCGCCGACACGCGGCACTTCCAGCGACAAGTCCGCTGCCGCGCGGACGATTTCCGCAGGCCCATGCTCCCCCCCCATGGCGTCCACAGCAATGGTCAGCGGCTTCATTTGCACATCATCTTTCTTTTTTGCACAGAGCAGATTAGTTTTTTCGACCGTTGCCATGCCCACTTACTGCCTGACCGTCAGTTACGACGGCACTGATTTCGCCGGCTGGCAGCGCCAAGCCAACGGGCCCTCGGTGCAGGCGACTTTGGAACAAGCGCTGCAGCAGCTTCTTGGCCATCCCGTCACCTGCCGCGCCGCTGGCCGCACCGACGCCGGAGTGCATGCCAGTGGCCAAGTCGTAAGCTTCGCCAGCGAACGGATCTTTCCATGTCCCGAACGGGCGCTGGTGTTTGCCACCAATCGCTTATTGCCGCCAAGCATCGTGGTGGCCAGCGCCAAGGTCGTTTCTAGCGAATTTGACGCGCGCTTTTCAGCCAGCGGCAAGATGTATCGCTATCAGATCTGGAATTCTCCGGTGCGTTCGCCGCTTTATGCGCGCACCCACTGGCATGTCTTCTCCGGACATGGGCATGGGCGGCCTCTAGACCTAAGCGCCATGCAAGAAGCCGCGCCGCAGTTTGTCGGACAGCATGATTTTCAAGCATTTCGCGCGGCTCACTGCGACTGCCGAACCACCGTGCGCAGAGTCGATAGGCTCGAGGTTTTTCGCCCTTTTCCAAACGACGCCGCCACCTTGTACATCGAAGTCGAAGCCACGGCATTTCTAAGGCATATGGTGCGCATCATTGTCGGGACGCTCGTCGAAATCGGCAGCGGGCGACGCAAGATCGCCAGCATCCCGGACACGCTCCGCTCGGGCGAGCGCCAAAAGGCCGGCATGACCGCCCCGGCCCACGGCCTGCAACTTTGCCGCGTGAACTACGGCCCGAGGACCTAGGCTAGATCCCCCGACATCTCCCCTTGGTTTTGGCAAAAACTACAAATTCTGCAGAAAAAGCTCGAAAAAATCGAGCAAGGCGGCGCGCAAAGCCCTAAATGCTCAGCGACAAGGATCGAGATCTGGCACTTGACAGCCACGCGGCGTTTCGCACTACGTTGTTATGGAGCATGCCAAGTCAGACGACAGTCTGGGCCCAGTCCATGTTAGGCCAGACGCTCAAAGGAAGGTACCGCCTGTCGGGGATCCTCGGCGAGGGCGCCATGGGTGTCGTCTTTAGCGGCGTCAATCTGGCCATGGACAAAGCCGTGGCCATCAAGATGATGCGCAAAGAAACGTTCGACACGCCCGACGCGGTCGAGCGCTTCAATCGCGAAGCGCGAGTCTGGAGCCAGCTCAACCATCCGGTCATTACCCAAGTCTTCGATTTCGGCGTGCAAGAGGGGCAGCCCTTTTTGGTCATGGAACTTGTAGAAGGCGCCGATCTGTCCGAAGTGCTGCGGCGCGAGCGCCTTTTGGACCCGCTGCGCGCGGTGCGCCTGATGCGGCAACTGGCCGCGGCCCTTGAGGAAGCGCACCGCCTGGGCGTCGTGCACCGCGACATCAAGCCGCAAAATATGAAGCTTTTGCGGTACCAGCCGGGCGGCAAGATGATTTTAAAAGTCTTGGATTTTGGCATGGCCAAGCAGGTCGGCAAAGCCGATCAGAGGCTGACGGCTCCGGGCATTTTGGTGGGGACTCCCAAATACGTCGCGCCCGAGCAAATTACCGAAAATCCGCTTATCGACGGCCGCACCGACCTATATGCCTCGGGAGTGCTGTTTTACGAGCTGCTTACCGGGGCCGCGCCGTTTCTCGGCAGTCCCCATGAAGTGCTCTTTGCCCATCTTGGGACCGAACCCGCGCCGCTGCCGGAATGGGTCCCATCCATGGTGCGCGACGTGGTCATGCGGCTTTTGCGCAAACGTCCGGATGATCGCTTTCCCAACGCGGCCCTTTTGGAGCAAGCGCTTGAAGAGTGCGAGATGGCGCTGCGCAGCCCATCGCTGCCTTCTTATGTCTCAGGGGGCTATGCCACGCACTCCGGCGAAGTCAATGTTGCCGCGGTCAAGCCCTCTGCCCTATCAGCGCCGCCGTCTGCGCAGTCGCTGCGCAACCACCCCGCCCAAGCCGCGATGCCGGCCGGCACGCCGATCGCGGCGACGCCACTTTCGCCCTCGGCGCGCAGCGTAACAGCGCCCCCCGCTGCACGTAGCGCCGCGCCCTTGCCCAGTCAGCAGTCCTTGCGCAGTCAGCAGCCGGCCGGCACGCCGCCCATGGGCGTTTCGCCGCTTGTGCCGCCCAGCCAGCAATCGCAGCGCAGTCAGCAGTCGGGGCCTAACCAGCCGTCGATGCGCAGCCAGAATTCAGGCCCCAGCCAGACCACTTCTAGCCAAACCAGCCGGCCGCCGGCACGGGGCTTTAGCCGCACTTTGCTCGGCAGCGTATTTGTAGTCACCATGCTGGGCAGTTCCGCGCTGTTTTACGGCCTGCGCCATTATCTACCATTGCAGCGCAGCGTCGCCAGTTGGCTGCCTTCGTTCAAAGTTCCGCAGGATGAAGAAGTGCAGTTGACGCTGCGCGCCATGGAAGCGCAGCGCGAGCGGCGGCAGTGGGCCGCGGTTCTGCGCGGCGTGCAATTTTTGGATCAGCGCTACGGGGACACGCTGCTGCCCGAGCAGACCACGACGCTGCGCGGATTGCGCCAAAAAGCCCTGTTCGAAACCCCCCTGGAAGAAATTTTCGACAAGCTGGTCGCCGCCGCCACGCGTCCCGATCCCGAAGATGTCGTGCGCCTGCACGGCCAGTTGCCAAGTGAATCGGTCTACTATGCGCTGGCGCAGCCTTATTACAACACCGCCGTCGAAAGCTATGTCGCCACCCACCTGAGCAAAGCCGAAGCGCTGCGCCTGGCCAGCCGCTGTGCCGAATATTTGACCGAGGTTCAGAAGCTACTCAACGTCGTTCCCGGACATTCGCAAGCCAGCGCCGCTGAACGCAAGCCTTGTCCACCGGCTGATTTTGAGACGGCCGCGCCCTCGGCCACAGAAACCGTTCTGCCGGCGCCTAACGGTCGTTAAGCCAAGCGATAAGATCGTTCAGCACGCGCTGGCGATCGGGCTCTCTCTCGTTGAAGATTTCATGAAACAGACCCGGGTAGACGTTTAGCGTCTTGTCGCGAGCGCCAACTCGATCAAAAACCACTTGGCTGGCTTTTTCATCGACAATTCGGTCGTCGCCAGCTTGTAGGAACAGCGTCGCGGTACGAATGCGGTTGGCCTGCGCCCGCACCGATGCCTGAGCCGCCAGCGTTTCGGTAAACCAGCGTGCGGTGCCTTCATGCGAAACTAGCGGGTCCTTGGCATAGCTTTGACAGACCGCAGCATCATGCGACAAATTCCGCGGGTCCACGTCATTGGGCAGACGCAGGGTGGGATATAGCGAAGACGCCGCCAATGCCAATCCGCGTTTCCAGCCTGGAATCGCTTGCTTGATGCCCAAAAGCGGCGAAGACACAACCAAAGCACGCACCACCCCGGGATTGACGATCGTGTGCGATAGCGCCACGAGTCCCCCCAAGCTGTGCCCGATGAGAATCGGCCGTTGCGGAGCATCCACATCCGAGGTCGGCATTCCCTCATCCATCACCGTCAGCGGAGGAACAAATAGGCTATGCGCATGCGCCAAAAATGCCGAGACATCCTCCAGATATGATCCAAAGCGGTTTATAAAACCGCGCGCGCCGGCTGACTCGCCATGGCCGCGCAAATCGCCACAAAGTACGGCGTAGCCCTGATTCACAAGCTGCTCTGCAACGTGCACATAGCGGCGGCGGTGCTCGCAGTAGCCATGCACAATGACGACAAGGCCGCGCGACGCCCGAGGCCCGTCGGCATAGTAATCGGCGCGCAGCGGTGTGCCATCTGCCGATGTAAAAGAGCAAACTCGCGCAGGCGCCATAGTGCCCATCCCCACCGAAGAGATCATAGATCATGCTTGTAGCAGAAAGCGATAGGCCGCGGTTGACAAACCAGCAGTGGACGTGCAAGAAAACGCTCGATCGTGCGCAAGAGCAGTGGCGAAGCCATCCCCATGAAGGCGGCAAACCGGCAAACCGGCAGACCGAAAAGCAGACCGGCAGAGCGGTCGGTCAATGTCGGACATGGCCTCGGGCACGGCCATGCTCGCGCGGCCAAATCCGGATGGCAAGCGGCGCCGAGCATGGGTGGAGTTAAAGACGGCAAAGCAACGCCATCGAAACCGAAATTGCCGACAGAAACAGCGGCCGCGGAAGCCCAGTTTCAAGACCACGACGCTTCTGAGTCTTTTGGAGCGCTTTTGCAAAAATCGCGCGCAGAGCGTGGTTTTTCGGCGCATGACATTGCGCAAAAGACGCGAATCTCGATGCGCTGGATTCAGGCCTTAGAGGCCGCCCAGCTTGCTGACTTGCCGGCAGAAGTCTTTGTCGCCGGATATCTGCGCAGCTATGCGCGTGCGGTAGGCATTGATGCACAACTGCTGCTGGAACGCTATCACGCGCATGTCAAGCGAAGCGCGCAGGGGGAAGATGGGGGCGGCCTCAAAAAAGGCGGGGCCCTCAAAAAGGGCGGCGGCAAGCGCCTTCTTTGGCGCCAGGCCTTGTTATGGATGGGGCTCGCCGCGGTGCTTTTGCTTAGCCTGCTGGCAGTTGCCTGGCAACGTGGTCTGCGGCTGCGCAGTTAATATCTCGATACGCGGCGCCCAATCCTCTTGTTTTCGCGCTTGCCAAACCAGCGGGGACTCTAGGAATATTCCGCCGCTACGTAGGAGCGCCTTTGTCATGATCGTGTCTACATTCTTTTCGGCCTTGCACGCGGTGCTGCATCGCCCGCGGCCCACTTGCCTTTGGGCGTGGCCTGCGGCAATTTCCGTCGCCGCGGCGCTTGTCGGCTGTAGCCCCTATCCCGACGACGGCGAATTTTTGGCGGGCGTGGTCTATGCCAATGGCTTTATTGCCGGCGTCAAAAGCATCACGAAAACGCCGGCAGTCGGCCGCGGCATGGGCCAAAACGGCTACTACACGGTAATCAGCACCACAAGAGGCAGTGATTCCGGAATCGCCGTCACAAAAGATGCGCCAGCCGTTTCACCCTTTTGGAACAACGCTGGAAAGCGCCAGCCGCTCGACAAAAGCAGCGCCCAGCCGGTCTATGTCTTTGACAGCGGCTGCGCCGCCCCTTTGAATTACAAGTTCGACGATCGGCTCGATCTGATTCGGCGCGATCGGCAGTATCCGCTGTTTTCGGACATTCCCGAGGTGCTGTCGGCAAATGCCGGCAAGGCTGGACGCACCGCCGCTTACAGCGCCATCGTTGAAGTCATTCACATCTCGGCTTCCGGCGCCCTGCCCTGTCAATCGATCAAGCGCTTTGACACAGCCAAGGGCCGCCTTGGCGAAGATGGCGATCTGCACGAAGGCGAGCACGAGTACCGCCTGTTTCAAATCATCGATCCAGCCATCGCGGTGCCGCTGCCTGTGCAACTTGGTTTTTACAACCAACTGGTCGTGCCCTACATCGACATGGGCAAAGTGCCGCTCGATAAAGACGGCAAGACCTTTTTGACCATGCCGCTCTTTAAGCTCCTTGATGCCAAAAATGCCGTTACCTGGACGGTTACCCTTGGAGAAAGCGCAGAAGCGGGGTCTACATACTCGCCAATCTGCCGCGACTACACCATGCCAGCCGGAATGACCTTGCCCATTGATGCCAGCGACCCCGTGCTACAGACCGCCACTCGCACGGAAAGCTTAGCAAGCTGTCTAGTCTGCCGGACGCTTAACAGCCAAGGCAATCTGGACTGTCCGTTCGCCAATTCACAGGGGGCGCCATGACCAAGCGTTTCGGTCTGTTTCTGACCCTGCTCCTTCTGCTTTTGGCCCCGCAACGGGCGGGCGCCGTCGGAGAGCAGAACGCCCGCCTGCGCGGCACCCTTTTTGAATCCGGCAGCAATGTTCCTTTGCCGGGTGCCAAGGTGCGCATCGAAAGCGAAAGCCTTATCGGCGGACCGCGCACCGCAACCACGGACGAAGAAGGCAAATTCGATTTTCCGAGCATTCCACACGGCAGTTATGTCGTCACGGTGACCTACGAAGGACTGCGCCCGCTGAAACGCCGCGTTCGGCTGGACCTTGGCGAAACGCAAAATCTCAAGATTCCTTTTTCTGCTGAACTTGCAGCGAGCGAAACCACAACCATCGTCGAAGAACGGAAGCGCATCGATACCGACAAGGTCGGCACCGGCCGCGTGCTAAAAGCCGAGGATCAGTCGCGCATCGCCACGACCCGCAGTTACCAAGGCATCGTTCAGCAGCTTCCCGGCGTCACCGGCGGCAGCAACCCGGTCATGGCCGGCGCCAGCATGCGCCACAACCGCTATCTTATCGACGGTTTGGATACGACCGATCCGGTCACCAATACCTTCGCCACGAACTTCAATTTCGACGCCATTGCGCAAGTCGATACGCAGCTTTTGGCGGTGGACGCGCAGTATAACTCCCTCGGCGGCGTCTTAAACCTGATTACCAAGCGCGGCTCGGACAAGTTTCACGTCGATGCCAGCTTCTATCTGAACCATCAGGCATTGTCTTCGGGCTCGCGGGCCGGCAGTCAGCTTTACGAGGGCCGCGTGCTCGATCAAAGCGATCCGCGACCGCCGGTGGCCAGCTACCAAGCCAACATCAATCTGTCGGGACCGATCATCAAGCAGAAGCTGTGGTTTTATCTATCGACGCAGTTTGAATACAATCTGCGCTCGGTGGTTCCCGGACCGCCGCTGAACCAGCAGCATATCTCGCGCGAGTCCTACGCCATCTTTCCGCGTCTAAAGCTTACTTTTCAACCGGCGCCACGGCACCGCATCGAGGTTGCCGTAAACTCCGATCCGGCATTTTTCTACAACCTGCAGCAACTTAACTCCTACGCCAGCGAAGCGGAATACAACCAGCGCCAAGGCGGCGTGGGCGGAGTCGTAAACTACGACTGGTTTATTCGCGACGACCTTATCTTCAGTGTCCAGGGCGGCTTGCAGTGGAGCCAACTGTACATCACCCCGTCGAGTAACGATTACGACAGCTCGGCCCACTTTGATCGCGCCAGCGCCATTCGCTGGAATGGCGAGCCATCGCCATTTTTTCAGGACGATCAGCGCTGGCGCTTTCAGCTTGATCCGACGGTCACGTGGCTGAAAAAGGGATTTGGCGGCTCGCATACGATAAAAGCTGGCGCGCAGTTTTCGTTTTTGCGGCGCTATCGCCTCATTTCTACGCCCAGCAACGCCGGCTATACCGATGACACGAACCAAAACGGCGATGCCGGCGCTCTGGTGCGCGACGGCACTTCGACCGAGCGGCCGTTTGGCTGCAACGCCCTGCAGCCAAACCCCATTGCCAATTCCAAGGCGACGCCTTGCTATCAGTTTTCCAGCTACGATCCGGCCTTGGCGCAGACCAAAAAGGGCTACAGCATCGGCGTATTCTTGCAGGATTCTTGGAAACCAACCGAATGGTTGACCCTGGTGCCGGGCATGCGCATCGACTACGGACGCGTGCAGAATTCGCTGGATGAGATCGTCGGCAATCTGCTCGGCTTCGGACCACGTCTGGGCGTAAACGTCGATTTGACCCGCGACAACAAAACGGTGTTCAAATTCGCCTACGGCCGCGCCAACGAAGTCGCCACGCTGCTGCCAACCTCCAGCGCCGACGCTCGCACGACGCAGACGACCTGGAACTGGAACCGCAACACCGGACGTTTTGACACCTTCTTTACGGCATCGGGCGGCGCCAAGGGCTACGATCTGCGCGGCATCTGCAGCGACGGACCTGATCAGGGCAAAGCCACCGTGGATTGCGGCAATGCGCGGCTTAGTTTGACCCCGCCGCATGCCGACTTTGTGACGTTGTCCCTGGAGCGCGAGATTTACGCCAACATCGCCGCCAGCATCGTCTACACCTATCGCAAGCTGTCCTTTTTGTGGGAGGACATTCAGCTAAACGCGCGCCGCACCCTAGACGGCGGCAACTACGCGTCCTACGGCGATCCGCGCTATGGAAACATCTTCGCCTACCGCCCCACCGGCGACGCCTATCGCCGCTATAACGGCATCGATTTCATCATCGCCGGTGCACCGACCCAAAGCTGGAACTTCTTTATCGCTTACACCTTGTCGTGGCTTGAGGGGACCGAGGACGATCAAATCGGACTTTTGCGCGATGATCCGCCTCGCGACCTGCACTACGCCGGCTACCTGCCTGACGATCATCGTCATCAGATCAAGGCCAACGGCAGCTATTCTTGGAAGGGTTTGACCATCGGCGCCAACCTGGCTTATTTGACCGGCGGCCCCACCACGCGGCTGTACTTGCAGCCGGTCGGCTACGACTACGGATACTACAGTTGGCGCGGCATCGATCCGAATGCGGACCCCAACGACGTTCGCAAATGGACAGAATTGCGCAGCCCGGACATCTTCATCATGGACCTGCGCGTGCAATACGATGCATTTGCTCTGTTGCGCCAGCATCTGTCGCTGATCGTCGACGTGTTCAACCTGTTCGATCTGTCAAACGCGGTGATTCCCAGCACCAATCAGTTTGGCTTTGACAACAACTACAACAACAACCCAACAACGACGACCTTTGGCACGGCGTTAAACCGCCAAACCCCGCTGCGCGTGCAATTCGCCCTGCGCTTCCAGTACTGAGGCTTCACGTGAACCCACTTCATCAAAGCATCAGCACTTCGGATGCGCCTGGGGCCATCGGGCCCTATTCGCAGGCGATCGTGGCCGGGCCTGGAACTTTTGTCTTTTTGTCCGGCCAGGTGGCGCTGTGCGCAAAAACCGGACTCTTGATTGGCGATGACGCAGCAGCACAGGCCGAACAAGTGATGCGCAACCTTAGCGCGGTGTTAAGCGCCGCCGGTTGCAGTTTTGCGCACGTCGTCAAAACCACGATCTACCTGACCGATATGGCGAATTTTGCCGCCGTCAATGAAGTCTATGGCCGCTACCTTTTGCAGGACATGCCGCGCCCGGCGCGAGCCACCGTTCAGGTCGCCGGACTGCCGCGCGGCGCCTTGGTCGAAATCGACGCCATCGCCATTCGTTCCTAGCCTACTTTATCCTCCGCTTACAAAACGAAGCGCTGAACATCGCCGCGCATGTCGATAGCATGCATTCGCCCTTGGGGGTCGCGGCGCACTTGACTCATCGCGACGTTTGGATCGTGCGTATAAAATAGCCAAGCGCGACGCTCGGCCAGATCATCGAGCAGAGCTGTTTTTTCATCGACGGCCAATTCGGCAAAACGATCGTAGCCAGCCGTCAGCGGCAGATGCACCCAGGCAGTTCCCGGCACCAAATCGCTGACGAATATCACCGATGGCCCTTCGAGGTCCGTTTCTTTCACGCTGCCGCGAACCTCGGTCAGCATCAAGCCGGCGGTATGGCCGTCGCTGTAATGAAAGCGCAGGCCCGGCAGACGCGCATCGTGGACGGCCCGGCCGCGGATGATATCAAGACGGCCACTTGCTTCGAGCAGTCTCGGAAGTTCGGAAATAAACGAGGCACGGTCCCGCGCATGCGGCTTTTGGGCCCGCTCAAATGCTTCTTCTCCGACGACATAGCGCGCATTGTCAAAAAGTAGCCGCAACGGCATGTTTTCGTCGTATGCAGCCAAAAGCCCCCCGGCGTGATCAAAATGCAGATGCGACAAAATGACATGGGTGATGTCATCCGCCGACAGTCCCAGCGCACCCAGCGATTGTAAGAGCACGTGCTCGAGTTCGCGCACGCCGTACCGCTGCTTTTGCGGCGGTGAAAAAAACGCACCGATGCCGGTATCAAGCAGGAGGCGTTCTTTCCCTGCTGGCCCTTGGCGTTCGACGAGCAAAGACCGGCAGGCCAGAGAAATGCGGTTTTCCGCATCGGGCACAAAATAGCGCGACCACAGCGCCTTGGGCGCATTGCCAAACATGGCGCCCCCATCCAGCCATTGGCTGTTGCCGCGCACCGCTGAGATTTGCATCATGCGTCAAACCCTTGGGCGCCGCCGAGCGCCTAATTTTTCTTCAAGCGCCGCGATTGCCACGGCATAGGCCGATGTTAGGAAATGCTATGGCCGAAGCTGTCATCGCTGTAAAGACGTTCAAAAGCTTCGGCATGGCGGCTTAGAACTTCTTTGCGCTTGACCTTCATCGTCGGCGTCATTTCGTTGTATTCCTGACTGAGGTCGCGGTCGAGGATCCAAAACCGCCGCACATGCTCCACATGGGCCAGCTTTTCATTGCCGCGACGGACCGCATCTTGCAGGCGACGCGCAAATTCAGGATGTGCCACCACTTTGGCCATCGCCCGATTCAGCGCTTCGCTGCGCGCGCTGGGATCGCCCATCAATTCTCTGGTGCGGGCCTGCAATTCATCGACGTCTAGCAATTTTCGATCGACACCCCATTGCAAGGTTTCAAGCGGGCTTGGCACGAGCAGGGCGGTCACATAGTTCCGCCTATCGCCGTAGGCCAGCACATGGCTCAGCAAAGAATCTTGCGACTTTAAGGCCGCCTCGATATTGGCCGGTGACAGATTTTTGCCGCCGGAGGTGATGATCAGGTGCTTTTTGCGATCGGTAATTCGCAAATAGCCTTCAGCGTCTATGTTGCCTATATCGCCCGTGTGCAGCCAACCATCGCGCAGGACCTCGTCTGTGGCCTCTGGCCTTTGGTGGTAGCCCTGAAACACCCAGGGGCCGCGCAGCAGAATTTCACCATCTTCGGCG
>CAYWPR010000057.1:17245-40143 GCA_964460115.1 uncultured Myxococcales bacterium
CCATCGGTGGAACAACCTGGCCAACGGTGCCTAGACGATTTGCACCTAGGCGGTTGGCATGAGTGACAGCCGTGGCCTCCGTCATGCCGTAAACCTCATAAAGGGGCATACCGGCGGCGCCAAAAAACTCCACGACTGCAGGCGGCGTGGGCGCGGCACCCACGATGCAATAGCGAATGCGGCCGCCAAAAGCTTCGCGGATGCGGCGAAAAACCAGCCGGTCGGCAACTTGATATTGCAGGTCGATGCTTAGCGGCACCGCCTGCCCGGCGCGCAGAAATTCAGCGCGCTCTTTGCCAAGGCGCACCGCCCAGGCAAAAAGTTCGCGCACTGGACGGGGCTTGCGTTCGACTTCGCTTTGAATCTTGCTATAGGCTTTCTCAAAGATGCGCGGCACCGAGCCAAAAAGTGTCGGCCGCACTTCGCGAATCTCGCTGAGCACGTCCTTTATGCTGCTGGCGTAGTAAGTCGCGATTCCGGCGCTGACTCGGCCGTAGCAAGCCAAAACCCGCTCGGCGGTGTGCGCCATCGGCAAAAAGCTGTAAGAAAAATCGTCCTCGAAAAGCTCCTGTATATGTTCGGCGGAACGGAACATCGACAGGATGTTATTGTGGCTAATCCTTGCTCCCTTGGGAGGTCCGGTGGTCCCCGAGGTATAAATCATGATGGCCACGTCATCGGGATTGACGCTGCGCAATCGAGATTCACGCTCGGCGGCGCTTAGCGCCATGCCGGCAAAGCGGCTGGGCGATATCACCCGTGCATCCAGATCGCGGCAGCGCAGGTAAAGTTCCTCGGTCCAGGGCACAAGCGCCGTCACCGTCAAATTGCCACGCGCCGCCTCGATAAGCGGCTCGGCCTCGTCCGCGAAAAAAATCACCCGCGTCTGGCTGTTCTCCAGCAAATAGCGCAATTGCTCGACGGGCTGCTGCGGATAGATGCCGTAGCTGACGAGCCCCGCGAGCTGCGCGCCGAAATCATAAATCGGCCAAGGCACCTGCGTCGGTCCTAAAATGGCGACTCTTTCGCCAAGGGGCAGTCCAAGCTCACACAGGCCCCGCGCCACCCGTGCCGCTCGCTCGAGGTATTGCGCAAAGGTCAATGCGTGCCAGCTTTGCGTTTGCGCATCCTTTTGGTACAGGGCGGCGCGATCTCCGCTGCGCTGCGCTCGAGCCCGCAAAAGGTCGCCGACCAAACGAACATCCGAAGACTGGGCGACGTGATGGACCGAAACGTGGCGACCTTGTAACTGCATTCAATCCTCCTTTTTACCAGCGTCAAAGTAGTATCATGCCGCTAGCCGAGGTACGCATGAGAAGAACTCGCGACAGCAAGCTGGCGGCGCTGAAGCTGCGTCGAATTCGACGCATCACCGCCGGTTTGGTGCATCACCACACTCCTACCTTTTCTCAAGACGGCCGGTTTATCGTCAGCCGCCTTGGCGAGGGAGCGGAATCCTTCTGGGCCATCGCCGATCGCAAGGGCCGCGTGGCCCGAGTGCTTGAGGGTCCGGCGGAAGGCAGCGCCTCATTTGCGCCGGATGGCAGCCTGGCCTATGGCCGGCAGGTCGGGGCCACTTGCGAAATCTGGCAGTTGCCGACGCTAAACTCTGGCAGTGGGGCGCCGCGGCGGCTGCTTGGCGGCGATGGTCGGCTGTACCGCGATCCGGCCTATTCCCCGGATGGGCGCTTTTTGGCCTATATCGCGGATGACGGACTTTTAGGCAGCATGCACCGACTGTGGCTGCTTGATCTGGCCAATGAAGAGCACCATCTTTTGTGCGCAGAGCTACAAGCTGCCCACCCAATCTGGTCCGAGACCGGCGATTGCATCTATTTCGAGGCGATGGTTGGCGCGGCCAGCGCAATTTACTGCGTGGCTCCGTCCGGACAGGCCCTGACGCGGCTGACCGAGCCGGGTTATAGACGCCCCGCGCCACTTTGCACCGGTCTTTTGCTCGGGGAACAAACCGATGCGACGACCGATGGGGAAAGCCAGCTTGTGCTTTTGGATCATCGCTCGGCGGAAAAAACCGCCCATGCCGAGGTACCGCTGGCGCTACAGCGCTGTGCACGCGATCCGGCAGTGGTGCGGCGAAAAAAATCCGTGCTCGTCGCCTGGGCTATGCCATGTCGCGTGGACCCCGACCAGCCCCATCGCTTCGACTTGCATGTCGGAGTGCTCGATGGACTGCCGGCGCTGCCCCGTCGACGCCGCTTTGCAAAAGATGCTGCCGAGACCCGTGAAACGCCAGCCGGGCTGGCGGCGGAATTGCACAGCCAGGAAGCAGCCCCGACCGCAAATTCGCGCAATCCCGATGACGCTTCGGTGTGGCTGGATCGGCCGTTTTTGTGCGCGGAACAAACCCTGGATCCGCGACTGCCGTCTACACAGGAGCACAGCGTTCCATGAAGGTTGCGGCCATTGACGTCGGCACCAATTCATTTCATCTGCTCATCGGGCAAGTCAGCTCCGATGGGCAGGTGATAGCGCTCGAGCGCGCCAAGGACATGGTGCGCCTCGGCGATTCGACGTTCAAAAGCGGCGTGATCTCGGCCGAGGCCTTTTTGCGGGCCAGCGAGGCGCTGCGCAACTTTCGTCGCCTGGCGGAACGCCATGGCTGCGAGGCCATCGTCGCCGTGGCCACAAGTGCCACCCGCGAAGCCGCCAACGGCGGCGACTTTGTACGCGCCATGCGCGACGAAACCGGCATCGACCTGCAAGTGATCCCCGGAGAAGAGGAAGCGCGCCTGGTTTATCTCGGCGCTCGCTCTCAGCTTTCGCTGGGCAATCGGCGGGTGCTTTTATGCGATGTGGGCGGCGGCTCGGTCGAGGTGATGGTCGGCGATGCGCGCGAGCTGTACTTTCAGCGCAGCCTGAAGCTAGGCGTTTTGCGCCTTCTGCAAAATTTCAAAGGCGACCCGCCCACGCAGGATGAACGCAGCCGCTTGGCCGAGTTTTGCTATCGAGCGCTCGAGAAAGTCGCCGCACCGATGCAGCGCATCGGCTTTGATTTCGTTTCGATCACCGCCGGCACGGCTCGCGCCATCTATGAACTATGCCAACCGACAATGGCCGCGCCGGGGCCGCCAGGCGAACGCCTGCGCATCGTCCGCTTCGCCGATGTCTACACGCTAGAGCAAAGGCTGTGTTCGATGAACAGCATCGAGCGGGCCCGCATTCCTGGACTTGATGCTCGCCGAGTTGACAGCATCGTCTCCGGCGTCATTTTGGTACGCTCGCTGCTAGAGGTCCTGCACGCCGATCAGTACACCTTGTGCGAAGCAGCGCTGCGCGAGGGGCTTATCGCCGATTACGCAGCCAAAAACCGTCCGGGCATTCAGCTCGTCGATGAATTTCCGGATCAGCGGCGCCGGTCGGTGGTAAGCCTCATGCGCCGCACGCAAACGCGCGAGCCGCACGCGCAGCATGTCGCGCGCCTGGCTTTGGATCTTTTTCGCGGCTTGCGCCCTCTGCACGGCCTGCCCAATGCGGACGGTGAGCTTCTAGAATTTGCCGCGCTTTTGCACGATGTCGGCTTTTATATCGCCGCCAGCAAGCATCACAAGCACGGCCAGTACTTAATTGAAAACGTGGGCCTAGGCGGCTTTAGCGCCGAAGAGATCGCGCTTTTGGCCCAGACCGTCCGCTACCATCGCAAAGCCACCCCCAAAGATACCCACCTGCCCTTTTTGGCTTTGCAGGAAAATCTGCGCCGCCGCGTGCGCATTCACGCCGCGCTTTTGCGCGTCGCCGACGGACTAGATCGAACCAATCGGCAGCTTGTGCGCTCGATACGCTGCCGCATTCTGTCCAAAGAAATCGAATTCGTCCTGACCACCGACGCCGAAGATATAGAACTTGAACTGTGGTCGGCCCGTCGCAAAGCAGATCTACTGGAAGAAGTCTTTCGCCGCAAAGCGCGCTTTCTTTGCATCCCTTTATCTTCGGCCATGGCCTCGTATGAGGAAAACTTGTAAGGGATTTCGTGCCGCCGGCTTTTTTGCAGAAAGTCGACCAATTCGCGGGTATGATTGCCGGAAATTAGGTCTTTTCTGCTTCAAATGGCCATCTTGGCTGACTTGTGAACGGACGACCTCGAAATGCGAAGAGAGGAGTTTGCGGCATGACCGCTAGGCTAGCTGTACTGTCGATATCGATATTGATGTTCGGTCTTTCGCTGCTCGTTCCAACCCAGGCGACGGCGCAGCGTGGCGCTGACCTAGTGCTATTTTTAGCGGTGCAGCGAGGCGGCAAGGTGGATGTGCGGCTGAGCCATGCGTTTTTTGAGCATTTGACCAAAAACGGCGAAGCGCTCATCAAAGAAAATGCCCTGTTGCCGCCAGAGCGGCAGTGCAGCAATGAAGAATGCTACAGCCAGCTTGCCAGCCGCGAGGGCGCCAAAGTCGTGCTGAGCGCGCAGACCCAAGATGCCGGAGCCGGCCGGGTCTACCTGGCTGTCTCGCTGTTTGATGCCGACGGGCGCACCACAATCGATGAGAAAACCCTCTGCGAACGATGCAGCGGCCCGCAGCTTTCGACGGCGCTTTTTGACCTAGGCGACCGCTTGCTGCTGCGCTACCGAGAGCAAAAAGCCGTTCAAGCGGCCCAGCAGCCAGCCCAATCCGCAGCCCCGCCAGCAAACGCCGCCTCGGAAGCGGCGACTAACGCCAATCAGGTCGCGCCTGCCCCTTCGTCCACCGATTTGGCGACGCCGCGTACAACCGATCCCGGCGATTTTTTCAGCCGCTGGTCGCGCAATCGCAAAATCGCCGCCGGCGTGCTTAGCGGGCTGCTCGTAGCAACGCTGATTCCGACGGTCGCGCTGCATGTCACAGACGGCAGCGAGACTTCACTGATAGGTTGTACCAGCGCCGCAAACTTCTGTGTGTTACAGAATAAGCCAATTTATGCTGCAGGCTATGCCATAAGTGGTGCATTGGCCATTGGCTTGGCCATTACTTTTGCCTGGCCGAGTCCCAAGCCAGCCAGCGCCAATCAAACCGTTCAGTACTCTCTGGAGGGCAAATAACATGTATACCCCATTGCGTGCTGCCATGTTTGGCAATGTAAAGATTTCAGCACAAGCTACCGGACTGGCATTGCTAGCGTCTTTCAGCATGCCGCTTGGCTTGCTTGGTGTATCAAGTTGTGCAGGAGACGGGTGCGAGCTATATCCCAATGATGCGCGCTGTACCGCGATGCCCGAAGCCGACATTACTTTGCTCACCACGCGCGTGGCCAAAAGCGGCGGGCGGTTGGACATCAAGGTTAAAAACCTAATGTCCACGGATCATGTCACTTTGGATTTGGGGGTGGGCGCGCCGATTGCATTTATGGTCAGTGGAGACGGCAACGGTGCCGCCTATGCCGATATCCCGGAAGACCGACTGTCCACATTGCCACCCGGCCCGCGCAAAGTCACGATTCAAGCGGGCGATAAAAAGCTAACCAAAGAAGTACATATCTACGTTCCTGCTTCTTTCACGGACAACACCAAAATCGTCAAGAGCACGACCCCGCGCAACCCCGCCTGGGTGCAAATTTATCAACAGCAAATCTACGCTGCCGATGAAAGCGCCGCGGCGATGAATACCAAAATCGAGGTCTTTCGCATCAGCGGCAATGCGTTTCAGCCCGGCACCTCGCCGGACCCTCTGTCGGGCCTGCAACCTTCTTTAAATCTATTGCTGGATGTAGCCAGCAATACCACTGTCCAGTTACGGCCGACGGGCGGACAAAACTACTCGCTTGAATACACGTTGCTGACCAGCCAAACCGGCACCTATACGAATCTGCGGATGCTCACCTATACGCTGACGAGCGCTCTGGCCATGGATCGCGCCGCCACGGTGGTGGCTGTGGCGGGTGCCGGCGTCGACGGGCCGCTGAAAGCGTTTACCGTGCCGCCGATGGGGCAAGATGCAACGCCTATAAGCATTACGGGAATGCCCAGCGGCAAGCAGCCGCGCCTCCTAGCTTGGGGATTTCTTGACGATTATGAAAGTACGAACCGGCTTGTAGATTTGCTGGTTGTTCATACCGACAACACATTTGCGGTGTATCTGCAAAAGACGGCAAATAATCTGACTTATGATCAGAACTTGTCGAAGGCGCTACAAACTCCGGCGGATCTAGCCGCGGACATGGCGATGGCAATGACCGTCGTTGATTTGGATCGCGACGGCATGGATGACGTGATCTTTGGGCAAAGCAGCCAGGTCGTACAGCTTACCAATGAAGGCAATGGGACATTTAGCCGCCGGCCGTTGCTAAATGGCATTGCCGCTGACACGCTTACAGTAGGCGAGCTCGACAACCAGAATGGCCCCGAGCTATTACTGGCTCAGAAGGCAGGCGCCGCACTAATCGTCTATCCGAATCTTTCGCCCTAAAAGCCCCGAAAAAGAAGATCTCGGCCCGGCTGCGCGTAGAAAAGCTACATTTTATCGCGAAGCCGGCGCCGGAAAAAGATGCGGCGGGCCCACTTGCAGCGCGACTTTGATATCACGAATTTCCTGCTGCGTGGCATTGCCTATGTGCAAAGGAGTCGTTGCGCGACCATACAGCCGCGATGCTTGACCGGGTCGCGGCTCAAGCGCTGCGCAAATCGACAATTCGCTGCTCGCTTCGGCAAGGACATGTAGCAAAAATGTGCCGTTATCCGTAATCGGCATACGGCGCAGTAACGTCGTTTGCGGCGATTCGCCCAAACAGTCGCCGCGGCTTAGGTAGACATACAACTTGCCGCTCGGCGGCGAACCCGGCGGCATTTCTATCTCGCCGCTTATCTCAATGATTGGCACAGGCGGCGAATCTTTGGCCTCTACATTGGCACTAATGTCCGGTGCTGACGCGGCACGAGTGGCTTCGGCTTCTATCTTGACCGGCACCACTGGCACGGTAGCTGTGGGCTTTTGGCGACAAGCCATCGTTCCCAAAGACAGGGCGGCACACAAAGCGCAGGTGGCGCGAAGCGGGTTTCTAGCTTTCACACGTCGCCTTGTTCTTTCCAGAGCGCGAGATTTCTTTAATCTGCTCGTTGGCCTCACCCTTCAAACGAGTCTTGGGATACAGGCGCAACAGTTCTTGAAAGAACATTCGCGCTTCATTGCATTTCTTGATGAGAAAAAAGGCCTGTCCGCTTTTGAACAAAGCCGTTTCGACTTCTTCGGACTTGGGAAAATTGTCGATGACTTTGCGCAGCGCAATCAGCGAATTGGCGTATTTGGCTTCCTGAAAATAGGCCTCGCCAATATTTAATTGAGCGCGCGCGGCCCGCGCATCAGTGGGATAGCGATTGACAAACGCTTCAAAGATGCGCCGCGCTTCGTTGTATTGACGCGTATCTAGCTTTTCTTTGCCTGCCGCAAACAAGCCTTCTGGGTTATCGGGCAGCGGCGGATTTTTGATGGTGGCAATGGTATTGCCGATTTGTTCCAGATGCGTATCCGACTGGGCGCGATAGTCGGTGAATTGCTTTTGCAGGGCTTCCAAGGTGCGCTGCGTCTCTTCCAGCTTGCCCTGCAGCATCAGCAAATCCGCTTGCAGCTTGTCGGATTTCTGCGAGGAATCGGCCAGCCGCGTGGTCAAGCGGCGCGCCTCGTCCAAAAGCTTGTTGAGCTCTTCGCTTTGCCCCTGCAGCTTTTCGGACAATTCCTGTTTGGACTGCTGTGAACGCTGCTGCAGTTGGCTGATTTCCTGCTGCATGCGCTGGCCTTCTTCCGTCGGTACCCAGCACTGCGCAGTGCTTAGCAAAAGGCCCCAGACAAAACCCCGTGCACCGCGCCCGCAAATACCCATCATGTTGCTTACCGCCATTGAAAGTCCACGCGCCGATCCTGCGCCCAGCTTGATTCATTGCTGCCTTTGGCATCGATTTCGCCGCGTGGTACCGGAATCGTTTTGTCCTCGGGAACGCCAAGCGCGGACAGCCGCTTTTTCACCACTTGCGACCGCTTGTCAGCCAGCGCCAGGTTGTATTCGGGCGTGCCGCGCGAATCGGTATGGCCGACCAGATTGACGCTGCGGTTGTTTCTTTTGATGCATTCAGCGTTCTTATCGACGGCGGCTTTGGCAGACTCGCTAAGTTCGAATTCATTGAAGTCAAAATAGGCAGTTTCCAGTTGGCAGCCGCCCTCGGCGCCATAGCGGCCATGGCTGCTTGAGACGCAGCGCCCGTTGACGCAGTCCTCGGTTTCGGAACAATCGTCGCTGGTTTTGCAGGCTTTGCGGCTATCGACTTCGCAGCGGCCAGCCGCGCAGCGGGTACCGCCGGGGCACTGCGTATCCTCTTTGCAGGAGGCGCAGCGGTTCTGCTCACAAAGCCCGGTGGGACAATCGGTATTCTTGTTGCAGTAGCCGGGAATGGCTTGGCAGCTTCCATTTTTGCAGCTTCGCCCGGCGCCGCAGTCGTTCTTGCCTTCGGGAAGCGGCCGGCACTGCTGGCACTGCCCGTTTACACACCATTCCTTGCCCTCGGCATTGCCGGGGCAATCCGAATCTCCGGAACAGCTCGGATATTTGGGCTTACATGCGACAAAGCCCAAAAGCAGACACACTATCGTCGAGAAGCATAGCCACTTCATGTACCAACTTTATAGGCCCCGTCGTACCGAGCTGTCAATTCTCGCGAAATCGGCCGCCATTTCGCCCCGATGGCGATTCTTCCAAATCATCCGTCTACAAGAATTATGCAGCGCAGATCGATTCGCGACTTCGCTTAAGCTGCAAGTTCGCCGCTGCAGAGTAGACGATGGATGAGAGCGGTTGCCGTATGTACTTCGAAGCGCGGCAGTGTGACGGTCAAGCGCAGCGGACTTGTCGTATAACGCTGCGGATGCAGATTGGCGGCGCGCAGCGCGACATCGACTTCCAGCATCACTTCGGGAGCGCCGCCTAGGCCCGGTCCGACTGCGGTGACTGCCCCATTCTCCTCTACGACGCGAAGCTCGCCGTCAGTGGCTTTGCGCAGATCGGCCAGCATCTGCGCAAAATCGGGCAGATCATCGCGCACAAATGCGACATCCAAAGCCGCCTCGTTTTCAAAGGCAGCACCGGCTGCCAGCGCCAAATGGCGCAGCGCCACGCCATGGCGGTGTAGCTCGCGCAAGAGCTTCGCACCGTGGCGCGGCGCATAAAGCTCGACAAGCTCGGCGCTGCTCGTCACTGCGGTGGCGCGCATTGCGGCGCGCCCCAGGCCTTCTTGTGTCTCGCGTGGCGGCCCAATGCGCGTTTCGCGTTCCTTTGCACTTTGGGCACCGGAGGCGTCCTTGGCGCGGACTTCGGGGGCCAAAGTACGACGCGCGTGCAGCACAATGCCAGCCCGTTGCGCCCACTCTACCGCCTGAGCATTTAGCACTTTGGCCCCATGTCCGGCCAATTCCTGCATCTCGGAATATTCCAGATAGGCCAGATGATGAGCGTCGGGCACAACACGCGGATCGGCAGAGTAGACCCCGTCTACGTCCGAGTAAATTTCGCAACTTTGGGCCCCAAGCGCCGCGGCCAGCGCCACGGCGGTGGTGTCCGATCCGCCACGCCCCAGGGTCGTAATCTCGCGTTTGTAGCTCATCCCTTGAAAACCGGCGACGATGACCACCATGCCGCGTTCAAGCTCGTCCTGAATGCGAATGGGTCGAACCTCGATAATGCGCGCGCCCGAGTGCCGATCGTTCGTAATGATTCCCGACTGAGAGCCGGTAAAACTTATCGCCGGCACCCCCAAGTCGTGTAGGGCCATGGCCAAAAGCGCCATCGAGATGCGCTCGCCGCAAGTCAAAAGCATGTCTAGTTCGCGCCGCGGCGGCGACGGAGATATCGTTTTGGCCAGGGCCAAAAGCTCGTCCGTGGTTTTGCCCATCGCCGAGACCACAACAACCACTCGCACATTCGCGGCATCCGGACGACGCGTCGTCTCAAGAATGCGCTGTGCGACCTGCCGTATACGCTCCGGCGTGGCCACCGAACTGCCGCCGTACTTCTGAACTACAACCGTGGACATCTGTGACAAACCTCGCCTATCATAATAAAATTCGTGAGATACTTGTCATGATCAGAATTCATGGGACCCTTCTGGCTTGGCAAACTCGGGCCTTGACAGAGCCCTGCCAGCCGCCGTTTCGGCACAGTATGCGTGTGATGCTTGCTGTGGGCATCGGCCTAAGCCTGATCGTCGCGGCAGTCAGAGCCCAGCCGGTGCCCCCGCCCAGTCAAGGAATGCCCGCGCCGACCGCGGTGGTTCGACCCGGATCGCCGATTCCGACGCTGCGCCTGGTCCACTTTGGACCCGCGCCAAACGGCATCCTGCAGGTTAGCGCCGTGGCCGGCGAAGTATTTCTCAATAAAAAACCCGGCGACCATCTCGCGCAAGCGCTCGATCCGCTGCTGAAAAATTCGATGCTGGCCTCTCATGATGAGGTCAGTACTGGCCAAGGCAGTGTCGATCTGATCAGTGCCTCCGGCGTCAATCTGCACCTTGGGCCAAACAGCCTGCTCGCGCTCTTGGCCCAAAATGCTGTTTATTTGGCCCGCGGCGAGCTGCGCGTGATCGCCTCATCTGGAACCGGACCACTGTCCCCCGGCGCCGCTACTCCAAGCCCCCCGACGATGTACGTGGCGACGCAGTGCGGTCGGTCAGCAATTCGCGCGCAGCTTGCGCAAATGCAAGTCGACGGTCCATCGACTGTGGTGGCGGTTTATGAAGGGCTGGCCTTTTTAGGAGGATACCCGCCAGCCGGAGTGGTGGTTGCGACCGGCCAGTGGAACCGCTGCGTCAAGGGTCAGCCCATTGCGACGCCGCGGCCGATTGTCGCAGCGCCGCAGTGGACAAGCGGTTCGGATCTGATTTTGGTCGGCGACGGAGGCTCGCCGACCGAAGTAAGCCTGCGCTGGCAAAAAGTGGCGGCGGCGCAGCGCTACCACTTTGAGCTATATCGCGGCCCGGGCGAAGGCGAACCGCCCCTTTTGAGCACGCAAGCATCGGCGGCGCGCCCGCAAGTTGATCTGCGCGAGCTCGACGCTGGCAGTTATACGGCGCGGATTTTTGCCCTGGATGAAAACGGAATGCGCAGCGCGGAAAGCCAGCCGCATCACTTTTTGGTGGCGCGAGTCGGCGGCATGGGCATAGACGGCTCGATTAAAAGCGAGCCGGGCATACTGCCGCGTATCCACGGACCTTCTGGATTGCCGATCGCAATGCTTGTCGACAACCGTCCGGCGGATGCCGCTGCCGTGACACCGGGTCCGCACAAATTGCGGGTCACAATTGCCGGACTTTTCGCCGAGGCGCCGCTTTTTGTGCATGGTGGCAGCACCGTCCAGCCGCCCGCTCCGGCCGACGCCGAAAATCCCAATGCCGCCGAAAGGCAGGCAGCAGTCGCAAAGCGTCCAGCGCCCGAGGTTCCCAAAACCGCGAGCCAAACCGCAGAACCCCCCCCTCCCCTTGTGGCGCCAAGTGGCGCGGAACCGGGACAGGGCCTAGCGCCAAGCCCAAGCAGCACCGGACTCGAAGATGTTCTGCTTGGTGGAGTTGGCGAGGTGCCTTTTGGCGGAATCCGTTCGCCCTGGGCGGGAAATTACCTGGGGACGCGGCTGGAAACGACGATGAGCGGCTCGCTGCGCATGGCGCTTAGTGGCCGCTGGACCATGAAAAATGGATTTGGATTTGATGCGTCCGTGGATCTTTTGCGCATCGCGCTTAGCAACATCCCCGCTGGATATAGTCCGGCCGGCTTCGGCAATATCAATGCCGGGGTGCGCACCCCGGCGCTGCGCCGCAAATACTTCGCGCTGCAGGGGGTTTTGGGACTGATTGTCCCGACGAGCACGAGTTTTCTGGATACAAGCGTCGAAGTGGATCCGCAGTATGAGAACAGCGCCGCCGGAAATACAGCGCTGCATCCCGAGGTCCGAGCGCGCGGCGGCGGCTGGCGACTTGAGCCCGGGCTACTTTTGGGAATACGCGTGCGCCATATCACGCTGTCTACGCTGCAAGGGGCCAGCTTTCGGCTTTCGCCAAATGTCGGCGCGGCGTACGCGGGCGGTCTGCTCGTGCACATCGAAGTTCTTAAATCTCTGCGTTTCATGTCGTTTGCCGCGTGGCAAGTCAACTACCTGGGGGTGATGGTAAACCCCAATGCGTCCACACCGGACATAGGCGGTGCGCTTGGCGCGGGGCTCGAAGGGCTCCTCAGGGTGGGCAGCCGTGGGCAGTTGCGCTTGGCTGCGGTCGGTCGCGTTGGTATCGGCGACGCTGGGGCGGCCATTTACGGCCGCGGCGCGCTCGGCCTGCAAGCGGGTTACCTTTTCTATTAACGAAATAGATAGAACAGGGCTTGTCAGGCTGTGCGAAAATAAGTGCCTCGACATCTGGACCTCTGCTTTATGCTCGTCGTTGTAGTCCGCTCCAAGACCGAGACCCGTACATCCGAGTATGACCAACCGGTCATTACCATCGGCCGCGGGGAGGTCAACGACATCGTGCTTCCCACCGGAAAGGTGTCCAAGCGGCATGCGCGACTGGAAACCAGCCCGCAGGGACTTGTGCTGACCGATCTGAAAAGCACCAACGGCACCTATGTAAACGGCCGCAAAGTAGTGGCTCCGGTGCTGATTAGCGCCGGCGATCGCGTTCACGTCGGCGAGTTCGTCATCGAGCTGAAATCGACCCCCGGCCTGCCCAGCCGCGAGCCGCAGCCAGGAGAGGTCCCGGCATCGCAAAGCAGTCCCGAGGCGACGCAGGCTGACAACAAAGGCTATCAGACGCCCAGCGACGAGGGAGGCAAGCGCCGCAGCGCCGCCTACCGCATGAGCTGGCTCGATGACTGGGCGGCACCGGGATCTCAATCGCTGCGCCCGGCGGGACGAACCCCGACGGGGCGCTCGCTGCTTGAAGAACATCGCCGCGAAAGCACGATGAACTTTAACGTCCACCTTAGCACCCCGGGCCTGGCGCTTGTCGGTCAGCATATACCGCTGCGCCTTTGGGCTGACGCGCGGTTAAGCGCTCGAGACGGCGCGGGACGCCAGCGCATGTCCACCGCATTGGAAGTCAACGTCAGTTTGCCCGACGGCAAGATCGAAGCCTATCAGGCCGATCAAGGAATGCTGCAAGTCTATATGGGCGGGCAATCGGGAGAGCTGATTTTACCGCTGCGCGGCCGCGAAACCGGCGCGGCCCGCATTGAGGTCGCGGTCTGCCACCGCGGTGCCCGGCTTGGGACTTTGACCCTGCGCCCCGAGGTACGCTCAATGAGCGTTGCCGAGATGGGAGAACTGTCCCCGCATAGCGAAATTCAGATCAGTACGCCGTTGGAATCGGTGCTGCCCGAATACGGACCGCAAGCCGTGCTGCGGCTGCGCGAATATGGCTCACTGGGCGATCATGCGGCGCTTGACAGTCAGCCATCGACCTCAGGTTCGCACAATTCAGAGGGGGCCCGGCGGCGGCGGCTCAAAGTCGATTTGTGTTTGATCCATGAAGAGACCTCCGAAGCGATAGCCACCGGCGAGGTGATGCTGGACATGCCGCTTGCGGATCGGCTGCGCACCTATCTTGGCAGCCAAGAGGTCGAACGCCTGGCGACGTTGCCGGACAGCCAGCGTGAGCCGGCGCTGCAAGCCATTGGCGAAACGCTTTCGCAGATGCTGCTTCCGCAAGCGGTGCGCGAAACGCTGGGCACCCTGCAGCCTGGAACTTGGCTGGCAGCAGATTGCGGCGAGACATGGGTTCCCTGGGAGCTTCTGCGCATAAGCCGCGGCCTGACGAGCTACTATTTGGCCGAGCGCTTCGCCCTAAGTCGCAGTGGCAGTGGCAGTTACAATTGCCGATTTGCGACGGCGCCCTGGGTAATGATTACGCCGCCCGGGGTCGAGTCCCTGATGCGGCGCGAGCACCAAAGTCTGGCGCTTTTGGACATAAGGCTGCGCAATCTGCACCGCATTGCGGAGATACAGCCGCTTTTGGCCCAGCCGGGGGTCGCCGCCTGGCATTTTAGCGGCCATGGCGCATTTGATCGCGGCGACAAAAGCGGCGCTGGTCTGTGTTTGGAAGACGGCGTCTTTTCTCCGGTGCAAATCGTTCCGGGGCAGCGCTTTCGCAAAAGCGGTCAGACGCCGCCCTTTCAAGGCAGCTTCATCTTTTTGTGCGTCAGCGAGCCGACGGCACCCCAATCACCGCTGGCGCCCGCAGGCACGGCCCAGTGGATTGAACGCTTTTTGGCAGCCGGAGCGGGGGCTGTGGTCGCCACCTCTTGGCCCGTCTCTTCCGCCAAAGCCGGACTGTTCGCTGAAACCTTGTACCGCGCCTGGAGCAGCAACCGACCGCTGGCCGTCGCCGTATCCGAGGCGCGTGAAGCAATTCGCACCGAAGGCGATCCGGCGTGGCTGTCCTTTGCGCTGTTCGGCCTGCCCGGCGCGCGCCTTGGCGGCCTGTAGCGCCGCGCGTTGCCTTCCAAGGGCCTCAAAAAGGGCCAATGATGAGTCTAGTTCTGGCTGTTGACGCCGGTGCCGGTGGTGACGCCGGGCTTGTAGTAATCGGAAGTAAGCTGCCGGTCTTTTATCTGATTGCCTAGCGCCTCTTCCAGAAACTTGGTCTCCTCGACGCAGGCTTGCCCCGGTACGCACTTGACCTGCACGCTGACTTCTCCGGTGGGCGAGATGGAAATCTCTAGCTCTTTACGCTGGGCCATGTTCTACCCCCATTTGGAAACGGACAGCTTGATTGTACCGTCTTCGCTGACCGCTTGCTCGTCAATGCGGTAGCCTTGCTCTTCGCAGGCCAGCACCACCGTTTGATAGGCGTATTCGCGGCTGATTTCATCGACGACGTTTTGTTCGGTCTTGCCGCTCGTCGTCTCAATGCCCCACCAGTCGGCGAAAAGGCCGTAGGTGCCATCTTGGTTTTTGACGACGCCAATGTCATAGCGGCCCATGTTGATGGAGATCTCGGCAAGGCTTGTCTGTCCGCGCCAGCCGCGCACGACGACGCCTTCCTCGGCAGTCGTGTAGTTCATCTCGAGCTTTTTGAGAGCCCGCAGCAAGCACTCCAGATTCGTGATCTTGGTCGCAACGGTTGTAAAGTGGCTCACGTCATACCTCGAGTCGCCGGCCTTCCCCTTCGGGAACCGAGAAGCGATCGCGTCCCTTGCGCACGCTCGCAGAGGCATGCAGCGAGGCCGGGCGGGCCCTGGTCTTAGCCCACTCGCGCATGTCGGCAATTTTTTCCTGCATGGTCACCGCCAGCGGCACGATTTCTTTGGCGCCGTGCAGAAGCTGCTCGGTGCTAAGTTCGCGATTGTGGCGGTCGGCGTCAAAGGCTTCATAAAGCGCCGAGACCACCACCTGCTCGACTTCGGAACCGGAGAAGTCAGGCATTGCCTCGATAAGGCGAGGAATGTCGAGCTGCTCGACGGCGCGTCCTTTTTTGCTGAGATGGATTTTGAGAATTTCGAAGCGCTCTTCCTGCGTCGGCAAATCGACAAAGAAAATCTCGTCGAAACGGCCTTTGCGCAAAAGCTCGGGAGGCAGCGCGCGCACATCGTTGGCGGTGGCGATGACAAAAACCGGCGAGGTCTTTTCCTGCATCCAGGTCACAAAGGTGCCAAACACGCGCGAGGTGGTGCCGCCATCGGACATATTCGACGAGCCGGTCCCGGAAAAGCCCTTTTCCATTTCATCGAGCCACAAAATCGCCGGAGCCACGGCTTCGGCAGTCTTTAGCGCTTTGCGTATATTTTCTTCGGACGCACCGACAAGGCCGCCAAAAATCTTGCCGACATCCAGCCGCAGAAGCGGCATTTGCCAAGCGGCGCCAACGGCTTTGGCGGTCAGCGACTTGCCGCACCCAGGCACGCCCAAAAGCAAAATGCCCTTGGGCATGGGCAGACCAAAGTCGCGCGCTTCCGAAGTAAACGCCAGGCGGCGCTTTTTCAGCCAGTTCTTGAGAATCTCAAGACCGCCGATGCCGTCGAGGTTTTCCTCGGCTTCGTAATATTCCAAAATGCCGCTTTTGCGAATGATGTGTTTCTTTTCGCTAAGAATCGTCGGCAAATCGAACTTTTTGTGACGAACCAGCGACTTGGCCAAAGTATTTTCGGCTTCGATAAGGGTCAAACCAAGCGCCGCATCGACGATCGATTCGCGCCCTTGCGATTCTTTGGCCAGCCCCGGGTCGCAGCCGGCAGGCAAGTGATGCAAAAGCCCTTCGACGACGGTATTTAGCTCATTGCGATTGGGCAAATCCCAATCGATGATGGACATGTCTTTTTCCAGCTCGGGCGGAATCTTGGTCACCGCCGAAAGGATAAAGACATGCTTTTGCGCTTTGCGCAGATCCTGCGCCAAGTCGCGCAGCTTGCGCACCACCGTCGGGTCGTTTAGAAACGCGTGATAGTCACGCAGCACAAACAGGCCGCGGCCTTCGGCGCTGTTGATGTAGTCTAGGGCCTTGATCGGATCTTTGACATCGCCCCCTTTAAGCGTGCCGAATTTTTGCACAAAGCCGCGCGTAATCGACCAAGCGCCAAGCTTCATATCGCGGCGCCGAGCCAGCTTCAGCAAAGATTCTTCGACCCTTTGCTCTTCCGAAGAGACGACGTAAAGAAGGGAATAGCGGGCTCTTATTAGGTCTAAAACCTCGCGCTCGCTGTGGTTGAGATCATCGGTATCGGTGATTGCGGGCTTATCCTGAGACATCGTGTTCTCTTTTCACTCAATCACTGTGCGCAAACTACGAATCTGCGAACGAGCATCCTCAAAGCAGTTCTGCACTTCTTCCAGACTTTGGCGCAGCCGTCGCGCCGCATCTTTGTCGGTGAAGGCGCGTTCGAAACGATCGAAGCCTTCTTCCAAATCGACCAGGTTTTTGCGCAAGCTGCCAAAGGAATCCGAAATTCCTTCGTAGGCAGCCGCGGCCACGGCCTTTAGCTCAACAAGCTGTACGTCTCCGCCCGGATGAGCAGGCATGGCCTGAGTGGTGGCGATGGCGCTGCGAAACTGCGCTTCCAACTCTAAAACCCGCAAGCGCAATTGTTCCCGCTCTTGGTTGGCGATGACGAGCGCGCTATTTTGCTGCTCGATGGCGCTCGTCAAATTGGCGTGCAATTCGTTGCGTTCTTTTTGCGCTTGCTCGAGCTCGGCGGGCAGACTCTTTAGCGCATCGCGCTCTTGTTTCGCTTGCTCGAGCTCGGTGGGCAGACTCTTTAGCGCATCGCGCTCTTGTTTCGCTTGCTCGAGCTCGGCTGTCAGATTCTTCAGTGCATCGGCATGGCTGGCCGAAAGGCTGGCCGTGGTTTTGGCAGCGGCCTCCGCGGCAGCTCGCTCGGCGTTTTGCCGCGCGGCTTTCAATTCATCGTCAAGCTTGTCGCATTGACGATCTAGCTCGGCGATCTCGGCCTGCAATTTCTTCAGCTCGGTGCTCTGCGCCAAAAACTTTTCGCCAGCGGCTTGCGCGTCCTGGCGCAGCGTACGGTTCTCTTGAGAAAGTAGCAGCACTTGCTCATTGCCGGTTTGCTGCTGACCATTGGCCAATTGGTGCAGCTCTTCGTTTTGTTGCTGCATGCGCCCATAACGCTCGCGCAGATTTTCATGCTTGCCCTTGAGATCGGCGCCTTCGCGCTCAAGCTCATCGATGCGGCGACGCAAATCTTTGAGCTGCGATTCCTGACTGACCAAGCCCACGCGCTGCTCTTCAATGATCTTTTCGCGTTCTTTCAGAATGTCGCGCAGACGATCCACATCGCCGGTTTGCGAGTTGATGTTGCGAATCTGCTCATCTCGTTCGCGAGCCAGTTTGACAAGCTGGGCGTTTAAGCCTTCGACTTCTTTTTTGCTGCGCCGAACGTCTTCCGCCGAACTGGCGATTTGACGATCCTTGGCCTCGGAAAACAGCTTGAGCTCTTCGATTTGCGAAAGGGCTTTAATCTGCTCGCTGCGCAGCTTGCTCACGTCGCTACGCAGTTCTTCTTTTTCCTTGGTTTCAGCGATCAGCCGCTCCTTGTCCTTTTTGGCCTGACGGGTCAGGCTTTCCAAGGCTTCTTTGCTGGTGCTGGCTTCATTGCGCAGCCGCTTGGCTTCGCTTTCCAGGGTTTCGAACTTAATCAGCGTCTGCTCGCGCTGCTCTTGCGCGTCTTTCAAGGTGCTGCGTGCGGACTCAAGATCTTGGCTGACCTTTTTAAAGTCCTCTTGCAGCTTGGCCAAAAGTTCTTCCGCCGGCTTAGGACCATCGGACACGGCCGCGCCCTGCGCAGTTCGCGCCTTGGCATCGCCCGAGGCCGGCTTGGCCTTGTCTAGGTCCGTAGTGCTCGACGGTTCGGCCGCTTGCGGAGTAGAATCCGGAGTTGCCGGTTCGGCCGAAATCACCGGCTTTGCCGGAGCCGCGTCGGCCACCAGCACAAAGCGCACTTGCAAAGAGCCGCAGCGAACGATATCTCCGTGCGCCAAGGCCTCGCGCGTGATGCGGCGTTCGGCACTGCCGGCCGTCGTTACATAGGTGCCATTGGCCGAGCCAAGATCCTCGACGTACCACTGCCCCGCCTGCACGCTGAACTTGCAGTTGCGGCGCGAGACCATGGCGTCTTCGGTGCGCACCACGCACTCATTGGCTCGGCCCAGAAATGATCCGGCTTCGAGGAGATCTGCAGAAGCGTCGCGACTTTGTCCGTCTCGATATAAGAGCTTGGCGCCCATTCTATTTAACTCTTTGCGGCTCTTTTTTGGGCCTTTTGGTTAGACACGAAATACGATCTCGGTGTTTCCCACGCGAATGACGTCGCCAACCGCCAGCTTCTTTTTGGGCATGCGCTCGCCGTTTATGTACACGCCGTTGGTCGAGCCAAAATCAGCGACTTCATAGCCGCCACCGCCCTCGACTTTGCGGATGCCCAGATGCTTGCGCGAGATGCTGGGGTCGGAAATCACAATGTCGTTGCCCGATACCGAGCCAATCGTGGTCACCGCTTTTTCGATGATCGCCACCTGATTGGCCAAGGGACCCGTGACAAAATGCAGGACGGGCGGCTTGCCCTGTTCGAGCTCGGGATTGGCGCCGCAAAACAGGCACTGATTCCAGTCCGGCATAATCGTCTTTTTGCACTTGGGGCACGGAAAGCCGCCGCCGCCATCCGCCAGGGACATGATGAGCGCGGCCGCTCCGCCGAGCCCGGAAAGTCCCATCATTGCAAACGCCAGAAGAGATGCCACCCGTGCCTCCTAGCTGAAAATCGACTTGAACTTGAATTCGGTGCGACCCAGACGAAAGTTGTCGTTATCGACCAGGAAGTGTTCTTTGACGCGCTTGTCGTTGGCAACTACACCGTTTGTGGCGCCCAAATCGACCAGCTTGAACCCACCTTCGACTTTGCGAATTTCGCAATGACGCGCCGACATAAATCCGTCTTCGATGACGATATCGCAGTCGGCGCCGGTGCCGATGACCGTACGATCTTTGAGCTTAAAGGACTGGTCCTTATACTTGCCGGTGGTGCCCATGATCCAGCCCATGGTGATATCGCCAGCGGCTTCCAGGGCCACGGTGCGATTGGCCTTGGCGGCCGGTGCGGGTACCGACGGAGCCGGGTGCGGCGCCGCGGGAGCCGCTGCCATCATCGGCGATTCGGGCTTTTTGCGCAGCGCCAGCACGATGGCCACTGCGCCAAGGACGCCAAGGCCAAGCAGCAGCCACAGCCACCAGCGGCTTTTGGGCTCCGGTGGCGGCTTGCCCGGGCCAATCGGTGGTTTTGAGGGCAGTTTTTCGTTGACGGCGTTGCTGTATACTGGTCGGCCGCCAGACTCGTGCGTCACTTGAAACGTATGCTCTTTGTCGTCGCCCTGAATGGCCAAAGGAAAGGTCAGGACGTACTGCTTTTGAATTTCATCCACCACCGAATCCATGCGCGGACCGATTTCGGAAGCAGCTTTGGCCACGCGATCCACGCCGTAGCAGCGCTTGGCCATCTCGGTCAGGTTGCGAAGCTTGGTGGGATCAAAAGCGGCAAAGCCAATCGTATCGATGACGATATTGGCCTGCTGCGCGCGGTTGCCCAGATCGACAAACAGCTTTTTGTCATTGTTGATGTCGATGCCGTCTGAAAAAAGGACGATGAGGCGCCGCTGATTCTTTTCGGTGGCTTTGAGCAGATCGATGGCGGTGCGCACCGCATCGATCATATGAGTTTCCGAGGCTTCGCTATCAATGGTCAACTTGCTCAAGGCGCTATCCACCTCGGTGCTCGTGCCGCTTTCAATCACCCGCACGGTGGAGCTGGCATAGCTTAAAAGCCCCATTCGGCCGCCGGTGTTGCCGACCGCCTCGCTGATGCGCCGCAAGCCGTTTTTCACTTCGGAAAGAGCGCGATCTTCGATGACGCTAGAGGCCTGAACAACGCCCACCACGTAGATCGGCAGCTTGCTTTGTTCAAACGTAGTGACAGCATTGGCCGGGCCCTGATCGGCGGCATCGAGCAGCAGCTTGAAATCAGAAGCCTGACGACCGGCGATAATCGCGCCATCTTCCTCGACAAAGGTCATGTACACCTTGAGGTCGGGAAGCTTGTCAAAGCCGAAACGCTCAAGCCGCAGCCGAGCGCCGCTTTGCGCCCAAGCCGATTGGGCACATAGCAAACCCAAAAGGACCACGGCAGCAAAGCCACACCCCAAAAGCCGGCCGAGCCAGCCAGTGCGGCAAGGGCGTTTTCGGAAAGGCGGTGCAGACTGCGCCGCGAATTTGTCAAAACCAAGTTCCACAGGGAAGTAACGCCGAGAGCACATGATCGCTATTGCCCTATTGCTTCGTCTTGAAGCGGAACGTCGTCCGACCCAAGCGGATGTTGTCACCGTCGATGAGTTCCACAGAAGCGACGGTCTTGTCGTTGACGTAGGTGCCGTTGCGTGAACCAAGGTCGGTGATGCGAAAGCGGTTGTTCTGACCCAGGGTCACTTCGGCATGGCGACTGGAAATCGAGGCGTCGGTCAGGCGAATGTCCGAAGCCTCGGCGGTGCCAATGATGGAGCGGCCTTTGATTTGCAAAAGCTCGCCAGTCAGCATGCCGTCTAGGGGAACGAGCCACGCGATGTTTTCGCCGCGATCGGTGGCGCCCAAAATGGGCGCGTCGATGGCCGCTGCGTCCATGGCAATGGTTCGCGCCGGCCCGGCCGGTTTAGGCGGTGGGGCCGGCGCGGCAGGCGGCGGATTGGCCGGCAAAAGCGGAGCATTCTGACCTTGGCCGCAGTAAGGACACTGGTCCCAGGTCTTGTGCAGTTTCTGACTACAGCGAATGCAGATTTTTTTGCTCCAAGGCCAAAAGCTCATCTTCTTCTTCTGCGTCAAGGGAGCCGCTTGGGGGCTCGGTTGCACGAATTGCGGCTGGCCAGGTGCCTGGCCAAAACCGCTGCCAACGTTGAGCATCGGCGTTGCCGCGCCGGCGATCTCATTTTTGACAAGTGCGGGCGCGCTTTTTACGCGCTGTACATCCATGACCACGCCGGATTTGGTGGCGCTGGCCTGGTTGAACACGCGCGCAATCTCGCGAAAGGGCCGCAGGATGGCGTCGATGATCGAATCGATAAACATCGCGTTTTTAGTGTAGCCGATTATCGAGGCTGATAAAACCAGTAGCGGAACATGTTGATATCTCGTCCCGCGGTGACGGCGATTTGCTTAATGACCGGCTCGTTGCGAGTAATAAATTCCTCGCCGATGATAAACGGCCAGTTGCGCCAGCGGTTGATTCGGTCGGTGCCCGGGCACTCGCAGATGCCGGCCTTTTTGCCATCGACCTCGAATTCCAGCGAGTAGTCGCCGTAGACGTAGTCCATGCGCCGAATGACCAAAAGCCGCTTGCCGGGCGTAACCCCTTTGACTTTGTAGGTGACGTAGCCACCGACATGGGCACGGCCCACATCTTCCAAAGCATCGCCGTTTGGATACTTGAGCTTTTGCCGCGAACGATAGGAATCGCGCGCCTCGTTAATTTTCAGATCATGGGTCGATTCAGAATCCTGATCCATGACCTTAATAAGGTCGATGCGCACCCATTGCTCGCCGTTGATCTCAAGCTCAAGCGGCAAGTCGATGCTGGCCAGCCCCTTGATGCGTTCCATATCGTCGGGTGGAATCTCGTTTGGGCCGTAGACGCCGCGCGGCTTTTTCTCGGCGGCGACAATCGGTACGCCGGCAGGCGAAACTGCAACGGTGGGCGGCATCGTCGGCGTTAGAATCTCAACGCCGTCAGATGGCACCCCATAAATCGGAGCCAGTTCCTCACTGGCCTTCTGCATGTAGACTAAAACGCTTTCTAGGGCCTCGGCGCTCTGACGCTGCTCGCTCAGCAAGCCGCGAACCATCTCAAGGTTTCTCTTAAAGCTTGAGAATTCCTTTTTCTGACTAAGCTGCGGATGGTTGACCTCAATGTCCTTGCACATCTCATCCTGCAGCGAAGTCACCATTTCAAAGACCTGGTGACTGTTGCGATTGTCCAAAAGATCGGCGCTGGCCAAAGCCTGCGCCGAGATCACTCCGGCCAGTGCGTCGTGTGCTGTCGAGACCTTGCCATCGCGGGCCATGGCCAGCAGCATTTTCCGCATCCGCTCGAGAAGCGCCGAGGTACGAATTCGCGATCCGGGATCCAGCGAAGAACCAGCGATGCCGGCGCGCGGCACAAAACGCAGATCGATCTCGTTGGCTTTGGGATCACTAGGTTCGCGGGCGTCGCGAATGCGCGTGGCATTGCGATCCAGCAAAATGCGCCCGAGTTCGATTTCTTCACGAATGTCCGGCGCCGTCTGCGAGATTTCGACTTTGCAGCTTTCCAGAATGCGCCGATGGCCCTTATAGGCGGCGTTTTCCTTGTAGGCGATAAAGTCGGTTTCTTGCTCGTAGTAGCGCAGCACGATGTAGATGG
>CAYWPR010000058.1:0-39048 GCA_964460115.1 uncultured Myxococcales bacterium
CGACGCCACCGCCGCCGCCGCCGCCATTTTGGCCGGGTATGCCCGAATTTCCGTCAGCAGGGGTATATCCATAATTGTCCACATTCCCTTTGGTAAGGGCATGGGCGCCATTGCTGCCGACTCCACCGGAACAGCCGTCCGCACCTTTTTTGCCAGGAACTGAATGGCCCGAGCCCGCATAACAGCTTGGCTTTGTTCCGGGTTCGCCGCCGGACCCGCCGACAACATATCGTCCTACATCGTCCTTATACACCGAACAGTAGTACAGGTTTGTTCCGGTGGTCCCTGGTGCTCCATCGCTGTTGAAGCCGCCGTCGCCGCCCCTGCCGCCATTGGCATACAGGCAATCCGCCCCGCCACCCGCCCCGCCAGCGCCCGTAAAGTCGCTAGAGCCGCCTTTTTTGGCATTTTGACCGCTTCCGCCTTGATAGCCTTGTCCGCCAAGACGACCCTGTGAACCCGCCGGCCCGCTGGCACCTTTGCCGGACTTGATGCTGGCGTTGCGAACGACGATGGGGCCGGGGCTATTGACGGCAAACAAACCATAGCTTGAGCGATCGCCGTACATAATGCCGTCTGCCGCCGCAATTTGAACGAGCTCGATGTGCGTTTCTAATCCTATATCGCGAGCATTGATCGCTCTAGATGCGCCTTGTATGGAAGTGGTATTTGTCGCGGCGCGCTGCCAATGATTGTCAAAATCATAGCCTCCGTAAATGCCGACGCCATTGATCAGATTGATGGTGGGCTCTACATAGGCCGCGTGTTCATTGTCCAGATCTTTGGATAGGTAAATACCGGTAATGACGTTATGACCGACTGCTGTGTTGGCCGCTGAGGCCAGCGCCAGGGCTTTATTGATGGTGCGCAGCGGGCTTTCCGGTCCGCCGGGGTTTGTGTCATTGCCCTTCGGGGCTACAAAAATGGCGTGATTGCTGTCACCGTCGATGCCGTCGCAATTGCTATCGAGCAGGCTGTCGTCGGGCAGATCATCGTCGACGCCTTTTTTGCAGTTGGGATCGACCATCAAGCCGCCGTTGTTGCCGGCGTCGAGCGGAGCGTTGGGATCGAAATCAGCATTGCTGCCTGCACAGCCGTACCACAGGCCTAGGCCCGCCATGCTGCCAAATAGGCCATAGATTCCAACATGGCGCAGTCGCCGCGATAGGGTTGCCGTTAGAGACATCGCTCCCTCCTAATTTTTAGTCTAATAAGCGATTCGGTCGATAGTAGCAAGAGTGCATCTAGGTGCCGCGAAATGCCTCGAAGACGTGGTGCTCGTCTAGCTATTGTGCCAGGATAGGCAGCCGGAACGGTACCACTTATGATGTCGGCGAGCAGCAAGACCCTGCTAGTAGTGGATGACGAGGCTTCAAACCTTGAATCCTTGGAACGTATCTTTAAATTTCAAGCCCGCTCGGGCCGGCCGACAAGCTCCGGCGCGAATTCGACCGCCCTTGGCAGCGGCGCAAGTCCCGCGGATGAGTATAGCGATGAGCCCGGACGCGAGATTAATGTTCTGACGACGCGCGACGGCAAGGAAGCGCTGGAAATTTTGCGCAAGCAGCGCGTCGATGTGCTGCTCACAGACCTGATGATGGGCGGCTTATCGGGACTCGATCTGCTCAAAGCGGCGCGCAAGCTCTCTCCCGAGACCGAAGTCATCTTGATGACCGCCTATGGCACCATCGAGACCGCTGTCGAGGCGATGAAAGACGGCGCCTATGACTTTATTACTAAGCCCCTGAAGCGGGCGCACATCCTGCGGGTCGTGGGCAAGGCTTTAGAGCGGCAAACCCTGGTCGCGGAAAATCGAGCCCTGCGCAGCCAGCTTGCTGCGGCCCGGCAGCGCCCGATTGTGGGCCAGTCTCTGTCCATGCGGCGCACGCTGGAAATTTTGGGACAGGCCGGCCCTTCGCAAGCCACTGTGCTTTTGCTGGGCGAGTCCGGCACTGGCAAGGAACTTTTGGCGCGCCATTTACACGAGCAATCGCCGCGCGTCGGTCAGCCATTTATTCCGGTCAATTGCGCCGCGCTTCCGGAAAGCATTCTCGAAGCCGAGCTGTTTGGCTACGAAAAAGGTGCTTTTACCGGCGCAACCAGCCGTCGCGATGGTCGCTTTGGACAAGCGGACGGCGGCACGCTGTTTTTGGATGAAATCGGCGAAGTTCCGCTGCACGTGCAGGTCAAGCTCTTGCGCGTGCTGCAAGAAGGCGAAATCGAGCCGCTTGGCGGCAAGCTGCGTCGCGTTGACATCCGTTTGGTTGCCGCTACCAACAAAGATCTGCGCCGCGCCGTGGCCGAGGGCCGCTTTCGCGAAGATCTTTATTATCGCCTGAACGTCATCGCGGTACACGTACCGCCGCTGCGCGAGCGTTTGGATGACGTGCCGCTTTTGTGCGACCATTTTTTGTCGCGCTTTCGCGATAAGAATCACAAAAGCATCTCGGGCATCAGCCGACCGGCGCTTGAGCTGCTCATGCGTTACAGCTACCCGGGCAACGTCCGCGAGCTGGAAAACGCCATTGAACGCGCTGTGGTGCTTTGCCGGCAGCCGGTCATCGATGTCGATGACCTGCCGCATGAAATACGCAGCGGCGGAGCTTTGGGGGATGGCAGCCATGCGGCCGGTCCGCCGCGTCTGAATTTTCCGCTTGGCACTCCGCTTGAAGAGATCGAACGCTACGTCATTCGCGAAACTCTGCATTACACAAAAGGCGATAAGCGTTTGGCGGCGCAACTTTTGGGCATTGCCACGCGAACGATTTATCGCAAACTCGACCGCGGCGACGGCAGCTCGGTGGGCGAAAGCGATGATGATGACGTCGGCGAGACGATGTAAGCGGTCTCAAAACAGCGGCAATTGGCGGGGCGGACCAAGCGGCGCAAGCTCGACCGCTTGATGAACGCCGGGTTTGCCGAGTTTGACAGGGGCAAATTCGGCCGCCAGGGTTTCGCTGTAGCCCGAGGTTAGATACAGCTTTTTGGCCCCGGTCGCCGCGACATAGCGCAAAAGACCGGGGCGATCGATGGCATCGGGAAAGGGCAGGGCGGCAGAAAGTTCCAGGTTGCTGCGCGAAAGTGCCGCTCGGCAGGACTCGACCACTTCTGGAAGCAGCACGGCGCCCGTGCACAAATAGGTCTGCACCCCCAAAATGCCGTCGCCGCAAAGCTTTGGCGCGGGCGGCAACGCTTCCTCCATGGGCAAGGGCCAAAGCAGCACGGCGTCGTCTTCAAGGCGGCGCCCCGTCCCAAAGAGGCGTGGCGGTTTGATGCCGTACGCTGCACAGGCGGCGACCACACGCGGATGTCCATAAATGGGCTTTTCGCCCAAGCTGAAATGAGTGCGCCAGGCATCGAGCAAAGCGGGGGCCGTACGCAGGACCGAACAAAGAACCAGCGATAGCTTCTGTGCCGACTGAGCTTGAAAAAACGTCGCCTGCAGCGTCGCCACGGCCGCCTCCCAGGCCGGCAGCTCGGCCGAGATGGCGGCCAGCGGAGCATGACACACCAGCGTCTCTGCGGCTCGGACCTGCATGGGGTCGCATCCCGGCCGCACAAAAGGGTTTGGCGCACCGGCATAAACGGCTGCCTCCCCCGATGGCAGGCGCATCCACAACGATGCGGCTCCCGGAAGCGCTCCGGATGCAAAAAGCTCTAACCGCAGCGCGCCCAAGGCAAAAGGCCGCCCGGTCGGCGACAAGAGAAGCGAGCGCGGATCGCGCGCTTGCGGATGCAGGCGCTTGTGTATGCGCCAGGTTCGTTCCTCGCACAGCACGGCTCCGCCGCGCGCAAGCGAGCGCGGAAACGCCAGCAGGCTCGACAGAAAGCACAAGCCGCTACTATGCACGGCATCGCACCAGATCTCGTGGGCGCGCAATTGAACACCGGCGCGAAAGACAAATGGCTCTGTCGCCATTTTATCGATTCGAGCGGTTCGGGCCATCTTGGACCTGCGCAATGTCACGCGGCAACCCGTACTCCGCCTTCCTGCCGTTTGCAAGCGCAGTGTATGGCGGTGAAATGGCATTGACGGGCGCCTTGGCCCCTATGGTAGTTTCGCGGCGCGTTTGGCGAAAATTATGTGGTTCTTGCGGTTGCTTCTTTGTTCGCTGGGCCTTTACGTCCTTATGACCAGTGCTGCGGCTTTTGCCAAAGAACCAGGCGCCTTCACCGCGCCGCTGCCAACGCCGACGGATGACTTGGCAACGCGCGAGCAGGTGCGCAAATTGGTCCAAAATGCCGCCGCGCATATGGATCGCGGCGACCGCGCTACCGCCGCCGCGCTGCTTGAAGAAGCGCGCCGACTACGTCCCGACCCCAGCTTGGACTACAACTTGGGCATCGTCTATGCCGATTTTGGCAAACAAATCGAATCGGCGCAGGCCTTCGAGCGATTTTTGCAAGGCGCTGATATGAATCACTTTCTTCCCGAACGCATTGCGGATGCTCGAAAGCGGCTTGATGCGTATGAACACTCGTTAGCGCGGCTGCGCGCACGCATCAGCCTTCCAAGTGATGTGAATGCCAAAGAGCTGGCGCTTTACCTGGAAGAGCGCTCTGCGGGGATTCCGCTTCCCGGGGGCGTGCTCGATGCCCCGCTGTGGTTATACCCCGGTACCTACGCGCTGCGCATTCGCGGGCCCGGCCTGCGCGAGCATCAAGTGGCGGTCGAGCTTGGCAAAGGCGAAACGCGCGAAGTGACCGGCGAAATGTACAAAGCCGAGCGCGTCGGCGGATTGCTGGATTTGACCGTGCCGCCACCGCCTGCGCCACGGTTTTACCGCACTTGGTGGTTTTGGACGGCGGTCGGCACGGGTGTGGCGGCCAGCGTGGCTCTTATCGCTGCTGGCGCCGCCGGTGCTTTTACCCATGTGGCGCCCGGTACGGATCTAAGTACGGTGGACCTGCGACGTGCTCCCTAATTTCACAAAAAGTTTCTGGTGGCAGGCATGCCTGCTTTTGGCGGCCGTGTTTTTCGCCGCTTGCGAGCACACGCCCAATCCCTGCGCCGAGTTTACGACCGCCTGCATCAGCGTCACAGTGAACAGCGGGCCGGCCGATGTTTATCGGATCAGTGTGCACAGCGTCGACAATATAGACGACGCGATCGATCACACCCCGAAACAGCCGGCGCTAAAACCCCTAAACTATCCGCTGCGCTTTGCGATTCAGTACGGTGAATTTCAGGACCTATTTCAAGGCCATGTCGACTTGATGTTTAGCGCTTTGAGCCAAGATTACGATGTCTTAGGCCAAGCCCGCGCCGAGGTCGCGATAAAAGCTCGTGAGAAAACCAGCCTGCAAATCGACTTTGGCCCGGTCCTAGAAAAAGCCTTGGCCACGTCCGTCGGACCGGCGCTGCTTGCGCCAAAATCCGTCGCTTTTCAAGCGGTTTGGCTCGGTACCCCATAACCAAAGAATATGGTACGGTGCAGACACAGGCCTGCACGCAGCGCCGTCACCTCCATGGACAAGCCGCGTATCGAGATCGCAAATCCCGCAGACGGCGGGTTCTTTTACTGGCTGTTTAAGTACTCCTTGTTCGCAATCTTCGGGCTGGGGATGCTGATCCTGCACATCCTGGCTGGTGTGTACGTATATTTCGCACACACTTTGCCCCCCGTGCCGGATCTGGCTACCTATGCCGAGCGAGCGCCCGGCATCACGACGCTATACGCCGGCGATGGCACGCGTTTGGCCGAGCTGGCTAACGAGCGACGCGAAGTCATTCCTTTAAGTCGCATTCCGCAGACGCTTATCGACGCCGTCATCGCCACCGAAGATCGCCGTTTTTATGAACATCGAGGTCTCGATTTGCGCGGCTTTGGCCGGGCGCTGCGTGAAAATCTGCGACAGGGGCGCATTTCGCAAGGGGGTTCGACGATCACGCAGCAGGTCGCCAAAGCCTTCTTGTCCTCAGAGCGCAGCTTCACGCGCAAGATTCGCGAGGCGATTTTGGCCCGCCGCCTGGAGGCCCGCTACAGCAAACGCGAGATTCTGACGCTTTATCTAAACCACATATTTCTCGGGCACAAAACCTATGGCGTTCAAGCCGCGTCGCGTCGCTACTTCGATAAAAATGTCGAAGAGCTGGCGTTGCCCGAGCTGGCACTTTTGGCCGGGCTGGCCAAAGCGCCCAGCCGCTATTCGCCTATCGACCATCCGCTTTCCGCGCAGGCGCGCCGCGACACCGTGCTGCGCAACATGGTCGAAACCCATTATCTAAGCGCGGACGAGGCTCAGCCCTACTTCGGACAGCCGGTGGCGCTGCACCTGCGCCATGACACCTCGCGAGAGGTCTCGCCTTATTTTGTCGATTATGTGCGCGGGGAACTGATCAAGCAGCTTGGCGAGCAGGCACTTTTTGAAGGCGGCTATCGCGTGGAAACCACCGTGCAGCCATTTTTGGATGTGCTGGCTGCCGAGAATGTCGATCATGCGACGCGTCAGCTTGACAAACGGCAAGGCTATCGCGGGCCTGAAGCTCGGTTGGACGCCGATGGGCAGCGGCTGTTTTTGGCTCGCGCCACGGCGCGTTATGCCGGGCCGCTGCGCGAAAATACGCTTTATTTGGGCCTGGTCACCGCCGTAAGGCAGAGCGCCGCAACGGTACAAGTCGGTCCGCATGTGCTGGATCTGCCGGTTTTTAATATGTTGTGGGCAGCGCGTTATATTCCTCACGACTCGACAAATGATCGCTTGATTGGCTCTGCCGCGGAAGCTTTGCGAGTCGGTGATGTGATCTGGGTCAAACTGGCTTTTCGGTCCCATATTCCGCGGTTTTCAGAATTCGTCTATGTGCCGCTGACGACGAAAACTACGAGCCCAGGCAAAGAGGGAAGGGACCTAACAAAAGACGCCAAAGACGCCGAGGTCGCGGTCGTCGACAAAAAGCCCGCATGGTCCAGCCGTCGCCCAGGCTTTGGCGGTGCGAAATACAAAGCGGCGTCTTTGCGCAGCAGTGCCGGTGCAAAGGGAACGCAGCTGCGTCATTCGGCGGCAAGTGCTGAAGCCAGTCCGCGCTATGTTCCCGGGACTGGCGTTCAAGTGATCTTTGATGGCTACAGCGCGCGGCTGGCGGCGCAGCCATCCGCCCCGGGCAAACGCGTCGAAGTGGGCGAAGCGATGTGGCTGCCGGAACAGAATCGCAAACCCGGCCCGGCCGCGCAAAAAGAGGTTGTGCTCGAGCAAGCGCCGCGTCCGCAAGGCGCTCTTTATACGTTTGACTTGCACACCGGCTACGTATTGGCGATGGCCGGCGGCAATGAATACGGACGCTCGATGTTTAACCGGGTGGTACAAGCCTGCCGCCAGCCGGGCAGCGCCTACAAGCCGGTGTACTATTCGTTGGCCCTGGATCGCGGCTACAGCTTCGATACCCAGTGGAACGATCGCGTACGTACCGAGATCGATCCAGTCACTGGTGAGGAATGGGTTCCGCAAAACATCGATGGCAGCTACGGGCAAGTCGTCAACTTGGAGCGGGCACTCGTCTGGTCGAAAAATCCGCCCTCGCTGGAAATTTTTAAGACGCTGGGCAAAAAAGACGTGGCGGCTTGGGCACGACGGCTGGGCATGACCACACCGATACATGCCGACGATGCATTGGCGCTAGGGGCTTCCTGTGTGCGCATGGACGAACTGTCGCGAGCTTTCGCTTTGTTTGCCACCGAAGGACGTCCTGTGGACGCGGTGTCTATTAAGCGCGTGCTGTCGCGGCGCGGAACGGTGTTATATGACGCCAGCGCTTGGGACGATCCAATGCTCGATGGCGACAGCCGACTGGATCGCATCGTTGCCATGGCGGCTCGCGTACGCCGGCCGGTGATTGCACCGCGCACGGCGTATTTGACCAGCACGCTTTTGCGCCGCGTGGTGACCCAAGGTCATAGTAAGCCCCTGCGCGATACCAAATTGATTGCCGCTGGCAAAACCGGAACCTCCAGCCGAACTTCCGACGTGTGGTTTGTGGGCAATACTTCGCGCTGGCTGACCACCGCGTGGGTGGGCGACGATACCTACGAGCGTCAACTTGGCTATGCCGATGCCTCGTTTACGATCAGCGTGCCGATGTGGGCGCGTTATATGTATGCGGCCAATCGCGATGCTCCACTTTTCGAGCTGCCCGTCAGCAAACCGGCCACGGTAAAGGTCAACGATCGCGGCGGGCCGCTGCTTTCGGGCTTTGCGCCGCCGCCGCTTTCTGTGGCTGGATCGGACGCTCGAGTACGCGAGCTGCCCGAGCATCTGCGCCATCTGCGGGTGATTCCGGCTGCGCCGAATGCACCCGGGACTTCGCCCAGTCATCCGTCAAGCGTTGGCAAAGATCGCCAGCCGGTTCGACATTCGAACTCCTCCCCAATCACAGTATTTTGAACGCAAGCATCCGCGAACCTTGCGATAAGCAGGATCGTTTCTTGGTTCGTTATGTTAGAGTGGTCAAGTGGCCAGGATGGGGCCCGGCGCTCGCGTCGGAGATCAGTTTCAAATCATCCGCAAGATCGGGGAAGGCGGGTGCGGTGAGGTGTATCTAGCCGAGCAGACTACGCTCGGAAGAAACACCGTCGTCAAGCTTATGCATCCCGAGCTATCTCGCGATCCGGCGTACGTATCGCGGTTTCAGCGGGAAGCGCGGCTTGCCGCTCGACTCATTCACCACCACACAGCGGCCATTTACGCCTTTGGCGAAACCGCTGAAAAGGTGTTGTGGATCGCGATGGAATACATCGACGGCGAAAGCCTGCACAATGTGCTGGCTCGCGAGACGCCGCGGCAGATTGCCGAGCTTTTGGCTCCAGTCGCCGACGTGCTCGATCGCGCCGGATCGATGGGCATCATCCATCGTGACGTCAAGCCCGACAATATTCTGGTGGCTCCCGATGGTGGAGGCCGGCGCGCCGTGCTGCTGGATTTTGGCTTGGCGCGGCCGATGGAAGACAATGACAAGTTGACGGCGGTAGGGGTTGCCGTTGGTTCGCCGACCTACATGAGCCCGGAGCAGGTCTTTGGACCCACCGTGGACAGCGCGACCGATCGCTACGCGCTTGGCATCATTTTGTATATCGCCGTGACCAAGCGTCCGCCGTTTCGCCATGATGATCGAGTGCAGCTTGTGCTGATGCACAAGCGCAATCCGGTGCCGCCGCTGCACAGCATGGTGCCGTCTATTCCGCTTGGGCATCCGCTGGATCAGTTTTTTGCCAAGGCGCTCGCGAAAAATCCAACCGAGCGCTTTCCTTCGTCCAAAGCGTTGGTCGAAGAGTTTGTTCGGGCGATGGATGAAGCGCCGCTGGCCATCTTTGGCGAAAGTGCCGCTTCAGAAGGGCGTTCCTCGGTAAGGGCCAGCAATTCCAAGTCCAGCGATCCGCGCGCGGCCGTGTCTCCGTCTGGGGTTTTGATGCCTCCGGGCAGCGGCCCGCCGATTGTGCCCAGGCGTCCGCCGCCGCCGCCGGCGATACGCAATGTTCCGCCGCCGCCGCCGGCGACCGGCTCTGCTGCCCCCTTGCGCACCAATCTGCCGGCGCTCGGCAGCGATTCGCCCGGTATGCCGGAAGCGCCCAGCAAGTCGCCGCGCATTGAAAATATCAACGCGCGCAGCATCGATGCCTGGAGCCCCCGTCCGCCAAAATCGGCCAATTCGTCGCCGGAGCAGCGCCCGTCACCAGCCGCGCAGTCGTATCCTGAGGCTCCCAATTCCGCCCCCGGCCACAAGCGCTTGCTCGTCTGCATTGCCAACGGCAGCGAGAGTCTGGACATTTTGTCCACGCAGCAAATTACCATCGGCAAGCACCGCGACTGCGATGTAGTTTGTCGCGCCTTTCCGTCGCCCGAGAACGATTCGATCACCCATGGGGTCAGTCGGCAGCACGCCCGCATGCTGGTGGTAAGCGGCAAGCTTCTGATTGAAGACCTGCGCAGTCTAAACGGCACTTTCGTGGACGATCGCCGTCTGGCCTTGGGAACGCAGGTGACGCTTTCAGACGGGCAGGTGGTGCGCTTTGGCCCGGTGCTGACCATGGAGATACGCATCTTCAAAGGCGGCGCCGTGCTCTTGCGGCGCATTGACGAATATCACGGCGGTTTTCCGGCCACTTTGGCGATCTGGCGCGAAGTTTCTTTGGGCGACCCGGCCCTAGAGCTTGTGCCGTCCAGTAGCGATGCGGTGACTCGCTGGGGCGTCATTCGCTGTCATGGCGAAAACAATGAGCTTTGGTGGTACGGACCGCAGACGGTGCAGTGGCAACGCAACAACCGCACCCTGACCGGAGCTCAGGCGATTTTGCCCGGAGATCGCTTGACCCTGGGCAGCACCGTTCTCGATTGGGAAACTGGCACCAAGCCCGGTCTGACTTAGCGCGTACTAGGGCTTAGCCGCCTTTTAGCAGCGTGACGACTTTTTGCGGCGGCAGGGTGTGCTCGACAATCTTTTGCTGCTCCATGCCCAGCCGCGTCAGGACGAACTCGACGGCGCGTACGCGCTCTTGCATGGATGGGGTGTCGATGGGCAGATAGGGGATGCGAAACTGCTCTAGCAGCAGTTTGACCATGCCGTCGATACGCACCACCGAATCCCAATCGACACCGGCGCGGACGCCGTCTTCGCGCAAAAGCGACCTGTGCGGTCGCACATAAAACACCAGCCCGGCGCTGACCCATTCCATATAGCGGCGCACTTCGATGCCGCTTTCTTCGCTCATGATCTCGCCGAGCACCGTGGCGTGTTCGGCGGCATACGCCAGGTTGTCAAACGCTCGGTCGGACACGAAGCCTTTTTCTTGCAGCTTTTCGGTGGCGATCTGCCGTTCGAAAACTCGACGTTGATAATCGCCCACGCGGTCCATATCCGTGCGCAGCGTATCAAAGTTCGTCTCAAGCTCGGCGAGCACGGCGCGTGCAACCTCGGTAATCATGGGCACGCCAAAGCGTCGGCTGACCCAGCGGGTCATGGTGGTCTTGCCTGTTGCATGGGAGCCGACAAAATAAATGCGCATAAAGGAGGGACTACCCGTTTTTGCCGGCTGCTGTCAAGGCATCCTCGGGGCGATTTGCCAAGTAAACTGCCGCGGCCGCCAGCAGCGCGGCTTTGGAGTTTTCCTGCGGCTCCAAAATGACTCGATCCAAAAGATGGCGCAGTATCATCCCGACAAGCGGCCCCGGGCGCAGAGCCAGCGACTGCATAAGCTCCTGGCCACTTAGCGCCAGGTCGGTCGTGTGCAGCGGTGGCTGCTTGCGCCGCTCTTCGGCAAGACGCTCGGCAAGTGCCAAAAGTGTGTTGCGCTGCTCGGCGGCCGCGGGCGTTGCGCTTTGCTGAAGCTGCAAAATGCGCAGGGTCAAAAAATCATCGAGCAGACGCGGCGCATAATCGGCCATCAAGCGCCGAACTTGTGCGGGCGCGAAGGCTAGCGGCTGATTCTGGTCCGCATCCAGGCGGGAAAATTGCAGCATAGCCGAAAGATGCTGCCGCTCCTGCGCAGGCAGCTTTAAAAGCGCATCCAGTCGATCAGAAAGTCGGCGCAGGGGCCAGTTCGCAACCTTGTTGCGCAGCGGCCAAAGCAGCGCCGCCAGTCGCGTTTGTACTGGAGCGGCATCCATAAAGGCCAGCCAGTGGGCAATCGCGGTGCGTTGGCCGTCTTCGGCTTCATCAAGGGCCGCCGCTAATTCGGGCAGGACCACCCCGAGTAGTCCGTCAGAGGCCGGCAAGTTGCCGTCCGGCTCGACCATATGCTGCAGGCCTTGCGAGGGCTGCGCAGTCGCCAAAAGCCGTGAAATTTCGTCGCGGACGCGTTCGCTGCTGACTTTGCGCAGCGTTTTCAGACCGCCGACAAAAGCGGCACGCGTCGCTGCATCGATGACAAAACCAAGCTGCGCGGCAAATCGTACCGCTCGTAGCAGCCGCAGGCCATCTTCGGCAAAGCGCTGTGCCGGATCGCCGACTGCACGAATGACCCTGCGCTCTAGGTCCATCTGTCCGCAAAATGGATCGTGCAGGCGCTGCGTCAGCGGATCGTAAGCGATGGCGTTGATGGTGAAATCGCGGCGCCGCAGGTCTTCGACAAGGTCGGTGATGAAAGACACTTGATCGGGACGTCGGCCGTCGCTGTAGCCGGTTTCACCGCGAAAAGTGGTGACTTCGATGTGGCGCTGCGAGCTGTTTGGGTCTGTATTACAAACGACGGTGACCGTGCCGTGGGCGATTCCGGTCGGAATGGTACGCCGCGCGCCAAAAATTCGTACCACCTCGCCTGGGGGGGCCGAGGTAGCAACATCAAAGTCTTTGGCTTTTTTGTCGGCGCTGCCGTGGTGCATGCGCAACAGATCGCGCACGGCACCTCCGACGACATAGGCGGCGTAGCCGGCCTTTTGCAATTGATGGCATAACGCGACGACTTCCTGGGGAATGGAATCAGGCGCAAACATGGGTAGAAATGTTAGACGTGCTTCCCATATAGGCTGCGCACTTGCAAGCCTGGACCGCTCGGCAAAAGCCCCGTCGCCGGCACGCTAATGGGCTCGTCGGGCAAAAGGTCGAGCAGATTGTCGCCAAAACGCACAGGTCCGGTGGCGCGCAAAAGCACGCCTTTGGCCGGACGCCGCACCGATAGATGCAGCTTGTCGCTTTGGACGCGAATCTGCAGGTCGGGATCTTGTAGCGACAAAGTGCGCAAAGGTTGTGGCCATAGCACGGCGCGCGCCACTTGCTGCGCATCTGCATAAAGCTGCGCTCCGTAGACGACGGCTTCTTGCGCCCGCAAAATTGTAAGCTCGCCAAGCTCGGTCGCTTGATTGGCGGGCACGTGCAGCGCTTGCTCGGCCTCGCCAAGCAGCGTTCCATTCAGCGTAAAGGCGCGCAGCCGCAAGCGCAGCGTATAATCCCCGGCGCTTGTTGGCGGAGTCAGCACCCAAGCCGCTACGCCGCCGTCCGCTGTGGACTCGAGGCCGATGGCAAAAGGCGCAAGTTCTCGGGCCACGGCATACAGGCTGGGTTTGGGCTGCACGGCTTGCCCTTCTTCGCAGAAGGCCAGCATCGACCAGCTTATTCCCGGCCAGCAGTCGTTGAGCTGCCAGACAAGCGCCCCGCCGCTGCGGCGATTGGCATCGAATTTTCGACGAAAACTGCGCACGGCATGAACCAGCGCTTCGGCCTGCACAAGCTGCGTGGCGTACAGATACTCGTCTAGGGACGTGGGCGGACGCAGATTGCGTTCGATGTAATGGCGAATGCGGCCCGGACCATCTTGCCCCTTGTTGAGCACACTCAGCTTGTCTTCTGCGAACTCGCGTGTGCCAAGGGCGCGCTCTAGCGTCGGCAAATCGGGCGCAGCTTGCATGCCAAATTCGCTGCCAAAACGGCCCTGCACCAGTCCATAGTTCTGATAATCCAGCATCGGAAAGTGCCAGATTTCCCAAATGTGGCGGTCGCCTTCGACGGGCGAATTGGGATCGACCTCTTTTGAGCTGTAGGGACTGCCTGGCCAGTAAGGCCGCGTCGAATCATGCTGCTGGCAGACCCGCGCGAGCACATCTTCATAAAGCCGGCGGCCATCAAAGATGGGTTCTTTCAGCGAGGACGGGCCCGGCGGCGCTGGCCGAGAATCGGGGCCATGATAGGCTCGCACCGAGGCGGCGATGGAATAATCCTCGTTATTGCCAGCCCAGATCACAATGCTTGGATGGTGGCGCAAGCGCCGAATCGCTGCGGTGGCTTCCGCCGCGACGCTGTCCGCCATGGCGAAATGGGCCGGATAAAGGCCACAGGCAAAGAGGAAATCCTGCCAAACCAAAATGCCCAGTTCGTCACATAGGTCGTAAAAAATATCCTCTTCATAGATGCCACCGCCCCAGACCCTAAGCATGTTCATGTTGGCGGCCGCGGCGGTCTCTAGAAGCGCACGGTAGCGCTGGGCGCTCACGCGCGTTGGCAAAAGATCGGCCGGAATCCAGTTTGCGCCGCCGCAAAAGATGGGTTGATTGTTGATCTCGAAATAAAAGCTTCGGCCGTCGGGCAATGCGTTTTGCACAAGGCGCAGCCGCCGCGCGCCCAGAGTCAGGGCTTTTTCATCCAGCACGTGACCATCGCTACTGAAAAGCTGCACCTCCAGACGGTAACGCGGCTGCAAGCCGTGGCCGCGCGGCCACCACAGCACTGGGTTTGCGATGTGCAGATCCTCGGTGATGTGCGATTTTTCGATCACTTTGCGGCTGTGGTGCAGCACCGCGCCATCAGGGCTGTGCACGCGAATCTCTAGCTGCCGAGTTTGCGCCTGCGCCGAAGTATCCTCGAGTTCGACCGCAATCGACAGGCGCGCCGCGTCAAGCGTCGGCGTGACCTCGAAATCGGCCCGCACATCGACAAGCCGCGCGGTATAGGCAATGAGGCGCACGTTGCGCCACGGTCCAGCGCCAAGGAGTGTCGGTCCGAAATCCCAGCCATACTGATATTGGGCCTTGCGTACGTAGACTCGGCTGGCGTCGCCGTTCCAGACCGGACGGGGGCCATATTCTTGTTGCCGGGCGCGACCGATGCGCAGCGCCGATTCAAAAAGAATGCAAAGCTCGTTGTCGCGGGGGCGCAAAAGCGAGGTGACTACCGCGGTCGCCGGCAGAAACATATTGTCGCTGTGTAAAAGCTTGTGGCCGTTTAAATAGACCGTGGCGATGGTATCGAGTCCGTCGCAGCAAAGCTGCACCACTTCATCGTTTGACGCGGTCCGCAAATCGCTGGGCAAATCGAAGCGGCAGCGGTACAAAAAATCGCGCTCGGCCAGCCAGGCCGTGCGCGTTTGTTCGTCCACGGTATAGGGATCGCCGATGCGTCCGGCGGCCCACAGGGCTTCATGGGCGCTGCCTGGCACCTTGGCCGGCAACCAGTCTGCATCACGCTGCAAGTCATCTTGAAGCGTCGCCTGCTCGGAACGCAACTTAAGCTGCCAGCCGGCGGATAAAACGAATTCTCGCATGAAGCGAGGCTATCACGGAGTGGCAGCTACAGCGCAGCGGGTTGTCACGGAGTGGCTGATGCGGCGCAGCGTACGGGGCGCGGCGAAGGCAGAATCAGCCGCGGTGCCTGCATTTGGCCGTCGAGCAGTGGCCCTTTATAATGCATGAGTTCTTCGACGATAAGTTCGCGCAGCAAAATGTCGTCGTAGTAGGTGATGGGGCTTTGCTGGGTTCCGTTTTCACGGGTTTTGGCCGCCACCAGACCCGCGAAGCTGTCACCGCCGGAAGCCAGAAAGTCGCTCATCGCCAGCACATACGTGCGATTTGGGTCCAGCGCTTCTCCGTTTGTGCGGCGGACCGTCACTTTCAAATCCGCCCCTTGGCAGTGCGCTTCGACGCGGATGCCGGACGGAACCAGCACTCCATGGCTGCTTGTGAGATTGCGACGAAATAGTTCGGCGATTTCTGCACCGGTCAGCCGCAAAAGGGCCAGGCGGTTGTCAAAAGGCTGCACTTCGAAGACGCCTCGGTAGTGAAGCGGTCCCGCGGCCAGCTCATTGCGAATGCCGCCGCCGTTTTGGACGGCAATGTCCACGGGTTGGCCAAGCACGCGCGAAGCGCCGCTAAGTACCAGGTCGGCCATGAGCTGCGCCAGCGGCGATTCGTTGCGAAAGTTGCGCGGGACGCGATTTTTCAGCGTCATGCCTAGAGGCGTCATGGCGCGGGCATTGGCGCGTTCGATGTAGGGCCGCAAAGCTGCTGTGACCGCGGCACTTGGAACCACCGGGCGGCCTTCATATTGGCTGGGATGCAGGTCGGTGCCGTTGAGTCCGCGGACATCGCAGTGGTGGCGCAGCGAATCGGCCGTGCCGGGGACGACGGGGGGCAGTTCAACCTCGCACAGCTCAACCGGCGGATGAATCTGGCTGCGGGGGCGGCTTAGCTGCCAGGCGGCTAGTTTGTTAGGTCGCTGAAATGTCAGATCGATGCGACCAAACGCATGCCCATACGAATACGCCTGCACCACGGGCACGTCTCCGACAAAATGGGCCATGCCGGCGTGGGTGTGGCCGGCGACGACGGCGTCGATAACATCTCCCAGCGCCGAGATGATGGGCAGCACGTGTCCATCGGCATTTTGGCAGGGTTTCAGATCGCGCGGATTGTCGAAAGCCTGACAGTTGGCGCCTTCGTGAATGCTCAGAATGACCGCGGCGACGCCGGCGGCGCGCAAAGCCTGGGCTTCGGCGCGCACTGCTGGGACGATCTTGCCGATGCTGACATCGCGCAGATTCAAGGCATTGGTGGTTTGCGGGGTGTCCTCGGTCAAGGCGCCGATGATGCCGATTGGAATTCCGGCCACCTCGACCTTGACCGAGGTATGGACGTTGGTCCAGGTCACTGGCTTGCCGGTCTTTTTATCAAGGAGGTTGGCGCTTAAAAACGGAAATTGAGCGGAAGCGGCGCGAGCCTTCAGCGCACCATTGGGATCGTCAGAGCCGGTCAGCCCAGGGACGGCGCGCGGCCCGACCGGGCCATAGTCAAACTCGTGATTGCCGATGGTGACGGCCTGATACTTTAATAGGTGGTAGGCCTCGACAACCGCCTGGCCCTCGCCCATGTTGGACACCATAGTGCCTTGAAACATGTCGCCGGCATCTAAAAGCAGCACCGGCATGCGCGCCCTTAGGTTGTCCATATATCCGCCAAAAAGGGCCAGACCGCCGCTGTGTACGGTTCGCTCAACGCCGGACTTATCGTGCACGACCAGCGGATGCCCCTCGACGTAGCCATGTAAGTCGGTGGTGCCGACTAGGGCGATGCGAAGCTCCTCCATCTGGCCCGTCTCTTTTCCCGGGGCGATGAGGTTCGAGGTCGGCTGCGGGCAGGGTTGGGCGCAGGCGGTGGCGAACATGCAGCCGAGGAGCCACCGAAGCCGCGCGAGACACGTTTGACGAAAAACTGTTGTCACCGTGAAACTCTTCCTTCTATTAGCATATTGCCCATAGATGCGGCTTCGGTCTACGTCCGCCGCCATGTATGGTCGCAGACGTCTGTTTTGCGGGGGCCTAAAACGGGGCGGTTGCCGACCGGAATGCCCTGTCTGGCCAAGCTCGAGAGGCTAATTGGCGGTCCAGGCAGAAGTGGCGGAGACAGGCAGATCGTAGACTTCGATTTCGGTCCCGCCGCGGGGAAAGTTCTTGTGCTTGCGCAAAAGGGCCAGACGTCCCTGGCTAGAAACCACCCAGGTGCTGGGGCGCTTTTGTCCAGGCAAAGTATGCAGCCGAATGGGCGCAAGCTCGGTTTGTCCCGTCGGATAAGGATCCAGAACGTAAAAATCGATGTCATCGGCATCGGTGCGGCGCTGGGCCACGGCCTGCTGATTGACCGGATCGACCGTCCACGAAAAGAACAGCAGCTCTTTTTTGCTCAAAGTACCGGCCGACGGCCGCCACAGCGCCTGATGTTGCAAAGTCTGGGCGTCATAGTAGCTAGTTGGCCGCGCCAGCTTGAGTTCGCTGCGCGAAAGCGTCGAAACCGCTGAATTGCGCGGAAGCCGATCGGAGCAGACAAAAAGTTCCAGCTTTTGCGTTTCGCCATCTACATGCGGAAATACCGATGCGCTGTGTTCTTTGCGCACGCGGGTCATTTCCTGCAGCATGGCCGGATCGGAAATTGGCTGCGATCGTCGTAGCTTGCCGGTCAGCGCGTCCAAAAAGCCCAAAAAATCGGGCTGCCGGACGTCCATTTTCTTGTCGTAGACTCCATCGTGCCGAACCACCAGGCTTTGATAGTCGTCACAAAAGAAAAGGGGAATGCCGTTGCCTTGGGCGGTGGGGACTCGGCCCTCGCCATCGCGCGGGCGGTAGCTGTGCGCCCCTACAAGCTTTAGGGTCGCGGCATTCCAGATCTTGACGCTGTACTCGTTTTGTTGAGCTTGCGGGCGGCTGGCAGCGACAATGACTGGGCCTGTAGCGCTTTCGCCTAGCGTAATGTCAGTGACCGGGCCAATGCTGCCGCCGTTTTCGCCGACAAGCGGCACCAGGCTGCGGCTGCGTAAACTGTAGATGGAACCATTGACCACCCCGCCGATATCAAGGTCGCGCATGACCAAAAGCACGCGATCTTCAGGCAAAAGAACGACTTTGGTGATCGACAGCGGCAGCCCGGTCAGCACTTCTGCGCTTTGGCCGGGGGCCAGATCGAATGCCGCAGCGTTTTGCGGTGCGGCGCCGGCTGCTTGCGGCGGCGCCGGTAGTTTTTGGCCTTTGGCGACAGCTTTTCCCGGCTGCGATTCGGACGCGCCGAGCCGCAAGCTCGGATAGTTTGGAGAAGTGGCGGCCGGGGTCGGCACAGCGGCGCTCGGCTCGGTCGGGGCGGCTTTGCCAAGGGCTATAGGCAAGCCCATAGCCCGTAGCACGGCCCAATTGGCGCCATCGGTGTGCACATAAAATAGCGTCGAGCCGCTGGCGCTTAAAGCAAAGGCGTCGTCGATAAATCCTCGCTCTGGTTTGATCACGGCAAGCGCCGCTTCAGGCGCTTTGGCTGCGGGCTGTGCAAAGATCGGATCGACTAGGGCCAGAACAAAAAGAAAGCTGAAAACACGCATAACATAGCCGTATTGTGGACGCCGCGCGAAGTCAAGCGGTGGGACATGGAGACGGCAGATGCGTGTACTTGTCGTGGGGCCAGGCTCGGTCGATAGTTCGGAAATGGGCTGCGTGCGCGGACTGCGCTCGCTTGGGCACCAGGCAGAAATTTGCGATCTGCGCGAGCACATCGGGCTGCCGACGGCGCTTTTGCACAGCGGACTGGCTTTACGCGTCGCTGAGTTCGTCTTGCAAGCGACGGTGCGCGAGCCGTTTTACCTGGCGCAGCGTTGGCTTTTGCAAAAAGCGCAAGAATTTGGCGCCGACCTCGTGCTAGTCGTTCAGCTTTTGTGGGTGCTGCCCGAGACGATTGAGACGCTTAGGCGCCGCGGCGTGCGCTGCGTCGGTTGGTTTCCCGACGCTTTTACAAGTTTTGGGCGCGGCACGTTTTTGCTGGCTCCCTATCATGCGCTTTTCTTTCAAGATCGATTCATTGTCGAGCGGCTGCGGACAAGCCTTTCCGCCGATAATATTTTCCATTTGGCGCAATGCTGCGATCCCAGCCTGCACCGTCCGCTTGTAAAAGGGCCGGGCGACGCGTCCGCCGAGCGCTATGCGGCCGACGTGGCCACTTTTGGCAATTACTATCCGTATCGCGTGCGCCTTTTGGAACCGCTTTTGCATAGCGGACTTTCGATAAAACTTTGGGGCACGCGCCCGCCGCTATGGCTGCGCCACCCGCTGCGTCGTTTGTGGTCCGGTCAAGAAGTGGTGGGCGACGAAAAATGCCTGGCGATGGGCGCGGCCAAAATCGCCTTAAACACCAACCACTACGCCGGCATTGGCGACGTGAACAAGCGCACTTTCGAGCTGGCCGGCATCGGGGCCTTTCAGCTTACCGATGCGCGAGCCGCCCTGTCCGACTATTTCGAAGTCGGCCGCGAAGTCGCTACATTTACCGGCCGCGGCGATTTGCTGGAAAAGATTCGCTACTACTTGGCTCGTCCGGAAGAGCGCGCTCGCATCGCTGCCGCCGGACAACTGCGTGCCCATCGCGATCATACTTTCGCCGCCCGCCTCAATCATCTGCTGAAGGTTATAGACGGGGCATGATCGTCGTGAGGGTCGGCGCTTGGCGAAGCGCGGCGTCATCCGGCTTGAAAAACCGTCACCACATCGGAACGGCCTTTTACCGGCACAGGGCCGCAGGCGATGGCTCCTTCTAGTTCGGCCATGGCTTGGGCGCGCACGGATTCCGAAACCAAAAATTGCGAGCCGAACTGCTTGTTTAAGCCCTCAATGCGCGCTGCGACATTTACGACATCGCCAATGATTGTATATTCCTTGCGCTGCGGCGAGCCAACATTGCCGGTGACGGCTTCGCCAAGGTGCAGACCAATGCCGATGCGCGTCGGCGGAATCTGTCCGTCGTCCATCAGTTTTTGCACCGCGGAAAGGACATCGCGCGAGGCGCGCACGGCATTGCCGGCGGCATCGCTGTCGACGAGCGGCGCTCCAAAGACGGCCATGAAGCCGTCGCCTAAAAACTTATTGATGATGCCATGATGGCGATTTACGCAGTCGATAAGCGGCTCGAAAATTCGATTTAGAAAGCGCACGACTTCTTCGGGTTGTCGGCCTTCCGAAAAGCTTGTGAAGTTACGAATGTCCAAAAACATGACGCAGACTTGTCGGCGTTCGCCTTCGGCGTTGGGCTGGGCCAAAAGTTTTTCGACGACGCTTGGGGAAACATGACGTCCGAATAGTTCGATGATGCGTTCGCGTTCCTGCACCGTGTGCACGGCGGCGCTGACATGGTGTCGAATCTGCCGAGTGATAAGGCCGGCAAGCAGTCCGGATAAAAAGATCATAACGGTCTTTTCGACATGGTGAACGGGCGCGACAAGCAGCGTATCCAAAAGCAAATGGGCGGTTTTGGCTTCGCGCAAAGAGTAATAAGCCAGTCCGGCATACTGCGCGGCCGCAATAAATCCGGTAAAGGCGCAGATGCGAAAATCCAGGCGCAAAGTGGACAGCATGATGAGCAGGAAATAGATGAATACGGAAGGTCCAAGCAGGGCATAGATGGGATGTCCCAACGTGCCGATGTAAAAGATAGTGACCGACGGAAGCGTAATCTCAAAGATGGCGTTACAGTACCTGCCACCAGGGGGGGGGCGCAGTCCCTTTTTTACCGAATGACCCAGGATGCCCCACAGCGCCGCTTCGCCGAGCATGGCTGGACCGAAAATCGCCAAAATGACGGCAAAGCGATATGCCTTCCCAAATAGACGCTGGGGCATGCCAGGCAAAATCAATTGTACAACTGACATCGCGCACAGAAATGCGGCGATTCCCACGGCCAAAATTCCTGCGCGCGTCCGTTCGTTGGTGAGCATTTGCCGAAAAAGCTCAGCTTGCACGCGATCGCCATTCGAACTTTGCGGCGCAGCGGACGAATGAACAAAATGCATTTCGACATCATAAACTGAGCCGCATCTTGGCCGCACTCTAAGGATGGGCCGGCACTCTTAGGTAATTCCGTACTGCTTCAGCTTGTCATACAAGGTGCGCAGGCCAATTCCCAAGAGCTCGGCCGCTTGTTTGCGATGGCCGCCGCAGCGCAAAAGAGCGTCTTCAATCGCCTGGCGTTCGATTTGTTCCAAAGTCACCGGGGCGGTTGTGCTTGTGCTTGTGCTTGTGCTACGCGGTCCGGGACCAGCGGGCAAAAGCAGCGCGCTGCTAATTTGCGATTGATCCGACAAGATTGCGGCGCGTTCCAAAGCATTGCACAGCTCGCGGACGTTGCCCGGCCAGCTTTGCGCGCGAATCCAGGCGGCGGCTTCCGAACTGAGTTGCAGCCGCGGTTTGCCAAGGTCTTGGCCAATGCGCAAAAGCAGCGCTTCGGCCAGGGGCACTATGTCCTCGCGCCGCTCACGAAGTGGCGGCAGATAAATCGGAAACACCGCCAGCCGATGATAAAGGTCTTCGCGAAAGCGACCTTGCGCAGTTTGAGCGGCCAGATCGCGATTGGTCGCCGCCACCCAGCGGACATCTATCGAAGTTGAGCCAGCTCCACCCAAGCGTTCGATGCGCCGTTCTTGCAGAACCCGCAAAAGCTTGGCCTGCTGCTCGGGTTTTAGCTCGGCAATTTCATCTAGAAAAAAGGTGCCTCCATCGGCCAGCTCGATACGGCCGCGGCGCCGCGCGGTGGCGCCAGTAAACGCCCCTTTTTCATGGCCAAATAGTTCACTTTCTAAAAGCGTATCGCTAAGCGCTGCGCAATTGATGGCCACAAAGGGGCCTTGGGCGCGTGCACTGAGGCTATGCAAGAGCCGAGCCGCCACTTCTTTTCCGGTTCCGCTTTCGCCCAGCAATAGGACGGTTGCATCCGTCGGGGCGACTTTATGTAGCTCAAACACCACGTGCTGCATGGCCGGCGCCCCATAACTTAGGACTGGCGGCTGCGGCGCACTGCGCTGTACCCGTTCCCGCAGCGCCCGCAGACTGGAACGCTCAAGCGCTCGGCCGACGAGCAGCCGCAGAGTTTCCGGATTGGGAAGCGGCTTTTGTAAAAAATCAAAGGCGCCAAGCTTCATCGCTTCGACGGCCGACTGAACCGTGCCGTAGGCGGTTAGGACGATGCCCTCCATCTCGGGCCAGTCGTTGCGCGCTTGTTTGAGCAAAGCCAAGCCCCCCTGGCCGGGCATGCGCAGATCGGTCAGAAGCAGGTGAAAACTTTGCGCGCGCAGATTGCGCAGCGCTTCTTCGGCGGTCGCGGCTTGCGTGACCACGTGGTTGTCGATTTCCAGCGCTTCGGCAATGAAACTGCGAACGCCTTCGTCATCATCCACGACCAGAATGCGCGCCATGTTGGGAAAGCTCCTTTTTGTTTACAAGGCTGGAAATGCCGCCTTGGGCAAGCGTACGCAAAATAGCGCGCCGCCGTCTTTTTCATTGCTTGCAGAAATGGTGCCACCATGCAGCGCCACCAGCCGGCGGGCGATGGGCAGACCCAGGCCGGTGCCGCGCGCCCGCGTCGTATAAAAAGGCTCGAAGATTTTTTCCAGGGCGGTTTCCGGAATTCCCGGGCCAAAATCCCGCACGGCAAAGCACAGCATTCCGCCTTCGACACGCAGGCTGGCCAGCACCCGGCCGCTTGGTGGTGAAGCATCTAAGGCATTGCGCAACAGGTTGCAAAGTACCTGGCGCATTCTTTCAGGGTCTAGGTGCCAGCGCGGCAGCGCATCTTGGGCGAAAAATTCGATGCGAGCGTCGTTTAAAGAGGCGGCACATTCCGCCAAAAGCTCAGCGGCACTAGTCAACTTGGGCTCAAGGACCGTGGTACGCACAAAGGACAGCAAATCTTCACTAAGGGCTTCCAGCCGCTCGGCTTCGCGAACCACGCGGTTGGCTTTTTCATGAGGACGGGTGCCCCCGGGCAACTGCTCGAGCAGAAGCTGCGCATGGCCTTTTAGTGCAGCCAGGGGGTTGCGCAGCTCGTGGGCCAGCACCGCGGCCATTTCTCCAAGCGAGGCAAGCTGGCGTTGGCGTTCTTTGGTGGCATGGGCGCGTTCTTCGCGCAGTGAAAGCTGCCAAAATAGGGCTGCGGCCAGCAGCAAGGCCAGGGTGGCAAAACCCCCAGAGAGCAGAGTGCGCTGGGCGCTATGGCGAAGCTGCTGGGCCATTTGCGGCGCAAATTCGATAAGGATTGCTCGCGGCGGACGCAAGCTGCTTCCGTTAAGCGGCGGCATCCGCGCTGCCGACGGCAGGTCCGGCAAGTCTTGCGGCGGGGGGCCCGGCCAGCCTGGACCAAGCGGCACCGCCAACTCTCCCGGTGGCGGAGGCGGCGCCGGCCAGGGCGCACCCGGGGGCGGCGGAACTCCTTGCGATGGCAACACGAGCGGCGGCGGGGGCGGCGATATAGGCGGCGGCGCAGGCAGCGGCAGCCAAAGCATGCGCATGCGATCCTCAATGCTGGATAGCTCGTCGTGCCGCTGCCGAGTGGCCAGGTCGGCCAATGTATTTGGATCGCTCAGGCAGGAGCCAATGCTTAGCACGGCGGAAGGCGGCAATGAAGAGGAAGCGGAGGACGGGCCGCCATCAAACAGCATCACACAATGCAGGCCGCGCGGCGCTTCGCTTTCCAGCAATCCTTTCATCAGTTCCGCATTGGCGATGACTCCGCGGCGGCTGGTCCGTAACACAGCCTGCATCAGTGCTTCGCCTTGACCGCGCACCACCGTATTTAGCGCGCCGCGCACCACAAAATAGCCCGACAGCGAAGTAGCGCTTAGCGTCATGCCCAGGGCAATGAGCAAGCCGGCCGCGCCCCAGCGCCCAAGGCGTAAAAAGCTCGGACGATCTCCGAATTTGCTCATAAGCTCGAGCTCAGCTGCGGTGCCACCAAACTGCAAGTTTGGCATGGGTTGCTGCGAATTTCGCATGCGGCGCCGCATTTTCGAGCGCTGCCAAGCCGGCTGCCAGCGCCGTATCGGCTGAAACTGCGACGCGCGCGGCGACTTGGTGCAATTTGCAAGCGGTGGGCATATTGCTTGCTGGATAGCTGGACATTGGCAAAATCGTGAATCTTCCACATGATCCAAAGCGTAGCAAAGAGCCGGTAAGGATTGTGGCGCGTCCCAAACTTCGTAGCGTCTGGGTGGCGGGGCTTTTGTGCACTTTTGCGGCAATGTCGGCATTTGCCGAGCCACCGCCACCGGCTGACGCGATTTCCTACGATGCCGCTGTGGCGCTGGCCAAGGAGGCCAAAAAGCCAGCGGAACTGACGCAGGCAGTGCACGCCCTGACGGCGCTCATGCCCGATTATCCGCAGGATGTAGAGCTGCCGCTGCAGCTTGGCTGGGTGTTAAGCCAGCTCGCGCAATTTTCCAGCGCGCTGCAAGCCTATGAGATTGCGCTTTCGCGCAGTGCGCCCGGCGGTGATGCCGAGCTCGGCGTGGCCTTATCGCTGCTGCGGCTCGGCCGCTGTGCGCAGGCGCGTGGGCACTTTCAGTCGGTTCTGACGCTCAATCCTTTTTCGCAGAGCGCCGCGGCAGGTTTGCAAAGCTGTGCGCAGACGGTGGTTCCGCCGCCGGCGCTTTCGGCTCCGCCGGCGAAGCTGTGGCTACAGCCCCTTTTGGCGCAAATCTTCTACGCGTACCAGAACCACCCAGCGGTCAAGTATGCTGCGGCGCCGCTTTTGCGTTTGGATGCGCTGTGGCGGTCGCGTTTTTACGCCGCGCTGGCCTATCGCTATACCTACTTTGCCCCGCCAAGCAGCCAGATTGCGCCGTGGAGCCAGCACGATGTCTTTGTGAATGCCGGATACACGACCAAATCCGTGGGGTCGACGCTTCATTACGGCGTGCTTATAGATAAGAGCGGCTACAGCGGTACTTCGCATCACATCGGACTGTCGGGGCGCTACAGTTTTGGCTGGGATGCGCTGCTCAATCTGTCGGCCAGCGTGTTTCAAGACGCGCCGGTTCTGCGTGCCGAGGTGGCTTTGCGGGTTCCAATCATTTCCGGGTTTAGCCTGCGACCCGGTGGCGCCGTGCAGTGGATGCCAAACCAGACTTTTACATCGCTCATGCTCGGCATGTTTTATGACCATCGGCGCTACAATTTGTGGCTCGGGGGCAAAGTCGGGGGCGAAAAACGCGCCGTGTACTTCAATGTCGCGTACGTCTACAACGGCCCAGCGATCATTCCCTATGGAGCTTGGCTCGGTGGCAGCGTTTCCCTCGGTGCCGGTTTTGCAGCGCTTTTGAACTACACCTATGACCGCCTGGAACGGATAGATACCACTCCGATTCAGGACAGCCATGCTCATTCCTTGACCCTTGCGCTGACCCGGGAATTTTAGGAGATCAAAATGTCCGATACGAGCCGTCTTAAGGAGCTTGCGATCAGTGAGTCCGGTTTCATCTTCGATCCCATGTCGGGCGCGACGTTTACGGTCAATGCCACCGGGGCGTGTATCATCCTGGCTTTGCGCGACGGCTGCCGCCGTGCCGAAATCATCTCGCGCTTGCGCAATAATTTTACGGTCGAAAATGCTGATTTGGACAGCGACCTGGGCGAATTTCTGCGTTTTTTGCTGCAGCAGGGAGTTCTGCCTTACGACTTTAGCCTGGAATCCCTAGATGCAGTCGCTACGCTGGCCGGCAATTCCGAGAAAAAGGAATCCTAATGGCGAAAAAACCTTTGTGCATCGGTGTGACCGGTTTAAATGCCACCGACAATCCGGCTCCTGGCGTCGGGGTGATTCGCGCATTGCGCATGGGCGCGGCCCCTGACGAGCATTTCATTGGGCTGGCTTATGACGCCTTAGATCCGGGCATTTACGCGCCAGAGATTATTGCCGATATTTTTCTACTGCCTTATCCCTCGCAAGGAATGCAGCCGTTTTTGTCACGGCTGCGCACGATTCAGCAGCGGGTCGGCATGGACGTCATCATTCCGACCCTGGATGCCGAGCTGCCTTCCTTTATCGATGCACAGGCGGAATTGCAGCAGATGGGCATCGCCATGTGCCTGCCAACGCGTGAGCAACTGGCTTTGCGCAGCAAAAGCAGTCTTGCGGACCTAGGACGTCGCGCCGAGATTGCCGTTCCCGCCACGGCTGTGGTGTCCAGTCCGGCCGAGCTTATGCACGTTCACCATCAAGTGCCTTATCCGATGTTTGTAAAGGGGGCGTTTTACGGCGCGACGCTCGTCTACAGCTTGGAAGAAGCGGTGGCGGCTTTTCACAAAGTCGTAGCGCACTGGGGACTGCCGGTGGTGGTTCAAGCGCAGATCCTCGGCGAGGAATTTAACGTCGTGGCGGTAGGCGATGGCCAGGGTGGGCTTATCGGCTGCGTGGCGATGAAGAAGATGCTGGTTACTGACAAAGGAAAAGGCTGGGCCGGGGTGACGGTGCGCGATCCGGCACTCATCCGCTTGACCAAGTCGTTTATGCGCACCACCCGCTGGCGCGGACCCTGCGAAATCGAACTGATACGCAGCCAACGCGGCGGCTACTATCTTATCGAGGTCAATCCGCGCTTTCCGGCCTGGGTCTACTTAAGCGCCACCGCTGGCGTCAATCTGGCGCGGGCCACCGTGGAGCTGGCTTTGGGACAGCCGGTCTCGCCGCTTTTAGACTATGAGGCCGGCAAGATGTTTGTGCGCATCTCGATCGACCAGCCCGCCAGCATCGAAGATTTTCAACGCGTTGTGACCACCGGAGAGCTGACTCGCTCTTTTCGGCAGGAGTAGCCATGGCAAAGCCACTTTATGAACGTCCAAGCCTCGTTCGCCATCAAATGGGAATGATGAATAAGTTTGGGCGTCTGCAAGGAACGCGACCTTTGACCCATATCGATGGCGTGGCCATCGCCGATTTGGTCGCGCAGCATGGTTCGCCGCTGTTTGTCTTTTCGCAAAGCACGCTTATCAAGCGCTACCGCGAGCTGTATCAGGCATTTTCGCGCCGCTATGCCAAGGTGCGCATTGCTTGGTCTTACAAGACCAATTATCTAGAGGCCATCTGCCGCACGTTTCATCGCGAAGGCGCCTTCGCCGAGGTGGTCTCTCACTTCGAATATGAAAAAGCGCTGCTGACCGGAGTTCCAAGCGACCGCATTCACTTTAATGGTCCGAATAAACCGGATGAAGCTATTATTGCTGCGCTGCGTGGTCGCTCGATTTTGCACATCGATAATTTTGATGAGCTCAGCCGCATCGAGCGCATCGCCGAGCAGCTTGGCATTCGGCCGCGCGTGGCGCTGCGCATCAACCTGGCGGTCGAAGGACTGCAGCCGTGGAGCCGCTTTGGGCTGAATTTGGAGTCCGGACAGGCGCGCGAAGCGGCTGTGCGAATTATGGCCGGTGGCAACGCCGAGCTTGTCGGACTGCACTGTCACATCGGAACCTATATTTTGGAACCGGTCGCCTACGGAATCGCGGCTGCGAAAATGGTACAGTTTGCCAATCAGCTACGCACCGAGCTTGGTGTGCGCTTGTCCTTTTTGGACCTTGGCGGAGGCTTTGCGTCGCGCAATACGCTGGCCGCGCAGTACTTGCCTGGAGAACAGGCGGCTCCCTCTTTTGAACGCTACGCCGAAGCCATCTGTGATGCGCTGACCGGCCTCAATTGCCCACCCGCCGAGCTGCCGACCCTGGTGCTGGAAACCGGAAGGGCTTTGGTCGATGACTCTGGATACTTGATAGCTTCGGTGGCGGCGACCAAACGTTTGCCGGACGGCCGGCGCGGGCTCGTTTTAGACGCTGGGGTGAATCTGTTATTTACCGCCTTTTGGTACAAACACGACGTACTGCCAGCCCAGGAATTCGGCGGTACTTTAGAGCCCACCGTCATGTACGGACCTTTGTGCATGAACATTGATGTGCTGCGCGATACCGTGCAGTTTCCTCCTTTGTCTGTGGGGGAGCGTGTCGTGTTTCGCAATGTCGGGGCTTACAATGTTACGCAGTGGATGCAGTTTATTACGCTGCGTCCCGCCGTGGTGCTCCTTGGCGACAATCAGCGCGTCGCGATCATTCGGCGGGCCGAAAAAGTCGCCGATTTGCGCGATTTTGAGGCCGTTCCGGAATGGCTGCGCTAGCGCTATCACTTGCCGGCCAAAGCCGTGCCAGTTGGCTTTTGCGGGCACTTTTGCAGACTTATGCTGCGGTGCTCTTTTCGCGTTCACAAGCGGTGGGGCTTTTATTGCTTGGCGCCACGGCCATTGTGCCGCGGACGCTTTTGGCAGGCGGACTGGCCGTGCTTTGCGCGCTGCTTTTCGGCTGGGTTTTCGATCTGGATTTGGAAGCACTACAAGACGGCAGTTATAGCCTTAGTGCTCTTTTGCTTGGACTCGGCATTGTGCAGACTTTGGGGCTAAGCCCAGCGACAATTGTCCTTTTGATTTTGCTGGCTCCCTGCGCGGTCCTATTGACCGCCGCGTTGCGCTCAGCTTTGGCCCCGCTTGGGCTTCCGGTTTTGTCTTTGTCATTCCTCCTCTTGTTTTGTCTGCTTTTGGTCTTGGCTCCCGCTTTGGGCTTATACGGGGTCGCGCACTCTGTGGATGCCAGTGGGGATGGCAATATCCTTTCGAAAATTCCCCATGTTCTGACCATTTTTCTGCGCAGCTTGGGGGCCATCTTTTTTTTGCCGCGCTGCGATGTGGGAATCCTGATTTTGCTGGCCATGCTCGTGCACAGCCGCATTTTTGTCCTTTTGGCAGGACTATCGGGCATGGTGGTGCTTGGACTTTCCCAGTTTCTGCCGGCGCTTGGCGCATCCGATCAATGCATGGGCCTTGTCCTAAATGCCGTGTTTGCCGCCATCGCCATTGGCGCAGTCTGGTTTGTGCCATCGCCCTCTGCCGTGCTATTGGCCCTTTTTGCGGTACTGATTTCGCTTTTTATAGGCCTTGGCGGCGGTGGAATTTTTTTTCGCTGGGGTTTGCCGATTTTGATCGTTCCTTTTCATGGCGCTGTATACATTGTCCTTTTGGCCGCGCGTCAGCGGACTTGGGATCGTCGGCCCAAATCGGTAGATTTTGCGCCAGGCACACCCGAACAAAATCTGGCCTATTTTCGTACGCGACTGCTGCGGTTTCGCTGGCTTTATCCCACTCGCTTTGGGCTGCCCGTACGCGGCACCTGGATTTGCACCCAAGGGGAAAATGGACCCCTTAGCCATCAAGGCCGCTTTCGCCATGCTTTCGATTTCGAAGTGCAAGGGGTCGAAGGCAAACTGCATGAAGGGGAGGGAGCCGCGCTGAAGGACTATTCCTGTTTTCGCTTGCCGGTGGTCGCCGCGGCACCCGGTACCGTGGTCAAGGTCGAAAACTTAGTCCCCGATAATGAAATTGGCACGCTGAACTTGCAACAAAACTGGGGAAATTACGTAATTCTGCACCATCAAGCGGGGCTTTATTCGCTGGTTGCGCACTTGCAGCAAGGATCGGTGAAAGTCGCTTTAGGCCAGGTCGTGCGGGCTGGAGAACTTTTGGGACTGTGCGGAAATTCTGGACGCTCGGCGCGACCGCACGTGCACTTTCAGCTACAAAGCGGAAGCCGAGTTGGCGACAGTACTCTCCCTTGTCGATTTTCCGATGTGATCTTGCACGAGCCGCACGGTTCAGCAGGAGAGGTGATGGCAGAGCTTGGTCCGCTGGAAAAGCAGGAAGTGCGCAATCTGGAATACGATGCCGAACGCGCGGCCTTTTTCGAATTTCCTTATGGAACAAGCTGGCGCTTTCGCCTGAACAAGAACGATAAGCACGACAAGAACGACAAAAATGTCGAGCTTGTCGAAAGCGACATTGATGCGAACGGGCAAATGCTTTTGCGGGTAAAAGACCGCTCTGCCACACTGTTTTACAGCTTACGCGATGGGTTTTTTACCACGTATGACGGAATTGGCGCCACTTCACGGGCGCTGCAAATTCTGCGTGCCGCCTTGTCGCGCGTACCGCTAGATGCCAGTGAATCGCTGTCCTGGAGCGATTTTTTGCCGGCCCGGCCGTTTCGCAGTTGGCTTGGGCGAATGTTGTCCGATGTCTTTTCGCCATTTTTGCACCGCGATGGCATTGCCATGAAATACAGTTTGCATCGCCAGGGAACGACTTTGGTGATCGAAGGAATTTCGTGTTCTGTGAATCGCCGCGGCACGCCGCTTTTGCGCACCCGCGTCGAGCTTTCGCGAGAAGCCGGACCGTTGCGAGCGCTGCTAAGTTTGCGCGGACAGACCTTTACCCTGGAACGGGAATCTGCTACACCGGCGTCCATAGTCGAAGATGTATCGCAACAAGCTACGCAATCCGTGTGACCCTGCCATAGGTGCTAATAAGGAGATGCCATGAATCGGCGAAGCGGGATGTTGTTGGCAATGCTGCTTGGGACTTTGTGGCTACAAAAACCCCAGGCTTTTGCGGGAACTGCGGGCGATGAAGCGCTGGTTTCCTCTTATGATTTCGAAGCCACTGGAAAGCTGAAGGAAGCTTTGGCCGCGCTTGATGCTTTGACGGTGGAGAGACGCACTTCCTATTTGGGTCTGGCGCGCCGTGGCTGGCTACAGTATCGCATAGGATTGCACGCCGATTCCGTGGAGTCCTATCGCAAAGCCATTGCGCTTTCGCCACCGGCCATCGAACCCCGCTTGGGAATTCTGTTGCCTCTTTTGGCCCTGCATCGCTGGGCCGATGCCGAAGTTGTCGCCAAGGAAGTATTGCACATGGATCCAGCCAGCTATTTGGCAACTTTGCGCCTGGCTTTTATCTATTATAATCAGCATCGCTATCAAGAATCGACGGCACTGTACAAGCGTCTGCGTGACTTGTACCCAAGTGATACGGACGTGCGCTCGGGTCTGGCATGGGGGCTTTTGAAGGCCGGGCGCCCGCAGGAAGCGGCGCGCGAATTTCGCGATCTATTGGCAATTAACCCACGTTTGGCCACGGCCCGCGAAGGATTGCACTTGGCTGGAGAAAACTAAGAACTCATTTCAAAACCTACTGCGGACCCCGTCTGACTGCGTCGTCACTCCGCTCCGGTGCTCACGGCCCGAAGGCCGCTCCGCTCGCCCCACGCCCTTCGGGCGCGTGGGCCCTATGCTCGCTCCTCCTTGCAGCCGGGGTTCCTCGCTACGGTTTTGAAATGAGTTCTAAGCCAGCATTAGTCGGGAGTTCGAAATGTACCAGCCTGCGAATATGCCTGTGTGGCAAGGCCGAAAAGATACAGAGGAAGGACCGCTGGCCCGGCGCTGGCATGAGATGGTCAGCCCGTGGCAAAAAGGGGCGCCTGCCGGTGTGGCGTTGCTCGGTTTTGCTTGCGACGCTGGCGTCCTTCGCAATCAGGGCCGTAAAGGTGCGGCTGAGGGGCCAAGGGCGCTGCGTCAAGCGCTTGCCAATTTGGCTTGGCATTTGCCGCATCCGGTCTATGACGCCGGTGACATCCTATGTCAGGGGGATGACTTGGAAGCCGCGCAAGAAGAACTGGCTAATAAGGTCAGTACGCTTCTAGGGCAGCAGCAGTTTCCTTTGGTACTGGGCGGCGGACATGAGGTGGCCTATGGCGATTTTCTCGGGCTTTTGCGGCATGCGGAAAGGACCACGCCGCGGCCGACTCTGGGCATTGTGAATTTTGATGCTCATTTCGATCTGCGGGCAGCGACGCGTGCCACTTCCGGAACTCCTTTTTCTCAGATGGCAGTGGCTTGCGAGCAAGCCAAGCAGCCGTTTCGCTATTTGTGTTTGGGCATCTCAGAAGCGGCGAATACGCAAGCGCTGTTTGCGCGCGCGCAGGCTTTGAATGTCAGATATCGTCGAGATGACGAGATGAGCTTTTTGCAGCAAAACGAAATCAGCGCCGAGCTTGAGCGATTTCGAAATGGCGTCGATTGGCTCTATTTGACGGTGTGTCTTGATGTTTTGCCGGCCGAAGTGGCTCCGGGAGTCTCGGCCCCGGCAGCCCGCGGTGTTGAGCTGGGAATGATTGAGTTCCTAATTGATGTGATTCAGAAAAGCGGCAAGCTCAGACTGGCTGACATTGCCGAACTGAATCCCGCTTACGACATCGACAATCGCACCGCCAAAGTCGCGGCTCGGCTAGCCTACCGTCTGGCGCGTTCTCGGCTATAACTCATACGGTGCAGATTTTCCGTCGTCCTTCGCCAATGAATGGGCGAGTTTTTCCAAATTTGCTCGCCGACGCCTAGATCGGGTAATCTTTGCGCATGTATACATACACAAAGATCTTCGCTCAGATGAAAAAACAGCTCGTGCAGCTTGATAAGTGGCTTGAGGCGGCGGCTGCTTACGCGCAAACCAAATCTTTTGATCCAAACCTGTTTTTGGGCTTTCGGCTGGCGCCGGATCAGTTTCCGCTGTCCCGTCAGGTCCAGATCGCTTGTGACACGGTCAAGCTGGCTACCGCGCGCCTTTGCGGCAAGGAAGCGCCCAATCATCCGGATACGGAACAGACGCTCGACGAGCTACGCGCCCGCATTAGCTTGGTTCTGAAGTATTTGGACAGCGTTTCGGCCCAGGATTTTGAAGGGGCCGCGACGCGCGTGATTACCCAGCCGCGCTGGGAAGGCAAAGTCATGAGCGGCGAGGACTATTTTCTGGAACACGCCGTTCCCAACTTCTATTTTCACCTGACGCATACCTATGCCATCCTTCGCCACAATGGCGTTAACGTTGGAAAGCGCGATTTTCTAGGGACGCTAAGCTTGCGCAGCTCCTAAGCGGGGATCTGCGGAGCAGGCAACCATGGGGTGGTCGAAATCTGCGCGCAGTGCCAGACATCGACCACCCTGGGTCAGTCTAAGATCCGATACGGCCGACTGGGTTTTTTCTTTTCGTCCGAAACGGCCGGCCGTTTGAGCGGTTTTTTGAGGCGGGGTGTGCTGCCGTTTTTGCCATCCGCACCGGGTCCTGATGCATCCGGCTCGGTGGCTTTGTTCGGCACGGCATTTTTGGATAAATCCGAAGCCAGGCTTAGGGGCGTAGCCGATGGCCGCGCCGCCGAGTCGAGGGTGGATTTTTTAGAAGTTTCTGAGGAAGCCGCGGCCAGTGCAATGAGAACCAAAATTGCTCCGACGATACCGGTTCCAAGCCCGATGAACATCAGCGCCCGCGGGTTTTGTCGCAGTCTGGATAAGGACCCAAGACGGATAATCTCGGTGGTGTCAGCAGGCTGGAGAATATCAGCGCGCGCCGAGGCCGGGCTGTTGAGAAAAAAATCGATCAGCCTTTGCCAGGGCGAGCGCCATGATTGGGCTGTTTGCTTCTCAGCGAGTGCCGACTGGCTGCCCGACCCTTTCGACGATCGCTTCGATTTGTCCGCGAATCCAGGCGGAGGGGCGGCTTCCACGAACCAGGACGGAGGCGTATGGGGCGGCTGGCTCGCATACTCCGGCGTCCGGATGCGCTGCGTACTAGACGGATGGCTGACTGGCTCGGACCTCTGCGGAGGCGGCAGCATGGGCGGCAGACTGGATAGGTCGGACACGATGGTCTCGGGCTCGTCCGACTCCTTTGCGAATTGATCGGACGAACCGGTCTGCCAGGCATGGCGCGAAGGAGGCGCCGAAATCTCGTTGCGGGTCGGCTCCATGGGCACCGAAGGCGAAGTACTGAACACATCCGGCGCAGACGAGCGCTTTGTAACGGATTTGGCGTCCGAATCTGAAACCCCAGTTCTTTTTATGCGATAGGCGGCCGTGGGGCCTGGCTCTTTAGACACCCGCTGCGGCCTTTTTAGCAGCGGGACCGTCAAGTTGCTATCGTCGCTGGATTCATTGACGGAGGGAACTTTCAACGCGGGCAAGCTGTCGCTATGGCCGGGGGTCAACTGGCGAAGTTCCTGGGCCACGTCGGCCATCGCCGGTCGCTGATCCGAATCCTTGATCAGCATAGCGTGTACCAGATTCAGCAAACGCTCGGGCGCCTTGGCAGCAAATTGCCGCAACGCCGGCGGCTCTTTGAACATATGCATGCCGATGTAGGCAGCGGCATCCTCACCGACAAAAGGCGGTCGCCCTGCCAGCAGTTCATAAAGGATCACGCCCAGGGCATACACGTCGGCTTTTTCGCCGACTCCTTTGTTGCCGCGGCACTGCTCGGGCGCCATATACACCGGCGTGCCCATCACGATATTGGCTTGCGTACGCACCACGCCGCGCAGTTCGGTGGCCAGTTTGGCGATGCCAAAATCCAGTACCTTGATGCGCTCCCCGCCAGGCGTCTCAACGTCCGGAACCAGCATGATGTTATCGGGCTTCAGGTCGCGGTGAACAATTTGTCGAGCGTGCGCCGCGGCGATGGCCGAGGCGATTTGGCGACCCAAGCGCAAAACTTCTTCGGAGGTGAATTGGCGAAGGCGTTCCTGCCGGCGGCTCAGGGATTCTCCGTCCACATACTCCATCGCCAGATAAGCGCCTCCGCCGGGAACTTGACCATAATCAAAGACTCGGACGACGCCGGGATGCTCGATAAGATTGGCGGCTCGCGCTTCATTGTAAAAGCGTGCGGCGACTTCGCGATTCAGCGCAAATTCGGCGCGTATCAGCTTCAACGCCACCCGCCCGCCTAGGTCTTCGCGCACGGCTTCGTAGACGACACCCATCCCGCCTTCTCCCAGCTGACGAATTAGGCGGTATTTGTCGATACGTTGACCCTGCATGGACAAGGGGGAGGGCCGCATAGAGCAGTCCACCAAGCAGTATACTTTGGAGAAGGTATACTCGTAAACAACGCTCACGCCTGCGCTGTGTGTAGACCGCGCTTTTCGAGTTCTGAGGCCAAAGCCGCCAGGCTGAGATCCTGAGTAGCGGGTGCGAACCGGTTACATAAGCGACTGAATCGGTGGTTATGATACAGCCCCACGCCTCGACCGCTTATAGCAGATCGCGGCGATACGTTCGATGGGGATCATAAATCTTGTGTAGCGGTTTTGGCCGGGACGGTTTCATGTATAAACGCTTTGATGACGCGCACAAAACGTCGTGGATCTTCGCAGTGTGGAAAATGTCCGACGCCGGGAAATAGCTCTAGACGGCTTCCCGGCAGCGCTAGATGGGTGTCAATGGCATGTTGCACGGGAATGATTCGATCCGCTTCGCCCCAGACGATAAGCACTGGAAACTTCGAGGTCAGATAAAGGCGGTCGCGGGCGCTGACGCGCTGTCCCTGGTGGTCAATGACCGAACGCAAGGTCAGTACAAAAGCGCGCCGAGTCGCGGCGTCGGCCAGCCCGCTATAGGATCGCGCAATCTCGGCGGCTACTGGATGTAAGAATTTGCCGCGACGCTGCACCCAGCTCGCAATTTTTTTGCCGAGATACGAAATGCTCGGCCGGCAGGCCATCGGCAAAACCCAGTTTGCTCCGGGAATGCTAAGTGCCCGCAACAGGGCGTTTACTTCTGTGCCAAGTCCGCCGCTACCGACTAGTACCAGCCGCTCGCAGCGTTTGGGATATTGATAGGCGAATTGCATGGCAATGCCGCCGCCGAAAGATTGTCCGATGACGGTGGCGCGCTCATGACCGAGTGCCGCCATGAGATCGCGAATTCCGGTGGCATAGGCACCGGGCGAATAATCGGTGCGGGGTTTGGCCGATTGGCCGTGTCCAAGCAGATCAGGGGCCACGACAGTGAATTCCCGCGCCAAGGCTGGCAGCACATGCCGCCAGGTTGCCGAGCTTCCAGCCATTCCGTGCAGCAAGAGGATTACCGGACCGCTGCCGGCCTTGCGAAAAGCCATTAGGTGGCCATGAATCGGAATATGCTGAAGCTCGATTTGCATCAACGTACCTCGCTGCAGGCAGTGTATAAAATGACTGCGACACAGGCCTTGATTTACTATGTTGTTTAAATAATTCTGTAGCGGAATGGGCTCCCTGTTTTAAACAAAACGCTTCCATCCTAGGACAACCCCAATTTCGATGCAGAAACTGCATTTTGAGGCATGAATGGATGGAAGCTCTATAACGTTAGTAGTAACGGTCGCGCGCCGAGCAGTCAATAAGCTTTCTGCCGCAGGCGAAGCGGCTCGACGAGAAAGATCGCGAAGATGGCGCCGCGCGGGCAAATCGGAAACGCTAAGGATGGACGAGGATTCCGCGTGGGTGAAATCACGCCGCCGAAGTTACAGCGAATGGTTATAGATACAAATAAGGATTAAAATTAACCAACCCAGGCGCGGATCTGGTTGACGAACACTTGACGCGCGTTGCGTGCGCGCTCGGCCATGTCTGCATGCTCGAGGCGGAACTCAGCGCGCATTTGAGCGACCTGGGGCATGATGCGCTGAGTGACGTCGGCGTGAATTTGGGAAACGAAAGTGGCGCGCGCGTTGCGAGTGCGCTCGGCCATTTCCGCATGCTGTACGCGATTGCTGGCACGCAGGCGTGCAACTTGCGCACGAAGGGGCAGATAAAATGGATCGCTGACCGGCTCAGCGTGAATTTGATTTCGAAACACGGGAACCTCCGAATTTGTACATCGCTTTATCGGCCGTCCTATTTAGGAACGGCGCGTAGATCGAGTCCTAAGCTTTCAAACATTCGGTTGAGGGCTGGAGCCAGCCGGCCTTCCAGCGGCGCCGGGGGAGGGGCCTTGGCAGCCACCGCTTCTGCGTCCGATTTGGCCGCCGCCGCGAGTTGCCGCCGCCTTTTGACCACAGAGACAACAATGCTAGCGGCTCCGGCAGTTCCGGCGGCAAGCAGGACCACTTTCAAAGGACGCTTGCCCCGCTTTAGTACGGAGATCACAGATCGGACGCCATTTTTCGCCGCTTTGGCTCCGACGAGAGCCTGAGTCGCAGAGGCAGAAATCTGCGCAGCCGTGGCCACCGAGCGCACCGCCCTTTTGGCAATGGATGCCTTGGCGCATGGGCGGGAGGCCGTGGCCTGAGGAGCAGGCGACGAAGGAGTAGCTGATTCAGGAGCAGGCGACGAAGGAGTTTGCGCCTGAGGCGCAGCGGCCTGAGCGGCCATCGATTGGGCGGCGGTAGATTTTGCGTCTGCAAGCGGGGCCACTTCGGCCGCCAGCTTGCTTTTGCCAGAACCGGGCCAGCGGCCGAATTTTCGACTGCGCTCGAGCGTCCGCATGCGCGCTAGGGCGCGACGTCCGAGCCAGCGCATCGACATCGGTCCGGCAATGGCTCCCACCGCTCCGCTGATCAGGCCCGCTGCAAAAAGCTTGATCCCCACGGATTTTATCATCTTCCCTAGCATCGTAAGCTCACCCTCGTCGTTTTGACTCTGTGCTAGCAGAGATTATACATCTGGGAATGCCGAAAGGGAGTCTTCCTTTAACCGAGCAGAATTGCTGGCGATTGGAAAGTGTTTACTGAATCAGTGAAAGAGGGGTCGAACCTCAAAGGCGCCTGTCAGATCTGGCCGGCGGGCCGCCACCCCCACGCCAATTCCTACGGCCAGCCCAGCGGCTGCAACCCCGACCGCAGTCCATAACCACCACTTGCGGTACAGCGGCGTTTTCGCATGAGACGATTCGAAACTGGCCGACGTCGCCGCCGCGGGCGCCAATGGAATGTTGCCGGCTTCCGCTTTGATTTGCTCCAGATAGCCTTCGACTTTGCGTCGCTGGACGTCATTTCCTTCCGCACCGACGTCCAGATACTTTTGGTAATTGCTGGCGGCCATTTCCAGGCGACCGGCTTTGTGCAGCACACGGGCCAGATTAAACAGCAGCTTCGAATCCGGCCGACGCTGATAGGCTTGCTCGTAAAATCGCGCCGCATCTTCGAAGTGGCCTAGCTGCGAAGCTTCATAGGCCTTTTCGGCCAGGCGGGCACATCCTCCATCGGCGTCACAGGCCTGGCCTTTAGGTGGCACTGGCGCGGCCTGTACCGTTACATTTCCAAAAAGCAGCCATAGACAAGCGAACGTCCAGCACGCGCCCAAAAGGGATGCTCGCCAAGAGCGTGTGGCTTTTTCGAGCGGCTGGCTCGGTTTGTCAAATGCGCACAAACTAGTCCTCGTACCGAACCCGGTGAGATTTGGGAGAGGAGGGGACCGGCTCAAGTTTGACGGAGCCGGATTTTGGCGCGGAGGACGAATGTCCTACCGGCGGTTTTCCGGTCGATAGTGGCTTTGGCACAGCTTGCGGTTTGGTCGAGGTCGCGACCGGCCGCGGTCGGCCGGCCGGCTGTCCATCAAACGGAATATGTATCGGCGTGGGCGCGGCTATCGCCGCCGAATTTGCAGAGGTCGGAGTTTCCGACGCACGAACCGGCGCTGCCTCTGTACTTGGCAGCCCCTTGCCGGCATGCCCACGGACTGATTCTTCAGATGGTAGCGGTGTTGGTTGTACCGCGGCAGCCGTATCCGTCGCGTGGCGATTCTGCGGCGCTGGCCAAGGAAAGACAAGCAAGCCGACAAGTCCCCCCATCGCCGCAATTCCGGCAGCGCTGGCCAGCATCAGCCGGCGAGGCGTAGCTCGCGGCACCAGCGTCTGCCCAAGCGAATGTCCAAGTGTAGTGGCCGGGGCTGTGCCAGGGGAACGCGCATCAATAGGGGGCAGCGGACTGCGCGCGCTTTGCACCCCGGCCGCCCCAGAAAGCTGCGCCAGCATTTGCGTCAGTTCCAGACTGACTTCTCGCATAGAAGGCCGCGCCGTTTTGTCCTTGATCATCAGTCGGTGCACAAAAGCGGCCATCTCGGCAGACACCTCCGGCGCCAATTCGCTGAGCGGGGGCGGCTCTTTGAACATATGCTGCCCCATAAATTCGCCGCTGCCCGCCCCCACAAAAGGCGTTCGGCCCGCGAACATCTCGTACACCATGACACCTAGCGAATACACGTCGGTCCTATCGTCTACTCCGCCGGCACCGCGGCATTGTTCGGGGGACATGTACTCGGGGGTTCCCATCACAATGTCTGTCGCCGTCGTTTTCGCCTTATAATTTGTCAGCTTGGCAATGCCAAAATCAAGCACCTTGGCCCGCTCTCCACTAGCGACCGCCGAGTCAGGCACTAACATTACATTACTCGGCTT
>CAYWPR010000059.1:0-38785 GCA_964460115.1 uncultured Myxococcales bacterium
CTTCAACCCTTGCGGCACCCCCCAATGCCAGCCCCTTCCATTTGCGGCACCCCGCGGCGTTTTGGGACCGGCGGCGACATGCTTCGTCCGGCGTCTAATGAGCTCATTGATCTGCTGGTCAAAGTACGGAGCGTACCTGCCTCATGACAAAACCCATCAGGAAACAAATATTACGAGGGGAATCTGCATTTCTATGGAGTAGGAACCAATGTCGGATCGCAGTTCAGCGAGCAAAATGATTGTCGATCGTAGCTATCGCTTGCAAAGATCTCTTGGGCAGGGCGGAATGGGAATGGTCTACCATGCGATAGAACTTGTCTCTGGGAAATCCGTTGCATTAAAGCTTGTCTCCAAAGCAGAAAATGCTTTGGAGCAAAAAAGCCTCAGTCAGGATTTGAACTATCGTCTGGCTCTGACCCGTGAATTTCGAACTCTGGCGTCTTTACATCATCCGAACATTATTCGCGTACAGAGCTATGGTTTTGATGAGGTGGCCGGTTCCTACTACACAATGGAGCTGCTGGAGAGGCCACAGACGATTCTAGAGGCCAGCCATGGCAAAACAGATGTAGAGAAAGCTGCGCTTCTGGCCCAATTGCTTCGCGCCCTAGTTTACGTTCATCAACGGAAAATCCTACACCGCGATATCAAGCCGAGGAAAGTCCCGGCTGAGGCATAGCTGGTGCGAAATCGTGAGAATCGCGAAATTTTCCGTCGAGATGAGCATTTCACGGATTCGCTCATCGTTGGAAATGCTTAGGCTTCTTTTCAGTCACTGCGTGCGCACTGCTCGCTTGAAAGCGCTTCTGGCCAAGAGGGCCGCGAGCAGCGACACGCCGCCGGCGGCGTAGTAGGCAAGCCCCGGCACGTGAAGTCCGCGCTCCGGTGCGATCGAGTACGCAAAGAGGAATGTCCAAAGCGGCGGCGCGACGATATCGGAGAGACTGGTGATGCTATTTAAGGCGCCCTGTACGGCGCCTTGCTCATCAGCAGGCACGACTTGTGAGATCATCGACTTTATCATCGGTCCACCAAGGCTACCGAGTGCGCCGAGGCTGATAATCAAATAGAACATCCACCCCGCAGTGGCAGAGCCGTAGCAGAAATTTGCCGCCGCCATCGCCAAAAGTCCCAGGTACACGCCGCCGCGGTTGCCCAGCACCGCCGCGATTCTACCTGCCAAGCCGCCCTGCACGACTGACACCAGGATTCCGAGTAGCGCCAGAGAGAGGCCGATCTGAGTACTGCTCCAACTGTAGCGGGCGCTGGTGTAGAGCACCCAGAGGCAGGTACTCACGTTGCTTGCAAGCATGCCAAGCATAAGGGTCGCGGCGAGCCACGTCACCTGCGGCCAGCTGCGCAGGATGGCGAGCGCCTTTAGGGGATGCACGCTCTCCCAGCGGAAGGGGCGGCGGTGCTCGGGCTTTAAGGACTCTGGCAGGATGAAGACCCCATAGAGCCAATTGAGCAGCGTAATGCCGCCGGCCGCCACAAATGGAATGCGCAGTCCAAAGCCGGCGAGCAGGCCTCCGACGGCCGGCCCCAGAACCAGACCAAGACCCACCGCAGCGCCGATCATGCCAAATCCGGCGGCGCGTTTCTCGGGCGGTGTCACATCGGCCAGGTAGGCGCTGGCGGCCGTGAAATTCGCCGCCGTGATTCCGGATATCGCGCGCGTCAGATAAATCCACCCCAGGGTCGGGGCCCACGCCAGCACCAGATAATCGATGCCGGAGCCGAGCAAAGATAGCAGAATCACCGGCCGCCGTCCGAAGCGATCCGACAGGCGCCCGGCCAGCGGCGAAAACAAAAACTGCATGATCGAGTACAGCGCACCTAGCCATCCTACGGTGTACGCCGCCGTCCGCATATCGCCGCCGTGGAGCTCTTGCACGAGCCCCGGAAACACTGGCACCACAAGGCCAATACCAAAGATGTCGAGCAGCAGCGTAATGAAAACAAAGACCAGCGCCGGCTGTGAGCGAGGCAGGGTGGCGCCCATGGCTAGGAGGTGGCCTTGTAGCTGCTGCTGCGCCGTTTCAGCCGCACGCCGATGCCGCCGGGGGTCGGTCCGCTGATGGCGCCGTTCTGGGTCATCGCGACCTCGCGCTCGCGATTCACAAGCTCAACGTCATAGCGGTGTAGGATGGCGTCGAGGACTAGAAAGAACTCGATCATGTTGAAGCCGCGGCCCACGCACATTCCATCTCCCGCGCCAAACGTGAGAAGTCGGAATTGGGACTCGAGCCGTGCGGCATTTTCTCGAACGCGCCGCCCGCGCTCCCGCACACTCATTTCAAGAGTCATCCCTTCTAGGAAGCGCTCAATGCGAAACTCCTCCGGGTGCGGATAGATCTCTTTATTCATGTGGATGCCGAATACCGAAAGGATGAACAAGGTATCCTTCGGATAATCGAAGGCGCCGATTCCGGTCTCGCGATCGGGCGGCACTGTGCCCGCTTTCGCGGGACTGCGGCACAGTTGCGGAAACGGCGGATGGCGCCGCCCGAGCTCGAAGAGCAGCGCCAGCATATAAGGGCGGTCCTCGTACTGATGCACGGTGATAGGGCGGCCCTGGTTCTCGGCAAAAAAGGTGTCACACTCGGCCTGGATGGTCTTGTAAAGCTGTGGGTTGCGACCAAGTTCATAGAGTGCCCAGGCCATCGTATTGCCTGTGGTCTCGTGACCCGCCACCAGAAACGCGGTAAGCAGCGGTGTAAGCTCGGTATCCGCGGGCGGCTGGCCGTTGTGCCCGTGCAGCACGTAATGGACCATCGCCGAAGCGAGCTGCTCGGGCGTAAATCCTCCCTTGCTGTGAACCTCGCGCACCGCTTTGGTGATGTCAGCGACCGCGCCGCGCACCCGCATGATCTCCTTCTCGAACTGCGGCTTTAGCTTGACGTTATTGCCCACGAATTCGGAGATAAGGATGATGGCGCTCTGCACCGTTTTCACGAAGCTATTGCCCAGCCGGTCGAGCTCGTCTTCATCGACGCCCGGAAAGGTGGTGTACATGACGATGCGCAGCGCGATCTGCATCATCATCGATGAAGCGTCGATCACGCGGCTGGGGTAGCGGTCTATAAAGACGTCGATCTCCTCTTCGCAGATGCGGGACAGCACCTCTGCCATGCTCTGCCCTCGCTCCTCTAGCACCGGCTGACCAGCCTGCTTCTGCGCGAGATCTCGGTCGGCGCGCCAGCTCTTGTTGTTGCGATATTGTCCGGCGAAGAGCCCTCCTGGTTTGCAGTCGCTCGCTGCGGAACGTCCGGGATAACCGACGAACTGCTGCCAGTAGTGATAGGGAATCGGCCCGCGGTCTACGTTCTGTGCATCGCAAAGCAGATTGCGCAGTGCAGTGGGACTGCGCGTCACGTATACGGCGGTGCCAGTCATGGAGGCGGTGCGACGCCACCCGGTATCAACGCGATACTCTATCGGGATGCCGTCAAACTGTGCGAGCGTGAGCGCTTGAAACATATACGTAAAGGTGTCGCCGTCGGGTGTGTGGCTGGGCAGAGGAGCGCCGCACTGCTGCGCCTTTTGCGCGCGCGCACGATTGGGTCCTAGCGAGCGCTCAAGTTCGGCGAAGGTGCTGAGCTGATGCGTGAGGGCACCCATCGTGGCCATCTTGAAGAGCGCCAGATGCTCGGACGGTAGGCGCGGATCGATTCCGGCCAGCCGCGACTCCACCGCGTCCACCAGGGAAGAAAGAGGATTCAGCCGCCGCTTGCCCAGGTGCAGCTCGAAGTTATAGCGCTCCCCCAAGCCTGCAAGCCAAGGAATGACGCGCGGCAGCGGCGATTCCTTGGGAGGCGGCGGCGGTTCGGGAAACATCTGCGCCAGGTCGAGCTCCTTACGGCGTGGCGAGCGCTTCGGCGAATCCGCAATCCGCTTGGGAGCCGGAGCCACCGGCGCGTCACCAATATGTGAAAAGACCTCGATGCGGATACGCTCCTTGGGGACGCCGGCCGCTGCAAGAAGCGCCGCCACACCATTTAGGTAAACGTCGGGGCCGCACAGAAAATAGGTTGCATCCGGAAATCGCGCCGAAAGCTCTGCAACCCCGGCAGCGTCGAGGCGGCCATCTCGCGAGGTTTCGCGCAGCTTCACTTCGATGTTCGGTCGGGCCTGCGCAGCCGCAGCAAGCTCTGTCGCATAAGCGAACTCCCAGGAGCGCCGAGCCGAGTAGTCGATGTAGAGTCGGCTCTCGAGCTTATTCTCGAGGATGGTTCGGCAGATGGCGAGCGCCGGTGTGAGACCGATTCCTGCGACGAGGCACACGACATCGGACGCACCTGGCTCCCAATAGTAATCCCCCTGCGGCTGCGAGATCCGCAGCGGGCTGTCAGGGCGCCGATGGTCGAACATCCAGCGCGAGAACAGCCCCTGCGGCTCGCGCTTCATAGTAATCTCGTAGTAACCGCCACCGCTGGCCGCCGAGAGCGTATAAGGACGCTGCACCCAGCAGCCATCAATCTCGGCCTGTAGCACGATGTGCTGGCCGGGAAGGCTAGGCGCCACTTCGGTCCCCAGAGGCTTCAAGCGAAAGGTCCGAATGCCTTCGCAGATAGGAAGCTCTTCATGGACCTGCACCGGAGACCATCCTGGCCCGCCCAGAAGCTCGCGCACACTCGGCAGACAGCCGCCACAAACAGTGCCGCAGCGGGTCTCTTGTTGAAGCACCGGCAGGGTGTTGGCGCCCGCAGCGATGGCGCGGTGTAGCTCGGCACGGCGGATATTGACACAGCCGCAGATGATGCGCTCATCAAGGTCGGCGGCTGCCGCGGGCTTTGGCGCCGCACCGATCGAGCCGCTGCGCGCAAACGCCTCTACGCGTTCGCTGGCCAGACATTGCCCGTCGAGCGCCAGCCGATAAAGCTCAGAGAGCTCGGGCCACTCGCCTTGCGCGGTAATGCCGTATATGTCGCCACTAGGAGAAAGCCGTAGCTCTCGATCCACACCACGCGCCGAATCGGTAAAGCGCACGGTCCTAAGCGCCAGCGTGGCCTCGGACGGGATTCGAATGCGCTCGAGGTTGCACAGGTCTTTACCAACAGCATTGGAGGCGATGAGCCGCCGCCCATCCTCCAGATCGTAGATGGTATTTAGAGCCTCGTGGTCGAGGAACCGACCGGCATACTGAGAGACAAAACCGCGCTGCGGCAAAAGATAGGCACGATCGAGCGTCTGTAGGTGCTTCTGTAGATCGGGAGAGCTTTGCTGAAGCTCGAAGAAGTACGCGGCGTCGATCTCGTAGAGACGAAGCGGACCATCGGCGATGACCGTCGCGGCGCGCGGCTTACGATGTAAAAGCGCCAGCTCGCCTATCGTTTGTCCTTCCGACATGCGACGGAGCAGAACCGGACCGCTTGCGCTGTGCTGGTAGACGGCTGCGCGTCCAGACAGGATGACAAAGACATGATGGGCTGCTTCGCCCTCTCGGAAGAGGATTTCTCCATCGGTAAGCGCGCGCTCGCGCACGATCTTGCCCGGTTTGCCGTGCCCCTCTTCGAACTGTAGCGCGCTCTGAAACAGCGCCGACTCTCGCACCAGGTCGGAGCGGCGTTGCGCCTCACCAAGCAGCGATAGTTGCTGGCGTAGCATCTGTTCCGGTGCAAGTGCAGCCTGAAAATCCGGCCCTGGAATTCGCAGCACAACGACCGCCGTGTGGGCGCGTGCACTCGCGCTGCGCGGATGTCCGTTTAGGACGCCTTGCTCGCCGAACAGAGTACAGGCGCGCAGCTTGTTGAGGATGATGTGCCGTCCGTCCGCGCGCTGCTTGAAAATCTGTACATCGCCCTCAAGGAGAATCCAGGCGGCGTCAGATGCGTCTCCTTCGCGCAGGATGATGTCCCCTGGCAAAAACGAGATCTGCTGCGCACATTTTTTTAGCTGCGCGATAGATTCCAGAGGCAAATTCTTTAGCAGAGGGAGCTGTTTGAGTGCGGTCTCTAGAGTGTTCAAGGTCATCCCCAAATGGCGATTGGCAAATGGCTATATTATCAAATTCCACCGTCGCTGATTGGCTAAATTTAGGAACAAGAGAAACCCTCTTTTTTTCCATAGGATAGCCAGATGAAAAGGCGGCCGATAAGAGCCAGCAAAGCGCTCGACTGAATGGAATCGTGATTGTGCAGAGAAGGCGTACGTTCTGCTAGTCTGAAGGGATGATCCTTCCGATCGCGCATTTTGTCCGCAGCACCTGCTTTGTACTTCTGACTCTTTGCTCGCTGGCGATGTCCGGCGAGCGCACCAAGGAGAAGAAGGAAGGGCTGAATTGAACCAGGGGGAGTCATGATTGCAACCGATGAGCTTTACGTAGCCTGTCGTCGACCCATTGCGATTGGAACGCTGCCGGCCGGTATTCGCTGCACGGAGCTGCCACCCATCGGATGGCAATTTCTGCGCCACGCCCTGCCCTTTTCCGAACAGCCAGCACAGGTACTGGAGCTGCACCGCGAACGCGACGACGAGTCGCTGTTATGGGCGCTGGCCAAGGCCTGCGCGGATGCCGGCGGCGGCGTGGTGCTGTCGGTGATGCCGGTCACTGCGCCGCCCCGGTGCGAGCTGCGGCACGACGGCAGTAGCGCTGCACCGACCGACTGGACCGGAATCCTGGCTGGCGCGCGTGCCTACAAAGAGGCCGAGCGGCAGGCGGAAGCGGCCGAACGCCGGCGCCGCGACGCCGAGCGTGCGTCATGGAAGCCCGATCCGCGCGCCGATTTCAGCGACCTTTTCAAAAACCAGAAGCGCTAGCCTGGGCGCCCACGCGGCTCCCAAAACGCTCACTTAGGCCGGGCAGAATCGTCTGTTTTCTGACAAGCTGCAGCTTCTGGCGCAGCTTTTGCGGGCGTTGACGTATCTTCACCAACGCGGCATTTTGCATCGAGATATAAAGCCCAGTGAAGTCTGGGCTGACGCTGAACAGGTGCGAAAGCGTGAGGCTGGCGAAATGAGCAGGAGCGAAGAGCTTACTCGGGCTGCTCGGCAGGCGGCTGCAGTGCTTGCGGCTGCACGGCTTGCTCGGACGGTGCCGAATAGGCATTGGGGGCCTGAGGCATCGCGGGCGGCTGGTAGTACTGCGGCTGGGCGTACTGCGGCTGGTAGTACTGAGGTTGCGCGTACTGCGGCTGCGGATACGTCGGAGCGTACTGCGGCAGCTGTGCATCCGCCGCAGGCGACGCCGTCCAATAGCCGGACTGCCACTGCCAGCTACCGTTCACCGCGACCCACTGAGCCGGAATCCATACCTCACCAGCGCTCGGCGGCATCGACCACGTGCCGTCAACCCAGGCGTAGCTCGTGCCGCCCCAATTCCAATAACCGGGAATCCAAACGTACGGCGATCCATACCACGCGCCGTAGTAACCTCGGCCGTAAATGCCAAGCCCGAAGCGCGGTCCATAGTAGCCGCCGTAGCCACCATAGCCACGATAGCCGCCGAAGTAGGGTCCGCGATAGCCGCCAACGTAGCCACCGCGATAGGGCACAACGGAGCGAAAGCCGCCGCCGTAGCTCGGGTGGTAGCCGCCGCCGAAGTGGCCGCCGCCGCCGCCGTAGCCTGGGCGGAAGCCGCCGCCGCCGAAGTGGCCGCCGCCGCCGAAATGCCCCCCACCGCCTCCGCCACGAGCGAAAGCAGCCGTCGAGACACCGAGAAGTCCAGCCAAGGCGATACATCCGATGAGTTTGCGCATGACGAACATCCTACGTTTGAAGTCCCTACCCCATTAGTATGGTCGCTCGGTGGCGAAAATCAACACAGCGACGAAGCGCGTTGCATTTTTCTTCGGCGAGGCCGCGGGGTTAGCCTGTGTTTCAACTGCTTCTGGGAGAAAATCCCAGCACCGCTTCAGACCTTAAAAGGGCGCCGATTGGGCCTACAAAGGATTGCAGGCGGCTGTGCGCAAGTTGCGCCGCTGGGCGAAAGCGATTCCGCTGGCAGCACCGAGCGCCTGACTGTGGTTTGAAAAAATGAAGCAAGCGCAGGGAGATTTCCTGACGGGCTTTTATTCACTGCAGCGCAGCGTGCTGTGCGCAAGCGCTCAGTGAGGCGTGGACATACTTGCGGAAAAGCCGATTTCCTGCGAAAGCGGCCTTTTTAAACGGCACTTTTTTTGCTGAACGTCTTTTCGGGGCACGGGGGCAGGGTGTCGCATATTGCGAATTCGACCCGCAGAAGCTTGCGCAGGAGGTTTCTATGTATTCATTTTTTTCTCCAAGTTCACACATGACTCTTTCTTTACTCGCGGCGCTTGCGCTTGGGGTTTTGGTTCCCGCATGCACGCAGTCGAATTCGCCGGACATGGTGACGGACGACTCCGACAAGCCGGACATTCCCCCTGGTGACACCGTACCGCCCGACGATGGCGATGATGTAGAGCCGCCGCCGCCGGTACCGCCAGGCGGTGACCCCGGCACCATGCAGCCCCAGCCCGAGATTTCGGGAACTGAGACTCCGGTGTCCGAGAAATATTGGCCGCGAGGAGAAGATCAAGGCAAGGCCGATCCCGATGAGAACTTCCGCGCCCTAGTCATGCTGCAGCTACGCAATCAAGCCGAGCTGAGCTCTCGCGTAAGCAGCATGTACGATCCCACTTCGGCACAGTTTCGCAAGTACTTGACCGTCGACGAATTCATGCAGAACTACGCGCCTGCGCAAAGCGACATGGACGCAGTAAAAAACTGGCTGACAAGCCATGGATTCACCATCACCTTCACAGCGCGCAATCGTCTCATCATAAAGTATGCGGGCACCGTAGCGCAGTTCAACAACGCCTTTGGCACCGAACTCCACGTCATCAAGCGCTCGCCGACCACTTGGCGCGCACCGGCTTATGCGCCGATTACCGCGCTTGATGTACCGCAGCCGCTCATTGGCAAAGTCAAGCGCCTGCTCATGCCAGATCCAGAGGCAGAGTCCGGAATGCTAAGCAACGACAGCGCACCTATTCTAACGACGCCACCGGAAAACGCTTCAGACAAGCTAACGCCGGCCCAGATTACCAAGGCCTACGACATAAGCGACCTGTACGCGCAAGGATATCGCGGCGCAGGAATGACCATCGGCGTTGTTGGCGCTACAATGTTCCGTTTTTCTGATGCGCAGTCGATGTGGCAGACCTTCGGCATTACGCGCAGCAATCCAATCGTCGTGCAAACGCTTGAGCCGATCATCACGCGCGATCTCGAAACTTCTCTGGATATCCAGCTTGCCGGTGCGATTGCGCCCGAGGCGGACATCATCTATTACGGCGGCCCAAACAATTCCGACAGCACGCTCCTTTACACCTTTAACGAAGCGGTCGGCGAGGCCAAGGTGCAGGTGATTTCGGACTCCTTTGCGCACGCTGAATACACCACGCCGGCGCCTGTGGCGCGCGGTTATAACGAGTCGGCGTTAATCGGCGCGGCGCTTGGAATCACGGTGGTCTCGGCCTCAGGTGATTCGAATCAGGTGGATGTCCCCTCCGATTCGCCCTATGTCACCGCTGTAGGAGGAACCAACGTCGAGCTGAACGCTGATAACAGTTGGCAATCCGAGCAAAGCTGGGGTCTGTCGGGCTGCGGACTATCGCGCGTGTTCACGCTGCCGTCCTTTCAGCAGAATGAATACAGCAAGGCCAACGGCAAGCGCACGGTGGCCGATGTAAGCGCCGTGGTCGGCCCCTACTGGGTAAAGTACCTGGGCAAGTGGACGTATGCCGACGGCACCTCGGCATCGACGCCGGTGTTCGCGGGGGTAATCGCGCTCGTCAATCAGTACCGCGCGGCACACGGCAAGCCGGCGGTGGGATACTTGAATCCGCTCATTTATAAAAACACCGCAACGCGTGCTGCTTTCCGCGACATCACGCAGATCGGCTACGGCGGCTGTGCCACTACCAGTGGCTATGATCTGGCGACTGGTATCGGTACGCCCAAGGCCGCAGAGCTGGCCATGGCGATTCCGTAATTCTCGAGACGGATTGCCGCAATCAACGAGCCGTAGCTTTGCCACATTAGCATTCGTCCTGCCGAGTATTGCTTGGATCTTTGAACCACCCACGCAGAGGTGATACGATGTGGCATCTTGATTGATCCGTACCGCCTAGATTGACAGGACTCAGCATATGCAACTTGGCACGGGACATTTATTTGCCGGACGCTTTGAAATCGCCAGGGTTATAGGCATCGGCGGCATGGGCGCTGTCTACCGCGCCCGCGATCACTACACCGACGCCTGGGTGGCCCTTAAGCTGCTTCATCCCGTCTACAGCCATTTCGAAGACACCGAGCGCTTCACGCGAGAAGCACAGATCCTCTCCGAGCTTACTCATCCCGGCATTGTGAACTATGTTGCCCACGGAAAAACCGTAGATGGCCAGCACTATCTGGCCATGGAATGGCTCGACGGAATCGTCCTGTCAAACCGCCTCTCTTTAGGCCCCCTTCACGTCCGCGACGCCATTCGGCTGCTTCGCAACATCTGCCAAACCCTTTCGACCGTTCACGAAAAGGGCATCATTCATCGCGACCTGAAGCCCAGCAATATTTTTCTTTGCGAAGGGGATCTCGAGAAAGTTAAAGTGCTTGATTTTGGCATTGCGCGGTGGATGGTGGCGCGAATGGTGACGCGGACCGGGCAGGCGATTGGAACGCCGGCTTATATGGCGCCGGAGCAGGCGCGGGGCGAGGTCAACCTAACAGCGGCTGCGGATGTGTTTGCGCTGGGGTGCATCCTGGGTCAGTGCCTGACGGGGCAGCCGCTGTTTATGGATAAGGAGCTTTCGGCGCTGCTCGCTCGCGTCGTCCTCGATGAGCAACCGACGCTGACGCTAGGAAGGCCGGAGATTCCTCTCGAGCTACAGGAGCTTCTCGGCCGGATGCTGGTGAAAAACCCGGCAGCGCGACTGCCCGATGCCGCGGCAGTGCTGGCTGGGCTTAAGCAGATACCGACGGAGGGCTGGGATGTATCCCTGCGGCCAGCCACACCCACACAGGCGCGCGGCATCGCCGAAAACGATCAGCACCTGGTAAGCATCCTTCTGGCGACGGAACAAAGTGGCACGCCGGATACGGAAGTTGCGCTTATGCCCGAAAAGGTCTGGCAGCGGCGCGAATCGCTGCACGGCGTGCTTTCGCAGTTTGGCGCCGATCTCGAGTGGTTGGCCGATGGATCGCTGTGCGCAACGATCAAGATTACGGGCAGCGCCACGGATCAGGCGGCACAGGCGGCGCGGATGGCCTTGCTTTTGCGCGCCAAATGGCCAAGCGCGATGATCGTGCTTGCAACTGGACGCGGTCGCGTCGAAGGTCGGCGCGCTATCGGAGAAGTGCTCGACCGGGCGGCGCAGCTTTTGCGCGCGAGCCTGGAGGCAAGCGCTTTCGAACTACGCGGACAGATTCGGCTGGATGAGCTCTCTGCGAAGCTTCTGGATCTGCGTTTCGAGGTCACGCGCAGCGGTGCGATCGCGGTGCTTACGGGCGGAGAAGCGGAGCTTGATGCCAGCCGGCCGCTTCTTGGCAAACCCACCCCATGTGTGGGCCGAGAAGCCGAGCTTAACAATCTGGAAGGCGAGCTGCGCATCTGCATCGAGGATGGCGAGGCCCGTGCGGTCGTGGTAACGGCCCCGCCGGGCGTCGGCAAATCCAGATTGCGACACGAGTTTTTGAAGCGGGCGGAAAAAAGCGCGGCGGAGCTGCGGTGGTTTTCCGGACGGGCCGATTTGGCGAGTGCAGGAACGGCGTACGGACTGCTTGGGCAGATGATTCGCCGGCTGTGCGGCCTGTCGGGAAGCGAGCCGCTTGAAGAACAGCGCCAGCGCCTGCGCGCGCGCATCGAACCCGAAATCGCGAAAGCAGAACGAGAGCGCGTGGTGTGCTTCATCGGGGAGCTTTCCAGCATTCCGTTTTCGAGCGAAAACCAACCCATGCTGCAAGCCGCCAGGCAGGATCCGGAGGTCATGCGGCAATCGATGCGGCGGGCGTTTCTGGACTGGATGAGGGCCGAGCTGACGCACCGTCCGGTCAGCGTGGTGCTGGACGATTTGCAATGGGCCGATGCACTGACGATTGCGCTCTTCGACGAAGCCCTGGCAGAGCTGCGCAACATGCCGCTATTTATTTTGGCGTTTGGCCGTCCAGAGCTGCACGAACAGTTTCCAAAGCTCTGGCAAAGCCACCAAATGACCGGGGTGGTGCTTAAAGGACTTGGAAAGAAGGCCTGCGAGCGCCTGGTGCAGCAAGCCCTGGGCAAACAAACCTCGCCTGAGATCGTCGCGCAGCTTATTGAGCAGTCCGCAGGAAATGCGCTATTTTTGGAGGAGCTCATTCGCGCCGCTGCGGAAGGACGCTCCGGCAGCCAGTCCGAAACCGTGATGGCGATGCTGCAAGCGCGCATTTCACGACTAGACACCAAACTTCGACGGGTGATTCGCGCTGCCAGCGTTTTTGGTGAAACCTTCTGGCTCGGAGGAGTCGCCGCGCTCGTCGGAGAGGAAAAGGCAGTTATCGAAGAAGAATGCTGGCTTTGGGGACTTGAGGAGGCCGAGTTTATACGCAAGCATCCGGCGAGCCGGCTCTCCGCAGATAAGGAATACGGATTTCGCCATGCCCTGCTGCGGGATGCCGCCTATAGCCTGCTTGGTCCTGCTGATCAGGAACTCGGTCACCGAATGGCCGGTCGATATCTACAGGAAGCGGGGGAGCGCGATGCGCTAATCCTCGCCGACCATGCATTCCGCGGCCATGATCTTGAGCGGGCCGCTATGCTTTATGCACAAGCGAGCGAAGAAGCCTATCATCGCAACGATTTCGCTGGGGCGGCAAACGCGGCGGAGCGCAGCATCAATTGCGGTGTAAAGGGCGAGACGCTAGGCCGTGTCCTGGGAGTTAAAACCGAGGTCCTTTTATGGCGGCAGGAATGGGCGGCCGGCTGCGACTGTGGCGAAGCAGCGCTGCTCCTGCTTCCATCTGGCAGCCAGTGGTGGTGCCGAGTGAATGCCGCGATGCTGGCGATGGCGGGCAATCTCGGCAATTTCAGACTCATCGGAATGGTCATTGAGAACCTGCTTAGCTGCACCCCCACTCCGGATGGCGGCTTGGCGTATTGCGCTGCGATTGGCAGCGCGCTCGGCATGTTCAGCATGCTCGGACAAGGAAAGGTTGCCGAGCTTTTGCGAAATCGTCTGAGCGAGGCCGAAGAAGCGGCACTACAGCAAGATGCACCAACGTGGGGGCAAGCCTGTTACGGCCTGTTTATCTTCGGAATGTTCATAAAAGCCAATCCCTGGCAAGACGCCGAAAATGCGCGAAAGGCGATGCAAGTGTTCGAACCAACGCAGGCAATTCGCTGGCGCCTCAATGCCCTTTGGGCATACGGCGTGGGCCAAAGCGGGATTGGCGACTTCGTGGGTGCAGAGCCGTTTCTGCGCGGCTCGGTGAACTTTGCCGAGCAACATAACGAGCTCTTCCTGATCGCCATCGCACGAACTTACCTTATGATTTTCCTGAGCGAGCATCCAAACCGCGAAAAACACGCGGAAGCGGCGGTGCTGGCGGACCAAGCCATCGCGCAGAAACAGATGGATGCGACCGTCGGAACGGCATATGGCGCGCGCGCGCAGGTTTTTTTGGCCCAAGAGCAGTTTCAGGAAGCGCTCGATGCGGCCCGCAAGGGACTTGCGGGGCTCACGCAGATCCTCGGATTTCAGGCGCGCCTGCACCGCATCATCATCGAGGCACTGCTCGGCCTGGGCCATATTGAGGAAGCACGACAGGCGGTTTCACAAGCGCAGCAGACGATGGAATCCGTCGGTGGCGCCGGATCCGCCGAAGTCGCGCTGCGTCTTGCGATCGTGAAGTTCCATGCTGCCGCCGGCGAAAACGAAGTGGCGAAGGAATCTCTGCGCGCCCTCATCGAGCTCATCGATCGCCATGCCAGCGAATTTCCCGACGAAGCGACACGAATACGCTATTTGACCCAAATCCCCGAGAACGCGCACGCCAAGCAGCTTGCGCTACGCAATGGCATCGGCTGAGAGTCTCTTGCTGCGCTAGGGCAAAGGAGCTCGCCAAAGAAAAACAAGAAGTCCGCTGAACGATTTGCGGCATTTTTGCCTTGTGCGCTTATGACACAGTGAGCGTTCCATTCCGTAAGGAATTGAGCGCGTACGCCCACTTTTCCCAGTCTGCTCTATCTAAACATCGATTTTTTCAGACGTTGACAGACGATTTCAAGCATCGCATGCATGCTGGCACAGGTTGTGAACAGAGCCTGTAACCACCGCGCAGAGGGATGTCATGGCCTTTCTTTCAGCCTTTCTATCATTGATCAGCAGAAAACTTGGCGACCTCTTGCAAATGCTATTTGGCTGGTCGATTTCCGGCTTGTTCGGCCGGTTGCCCAGCAAAAAGCAGAACGCGCTTTCGGTGGCCCTGATTCTGTCCATCCTTTGGCCGATGCTGGTCGTCGGTTGCTTTCTTCCCAAAGTGGCAGCGTGGACGATTGCTTTTGTTCCGCTGCACGAGTGGCTTGGGGCGACGGCGCTACGTGTTATCTGGATCGCTTTGGCAGCAATTGCCCCAATCGTCGTTGGGCTCCTCATTGCCTGGATTGCCCCCAGGCGCAAGCAGCGTGGGGGCTTTTTGCGCACGGTACTTGCCGGCTATCCGCTGACCGTGGGTCTGTTTTTATCCTTCCTGCTTACGTTCTTGGTTGTGCCCATCGTAAAGATCATCTCCATGGTTCGGCGCTGGGAAGATGAGCATGTGTACTTGCAAGTCCAGGAAGGGGCCTACTTGCAAGTGTTGCAGCAGCTTTCTGCGGCCTGTCAAAGTTCCGGTCTTGCCGTTACCGAGCGCTCTGTGCCTGGAGCCATGCAGGCGCCGCTGCGCGTTCTAAGGTGGTTTGCACGCAGTGCTGTTGATCCAATCGTCGCCAGCAATCCGCGCATGCTGACTAGCAGCGGCCTGCAACTTTTCTTGTATCCTTCTGATCTGCTCATTCGCGGCAGAATCGAGCATGTACATCGCGTCCGTGCCGCCATCGTGCGCGAGATGATGCAGGCCCCGGCCTTTTTGACCGAAGATGTCAAGGCGCAGGCGCTCGAAGAACAGTTGACCAAGCTTTGGCAACTGGTTCGAAGTTCTGACGATGGCGATGAAGATGCACAGGCCGCATTTTCGAACCGGACGGCCGATTCATCCGCGTCTTTGGAACCCTCCCGCGCCGAAATTCACCGCGTGGTGCAAGAGGGAATTCCCATCCTAACCCAGTACATTCATGAACTGAACGTCCCCTATGCGGATTGGGTCCTTCTTTATACCAATGTGAATCATTTGGCCTTGGTGGTCTCAGGAGAGCCGCAGCTTGTAAATACCAAGAACCCAGACGCGAATTTCGCATCTGCCGACATCGACCAGCACCAATTGGCAAACATTTCTGCCGATTTGTCGGTGCTCGATTTGATGAAATCGGCGCTCAAAGATTCGCAAGCGCTTCTCAAAACGGAACTGGCGCTCATGCGGCATGTAATTCTGCATCCAGGCAATAACGGCACCTCTCATTTCAAGCGTCCCTTGTAGGCAAGAAGGAGCAACCATGAACGCCCATTACACGATGATGTCCGAGCACGAACAAGCCGACAAAGGTCCGCTTGGCTCCGCACCAGCCAAGGAAGCAGCCAGCAGCGAATCCGATCCCGAGCTAGAACGACTCAAAGTCGAAGCGGGAGTTCTGCGGGCACAACTTGCTAAGACCCTAGAAGCCCTGAATCGAAAAAGGGAAGAGCTAAATATTTCGCAGCAGATTAGCAAACATCCGCTGCCCATTGCCGTGGGCGGCTTTGCTGCGATTTTGGCCTTTCTGTTTGGCAGATTCTGGGGCCGTCGGTCTCAAACGCGACGACTGGCAGCAGCCGCGGCCAATGCGGAAAAGATTGAGGCGCAGCTCGCCCTCCGCCCCCAAGCGAATAAGCAACCGTCGCTGCTTGGCGACATACTGCGCAGCGTGGTGGTCAGCGTCTCGGCCTACGTATTAAGTGAAGCGGCCAAGTGCAGCATTGAGAAATTCACCGCCCAGGCCTCAACGCAAAAGCCTGTGAACTAGTCCAAGCACCGGCAACCCCCCGAGAGATGCGCCTGATGAGCAAAAGCATCCATATTCAGGGTCAGGCCAGTGCCGCTGCCGGGTCTTTCGCCCCTCCCCTGCTTGTCCTAGGCTTGGCAGTTTTGGGCGCTTTCGCGGGTTGCGCCAATAGCCATGGCCGCCCTTGGATACACAAGATTTATATCGATGGCGCCAAGCAGGTCAAAGAGCGCGCGATTCGCAGCAAACTGGCCGTGCAGCAGGCTTCTTGGATACCTTTTTCGGCCAAACACTACTTAGAACATCCCTACGTCGTGAACGTCGAAAGCGAACGCATCGAGACGTACTATCAGGCCCGCGGCTTTTATTCGGCCAAAGTCACAAATGCCGAGGTCACCGATTACAAAACAGGAAACCGACCTGCCGTTGATCTGCATTACACCGTCGTTGAAGGGCAGCCAACGCGGGTGCGTCAGCTTGTGCTGCAAGGACTCGACAATCTGGGCGAAGACGGAATCTGGCTGAAAAAGCGTATTGATCGTGCACCCGCGATAAAATCCGGAGTCATCTTCGAGCACCCGGCTTATTTGCTGGCCAAAGAAGACATCGAACGCGCCGTACAACTGCGTGGCTACTCTTTTGCCAAAGTCACAAGCTCGGTGAATATTGACCGCGAGCAGCTTGCGGCCGATGTGACCGTGACGATTGAGCCGGGTCCCAAAACTCGCATCGGCCAAATTCATGTCGAAGGGACAACAACCGTGAATCCGGATGCGCTTGTTCTGCATTCTGCGCTGAATTCCGGAGATGATTTTCGACCCGCGCTACTAGATGGAGCGCAGGGCAAACTTTATAACTTGGGATTTTTTACGACGGTACTTGTCGAGCCCGTCCCGAATCCGACCGACCCGAATCTGGCCGATGTGAAGATACAAGTCACCGAAGGCAAGTTTCGCGAGCTGAACCTAGGGATAGGATTCGGCATTGAACCGCTGCGTACCGAATTCCATGGGGAAGCGGCCTTCATCAAGCGCAATTTTTATGGCGCCCTGCGCAAATTCGAAGTCAGCCTGCATCCCGGCTATGCTGCGGTTCCCGCTTTCTGGGCTTCAGATCTTTATCGCCATGGACCGCTGGCCAATCTGAAGATTGAATTCACGCAGCCTGATCTTTTGGGCAAAAATTCTGAGCTATCCGCCAGCATCGTCTATGACTTGGGCCTTGAGTATGCCTATCAGTATCATGGCCCCGGTGCTCGCCTAGGCGTTTTGCGATCATTTTGGCGCAACCAGATAAAGCTTGCTGCTTCCTATAATTTTCAGTTCCTTGACTTTTTCGCAACGGATCCGGCCATCCTTAGCGACCCGGGAGGCTCGGGAGCTCGCTATGGCTACACCGATCCCTACCGTTTGGCGTATCTGCAAGAGCAATTCGTTCTGGATTTGCGCAACCGCCCCATCGATGCCACCCGCGGTTTTATGGCGGGACTAAGTGCCGAACAAGGCGGAATCTATACCGGCAGCGCTTTTAATTATCAGAAATTTTTGGGCGATGCCCGCGGCTATCTGCCTATTGGCTCACGCGTAGTTGTGGCCGCCCGCGTGCAGTACGGACAGATTTTTGTACAAAGCGAGTACGGCAGTCCTATCACGCAGCGGCTGTATCTAGGTGGACCGAGCTCGCATCGGGGATTTACCTATAACCGGCTGTCCTACCAAGTCTGCTCCGCGCGATTTGGCGACGCGCCAGTGGCTTCTAAGATCGATTGTCTGGCGGATACTTCCCAACCGGGCATCAGTGAATATAGGCGCCTGCCCATCGGCGGCGACCAAATGCTGCTGGCCCAGATCGAGATGCGTCTGAATCTATTTAAGCTGGCCGGCCAGTGGTTTTCATTTGCGGCATTTATGGATGCCGGCGATGTCGCGGCGCCCGCAGCGGGCAATTGCTCAAACCAAAACTGCGCAGCGATTCCTTACCTTAGCCGCATTGCCCTCGACAAGCTGCACGTTGCAGTCGGCGGTGGTTTGCGATACCGAACAGTGGTCGGAGCCATTCGCTTCGATCTAGGTGTGCGGCTAAATCGTCTAGATGGAGTCGAAGCGACCGGCGTGCAAAATCCCGACCCTGGACAGCGAATTGCATACCACATCTCGATTGGAGAGGCATTCTGATGCGACATCCCAAACTGCGTAAAATCGCACGCATCCTCGGTGTGGCGCTGCTTTGTCTCTTCGGACTTGTAGTCAGCCTTATCGCGACGGGAATTCTTGTTGCAAATACCGGTTGGGGGCAAAAAAAATTGCTGGCACTGGCTTTGCCCGCCCTCAACAAGCCCCTTTTAGGCCGCGTGGAAATCGGTGGCCTTGGCGGAAATCTGATTTCGCGGCTCAGTCTGCGCGATATACGTCTGTACGATGGCGAAGCGGAACTGGCGGCCCGCGTCGAGGAATTGGCGCTGCATTATAATCTTTTGGCGCTTATACGGCGCGATGTACATATCACCAACGCCGACCTGAAAAATGCCGAGGTACGCTTGCGCTTTCTGCGCGATGCGAATCTGAACCTGGCGTCACTCCTTAAGCCCACCCCACCTAGTGGTCCTTTGCCCGTGACGATTCGCATCGACGACGTCACGGTCAATCTAGGCGCAACGTTCGAACCGCAGCCAGGCTCGGCAGTGCCACCGGCGCGGGTTCAGCTACACTTGCAGGCGGCGGCGCGAATTGCGGATCCGCATATTACCGCAGACCTAAGCGCCTTGCGCATTTCCAGCCAGGCGCCACTGGCTGCAGATATCGATCTGGCGGGCGGGGTGTCTGTTGTCAAAGGCGCGCAGCCGCAAATCGCAGCGCGCAATCTGCGGCTTTCGCTGCGTACCTCAGGGGAGGAAGCCACTCGATTGCTGCCCCAAGCGGCGCTGCGCGGTCCTTTACAGCTTGAAATGGCTTTTTCCGGACCGCTGACCGCCTTAGGCGTAGAAGGAACTGCGCGCCTGCCCAAAGGAACGCTCCGTTTGCACGGAAACGTCGGAGCCCTAGATCCGAAGCTGCCCTGGCAAATACAAATTGATGCGCAAGACATCGATCCGCATGCGGCCCGAGCCGACATTCCCGAAGCCAGTATTGTTCTTGCCGCAGACGGGCAAGGACAGTTCCTAGATGGACGCATCAATCTGCACAAGCTGGAAGTCCGCTCGCTGGGCACAACTGTAGTCGCCAGCGGGTTTGCACAAGGAAATGCGCAAACCTCTTTGCGCTTTCCGCTTGCACCAGAACTGGCCGCGCAACTGATGGTACAGGTGAACGCCCCGGATCTGCGAAAGCTGACCGAGCCTTTTGTTGCGCCATCGCTAAAACTTGGGGGCGCGATTCGGCTCGACGCCAAAGCCAGTGCCGAAAAAGGCCAGCTTCGCATCGACCTAAATACCGATGCCGCCCACCTAAAGGCAGCCCAAAATTCCATTGAGAAGCTGACCCTGGCGCTGCACAGCGCCGATTTTTTAGGCCAGCTTAAGCTGCATGCGGATTCCGTAAACAGTCCCTTGCGGCTGACGCGCCTGGATCTAGATGCGCAAATGACCGAGCAGGCGCTATCGGTGCAGGCGCGCGGAATGGATGTCAAAAAACTGGTTTTTGATTTTGCGGTCGCTGGACGGCCGCGTATGGCTCAGCAAAAACTACTGAGTCTGCAGGCCAGTTTGAACAAACTATTCCTTTCGCGCGCCGGGCAGCGTTTGGACTTGATAGCGCCCGCCGCCATCGCCGTGGATATGCAGCATCCTGACGGGCCGATAATTGACCTAGGCCAAGTGGCACTGCGCCTGCAAAATCAACAGGTGACGCTGGCCGGGCACTTTGCCGCCAAGCCGCAGCGCTTTTCTGCATCTGTGCATGCTCTTGGCATAAATGCCAAGCAGTGGGCGCAGCTCGCTGGTGCAAGTGGAATTCCAGGAACCTCGCTGGACTTACACGTGCAGGCCCAAGGTACGCCCAAAGCCCCGCAGGGTACTCTGCAGCTTGGCGGAAGTATCGACGCGCTGCCGGAGCAGCACCTACCGCGCAGCAATCTGCGCATTGCCGTGACGCTGCATGAAAAGCGGGCGCAAGGTGACTTGTCTATACAATTCAGCCAGGCCAATTCGGCGGCATCAAGCGGCGAGCCCCCTCGAGCCAGTCTGCACTTTGCCGCGCCGCTTACGCGCAGCGGCCCCCTCACGGTCGATTTGCAAGCCCAGACGTCGGCCCAGCCGTGGAGCGAGCTACTGCCGGCCCAAGTCCGCAGCCTGCGCGGTCTTATTCAACTACAAGCAACGCTGCGCGGAACTCTGGCGCGTCCAGAGCTAGCTTTGTCGCTAAAAGCGCCATCGTGGGCGCTAGACAAGCTGCGCGGCTGGGAAAGCGGAGTGGCCCTGACTTATGGCAATGAGCTGCTCAGTCTGCGCCTGGATTCCAAACTGGCGACGGCGCCTGTGGCCCATGTTGCAACGACGATGCTGCGGGCCCAGACGCGCATCAAGCTGGGTCTAGAGCCGCATCAAATGCCGACGGCAGCAGAATTTCAACGCCAGCTTCTAAGCGGAGCGATGGAAGTGGATGCATCGGTCTTGCACATTGACCTGCCCAAAGTGCTTGAGATGATAGCGCCCCCTGAAAAAACCGATTCGGCGCTGCTTTCGGGAACGCTAGGCGCGACTGTGCATATCGAAGGAACGCCCGCGGCCCCGCTCGTCAAACTGAACGTCGATGCCAAAGACCTGGCCGTCGATGTGCCCAATTTGCAAAATCTGTCTGTAGAAGTAGCAGCGAATTACGCGGGCCAGGATCTGAAGGTCGATATCAGCGCCGGTCTGCCCAAGCAGCCGCTTCTGACAGCGCATGCGCAAACCGTATTGCCGATGCAAACCATACTGGCCGGCGCAGTAGTTTCCAAACAGCTACCGCTGCAGGTCCATGCCGAGGTACTGCCTTTTGAGCTTTCGCAAATTTCCAAAGTGCATGGGCAGCTCATCGCGCAAGCGAATGTAAAAGGAACTGTAGGAACTCCGGAACTTACGGCATGGGTGCGCAGCCAGCGCGTGCAAATCGAAAATTTTGCTGTCGGACCGCTGGCCATAAACGCCAACCTCGATGCTCGGCGGCAGTTTCAGGCCGACGTTTCTGTGCAGCAAAAGGACGGTCGGCTGCGGCTTTTGGCCCAAAGCCCGGTACCGCCGCGCTTGGATGCCGTAAAGCTCAATCTGACGGCCCAGAATTTTCACGTGGACTATGATCCGACGCCGGGAAAAATTCGCTTAAAAGATCCGCTGGGAATGTTGCGCGGCGTGCTCAATGCTGATTTGCAGATGCAGGGCCACGGTGCTGGACCTCGCGTTTCTGGTTTCCTGAAGCTAGAAAAAGGCGGATTGATGATGAAGGCATTGCAGCAGGCACTTTCAGATATCTACATTGATCTGCAAATTGTACCGCCTAATGCCGGCGAAAACCGTACCGTTGTCGCGCTGCGACAAGCCAAGCTAAAGACCGACACTGGATCTGCAGCGGCCAGCGCCTACGTAGAACTTGACGGAATGAAGCTTAGCAAGCTGAACGCTTCGGCCAGCGCGCAGCAGTTTCCAATCTGGGCCGGAATCATGGGACTGTGGATCGACTCCAAAGTGAATGTCAACGGTCGCGTCGATGGAGATACGCTTCGAGTCGATGTCAACATTCCGGAGGGCGGCGTTCGGCTGCCCAAATTTCAATCGGCGCGATCGGTGCAACCGCTAGGTCCTTTTGAAGATGTGACGCTCATCGATTTGCAGGCCCAGCAGGCGGCGGCGCGCGCGCAAAAAAAGGCTGAGGACAAAGAGAAGCAAGCAGCACAGCGACAAGCCGCCGGCGAATCATTTGCACTACTGCCACGCCATACTCGCGTTGCCGTACAGCTTCCACCGGCGTTTCATATTAGTGGCCCGGAGCTGCGCAGCGATTTGACCGGACACATCACGATGACTTTGGATCGCGGCGGACTGCCACGCATCACCGGGCAGGTGCGCAATTCCCAAGGCTTTGGCTGGGTCGAGATCTTAAAGCGGCGTTATGAAATCGAGCGCATAGAAGCCAGCCTGCCGGGCGATGTGCCGCCCAATCCGCTTTTTAACATCGAGATTTCGCGAAAGCTGAATGAAGCAACGATCTACATCACGGTGACCGGCAGCGCTAAAAAGCCGAAGATTTCATTCCGCTCGGAGCCGCCGGTCCTTGACGAATCGCAAATTATCGCCGTGATTCTGATGGGCGAGCGCAGCGGTGCTGGCGATACACAGGCTATGGGTATTTTGTCCTCGCTGCTTATCGGCCAGCTTCGCGATCAACTGGCCGACAGATTGCCGATTGACGTACTGCGAGTGGACGTCGCCGGCGATGATCCGATGGGGGTCAATCAGTCCAGTCTGGAAGTCGGAAAATACCTGCGCGACAACGTTTATCTTGGCTATAAGCGCCGTTTCGGCAGCGCCACTACAGGGCTGCGCCGTATGAACGCGGATGAGGTCATCCTCGAGTACAATTTCTTTCAGAATTATAAAGTGAAGACGCTTTATGGAGATGCGAACGTGGGGGCGATTGATTTGTACTGGAACAAGCGTTTTTAGAACGTTTAAGGTACGTCAATCCATTGGACCGACGGATCCTTCGCGTTCAGGTGGGCTCGGGAGCGGCTTTATGGAGATAAACGCTCCTATCGGCGGCCCGCCGATTACCAGGCGGGCCGAGCCCTTGGCGAGGAGGATCGCGAATCGCCCGTTTAAAAGTCCAATGCGTCGAATGAGCTAACCGATGTCGGCGAGATAGCAGTAGGCGTCTTTCGGGTCGGAGGCCGGCAAGCTGCAGTCGATCCACATAACATCCAGCCACTGGACGGCCTCGATCAGGCGCTTTGCCATGGCTGGGTCGGTGATCTCAAATCGCGTGCCGGCCGTGTCTGTGAACGCGCAGTGGTCTGAATCGTTGCACCGAAAATTGCTGATCGCGAGCACTTCGGTGGAGCCAGACAGGGTGGTGATGACGCCGACGTATTTGAACGCGTCGATGATGCGGACGGCTTTGGCACCAAAGACGTGCGTGTTGAAGGCGCCACTTGCGTGGGCGGCCGGGGTAGCGAGCAGAGCCAGGAACAACCACGTGAAAAGTTTCATCCTCATTGCTTCTGTGTAACGGAAAACTCACCAATGCTTCCAATATATAATTAGAATGCGTCCCATTCTAAAAAGCTATGGAAGTAAATCACCTGAAATATTTCTATGCGGTCGCGCGCGCCGAGAGCTTCACCAAAGGGTCGACTCTGCTTCGCGTGTCGCAGCCGTCGGTCAGTAAGCTCGTCAAGAATCTGGAGGAGGAGCTCGGCTTTTCGTTGTTCGAGCGAAGCGGTAGAAAGATTCGACTGACCGAGAAGGGGAGCGCGGTCTATCGCCACTGTCAGGTGATCTTCGGCGAGATCGAAAAAATCGACGTGCTGGCCCACCGAGACGCTGGACGGAAGCAGCAAGTCATCGCCGGCACCTTGCGCATCGGAGGTGCTGAGGCAATCGTCTCGCATCTCATTCCGCTGGTCCTCACTTCCTTCCACGCCCGCTTCCCACAGGTCTATCCATCGGTTATCGCGTCGACGGCCAATGACATAAGCCGGCGGATCGCCGATGGCGCCCTCGACTTTGGGCTGTTTCTGCACCTTCCGGACCTGCCCGACGACCTCGAAGTGCGCCAAGAGTTTGAGATTCCCCACCGCATCGTGGTGGCCACCCAGCACCGGCGTTCGAAAGCGGTCCTGTCTCGCTTCATCGGCTCGCGCGAGGTGGAAGTCTCTGGAACAAAGTCTTTCCCGAGCCTTTCGCTGCTCCGGAAGGAAATCCCCGATGCCGCCATCGCCATCTCCACCAACAGCATGACGGCTCAGTTGAAACTGGTGCTTTCAGGCGTGGGCGTCGCGGTCATGCCGCTGTTCGTGTGCGAATCGGAAATCAAAAGGGGCCGCCTGCGCTGCCTGTTCGGTCCGATCAGCTGGTCCCTCTCGGTTGTCACTCGTAAAGCTCAACAGACGCTGTCACCGGCTGCGCAGGAGTTTTTGGCGGAACTCGCGCGGCGCGCCGGCTCGTAGCGGACCTTGACGGCGAAATCGTCTCGCCTTGGCTGGGCGGTATTGTCACAGTGGGCGGATGGTCGCAGGATGAAGCGACTTGCTGGGGTGGTAGGTGGTCAGAGTGAAAAAGTGGTTTTAAGGGACTGCTCTGCGCTCACGAACTGAGCGAAATCGCCCACTTTTTCGATTCGAAAGACTTCAGTTTTGCCTACTTGGCGACATTTCTCGTCGAGAAAAGGTGCGCAGCAAAACGTAGCGGGCTTGGCACGCTATATGAATAACGAGCGATGGAATGGATATCGCGAAAAAGTCACATCGGCACCTGGCCGCTTTTGATGAGGCAGGATGGTTCGATGGCAAATGGTGGCTCATGGAAAACGACCCGCGTCCTCAAGCCTCAACCTTGGACCTGGTGAAATCGGCATTGGAAGAGTCGCAGCAGCTCCTAAAAACCGAGCTTACCCTGGCCAGGCACGAGGTACTTCGTGACATAGCCGCTTACAAGCGCGCCGCAATTGCCATCAGCATTGCTGGCCTTGCCGCAATTCTTGGGCTGACGATGCTGCTGCTCTCAGCAGTGCTCGCAGCCGGTCCCTATCCCCAGACTGCCCTTATTGGTGCGGCTGGCATTTTTGTGGTCGCAGCCATTACCGGGGGAGTTGGCTATAGCTGGCTGCCGAAAAAACCCATCGCTCAGACCCAAGAGGACCTCAAGGCGGACGCCCGGGCCTTAAAGGCGAGCCTTAGCTAAAGGAGTGATCCAATGAATACCACGACATCTACTGGCAAAGGGAAAAACGGAAGCACCGGGCTTGGGCAAAAACACGCTCACGACGACATCATCGATGTAAGCCCAAGTTCCTTTGGCGTGGCCAAAAATTCCAAGGCGAGTTCGACGGACAGCGATGTCAATATCGCCAAAGAGAAGGATTCCGAAGAGAAGTCCAGCCGCATGGCGGATGATACGGACACTGCCGAGAAAACCAAAAAGGCGGATTCAAAAACAGCGCAGCTCAAATCCAAGATTGATCAAGTGCGCGACCGCGTGATGGAGGCGTTGCAGTCGCTTTATGATCATAAAGCAGACGCTTTAAACATTCCGCGTCAAATCAAAAAGAATCCGGTGCCCTTTGCGATTGCCGGTGCCGGAACCTTGTTGGCGCTTATCGCGGGAATCACCATCTTGGTCAGCCGTCGCCACGCCAAACCACCGACTTTGGCGGGACGTCTGCGCGCCGTGGGGCAAGCCTGGCAGCATCCGGATCGCGTTGTCCGCGCCACTGCTCGCGCCATAGAATCCAGCGAAACCATGGATCGAGTTCGCGGTACGCTTGCCGGTGTGTTTTCCTTTATCGCTGCAGAGGCCACAAAGCTAGGTCTGGCCAAGCTGGCCGAAAAGTCCAAAGGACTCAAGCAGAGTCTGTGAAGGAGCATTCCGATGGGCAATCAAATTCACCGCGCGGAGTACTCTGCCAATAGCCCCGAAGACTTTGTCGTCGCGGCAGAATCAGGCAGGGAGCCGCGTCATCAGAGTTCGCTGACCGATATGGTCACCGACCTGGCCCTAACCGGCACGCCATCGCCGCTGCCATCTAACATTCGCGATGAAATTCCCGGAGAGGCCGTGCTACGCGCCGGGGATCCCGATGTGGATCTGCTCAAAAATGAGTACAGCGGAGAGGAAGTGCCCGGAGCTGAGGACATGGGTCGCCACTACCCGATCAATTACTACTCGTTCTCAAAGAAGCAGTCCGCGCTCGAGCCTGGGTGGCTTCCATGTCAAGCGAGTCATCTACGATTCGACCGCCTTTCAATTTTGGGGCAGCGAGCAATATCGGCGTGACATCCCGCTGTTTGTGCGCGCCTCGTCAAGATGAAGACGGTGCTCGGTTGCGCCTCCTACAGGATGCATTGGGCATGCCTCAAAGTGAAGCGGATGGGTTTAGAAAAGTGAGGAGGGACTAGAGGCGCATCGAAGCGGGGTACGCATTTTTGCCACGCGGTCCAAAAAGCCGTCGACCTTCTGGAAGTGCTCACGCCAGGTCGGCGCCTGCCAGCTCGCAAGCCGCGCTAGTTGGGCTGCCCTTCGTGCCGAGCTCGGCTGTGCATAATCGGCGATCGCGGCCCGCCAGGCGTTTGCATCTGCAGCGTCAAAAAATTCTGGCACACCCTTTCCGATTTCTCGAAGCGAGGGAATATCGCTCGCGAGCACCGGCACGCCAAGCGTCAGCGATTCAGCCACTGGCAAGCCGAAGCCCTCGTCGAAAGATGGCATCAACAGCGCGCGCGCGCCGACGATGATTCGTGCCGCATCCGTGTCCGACGCAGCACCGACTTCTCTGACAATCCCCGCGAGCTGCGGATTTTTTTTGAGGAATTCGGCAAACGGGCCGTATTTCCAGCCGCGTAGTCCTAGCAACAGCAAACGAGGGGTCGCCGCCCCGCTTTGGGCCACAAATCTTCGCCAAATCTCTAGCAACAGCACAAGATTCTTACGTGGCTCAATGGTTCCGACGACGACGAAATAAGGAACGCCGGAGACGGATGGTGCTGTCGGACGCTCCCCTTGGATTTCGCCCGACAGCATTGCGGGACAAATCGGAATCTCGCTGCGCATGGTTTCGAGGTACGCTTGCAGCTGGTCGGCAGTCGCTTGCGAATTCGTGATAATGCCGTCGGCCAGCATGCTCACCGTTTTCATCCTGGCGGCATGCCTCGTGGCCTCGCCATCCAAACAGTATTCTGGCCACCGCAAGGGAATGAGATCATGCACGAGGCAGACCAGTCGGGCACCGAATCTTTGCTTGAAGCACTTGAAGGCCGCCGGCTGCGGCAAGTGGTGAATTCCTGCATAGACATGAATCGAGGGCTGGCCAGAACTAAGATCCGGAAGACGCCCATCCAAGGATCGAAACAATAGCTTCGATTGCACCCCCAGCGTCAGCCGAGACCAGCTTTTTGCGCTGGTTTGCCCCTGCCACAGTGCTTCGAGACCGGAAATGTAGTCGCGTGCGTCCTCGCTGCGCAAAAACTGGATACGATTTAGCGGATCGAAGCCGACGAAACTCGTTCGCTCAGGCGCATGCTCAAGATAATGCCGGGCGTAAGCGACGATGACACGGCTGATACCATCGGGCACGGACCGGCGTCGCAGCTGCAGGAGATCGGCGAGGTCGAGAAAGATATGTGGCAACATCGAGCTTCCAGTTCTGACAGCGCGAAGACACAATCTATCGAAAATGTCCAAATTGGCAACGACGGACAGCGAGTTAGGCCAACGATTGAATTCGCAGAAACGACGAAAGCGCCCATCGCAACGCCGGGCGGCGTAGATTCAACCTATGCTCAATATCGAGAGAATCGCTGTTAGGGGCTCATGCTGACCCGCCCGGCCACGGAGATGGGGGATACCAAAATTCGCGAACCCGGTGTAGTTGTCTCCACCACGGGAGCAGCCGGTTCCATCGCCACGTACCCACTGCATGATGCCGGCAGTAGATGTTGATGTTAAAGGGAAAGCGATTTCCATAATACTCTGGCGGCATCCAGTTGATCTGAGGCAACAACGTCACGTCAGGGAAGGTAGCCCGAGACTCTTGGAAGACTCGCGTGAGCACATAGGGGCCTGTCGTCTCGAGCACCATCTCGTCATCTATCGTCGCTTGCGGGGCAACGCGGGGAAGGCATTCTATGAGCCGATCGAAAAATGGATGCCGAGGTTGGGCCGCGAAGATGCAGTTCGCGACGTGATAGCCTGCCTGATACCGCAGCTTCCTTTGCAGATACTTCCCAAAATGAGCTTCGATCCCGAACACACAGGAGCGGTTCGCAAGGAGCGGCGCGATAGACTTCAGGCATTCCATATCCAGATCGGCATAAACGCCACCATAGTGGTAAACGACCAGATAGCGGAACAAGTCGGCCCGCTGGATGTTTCGAGGATAGCCATCATACTGAGCAAGAAGAGACGGATAATGTGTCGCCACCAGCTTGCGACAGTCTTTGTCATCATAGAGTCGAAATTCCCAGCTCGGATGAATTCGACGCCAAGAGCGAACATATCCGTCGAGCTTGGATGGAATGTCCCTGGTCCGCCAGGTCTGGTGCAGGATATGTGGAATCGTCATACTCGAACGTTTGCCTACAGCGCAGGCGTGGTGTCAACTTAGTCGTGGCTCCCATGGCGTGTCAACACACGTGCCCGGCGATTGGATTTGATCATGAGCCTCGCCAGTGCCCGAGGCGCGGCAGGTGTTTCAAAAACGCGACGCGTTAAAAGCTGCCGCTGCCGGCTAGGGCTTGATCACATTCCCATGAATCGGCATGATGCCTTCCGAGGAAGGGTTCAGCACCGATGCCCCTAGACGTACGCGGGGAAGATTCCATAGAAGGCGCGGTCTCCCCCGCGGCGAGGATCGGCCGCCCGCAGACCGGTCCGCCGGTCCTCAGTGCCACCTTCCTCGTGCCGCCGATTCTCATCGTGGCTGGCCTTTTGGCCAACGGTCGGTACGGGACAATCTCGGTGGGGCAGTGCCTTGGCTACGTCGCGCTCGGGGTGTTCTTCTGGACTTTCGCGGAGTACGTCCTGCACCGCTTCGCCTTTCACGTTGATATCCCCGGGATCCGTGGCCTGCGTGCCCGGCATGAGGGGCACCACGTCGATTTTACGACGGCCCTTGTCTCAAGCCCGGGCTTCGCAAGGCACCTCTTCCCGATCGTGATCCCATTACGACTTCTGTTTCACGCATGGGTGCCGGCGTTCTTCTGCCTGAGCGGCACGGTACTTGGATACTGCGCGTATGAGATCGTCCACTGCCTGATCCATTCCAACCGGCGCGGTAGTTTCGTGCTCAGGCGTCTGCGGCGCCACCACCTGCGCCACCACCGTCATACGGACTGCTGCTTTGGGTTGACGAGCCCGTTGTGGGACCTTGTCCTGCGCACCGGCATGAAACGCGCGTGAAGATCGTCAAGCGATCGCGGTGGGATGCGCTTGCCGAGCTATTTTCTCGACGCAACCCCGCGTGACGAACTGCAGCTCGGTCAGCGGCTACCCCAAAGGCTGCTCCACGCCTTGTTTGCCGTAGACCGCGTGGAGGTCAGCATTGGGCACCGTGCTGGCAGCGCTGTTGTTGTCTGTCGACTGCAAGCCGATAGATTTCCAAGTAGCGGTGGACAAGGATGTCCCAGGAGAAACGCTCGAGCCCGCTGGCCGTATTCTGGGCCATAGTCTGCCGCAGCGCGCGATCCTGGACGAGACGGGCGATATGCGTGGCAAACTCCGTGAGTGAGTTGGCCAGCAGTCCCTCACGGCCGTGATCGATGAGATCCCGGACTCCGCCATGCCGCATCGCAACCACTGGCAGTCCAGCACAGCGCGCCTCCAGCACTGCGATGCCGAAGGCCTCCTCCATCGTCGGCAGGACGAACAGATCCGATCGCCCCAGGATCTCGCGTACCTCGGCGCGAGGCCGGCTCCCAAGCAGTTCAAGCCAAGGTAATACCCCAAGCTGCTTACCGAGCCGCTGAACCGTCGTGCGCAGCGGGCCGTCTCCAACGATGGTAAAGCGAGGACCAATGTGCTTGGGCAGCCGCTCCAGCACCAGCGGGATGGCCTGGATAAGATCCTGGGGACGCTTGCGCGGGTACAGCCGCATCACGCTGGTGATGCGCACCGCCGAGCTTTCATGCCGCCCCGAAGATGGCCACTCCTGCGGATCGATTCCGTTGTGCAGCACCGCCACTTCGCGATGGTGAGCCGCATCGCTCGCCTGTCGGGCAGCCACGCTGCTCACGGCTGTGAGCACGTCCGGCCAGGTGGCCCAGCCGATCGTTGTATCGAGGGCGCGCATGAGCAGCCGAGCAAAGCCGGAGACCAGGGAGTGGCTGGTCAGGACGCTCGGTACGCCGAGCCGGCGACCGAGAAACATCGCCCCCAATGCAAGCGGGGAATAGAGGCTGTGGCCGTGAAGAATGTCGAAACGCTCTCGTCGCAACAAACTCTCGAGCAACACCAGGTCGGACGGGCGGAACGTAATTCCCAGGTTCGGTACGAGGGGGACGGGCAAGCGGTGGACTGGGATGCCGCCCACATCACTCAAACCGCTCGTCGCGGTGAGAATATGCGGTTCATGTCCGCAGGCACGAAGTCGACGCGCCAAGTCGCACATGTGCGTCTCGATTCCGCCCACGCGAGGAAAATACCAATCGCTAACCAAAGCAATCTTATAGCTCTTCATCAAAGAGCCCTTGGGCAGGCGCTGCATGTTCTTGTAGAACGAAAAGGAGCTGTCGACGGGGTCATCAGCCGTCGGCGGCTGGTTGCGCGCCGGCACACCCGGATTTGCTTACCATGTCGGCAGCCGTCGGATCAATAGCACCCTCGCGGCTTCGTAGGAGGTGCGGTGCGACTGAGCAGCCCGCTCGAGAAGTAGGCCGGAGGGACACAAGGGCTGCTCGCTTCCTGCATGAGACGACCAGCCCTGCGGTCATCACTCAGTTGACACGTAACAACCGCGAGTGAACCGCGGTTTCCTTCTTCAGGTAGTCGGCCCACTTCTCTCCCAAGCAAAGCGAGCGGCCTCTTGCTGAAGCGCGACCATGAAAACCAGACGACGATGAGCGCCGGTCAGCCCGTCGTGATCGCGCACACTCTGAAGGCTGCTTAATGTCGCGGCTCGTTCTCCTTTCGGCGCTGTCGAAATCGCCATGTAGAGAGTTCGATCGAGCACGGAGGATACGTAGATGCGGGGCGGTGAAGCCGAGCGCAGGGGAGGCTCCGCTTCCGGGGCTGGCCGTTAGCTGCCAGCTGTTTTCTCGCCAGCGCATAATGTGGATCGCGCCGCTTGTGTTGTCGTGAAGCGCAAGGTACCGAGTGTACTCGTAGAGGCCGATGACCGGGCTGTCGGTGTCGAGCATGTCGCCGCCGAGCTGGCACCACTCGCTGCCGTTCCAGCGCCACACCCGCGTGGTCGCACCGCCGCCATAGCTGCCGCCCGGAGAGTACGCGGCGACAGCCATCGCGAGCGGTCCATGCCGCCCGGCTTTGGGGAGGGCGCGGAAGTTACCTACCGCATCGTCGACAACAGGCACAACATGCACAACATCCCAGGCAGCAGAGATCTTCTGATCGAGGCCTGGCCTGGCGGCTACCAATCCAACATCTCCCGCGTGCCGCAGCCACTAACGGCAGTCGGTGCGAACTGAATCAGTGCAAAGTTTGCACGCGCGTGCAGAGTTTGCACTCCCCCCAGGGGAAGGCCCGCCCGTTTCCGGCGGGCGCAGAGACGACGACTGCTGCTGCTGCTTCGGAAGCTGCCCAAGGCACGCGTCTTGCTGTTGTGCTGGCACGCCATGACCTCGCCGCGCCACGTCCGGCAGCAGGAACCGCATGCATAGCTCCAGCACCAATCTCACAGCGTCGCCCATCCATCCAGCTCAGCACGACTCGGCGCAGCTGTGCTTTCATCTGGCCACGACTGCGGCGGAGCGTGACGCCATCTACCGCCTCCGCTACGAAGTCTATGCGCTCGAAAACGGCTTTCGCGCGCCCGGCACCGCCGATCACCGCGCCTGGGAGGACGCCAGCGATGCGCAGGCGACGCACTTGTATGCGACGGCCGGGGGCAAGCTCATGGGCGCGCTGCGCATCGTGTACGGCGCGGACGCAGCGTTTCCCGAAGAGATCCGTCGCGCCTACGATCTCGCGCGCTTTCAGCCAAGCGTGCCGCCGGAAAAAATGGCCATCACCAGCCGCTTCGCCCTGCAGCGGGCGCACCGGGCCGGCCCGGCCGCTCTCCAGTTCTTCGTCGAGAGCGCCCGCCAGCAGCACGCGCGCGGGGTCGCGCTCTCTTTGGGCGACTCGCATCTGAACCTGCTTCCTTTTTATACTGCGCTTGGTTTTCGGACGTACGCGGCGCCCTATCACCATCCCGTGGCCGGAACCCTTGTCCCGTTCGTGCTCATCACCAGCGACGTCGAGCATCTGCGGAAAGTCGGTAGCCCGTTGCTGGCCCTAGCGGATGCATCTTCCCATCCCTTCGCGGAGCCGGCACCTCCCAAGCAGGACTTCTTCTTCGGACGCGCTCCGCTACGGGGCGCCCGCAGTGATGCGATGCGCTTCTGGGAAGATCTATACGCGGCGCTCGGTCCGCCGCCGTTCGAGCAGGGTCCGCTGGCGGGACTCGGCGTGTCCGAGCTCCGCAGTCTGCTCGGCCTCAGCTACCTCGTCGACTGGCCGGGCGAGAGCGTGCTGCTGCGCAGCGGGCATCCGGTCACGGAGCGCTGGCTGCTGCTGTCCGGGCAGGTCGAGGTCGAGGGGGCGCCGCTGCCGCCGTTGTCAATCGTCGGCGGCGCCGCTCAGGATGGCGACGCCCGGCACGAGGTCGATGCGCGCGTCGGCCCGTCCGGAGCGCTCCTGCTGAGCCTCGACGAGCGCAAGCTCCGGCAGACGCTCTCGGCGTCCGGACGAGTTACCGATCAGCTTCGGACCGCAATCGACGCGTCGCGATCCGCACAACGTACAGGCCGGTGAAGGAGAATCATGCTGATTGATCGACTGGAGGAGCGGGCCAGCACCGGCTCGACAGAGTCGCTGCTCACGTGGATCGATGACGGCGGCAAGGAAGAGGCGGAGCTTACCGCCTTCAGGCTTCTCGAACGGGTGGCGACGCTGTCGGGATTTCTGCGCGGCCCCTGCGGTCTTCGCCCGGGCGATCGGGCACTCCTAATCTACCCGCCATCACTGGCGTTCGTCGAAGCGTTCATCGGCTGCCTGTACGCTGGCGTGATTCCCGTCCCGTGCTATCCGCCCGATCCGCGCGTCCGCGAGCAGGTCGCTCGCATCGACGCGCTCGCCCGAGAGGCCAGTACCCGCGTCGCGCTCACCTGTTCGCGCTTCCGCTGGGCACAGCGCATCGCATCGGTTTCGAACCTCCTGTCGCGGGCACGTGCGGCGGGGTCTGAGCTGACGTGGTACGTAACCGATGAGGTAAAAACGGGCGCCTTTCCGGCGCAGCGGCACCGCCCCGCCCCGCACGACGTCGCATTCCTGCAGTACACCTCGGGCTCGACCGCGGCGCCGCGCGGCGTCGCGCTCAGCTTCGCGAACTTACATCACCAGCTCATGCTCAATGCCCGCCTGCTGGGACTCGATGCCACCGCCCGCGCCGTCTTGTGGGTGCCGCAGTACCACGACCTTGGCCTGATAAGCGGCATCGCCAGCGCTGTGTACGGCAATGGGCACCTGTACGCGATGTCGCCGCTCGCCTTCCTGTCGCGCCCGGCGCTGTGGGCCGAGCTTATCACGCGGACGCGGGCGACGCACACGGCCTCCCCTCATTTCGGCTATGCGCTGCTTCTGCGCAAGACCACGGCCGAGCAGCGCGCGCGCTTTGACTTCTCCCATCTGCGCGTCCTGATGAGCGCCGGCGAGCCGATCCACGCCGAGACGATGGAGCGGTTCTTCGCCGCCTTCGCCGCGAGCGGCCTCCGTCGCGCCGCCTGGTGTCCGGCCTACGGCCTCGCCGAGCACACGGTTGGCGTAACAATCGGCGGCCAAAAGGTCCTACGCGCCGACCGCGCGATGCTAGAAAAGCATGGAGAGTACCGGCCCGCGCCGGAGGGGGCGCCAGCGAGCGCGATGGCGATGCTTGTGGGCTGCGGTCAGGCGGAGCCGGAGGTGACCGTGCGCATCGTCGAGCCGCAGAGCCGGCACGCGCTGCCGGACGGAGTCGTCGGCGAGATCTGGGTCGATTCGCCGAGCAAGGCGAGCGCCTATTTCGGGCGCACCGAGGAGACGGAGGCACTGCTGCAGGCGCGCATCGACGGCGCCCAGGGCGACCGGGGCTATCTCCGCACCGGCGACCTCGGCCTCCTGCACGAAGGGGAGCTGTTCGTCACCGGCCGGATCAAGGATCTGATCATCGTCGCCGGCCGGAATGTGGCCGCGGTCGACGTCGAAGAGGCTGTGCGCGCGGCGACGCCGCAGGTCCGGCCGGGCGGCATTGCTGCCGTCTCGGTCGCCGATGCGCGCGGCGATGGCGAAGCGGTGGCGCTGGTGCTGGAAGCAACGACGGATAAGCTCGATGTCGGCGCTTCCAGAACCATCGCCGATACGGCGCGCGCTGCCGTGCTTGCGCAGCTGCGGGTGCCAGTCGCCGCCGTTCTGGTGGGTGCGCCAGGGCTGGTCCCTAAGACGACGAGCGGCAAGCCACAGCGCCGCGCCTGCCGGGATGCCCTGCGCGCAGATACCCTCGCGCGGCATCCGGCGTTTCGCCACCGCTTCGATTTCGACCTCTCATACCCGCCGGAGGGTGCCGCGGCCGGCGGGGAGGCGCGCGGGGCGCAGCTTCAGAGCTTGCCGGCCTGTCTCCGCGAGCTGCCGGTCGCGGATCGGCGCGACGCCCTCATCGCGGCGCTTCAGGAGGCAGTGGCGCGCGCGCTCGGGCGGGGCGAGCCGCACCTTTTCGAGCCGTACGCGCCCCTTGCCTCGTTTGGCCTGGACTCGATGATCCTGGTCGAGCTGGCCGACGAGCTCTCGACCCTAGTCGAGGCCCCGCTGACCTTGGCGCTGGTGGCGGCGCTGCCGAACCTGGCCAGCCTCGCGGCGTTTCTGCTGCGGGAAGTCCTGCACTTGGAATTCGTCGACGCGGATACGCACCGTGGCGACGCCGAGATGCCCCGCTGCCAGCTGCACACGCGCACCTGGCAGCCCGCTCCTTCGTCGCGCATCGCCGTCGTCGGGGCAGGCTGCGCGGGCCTGGTGGCAGCGATGGAGCTCGCCCGCCGCGGCCACCGCGACGTGACGATACTAGAGGCGCTGCCGCGGCTGGGCGGCAAGGTCCGTACCGATTCCCATGCGGGAGTCAATTTCGAGATGGGGCAGCTCCTTTTTGGTCAGCAGTATCGGACGATCTGGCAGCTCGCGCTCGACGTGGGATGCTCCTTTGTCTCCGATCCGGATACCGACTTTCTGCAAGACAATTCTGGCGAGCGCACCGAGCTGCGCACGACTCAGAAGATTAAGGACTTCTACGAAGCAATGTTCGCGGCGGCGGCGCTGGATCCGACGTCGCCTCCTGAAGCGGCGGTAGAGCACGTGCCGGAAGATCTGCTCATGCCAGTCGGCAGTTGGCTGCGCAAGCATGGGCTCGACCGCCCGCCGCCGGCCTTCCTGACGGCTTGGACAGGGTGCGGCTATGGCTACCTCGGTGACGAGGTACCGGCGTGGTTCCTGCTGCGCTATGCGCGCATCATCAACTCAGCCAACGTGCTACCGCTGGCCATCAAGGGAGGGAATCAGGCGCTCTGGGAGGGCGTCGCGCGCGTGCTGCAACAGCAGCACGGCTTCGCCGTCCGTCTCGGCGCCGCGGTGACCGGTTACACGGCCAACGAAGCCGGCGTCTCGCTCGCGGTGGCGGACACGGACCCAGAGCGCTTCGACGCCGTGATCTTCGCGCTGCCGGCGCACGCGCTGGCGCCGCTGCTGTCGGCGGCCCAGCGGGAGCCCTTCGCGCGCTTTCGCCATTACGCATACCGCGCCGCCGCGTTCGAGGCTGATGGCCTCCCAAAGCACGTCCGCTCGATCCACTTCGCGGAGGCCGAGCGCAGTCACACACCTGGCGCCGTGCTCGCTCTGTCGCGCGCTCACTCGTCTCCACGCGGATTTCTGGCTGGACAGTACATCGCGCGGCCCGGCGAGGTAGCGCTATCCGACGCCGTGCTGGATGAAAAACTGGATGCGCAGCTCGAAAAGCTCGGTCTTCATGTCACGGCGCGACGCGGCAACGCGCGCTGGAGCTACTACTTTCCCCATCTGTCGCCCGTAGATCTGCAGCGCGGTACGCTGCAGGAGATCGAAGCGGCGCAAGGGAGAAACCGTACATTCTATACTGGCTCCTATCTCGCGCTCGAAACGCTGGAGCACGTAGCCCGACACGCCCAGAGCATCGTCCGCGCGTTCTTCTGATTTCGACGATGCGTTGCCGAAGCTCAGTCTGCGGTTCCGCCGCCCGAATCTTCGCTCGTCTCCTTTCGAACGCGAGGCGACAGACCGTATTGCTTGGACTTGGCAAAGAAGGTACGCCGCGGGACGCTAAGGAGCTCGGCCGCCTGGCTCTGCACGCCGCCGGCGGCGGCGAGCGCTTCGGCGATGCGCTTGCGCTCGATCTCGCGGATCTCCTCTTCGAGCGGACGGAAACGCAGCGCCGCCGGCTTGGCATTCGACTCGGCGCGCCCGCCCGCACTGGACAGAGGTCCCACGCCGCCGAACTTCTGAGGGAGCTGCCAGAGCTCGACCGCTCCCTCCTGAACCGTCGCAGCCAGGAACTCCATGTCGTTCTTCAGCTCGCGCACGTTGCCCGGCCACGGGTGCGCGAGCAGCCGCGCCATCGCCTGCCCCGAGAAGGCGAGCGGCGATCTGCCAAGGTGCTTGCGCGCGGCCAGCAGGAAGGCGCGGGCCAGCATCGGCAGTTCGACCAGGCGATGGCGGAGCGGCGGCAGGCTTACCACGGCGGCGGCCAGGCGGAAGAACAGGTCCTGCCGAAACCGTCCGGCGCGCGCGTCAGCATCGAGGTCGCGGTGGGTGGCGGCGATGATGCGGAGGTCGATGGAACGCTCTTGGGTATCGCCAACCCGCATGATGCGCCGCGTCTCGAGCGCGCGCAGCAGCTTGGCCTGGATGGGCAGAGAAAGCTCTCCGATCTCGTCCAAGAACAACGTACCGCCCGACGCGCTCTCGAGCAGCCCGGCCTTGGCGGTGTTGGCACCGGTGAAGGCACCGCGCTCGTGGCCGAACAGCTCGCTCTCGGCCAGCGACTCGGGAAGCGCAGCACAGTTGACAGCAAGGAGCCGCCGTCCGCGCCGAGGCGAGTGGTGATGCAGGGCCGCGGCGGCCAGTTCCTTGCCGCTGCCGGTCTCGCCGATGATGAGGACCGGCATGGGGCTTGGGCCGATGCGCTCGATGAGATCGTAGAGCCGCATCATCGCCGGATCCGCCACGAGGATCTGATGGCTGCCGATTGCTTTGGTGACCGGGATGGCAGCCGCTCCGGCGAGACTACCAGCGGCCGCGGCGGCCGCGGCCTGGCGCGCGATGAGGAGCAGCATGTCCGCCCCACAGCCATCCTCCGGGCACAGGGCGTAGCCGCCACGCGCCGCGGCGGGGAGCTGCTCGAGGAGCTGCGCTGACTGCTCGCGCAGCTCCTCTTCGTCCACTTCGGGCATCACGATCGCGAGCTGGCTGTCGCCGAGCTGCGCAATCTGCTCGAGCGGACGCAGGTGCCGCTGCAGCGCCGTCACGTCCAATCCAGAGTGGCTTGCCGCAGAGCCCAGATCCAGATAAAGCAGCGCCAGTGGGTACTGATGGCGCAGCGCCCGCTCGATCTCTTCCGCCAGGCAGCGCCGCAGCCCCGTCAGGTCGGGGAGCGGGCGGCGCTCCGGCGCGGCTGCACCGCGGTGCAGCGCCAGCAGCACCTCACCGACCGAGATGACGTCGCCGGAAGCGAGCTGACGCGGTCCGTCCACGCGCTCGCCGTTGATGCGGACGCCGTTGTGGCTCCCCATGTCCTGTACTAGGAGTGCATCGTGCTGCCAGAACAGCCGCGCGTGCCGCCGTGAGACAGAGCTATGCTGCAGCTGCAGATCGGCCTCAGTGCTCCGCCCGATGTTCACCTCTGGCTTGGCCGGCAGGTGGAAGACGAAAGAAGACCCCTGCTCAATCACTAGCAGGTAAAGCGCCGCCTCGGCGAACGGACTGTCATCAGCCTCCTGCGGTGACATACTGATGGTCGGACTCTGCTGAACACTGTAGGGGATCCGCGCCATGTGTCACATGGATGCTGACGATGCAGGCAAGACATCATACCTCGCATCTTGGAGCCGGGGAAGACGTATAATCGGCTCCGCATGCTCGACGCGCGTCAGGAAGACCTAGTGCTGGACTTGGCGGTCAAAAAAGGAATGCTGACAGCATCTGATGTCACGCCGCTGTCAGCAGCGATCTCGGAGGACATGTATTACTACGGGCCTCGCCTCGACTCCCTGCTCCGCGCAGGCCGCCTGCCGGAGCATTCGCTGCGCACGCTTCTGGCCGAAGTTGCCGCCCTAGACCAGACGCTCGACGGCGGCGTTTCAGCGCAGCACGGTGCAAAGCGACCGGAGCCGGGCCAGGCGGTAAGTCAGACAGAGAGAACGGAGCTCCCACATTTTCTGACGGCCTGGGAGCGTTATGCCGTCGAGTCCTGCCTGGGTCAAGGCAACATGGGGACGGTCTACAAGGCGCACGATCGGAAGCTTGGACGGGTGGTCGCGCTCAAGTTCATGAGCGGTGCCAGCCGCCACAACGCGCAGCGCTTTCTTCGCGAGGCGCGGGCGCAGGCACGCATCCGACATCCGGCGATCTGCCAGGTCTTCGAGGTCGGCGAGCACGCTGGACTTGCCTACATCGCCATGGAATACCTGCCAGGGCAGCCGCTGCACCTCGCCCGATCTCGAATGTCGCTCGAGGAAAAAGTATACGTCGCGCGCGACCTCGCCCTCGCTCTGCAGGCGGCGCACGGCCTGGGCATCATCCATCGTGACGTCAAACCTCAGAATATC
>CAYWPR010000060.1:0-37921 GCA_964460115.1 uncultured Myxococcales bacterium
GCGGCGGCGATCCGCCCGAGGAGAAGTCTACCTCGTGCGGTACTGCGACGACTTCTTAGAGGGTGTCTAAAAAGCCCTCGCGGTCAGCCGGCGTAGGAGCAAGGCGATGGTGGACAGATAGATCCAGGCTTCACTGGTCCTGGGCAGTACCTCGTAGTCCTTACTCAAGCGCCGCCACCTGCCGATCCAGGCTAACGAGCGCTCCACCACCCAACGCCTCGGCTGCACTTGAAACCCTCGATGCGCATCGCTGCGCTTGACGATCTGAAGCGCGATCCGGGGGCCGGCTCCTCCCAGCGCAAGCCACGGCTCAAGCGCTCCGGCATAGGCCCCGTCCGCCCAAAGATGACGCAGCCGTCGATAGGTCTTGCCAAGCTTCCCGAGCACCAAGCGGGCCCCATCCCGGTCCTGCACATCGGCCGGGTGCACTCGCACTCGCATCAACAACCCTTGCGTGTCGACCACTACGTGCCGCTTGCGGCCCACGACCTTCTTGCCCGCATCGTAGCCGCGGGGCCCCCTTTTTCCGTCGTCTTGACCGACTGGGAATCCACGATGCCGGCACTAGGATGGGCGTGCCTTCCCGTCGCCAGGCGGTAGCAGACAAACAGTCGATAGTGAATCGCCTCCAACGTCCCGTCTGCCCGCCACTTGGCGAAGTAGCCATAGACCGACTTCCACGGGGGGAAGTCATGCGGGAGCAGCCTCCAGGAGCATCCAGCGCGCAGCACGTACAATAGCGCGTTCACGATCTCGCGGCGACAGTACTTGGCTGGCCGTCCGCCGGATTTGGGCGCCGGAATCAGGGGCTTTAGCAGCTGCCACTGCGCCTCATTGACGTCTGTTTCGTAGATTGAGCGGGGGTTCATCCTGATGGATACCCCCAATCCGCTCGCATTCAAGCGAGCTCATGGGCTTTTTCGACACCCTCTAAGGCCTTTCCGCCGCCCGATCGTGCATCCATTGCAGGGCCCACAGCATGCAACGCTGCGCCAATTGTCCGCCCTGCATCTCGGACAGATTTCCAAATAGACCAGGTAGCGAAGGCGATGGCGATGGCACTCCATCCGAGGCTGGGGAGGAAGCTCCAGTCTCTGCCTTGCGTTGCGATTTTGTAGCGGACTGAACCTTAGCAGAGCCAGCTTTAGGTTTAGAGCGGTCGGTCATGCTGAGCCGACTGTAACGCATCACCCTATGCAATCAAGAAACTGACTGCGCCTGGCCAAGCTGCACAGCAGCTAGAAAACGCACCGCCAGGCTAGTTCCAACCCCCCCCCGTCGAGGGGGAAACCGTGAGGAAACCCATCCGTCGAAGACTCTTGAAAATCTCACGCTTTCACGCTTGCTCAGCTTCAGACGGGACATTCTGTGGTTTCACATCCTTGTGGATGACGCCGGCCATATGGATTCCATCGAGTACGTGGCTAAGCGCCAGCGTGATCCTGAGTGCCGCCTTAAGGGTTAGGTGCCCGTTGGTGGCCAGCACTCGATCGAGCGACTGCAGCGCTGGGGCTTCAAGCCATAGCGCGGCGCTGCCCGCCTGCTGAGTCAGGCCGCGGACGCGCAGCACGCCAGGGACGGCGGCGAGCTTGCCAAGTATCTGATGCTCATGGGCCAACCGTCCAAGGGTGCGCAGACTCGGCGTGCTGGACGTTGGAAGCTTTACAACCAGTCGTTCCCCAGATTGGGAATGGGTTACGCGTCGAACATAGGTCTCAGGACCTTGGTATAGAACATCTCCTAGCGTGCAGTCGAGCAATTGCAACATGGCCCCCTCGGATACACATTCAGATTCGGCGTAGTTAATTGAGTGCGATCCCTGTAGACATGTGAAATCAGAAAGCTTGACCGTCGCTTTTTCACGGGTCCGTCGAGCTTTAGAAGTTCTGTGCACAAGGCTTCGACGATAAGTCTATCGGTCTAGCCAGAGGCACACGATCCCCCTAAATGCCTCACCCCCAACCATCGTGCCGAATCCCTGCGCCTTTCTCGGGTTATAAACCCTTGCTTACATCGCGCAAAACGGCTCAATTTGAAATTGCCCGCCCACTGGAACCAGCACACCTGCAGAGGCCGGCACGCAGCCGCGCAGGCCGACATCGCAACTAAAAAGGCCCTGATCGGGATCTTTAGGCCGCACGCAGTCCGCATCGGCAGTGCAGGAACGCAGGTAAAGTCCGATTTGCGCAACCGCCGGTGTCGGACTGTATCGAGGACGACGCATAAAGACGGCGTTGGCAGGACGGCAGCCGTTAGGCGGTGGTTCGGGAATGGTACAATAGCCGGCCGGCCAAGGAATCTTGGTCTCTTTCAGACACAGGCCGCCCATGCAGTCGGTATCTGCGGTGCAACGCTCTCCCAAAGGGACGCCGCAAGTTTCGGAATCGGTGGGCAGCGGCGGCAGATATTCGCAAGGTTGTGGAAGTAGCACCTGCGAGAAACCGGCAGGCAAGCTGCCGTTTGTTGGTGCTCGCTCTTTCGAAAGCGGCTGCGGCGCATAATAAATTCCCACAGGTGGAGCGATGCCGACGAAGGCTTCTCCCAGGCTGTGGCGGCCGTTCAAATCGGAATCCACATACACAAGCAGCCGTCCGATGGCGTATCCGGCCAGTGTTCCGTCGGGCAAACGCAGCATATGCTCCGATGAAGGCGCCTCAAAGATGTTTAGTTCGTAATTGGACGGAACTTGTACCTTTACCGCGGAAGCAAGGTGCTCGACCCATTGCTCTGGATCCAAAACGTCGAGTCCACCTGCGCTAAAAAACAGGGCCATGCGCAGACTGGGCGCGCCGTCAGCCGATGAGCCGCCGCTGGCCAGCGTACCTGAAATACGCCAGATCGGCGCACCGCGAAATTGGGCATTGCGCTGCGAATCGCCACAGCTTGCCAAAAGCGCAAGCAGTCCGAGCAAACTCAACTTTCCTAAAGCCGCCATACGAGGCCTCCGGCCGCCCAGTAGGTCAGAAGAGAGCCGACTTCACTTCCGGTTTCTACTCCGTTTACAATCACTCCTCTGGGAAAAAGCAGCGCCAGCGGCCCCCCTTCGATGCGCAGGCTTAGCCCAGCATGCAAACGCCGCTCGGCAGCGAAAAGCGCCGCAAAGGACATGGCCAGCGAGTTTCTGGGGGTAGCAAGCCGCGCGCCCTCATCGTAACGCTGTGCTTCATAGCTGCCTTCGATGCACACTCCAAAAGCCAAGCTCAGCCAGGGGAAATCGATGTAGCGTTGCAAAAGCAAGGACAGGCCCAGCTCATATCGCCGCGTCGGCAGGGCGCCATCGACAGATCGAAAGGCGGCATAGTCGCCACGCAGACGAACTCCAACCGATAAAGCCGCCAGGTCGGCACTGTAGCCAAAAACAACGTTGGGCGTCACTCCTTCGCCGAATAGTACTTCACCGCGCGCGCCGGCTAGGGCCATCACGCCATGTACCGATCGGCGCACACCACCACGCTTGCGAACGAGCTGATCGTAGCGTAGGGAACGATAGGGCAGCCGCTCCAGTTCCAGCTTTTGGCCGGGGTTTAGTACAACTTGGTATTCGCGGTACTCAAAACTGCCTCGCCGCTGCACAAAGTAGTGCCCATGCGGCAGCGAAATCAGCGCCTTTTCGCGTAGCGTCGTAAATTCCGCGACGACCGCCCCGCCTTCTTTTTCATCGGTGATAAGGTAGGTGCCGGCATCGGATAGTTCCAGTTGCGCGCCGCCTCGCGTGGTATCTGTTAGAAAAGTCAGTATTAGATCGCCGCTGCCTTTGACGTCATAGGAATATGTGGGATGCTGCAGGGACAAAGTTTGGCCACTCGACCGCAGCGTCTGCGCGTAAGTATACTCGTACGCTTCGGCAAGCGTGACATGTCCGTCGCCGTTGCGATCTGCCGCACCGCGCAAGGAGTTTACAAGATGGTGCGAGAAAAAGGAGGCGCGCAGCCGATCTGATTCCTGGCTGGATTCATCTGCCGTGCTGGAAGAAAGGAAGGCTGTTCCCTCAGCAGCGATGCGTTCTTCGAGCTGAATTTTGAATTCCGGAGCAGGCCGCGCCCCTTTGACACGGGTTACTGTGCCCGAGCGGCAAGCATCGACGATAAACAACCGAATGGTCGCCGGTGAGCTTTTGACCAAATCGCGAATCTCGTCAAAAGGCAGCCGAGTACCGCGCAGGTGCAGTGCCTCGGCATCGGCATGCCCTGAATAAAACACAACTAAGGAGGAGGCCTTTTGCTCAGCCGACTGACGTGAACGCAGAATCGTATTGACGCCGATGAGGGTGCGCCGTACGGTGTCGGCATCTTCGCCAATCAGCAATCGGACGCGATCAGAAGCAATATTGCCTTGGCTGCGCAAAACGTCTGACACTTCGCGCGCATCGCGTTCCGCATAAAGCAACTGGATGTCACTGGCGTCACCACGGTTGTTGCCTATCGCGATGAGCCAAGTGTCCTCCGGCAAAGCCAGTGCCTGCGTTGCATAAAAACAAATGCAGCAGCAAAAAAGGACAAGCAAACTGGCAGAATTCAACCATCGGCGCATTGCAGTCGTCAAACCAGCAAAGGGCGCGGCAAGGCACCCGTTTCATCTTTTCGACGCTTCCAAATGATTCCATCTACTAGATAGTGATGAACCGTGAAGCTTAAGGACAGGACAAGGACCGCCGGCAGAGCGGAATTCTTCAGAACTTTGTCGATTCCTTCGCCAAAGCGCAGCATCAGATAGGCAGCCGGTGTGGCCACTGCCAAACAACCTAGGTAGTACATGGCCGCGCGCAAAACGCCAGGCTGGGCCAGCCAGGAAAGAATGCGCGTATCCGCTTCCACCCCGGCGGCAAAGCGCCGACGATTGTAAAGCCAGACAAAGGCTAAGTACTGCACGTTGTGCCAGACATTCACCAAGAGCCATCCGGAAGTGATATCGGAGACGAGAATGTAGCCGCCTAAATAAATCAGCAAATGCGAGAGCATGTACAAGGTATGGCCAAGCGCCAGTGCACCGCGCCGCGCCGCCTGTATGCGCGTGTAGAGCCAATAAATCCACAGCACTGCGCTGAGCAGTTCGAAACCTTGAACGACAAACATCGGCACTTGTGGCAACCACAGCGGCTGATAAAGAAACTTCGCAGATTGCTCGGCGCAGCGGTTCAAAAAACCCCATAACGGAACCGACCACAAAGTCACTTCTGATAGAAGCACGGAATCCCATGGCATGCCGCCGGCGCGCTGACGATATTGCTGCGCGATGCCCCAGCTTTGCCGCACCGTGTGAAAAAACTGCCAGAAAAAGTACAAGGAATAAAGGCCGACGATTCCGCAAGCGCGTCCAAAAGTATACAAAAGCACAAGCACGATGGGCGGCAAATACCAGATGAGATGACGATGGCGCTTGCGATCCTCTGGACGCCCACCGAGCTTGGTATACGTCGCGATAAGATGGTCATAGCTAAATAACCATGTATGCATCGCGAGCACCGGCAAAAGCAATTGCGGACGTATCACAGTCGATAGCGCCATGGCAGTGGCCAAAAGAGCAATTCCGCAGACAAAGCTCAGATCAAAGAGGGGATCTTTGAGCCAACCGGTTACTACAGCAGTTTGTAAAGGAATACGCATAAACGGCTGAAGGCTACCGCAAGCGGCCTAGAGGTCCGCACAATCGCATTATGCGCCAAACGCTGAAAAAAATCAGCAGCATCGGCAACTCGGCGAAATTCAAGGCACTGTCATGGCAATTCAAGAAACGCGGATCAGCCGCTGTGTATGGGGCAGCCTGTCACAGTGGGCTGCGTGGGCTCACTTTTTACAGGAAGGATTTTTGGGAAATGGAAACCATTTCTAGAGCTTAGCAATTCGAAGCCCTGGCATACGGAATGCTTTTTAACCCAGCGATGGTTTTAATTTCGAGGCTCAAAGGTTTCGGGCTTTCGAGATTATGGCGTTTGAAGACAAAGGGTGTTTTATGTCGCAAACCATCAAAAACTTGCCTGTGGCCAGTTCTAAAATCTACGCAAAAATCCGCCCGCTGCAGCAAACCGGCTTGCTGCTTTTTTGGGGACTCCTCGTAGCAATGTCGGCATGCGAAGGCGCCCCTGCAGAAGGAAGTGAAGGAACGATTGACGATGCGTTGTCTTTGCGTCCGGCACGCATGAAGCCGCTCGGAGAAAACCTTAATTCGGAATCGCATGCTGTGACGGGAGGACCCGCCCTAGTCGCCGCGCCCGGAATTCAACCGGTGCTGGCTTTTTCGACGCTGGATTCGGAGAGTCTTTTGTCCAAAACCAAAATCCTGCGCTGGAGCGGCAATCAATGGATTTCCCTGGGCGGCAATGCCACCCCGCCCTTAGACGCCGCCGGACCGGCGCTGGCACTAGACAGCAAACACCGGCTGTATCTTTGCACTGGTGAAGGAGGACCCGTTGTAAAGCGCTGGAACGGACAAGAATTTGTTCCACTTGGCGGCGATATCAGCGAGGAGGCAGGCTATAAGGGCTTTCGCTATTCGGTAAGCGGCTGCGACGCGATGGTGCTGGATGCTGGCGATGTGCCAATCGTTGCCTGGTCCGCGCATCAAGGTCCGAAAGCCGATTTTATTTATGTCGCACGCTGGCAAGAAGAGGCGCAACGTTGGCAAGGACTGGGAATCGATGGAATCGGTGTCCGCGCCACCCGCGCCAGCCTGAGCCTGGATGCGCAAGGCCGTCCCTATGTGACCTCGTACACTCCGGGGGGCAGCTACGGCGGCGACGCGACCACTCGCGTATGGCGCTGGGATGGGTCGGCGTGGCTGAAATTGGGCGCCGACCTGCCTAGTACGGACAGCCCGATCATTGCGCACAGGGACACAAAGGTCTTTTTGGTGCTGCATGACAACGGGACAAATCGCATTGAGGTAATGCGCTGGAATGGCACGGCCTGGCGCAATCTATCCAGTCCCGGCTCCGGCAATGAACCGGCACTGGACTTCAGCCTATCCGGCAAAATGATCCTTGCCTATGTAGATGCTGAGAATTCCAGCCTAATACGCGTCAAGTATCTAGCCCATGATCTGTGGCATGAAATCGGCACCAAGGTCGCGGAATCCTCTGCGCAAGCGACCTCTGTTAGCTTGCGCATTGATGCCGTTGGCCGTCCGGTTCTGGCCTGGCTTACCACCGACACTGGCGGCAACGCAACAGGCGTCTTCGCCGCCCGCTACAATGCGCCTATTCCCTAAACTTGCAGAGTGGCGGCTTCCTTGTGCAGTCGCTCAGCCAGCGCTTTATAACGTTGCAGCATTTCCGGAACGTCGGCAGCCGCTTCCTCTAAAGTACGCGTAGCGGCGGCATGCTCAATGCGCTGACAAAGCGCCGCCAGCTCCGTCGCGCCAAATAGCAGACAGGTTCCTTTTAAGGTATGTGCCTGCCGCCGTAAAATGCCGATGTCGCGCCCTTGTACGCTGGCGCGCACCTCAAGCAGACAAGCGGACAAGCCGCTGTACAGCATCGCGACAATTTCGACGACCCCGGCATCGCTGTATTCCTCGCGCAGCGTGGCAAAGGTCGCAGCATTCCAATCGCTTTCAGTATGCAGCGCAACTTGAGCGAGCACCACCGGCGGCGGCTCTTTGCGTTTGCAGCGCGACAAAGCATCGGACAGAAGCGCCGGATCTACGGGCTTATTGAGAAAGTCATCCATGCCCGCATCTAAACAAGCTTGGCGTTCTTCGGACAGTACGCCGGCAGTCAGCGCAATGATTCGTGGCCGGCGCGGCAGGCTCCATTCCTTGCAAATCTCACGGGTCGCAACGATGCCGTCCATTTCGGGCATCTGTACGTCCATCAGAACCACGTCATAAAATTGGCGCCGAAGCGCGCCAAGCACTTCCAGCCCGTTGGCCGCCACATCGCCACGATAGCCCATGCGGGAAAGCAAAATGGCAAGCAGCTTGACGTTTACGGGATTGTCTTCCGCAATCAGAATGCGCAAAGGATTTTGTTGCGCCAGATTCGGCGGCGGCACAGCACTCGGCTTGGCAACTGCGACAGAAGGATGCCGGTCCAAAAGCCGCAAGATAATCTCTAGAAGCTGGGCCCGCTTTACGGGTTTTGTAAGCTGGGCCGAAAGTCCACTGTTCTGAAACTCGTCCGCGCGGACCACCGGCCCCGCCGAGCTTAGCAAAAGGAGCTTCAGACCCTGACCGCGAAGCGCAAAAAGCTGGCGAGCAAGTTGCACGCCGCCCATCTCGGGCATTTGATAATCGAGCAGCGCCAAATCGCAGGGGTCGTCATTTTTCGCCCAGCGCAGCACTTCTGCTGGAGAAGCCGTGTCGCGAACGATAAGCCCCCAGGATTCGGCCTGCTTGCGCAGAATGCGCCGATTCGTATCGTTGTCATCGACAATCCACACGCGCAGGCCGCAAAGCGACGGCGCCGCCGCCCCTTGCCACAAAATGCGTGCAGCTTCCGGCGGCAGTTCCGCAAGAAATGTGAAATGAAACGTCGAGCCTTGCTCCATTTGGCTTTCGGCCCAGACTCGCCCGCCCATCGCTTCCGCCAAGCGCTTACAAATCGCCAAACCAAGCCCGGTGCCGCCAAAACGCCGCTGAGTCGAGGCATCGACTTGGCTAAAGGATTGAAACAGCCGATCGAAGCTGGCTTGCGGAATTCCTATTCCGGTATCTCGAACGGCCATGTGCAGCTCGCGCTTGCCGTCCGGCAGCAAGCTGGAATGGACCATGACCACGACCTCGCCGCTGGCGGTGAATTTGACGGCGTTGGACAAGTAATTCACCAGAATTTGCCGCACCCGTCCGGCATCTCCCAGCACGGATTGCGGCACTTCCGGAGCCAATTCATACGCCAATTCGATGTTTTTTTCGCGGGCTTTGGCCGCAACCAGGTCCAGCGACTCTTCCACCACCGTGGCCACGGCAAAAGGAATGTGCTCTAAAAGCAGCCGTCCGGATTCCAGTTTGGAGTAATCCAGGATGTCATTAATGACCATAAGCAGATGGTCGCCGCTGGCGCGAATGATGCTTGCGTAGTCGCGTTGCTCCTCATCCAGTTGAGTATCGCCAAGAAGCCCGGCCATGCCGATGATGGCATTTAGCGGAGTACGAATTTCATGGCTCATCGTCGCCAGAAACTGCGCTTTGGCAGTCAGCGCCGCTTCCGCGGATTTTTTGGCATCGACAAGCTCGTGGTTCAGTCGATCGATTTCATGCAGCCTCTCGGTCAAAAGCTTGCGCGCTTGGCGAAGCGCAGCCACGGCAAGCTGCTCCGGCGAGGCATCGGCATCATGCATGAACAAGGCCTTAGTGTAGCGTCGGTACGGACAGTTCACGAATGCGGCTAGACACTTCGTTGGCCAGGGCTTCTAGGTCGCGAGTCTCATTGTCCAGTTCGCGTTGCAGTTCACGGCGCGCACGAGCCCGTTCCAAAAGCTCGGAATTCACTTTGATATTTTCCATGGCCACCGAAGTCGCGTCCGCCAGCGCCTGAAGTAGCGCAATCTCTTCGCGCTGCGGGTCGTGCTGGGTGGCCCAGTAATTGCCAATGGCGCCGATGGGATCTATCGTCCGAATCGGAACCATAATCAGGCTGCGTACAAAAGTCGGCCGATACGCATCCTGAGGAATGCGCGCATCCTGGTAAATATTCGAAATGACCGCCGCCTGCTTGTTGAGCATCGCCCAGCCGCTGATGCAAGCCTCCATGGGAAAGCGTTTGCCTTTCCACAGCGGCGCAATGGCATCTTCATCGGCATAGTGGCAGCGATTTCCGTCACGCAGCACAAAAGTGGCGCCATCACAGCCGCTCAGCTCGCGCGCGGCCGTTCGGACGATTAGCTGCACATCGACGAGCTCGCGCGCCAGCGACAGTTCTTGCATCGCCCGCAGCAGCCGATGCATGCCGTTGACATAGCGCTCTTGGCTGAAGGCTATAGATCGTGCGGTTTCATCGGTCATTATTGAAAATCCTTATTTTCTGCAGACGCTATTAATGTAATTAAGAATACCAAAATATGCGCGTATGGTCTACGTGATTTTGGCTATGCAGCGACGTCAGCAGAAATTCAAGCAGGCTCGAAAGCTTATGACAGATTTTGACGGAAATTCTATGCTTCACCGCGGTTCCTGCTTGTTCGACGACCGCAAGGCAAAGGAGGTCTTTTTTGTTCTTCAAACTCACCAGAATCAAGATCCTTGGCGCAGCATTGCCGCTGACGGCTCTTGCCTGCGCATCGGCCAATCCGCAAACTCGCAGCATCGAGCCGACGCAGCGGCCTTTGGCTTTTGTCTCGCTACATGATATCGATTCGACGATCGTTTTAGACTTGCGCTACTTTGGCAGTCACAACTTCATCGGTCAGCGAATTTTGGGCTACAAGGCAGAAAAGTGCCTTTTGACCCAGCCCGCGGCGCAAGCCTTAAAAGCTGCGCAGGATGAGCTGCGACCATACGGTCTGTCCCTTAAAGTCTACGATTGTTATCGTCCGCAGCGCGCCGTCGATACATTCATTGCCTGGGCGGAAAATAAAGAAGCAATCAAAATGAAAGCAGAGTTTTTTCCGCGCATTGCCAAAGAGCAGCTTTTTCTCGAAGGATATCTGGCGAAAAAATCCGGTCATAGCCGTGGCAGTGCGGTGGACCTAACAATCGTCCCGCTGCCGGTTTCACCGCAAGAAACCTATCGCGAAGGCGATGCACTGCGTGACTGTACATTGCCGGCGGCGCAGCGCTTTGGCGATAACAGTCTGGATTTCGGCACGGGCTATGATTGCTTCGATGCACGAGCCAATAGCGAAAATCCCACCGTAAATTCGGAACATAAAGTACGGCGCCTCATGCTGCGCGCGCTTTTGGAAAAGCATGGCTTTCGAGTCGCCAAGTCCGAGTGGTGGCACTTCACGCTGCAAAAAGAGCCCTATCCAAAAACCTACTTCGACTTCGAAGTCGAATAATGAATTTGTGACCTCCTGCAAGCCGGTAAGACAGATTTGGCTCGATCATCACTCCATAGCAGTGAACAAACGGCCAAAATTCAGCGACTTGGAAGCATTTCCCTGAAAATCGGCTACCGCCTTTTCCAGGCTGAGGTGATAACATCAAGCCTGGCGGCCTTTCGATTGGGTGGAAAGCCGCCCTACTCAAGGAGGCTGCACCCATGCCCCGTCAAAAACTTGGTCCGCGCGTCAATGGTCCCTACTACGACTCTCCTACAGGAAAGTACAAGCTGCGCGTATTCGTGAGCTACTCTGACAAAGGCTCCGATCTGTACTACGACACGGAGGATTCCGCACAGCAGTCCAAGGAAGTCATTAAGAAGGAATTGACCACGCCGTCCATTCGCCCGCTTGGTCAAATTCTGCTCGATTACATGACTGAAAAGGAACAGCGCGGTCGGGCCAAACCGGAAAGTTGCAAAGATCAGCTTCGCGCCCTGCGCGCATTTTTCTTCGATGCCCTGGACGATGATCTGACGCGAATCACGCCCAAGCGGGCTGCCGCTTTGTATGAACAAGCGATTGCCGTGCCCAAAGCCAATGGCGAATCTCGCAAAGCCGCAACGCATCGATTCTACCTGGAACTGGCCAAAGGTTTTTTTCAGTGGATCGTCCAAAAAGGATATCTCACGCAAAATCCTTTTAAGGAAGTCATTCCGGTCGGCCGGGTCAGCGTTGGCAAAACTCAGCTCCGCTTGGAAGAAGCGCGGATGTACGCGCAGACCGCCTTTCGGCTGTTTGATGAAAACAAAGACATCCTGGCGCTGGCCAGCGTCGTCCCGCTGTATCTTGGACTGCGGGCTAGCGAAGTGCTCCGCCGCAAAGTGCGCGATGTCGATGCCGGCGGCACGCTGTTTTGGATCGACAGCGGCAAAACCAAGCATGCGCGGCGGCACCTTAAGGTTGAAGCCAAAGAGCTGCAAGAGCGTCTGGCCGGCCTGACCCAAGGACGCAACCCCGAGGAGCCGCTGTTCGGGTACGGCGAAACGGGAAAGCCGCGCCGTCCGCAAGCGCTGTGGACGACGACCAAGCGGATTTGCAAAGCCGCCGGCGTGCCGCTAGTCTGCCCGCATAGCTTTCGTGGGCTGTGGGCGACCCTTAGCGTGGAATCCGGTGCTGCCTCTAGCGCCGTGGCCACAGCCCTTGGACACGGGTCTTTTGCGATGACGGCACGCCATTACGCGCAACCCGAAGCCGTTGCCAATGCGCGCAGCGCTCGCGTGATCGATATGCTACGCAAAGAGCCGAGCGCGGATCCGCTGAGCGAACTCAGCCCGGAACAAATCATCGAGCGCTTGTCACCAAATGCGCTGGCCAAGCTGGCTGAGGTGCTCAATAAGGCGATCGCGCCGGCTGAACCCAAAAAACCAGTTCCAGTCTGATTCCTAAGCTGTTTCCATCTTCATTCGCTGCCTTTCGCTCGACATCAGCACACTGCGTTCTATCCCACGGTTATTGCTTGCTCTGTTGTCCCAGCGCACAGCACCAAAAACCAGAACCGGCAGTTGCGTTTTCAAACGCCGCGGCCTATGAAAGGCACCCACTTGCAGCGCAGAAAGGAAACCTCCGATGTCCAAAATGATTTTCCTCAATCTTCCGGTTCGCGATGTGCCTCGCGCCACGGCGTTTTATGAAGCCCTCGGAGCCCAAAAGGATGCGCGCTTTTGCGACGGCAGCACTTCCTGCATGGTGATTTCCGAGACCATTTTCGCCATGCTGCTAAGCCACGAGCGCTTTGGCCAATTCACGTCTAAAAAGATCGTCGACGCCCGCGACAGCGCCGAAGTACTGCTGTGTCTAACTGCAAGCAGCCGCGCGGAAGTCGATGCCATGGTTGCCAAGGCCGTCTCCGGAGGGGGCAAGGCAGATCCTTGTGCCACACAGGACTACGGATTCATGTATGGCCGCAGCTTTGAAGATCTGGATGGCCACATCTGGGAAGTCACGTGGATGGATCTCGAAGCGGCGCTAAAAGCCAAGGACAAAGCTGCCGCCTGATTCGGACTGCACCCGCGAAAAACGGATGCACGCGGCCGTGCTCAACCAGCAAATGCCATCCGCTTTTCGTCGTCAGCAGCCTCGGCGGCCGCTTTAGAAAAAAGTGCACGCTTAGCGCCGCCTTGAAACGATCGCATCGCATCTTAGAAAATCTGAAATAATACAATTGATGCATTCTGAGATTCGAGTGGGAAGCCATATCTTTCGCTGGGAACCCCCCGATCTTGGATACCTTTCCTATTTTGGAGATCTGGACGGCCAAGCGGCGGCTGAACTGACTGAAAAGACTACCCAAATTACTCGAAATCAGCCCTACGTCTTCCTTCTCGTGAATCTTAGTCATATCGGCAGCGTCAGCCGAGAAGCGCGGCGAAATTCGGCAACTGGCAGCAACGGCATCGCCTTTCGCGGCACTGCGATCGTCGGAGCCTCGACACCGATACGAATTCTGGCCACCTTGGTTGCGCGCGCCTCAGATTTGCTGTCGCACAATGTTCAAAATCCGACCCGTTTTTTTGAAACCGAAGCCGAGGCGCGAGCCTGGATTGACAAGCGGCGCCGAGCTATTTGTCCGAGCATTCCGCTTACCAATTCATGATTTTTCGATCTGCGCGGATATCGGTACATGTACGCGCAAAAAACGGCATCAAAGGGGTCGGCGGTGGTATCTGCTGCGCATCCATATCAGGATGTAACAGCGACTTTCTTCCAAGGATGGCAAGACGCCATGAATGAACGCTTGCTTGCGTCACCAAAGCTACAGCGAAGTATCCTTTTTTGGCCCTGTCTTTTTGCCGCCTTTATGCTGATGCCGGCCGAGGCGCATGCCGACGGAGAGCTTGGCATGGAAGAGGCCGTCCGTCTGGCACTTGCTCACAATGAACGCGCGCGCAAGGCACCGCTGCGTGTTGAAGCAGCACAGGGGCAACTTATGCGGGCCCGCGCCGCATTTTTGCCGTCTCTCTCCGCAGATGGCAGCGGAACGCTCAGCTCGAACGCCGACCGCGCCGGACGAATGCTTGGCGCCAGCGGATCGTTGACTTTGCATCAGTCGCTCGTGAATTTGCCGGCGATTCCGCTTTATGCGCAGTCGCGCCATCAATTGGAATCAGAGCGCTTTTCTGCCATTCAGGATCAGCGAATGGTTGCCTTTGACACGGCGCGAGCGTTTTTGGTCGTGCTAACCAGCGAGAAAGTTCTAGAAGCCGCCAATCGCCGGCTGGAGCGCGCCCGCGCCAACCAAAAGGACGCCGAGGTGCGGGCCAAAGCGCAGATCGCTAGTACCAACGACGTGACGCGGGCGATTCTAGAAACCGCGGCGGCAGCGCGCGAAGTTGCGCAAGCCCAGGGCAGCGTTGCTCGCGCCTATCTGTCGCTGGGCTTTCTCGTGGGACAACCCGTCACCCAAGAGCTGGCGGCGCCGAACAGCACGACGCAAGCAGCCGAAAGCGCGGGATTTCGCCCCGATGAAATGGCTCGGCAGGCCGAAGATCGTCGTCCCGACATTCGCTCGGCTCATGAACGCACGGTTGCTTTGCAGCAGGCCGCGCGCGAACCGCTTTTTCGCATGGCGCCGCGGCTCGATATCACCGGCCAGGTGCGTTTGAGCTCGGCTTTTCAAGCGCCGGATCCACTGTCCACCGAGTCTCTGGCGCTAAATCTGTCTTGGGATCTTTATGACGCCAGCGCGCGCTACGGCGATTCACGCACCCGCGCCGCCCAAGCCGAAAGCCAAGCCTTGGACGAACGGCTGCTGCGGCGCTCGGTGGCCACCGACATCAACATTGCCCTGGCTTCGTTACACGCCGCGCGTGAGTCCTATCGAATCACCGACGAAGCCGTTGCCGCGGCGCAGCGCAACACGCGCGAAACCGAGCTTTTATACAAGCAGGGCTTGGCCCGCGCCATCGAGCTTATCGACGCCAATGCGCGCCGCTTCGATGCCGAGGTCAGCCGCGCTACGGCCAAATTGGCGATGGAGCAAGCCTATCTGGAATTGCGATTTGCGGTCGGCCTAGGCCCAGTGGGAGATGGGCTCGGCCAAACGCCTCCTCAGTCGAGAGAAATGCCATGAAAGACCTATCCTTGGCCCTGTGGCTCCGCGCCTCGTGTCTTTTATTCCTTAGCCCGGCCTGTCATCAAACGGACAAAGCGGAAGCGCCGGCGACTAAAGAGGCCAAAGGGGCCAAATCTGGGAGCGAAACCGGACGCGGGCGGCGCGGCGGCGGCGGCGGCGGTCGCAACGGACCGGCTTTTGCCGTCGATGTGCTATCTGTGGAATCGCAAAAGATACCCTATATAGTCACCGCCCCGGGCACGGTCGAGGCCTTCGAACGGGTACAAGTCACTTCGCGCGTCTCTGGCGTCGTCGATCGTTTGGCATTTACCGAGGGGCAAGAAGTACAAAAGGGCGATGTCCTTGTGGTCATCGATTCGGAACGCTTTCGCCTGGCCGTCAACAGCGCCAAGGCCGCGGTAGAAAAAGCTGAAGCCGGAGTACGCGACATTCAAGCCATGGTCAATAGGCGCGAAGTGGTCAGCAAACAAAATCCCGGCCTCATCCCGGGCGAGGAGCTGGAAAGCTACCGCACCAAAAGCCTGACCGCCAGGGCCGATCGCGAAGTCGCGGAGCAGGCCCTAAAAACCGCTGAATTGAACCTGCGCGACTCTTCTGTGCGGGCGCCCATTGCCGGGGTCATTCAGACGCGCACGCTGGAGACCGGACAATATGTGCAGCCCGGATATGTCATGGCGACGCTTTTGCGCAGCGAACCTCTGCTTTTGCGCTTTCAGGTCGAGCCCTTGGAGGCGCCGCGGCTAAAACCCGGCCTCATCGCGACTTTTACGATGCGCGAGACCCTGCGCAAGTTCAGCGCCACCATTACTCTTGTGGCTGGTGCCGCTGACCCCGCCACCCATATGGTCGGTGTCACCGCGCAGGTCGTCGCTGACAAGCATAAGTATTGGCTGCGTCCCGGCTCGTTTTGTGATGTGGCGGTGGATGTCAGCGCGCAGCGGGAAGCGCCGCTTGTGCCGCGTTTGGCGGCGCGCGCCACCGACCATGGCTACGTCGCCTACGTCGTGGACGGCGATACCGCCCGCGAGCGCGTTTTGACCCTGGGAATGAGCACCAAGGATGGCTGGGTCGAAGTCCGTTCAGGACTTTCCGCCGGCGATCTTTTGGTGGTTCGCGGGGCCGAGGCTTTAAGCGAAGGGGCCAAAGTACGCCCGTCGAAAATTACCGCGGAATCCTTGGGCAAAATCACCGCGGCTGCGGTTTCGACGAAAAAACCGCCAGCGCCGGCCCCCGAGTTCGAACCGGCAGACTCCAAACCGGCAGATTCCAAAGGGGCGGTGCCATGAATCTTACCGATGTATCCATTCGCAATCCGGTGTTTGCGTGGATGATCATGGCATCCACGGTCCTATTTGGCACGGTTGCCGCGTCGCGCATCGGCATCAGCCAGTACCCCGATGTGGATTATCCCAACATCACCGTTAGCCTGTCCTGGCCCGGGGCCTCTCCTTCGGCGGTCGAGCGCGAACTCATCGAGCCGCTCGAGCAAGCGGTTTCTCAAGTCGAAGGCGTCAAAGAAATCTCCTCGACAGCGCGCCAGGGTCAAGCGCGGGTCACTGCCCTATTTGATATCTCGCGCAACGTCGATCTGGCGCTTCAGGATGTGCAAGCCAAGGTCGCGCAGGCCCAGCGCCAGCTTCCGCGCGATGTGCCGGCGGCTACGGTTTCCAAGTCCAACCCCGATGACACGCCGATTTTGACGGTCGGCGTATCCGGTCCTTTTTCTCGGCAAATTCTTTCCGATGTCGCGCGCTATCAGGTACAGGAAAAGCTTCAGACCGTGCCGGGTGTGGGGCAAATTACGCTCAATGGCTATCTGAATCGCAACGTGCGCATTTGGCTGGACGCAAGCCGGCTTTCCGAAAAAGGAATCGTCGCCACCGATGTCATCGATGCCATTCGGCGCGAGCACGTCGAAGTTCCCGGAGGCCAACTGGATGCCGGAGGGCGCCAGCTTAACGTCCGATTGCTGGGCGAAGCCTTTGATTTGGAATCGCTGCGCAAGCTGGTCGTGCGCCGCATCAAAGCCACGCCCATCTATCTGGAAGATGTCGCACTTGTCGAAGACGGCTTTGAGGATGTCAATTCGATTGCGCGCATCGATGGCACGCCGCTGCAGGCCCTGGGCGTTTTGAAGCAGCGCGGCACCAATGCCGTCGGGGTTGCCGCCGCCGTACGGCAACGCGTGGCCGAAATTCAGCACGGACTGCCCGAAGGCATGAAAGTGGAAGTACTTTTTGACACCACCACTTTCATCGAAGAATCGATACACGAAATCGAGCTGGAGCTTGGCCTGGCGCTTTTGCTAACGGCACTCGTTTGCTGGCTGTTTTTGGGGTCCTTGTCCAGCACCTTGAACGTCGTATTGGCCATTCCCATGTCGCTGCTCGGCACGGTGGCCGTGGTCTATTTTTTGGGTTTTACGCTGAATACATTCACCTTGCTCGGTTTGTCTTTGGCCGTGGGCCTGGTCGTTGATGATGCGGTCATGATCATGGAAAACATCTACCGCCACGCCGAAATGGGCAAGCATCGCGCCGTCGCCGCAGCCGACGGAACCAAAGAGATTGCCTTTGCCGCTTTGGCGGCGACGCTGGCCGTAGTCGCCATCTTTTTGCCAGTGGTTTTCATGGAAGGCGTCATCGGCCGCTTCTTTTTTCAGTTCGGCGTGACGCTTTCGGTGGCGGTGATGCTGTCCTATTTTGAAGCCATCACGCTGGCACCGGCGCGCTGTGCGCAGATTCTGTCGACTTCACGCGAAGGCCGCAGTCGAATCGGACTGGCTGTGGATCGGGCCTTTTCCAGACTTGAGCAGGGGTACGGCCGCGTCCTAAAAAAAGTTCTGGCCCATCCCGTGAAGGTTCTGCTGCTTTCTGTGCTGCTGCTGGCGATTTCGGGCGCTGCGGTGACTTTTATACGCACAGAATTCGTTCCGTCCCAAGATCAAGGACGCCTCAACGTGCGGATTCAAACCGAGACCGGAACCAGCGTCCTTGAAGCGGGTCCGCTTCTGGCCAAAGCCGAGCGTCGTTTGGCCGCGCGGCCAGAGGTAGCCCGCATTCTGACCACTCTTTCCAATTCGATGGGCATGATGACTTTGACGCTGGTTCCGCGCAATAAGCGCCAGCTTTCGGCCCAGGATTTGGCAGGGGAATTGCGCCGCGACTTGTCCGCAATCGCTGGAATTCGCGCTTCGGTGCAGGATCCCTCTCAGCAAAGCTTCGGCGTACAAAAAGGCTATCCGGTCGATTTTTCCGTACGTGGGGCGGACTGGGACACCCTGGTTACAGAAGCGATGAAGCTGAAAGAGCAGCTTGAAAAAAGCGGGCTTGTGACCGATGTGGTGACCGATTACCGCATTGGTGCCCCCGAAGTGCAGGTCCTGCCCGACCGCCGCCGCGCCAACGATTTGGGCGTTTCGGTCAGCGATTTGGCGAACACCGTCAGCGCGCTAGTCGGCGGCAACATCGTCGGAAAATTTTCTACCGAAGGACGGCGTATCGACATACGCATGCGCCTTATGGCGTCGCAGCGCTCGCGCCCCGAAGACGTGGGGGCGATACGCGTGCGCACCCAAAGCGGCGACATGATTCCGCTGTCGCTTGTCGTTACGCAACAGGAAGTCTCGGTGCTGCAGGCAATAAGCCGCATCGATCGAGAACGCGCGATTGGCATCTCGGGCAACATCGCAGCGGGCCACTCCCAGGCCGAGGCAATGCGCAAAGTGAATGAGCTGGCCGAGGATCTGCCGCTTGGATATCGCGTGGTGGCCAGCGGCCAAGCTTCGCAACTGCAAGAGACGACTAGCGGCCTCTTGTTTGCGCTGGCCCTGGGAATTCTTGTCGCTTATATGGTGCTGGCCAGCCAGTTCAATTCATTTTTGCATCCGATCACGGTGCTGACCATTTTGCCGCTGGCTTTGTCGGGCGCGGCGCTAGGACTTTTGGTGACGGGAAAAACGATGAACGTCTTTAGTATGATCGGAGTCCTTTTGCTGATGGGAATCGTCAAAAAGAACTCGATACTGCTTGTCGAGTACGCCAATCAGGTTCGCGAACACGAGGCATTGGATGCAACCGCGGCGATGCAGAAGGCCGGTCCGCTGCGTTTGCGGCCGATTCTAATGACCACGATGGCCACGATGATGGCGGCGGTGCCTCCGGTGCTGGGTCTAGGGCCGGGAACCGAGACGCGCAGCCCGATGGCCGCCGCCGTGCTCGGCGGACTGACCATTTCAACGCTGCTTAGTCTGCTCGTGGTGCCGGCATTTTATACGGTCACCGACCGCATCAAAGGCAAGCGGTCCTCCGCAGATCCGGCACCGCCCCTGCCCAAAGCTCCGCAAGCCCCCGAGCCGCAAACGCACTCTTAAGACCAACTACCGACTGGGCGCTTCGCTCATCCATGTGTGCAAAACTTGGCGGACGTTTTCGGTAAAGGGATCGCCAATCTCTTCGTGAATGCGCAAGGACTCGGCCATTAGCGTTTGGGCGCGCGCGCGCGTATCAAGGTCGGTGCCCGCAGAAAACAGACTCAGAGCCAGATTGAAAAGAGCACTGCCTTCGCCGCGCCGATCGCCGACCTCGCGCGCGATGTCGAGGGATTGCTCATAGCAACAAAGGGCGCTTTCGGAATCGGAAAGTTCCTTATACGCGGTGCCAAGGTTGGACAGAGCTCGCCCGGTTCCCCGCCGGTCGCCGGCTTGCCGTACGATGTCCAGATGCTCGGCGTAGCAGGCGCGGGCTTTGTGAAAATCGCCAAGGCCGCGGTAGGCCATGCCAAGGCTGCCTAGGGCCTTGCCTTCGCCATGGCGGTCGCCAAGCTCGCGGCATAGGGAAAGGTCCTGTTCATAGCAGAAAAGGGCGTCGGCAAAGCGGCCAAGTCTGCGGTACGCATGGCCAAGGTTGGCAAGCGCCAGACCTTCACTTGGACGCTCGCCAAGCGCTTTTGCGGCGCGCACGGCCGCTTCATACCAACCGATCTGCATGTTTGGCAAAAGGCGCAGCGCAAGCAGATTTTGACCATCCAGCGTCAGCGCCAGGCAAAGGGCAAAAACTTCGGGCGCACCGCTTGTGGCTTGCACGCAAAAGGCCTGGGCGGCAATAAGATGCGGCTCTTCGGCGTCAAACCAGCGCAAGCCGTCAAGCACGCCGTCATGGCCGCGCTGATAAAGCTCTTCGGCGGCGCGCAAGCCCTGCGCGTAGTGCCGTGCATGGCGAATTTTCGCCTCACGGGCTTCGTCTTCCGTCAGGCGCGATTGCGCAAAAGCGCGCACAAGCTGATGCAGATGGTAACGATTTCGCTCGGCATTCCATTCAAGCAAGCAGCGCTTATAAAGTAGCGCGATGGTCTGGGCGGCGACCTCTGGCGCTTGCGCAATGACCGCCACGGCGGCATCAAGGTCAAAGCTAGCGGGAAAAACGCCGAGCTGGCGTAGCGCCGCCTGTGCTGCTTCGGGCAGCGCGGCATAGCTTAGCGCCAAAGGAGCTTCGACATCGCCGTCGGGGGCATCGAGATCGCGCAAATGGCGCAAGCGGGTGCGCGTAGCGTCTAGGTCACGCAGATAATCGGCGACCCGCCGCGTCGGATCGTTTTCCAAAAGCCCGGCGGCGGCGTGCAAGGCTTTGGGCAAATCGCCGCAGCGCGCGGCCAGCGCAAAGGCCTCGTCGATAGAAAGCCGGCCGCAGCGGTCGCGCAAAAGCTGCACCGAAGTTTGCCGCGGCAAAGCGCCAAGATCCAAGACGTTTTGACGCTGCAGTTGGCCGATGCTAAAGCGGCTGCGGGTGCTGACAAGCAAAGCGCAGCCCGCAGGCGGCAAAAGCGGCAGCACCTGCGCAGCATCGCGCGCATCATCGGCAATCAGCAGGGCGGAAAGCCGGCCGAGCGATTGACGATACAGCTCCATCAAGCTTTCGCGATGATCGGGCAGGCGACTTGTCGGATGCAGTTTCTTCAGCACCGCGCATAGAGCCTGCTCGGCGGTGGTCGGTGTGTCGCTTTGGCCGCGCAGTTCAATCAGAAATTGCAGCGGAAACTTTGTGCGCAGCCGAGCGGCGACTTTGCAAGCCAGCTCGGTCTTGCCAATGCCGCCTAGACCGCGTAGCACACAAATCACGCTTTGCCCAAAACGCGCCTTTGCCAGCGCAGTTTCAAGCTGCTCGAGTTCGGCTTCGCGGCCGACAAATGTAGCCACCGGTTCGCGCAAAAAACGCTGCAGCTGCGGCGGCGCGGCGGCCAATTTTTGCAAAAGGGCGGCTTCCAGGGCGAGCTCGTCGACGAGCTCGAAGAGCAAATTTTCTTTGTAAAGCACATCGGCGGCACTGGAAATGCGCCGCGCGTGCTCGGGAAAGTGATCCAGCACAAAGGCCAAAAAATCGGCGTCGGTGGGCAGCGCCTGGCGCAGGCGAAAGCGCAGCGACTGACGCGTGTAGGAAGCGGCCATGGCGAAAGCATAGCCAAGCGGAAACAAAATAGGGTAGCGTGTCGCCCGATTCGTATCGAGTTTTTGAACCAAACAATACAAGGCGAAGCAAACGATGCAGGTGGCTGAAACGGCGGATGCAACGTCCTTGATCAACACCCAGGTCGGGCCGTACCGCGTATTGGAAATACTTGGAATTGGCGGCATGGGAGCGGTCTACGCCGCCACTCACGAGAGAATCGGCCGACCGGTGGCCCTAAAAGTGCTGCATTCGCACTACGCGCGCGACAAAGACGTCGTGCAGCGCTTTTTCAATGAAGCACGGGCGGTCAATCTGATTGAGCATCCGGGGCTCGTGCAGGTTTCGGATTTTGACCAATTGCCAAACGGCGCGGCCTATTTGGTGATGGAACGGCTGCAGGGGCAGTCGCTGGCCAAGCATCTGCTGCAGCATCCAGCGGGCTTGACGCGGCTTGAGGTCGCGCGCTTTGGCTGGCAAATCGCCGATACGCTGCGCGCGGTGCATGCGCAAGGGGTGGTACACCGCGACTTAAAGCCGAGCAATGTGATGATTGTGCCGGACTCGGGGGTAAACGGCGGACTGCGCACCAAACTGCTCGATTTTGGCATTGCCAAGCTGGGCAGCGCGCAGCTTTTGCCGAATCAGATCGTCACGACGACCCATACGATCATGGGAACGCTTTGCTACATGTCGCCAGAGCAGTGTCGCAGCGCGCGGCTGGCGGATGGCAAGTCGGATGTGTATTCGCTGGGAATCATGCTGTATGAAATGCTGGCCGGAGCTCCGCCTTTTGTCGGCGATTCGGAAGTGGCGGTCATCACCATGCACCTTCATGACGCGCCGCGACCACTGCAAGAAGTCGTACCGCAGATGCCGCTGGAACTGTGCCAACTGGTCGAGCGCATGCTGCACAAAGACAAACAGGCGCGGCCAACGATGCAGGAACTAACAACGGAGTTGTGGCAAGAGCTCGGGCGCATTCCCGAAGCCATGGTGCAAAGCGCAAACATCGCCTTGGCGGTGCGCGCAGAGCCGGCTGCGCCGCCGCCGGTCCTGCCAGCACCTGCCGGGCTGCTCTCGCGTTTTCAACACCTGCCCACGGGAGTGCGCGCCTTTGGATTTCTCCTATTTATGGTGGGCTGTGGGCTTTTGGGAATGCGGCTGCAAGCGCGTTTGCAGCGGCCATTGGCCAGCGCGATACCGCCTGCGGGGCTGGCGCCGGCGCTCCCTGTCACAGCCCCAAGCAATACACCGCCAACGGCGGTGCCTGCTGGCACGAAAATGGATGCGACGAAATCCGCCGCGGCCCTTGGAAATTCTGCGCCCAATCAAATTCCGCAAAACGTATCCACAAGACCGCGCCTCAGCAAAAAAGGTGCGAAATTTTTGACGAACAAGAAGACGCAACGCGCCGAAGTTGCGCCGAGCAGCCGCCATGACACGACGCCTACAGTGGAATAGCTGTTTTTTCCTTTGTCTTTTGTGCCTGTTTTTTCAAATTCACAAAAGCCGCGCGGAAACGCCGAGCGGAACCGTCTGCGAAGAAAATCGGCAATGCGCGCAAAGCAACCGGCAGGCCATCAAGCTGTACGAGGCCAAGCAATATCAGGCGGCGCTGGAGCAGTTTCGCAAAGCTTATAGCATCGTGCCCTCGGCGAACTTGCTACTAAATATCGGGCGGACGCTGCATTTTTTAGGACAGTATGAAGAAGCGCTGGCGCACTACGGCAAGTACAAAGAGACGACGCCCGCCATTGCGCAAGACAAGCAAGAGGCCGTGGAACGATTCATTGCGCAAGCCAATGCGGCCTTTAGCAAAGCTCTGGTTATCAATCGCTATCTTGAACATCGTACAAAGGCGCTGCGGCAGATCGATGCGGGGCGATATCAAGAGGCGCTGCGCAGCATTCAAAAGGCCTGGGACAATATTCCGACTGCGGAATTGTTTGTGTATAACGGCCACGCATTGCAGGGCTTGGGGCTTTTTCCCGAAGCCATTTCATCTTACGAGCGCTTTGTGCAAAAGAGTCCTGGGCTCAGTTCGGAACTCGCGCCAAAAATCAAAGAATATATAGAGGCCAGCGATAAGGCGCTAAACATCGAGCGTGGTATTTTTCACGACATTCCCATTCCGCAGCCAACGGACGCCAAAGAAGAGCTGAATCTTTTCGGACTTTGCAAAAACGATGCGATTTGTACGCACCAGTTGGCGCGGCTTTTTCAAGCATCGACGCCAAGCCAGGGACACGAAGACTATACCCAACTGATTCACTTGTTTGGTCAGGCTGCACGCGTGATGGAGAGCCCATTTTTGCAACTGGCGCTTGGTAGAGCTTTGCATCGCCAGGGGCATTTGGATGCGGCGATTCAAAGGTATATGCAGTATCGTGAATTGATTCGCCAGGTGCCCGGAATTGGGCAGGTAGATGACGAGCTTCGGCGGCAGGAGGTAGTCCTAAGTTGTCTACCGCGGGCCCAGGCGGAAGCCAAGCGGCGAAAGGCGCTGGAACGTCAAGGAATTCTGCCGCGGCCTCAGTCGGTGATTGCCACAAGCACGGGAATGGAAGATGCGGCGATCTTTGAAGCGCCGCCGATGGCCCCATGGCCGGCCCAGCCTCAGCCGCAACAGCAGCTCATTTCTGAACTGGCGGCGCTGGATAGCGAGCATTTCGGGCCGGGGCAGCAGGCCCTTCAAAGCACGGCGGCGGCGGCAGGAAAGGAGCCGCCCCAAAGCAAATCCAAGATTTGGATTCCAATTGCCATTGCCACGGCGGCGGCGGCGGCAGCCATTGGCGGCGGCATCTACGCCGGGTATGTGGCCAAGCAGCAAAATACAGGCAGCGGCGCAAGTTCCGGTGCGTACTTGGTCGAGTGGAAATGATGCGCATATATGAACATGGGACAGCCAGAATCCTTGGCCATGTGTGTTTGTGGCTGTGTTTGTGGCTTTTTGGCTGTCATTCCGAACCAAGTTCGGTCTGCGATGGGCAAAAGGGAGGTTGCCTAACACTACATATCAACGGCAAGGGCAGCGGAAACGGATTGGCGATCGTTTCTATGTTCAAGGATCCGACGAAAAACGGCGCAACCGGATTTCGTCTGGCGCAAGGCAGCGAGGCCATCACGCTACCGGCAGTGGTTCAGATTTTAGAGCCTGGCGATGTACCCACAAGCGCCATCAAACGGCTTAGCGTTCAGCTTATGACTTCGATTGCGCCCGAAGGCTGGGCCGAGGCCACGGCCAGCACCGACATCGACTGGCCGGACGGCAGTCACAGCCAAGCAGAGGTGACCCTGCCCGATGAGCCAGGCCCCCTGGAAGCGCCATTTGCGAAACCCGCCATGCTGGCCGAGGGCTTTCTGCTTCCGCCTTATGTAGTGGCTGATTTCAATCAGGATAAAAAGCCGGATCTGGCAGGAAAGCTGCATGATGAGTGGAAGATGGGAATCGCTTACGGCGCAGGGTCGGACGGACTGCAAATCGATGCAAGTGGCTGGCCGGCTCGCGTCCCACTTGATTTGGCCACGGCGGCCGATGTGAATCGAGACGGCTTTCCGGATTTGGTGCTGGGCGGTTCCCGTGGCACAAATTCTGAATTTGGCATCGAAGTCGGAATTCGCAAAAGCGATGGCTCTTTTGCGGATGCGGTTTCGACAATAATAGCCGGACTGCGGTATGACAATCGTCCGCTTGTCATCGCCGATTTCGATAACGATGGCAAACCCGACCTTTGCTTCGCAAGTGATTCCACCGAGATTGAATGCCGTCACGGAAACGGCGATGGTTCTTTTGCGAAGTCCGGAACCCAAAGTTTAACGGATCTTTCTGCGTATTCCATTGCGGTGGCCGACTGGAATAACGACCATGTATCCGATCTACTGATCTACGGATTTGAGGGGGTACAGATTTTGCTGGGAAATGACAAAGGAGAATTTCAAAAGCGCCCGCCAAATTATGCACTGTCCAGAGTGTACACTTATGCGGCAAGCTCCGGAGTCATCGCAGACTTAAATGGCGACGGACACCTCGATGTGGCCATGATTTATGCCAATGCCATCTATAGTTTGCTGGGAAATGGCACTGGAGAGCTTATGCCAAGCGCTATCCATTTGGCCGCGACGCTGTCGCAGCACAGTTTGGTGGTTGCAGACTGGAATGGCGATGGAAAACTAGATTTGGCATCGCTCATCTCGACAAAAGAGATACGCATCTCGCAAAACGACGGGCAGGGCAATTTTTTGCACACCACGCTGACGATACCAAACAGCTATGTGCAGAACCTAATTGCCATAGACTGGAATCAAGATGGCCGGCCCGATCTATTGGCCACCGGACCCACGCAATCCTATGTCTTGCTAAATACAGCGACGCCGCCCTCCCCTGCTTCCTAGTCGCCTAGAAATCTAGCAAGGCTCAGCTAATTACTGTAGAGGTCTGTGCCCGTGTCCAGCGCGAGGGCAAAATGACGAGGACATCGCGTGGGGAAGTGCGAATTTCAACACGCCGCGAGTAGGATCCAAGGCGTGCCATCACCGGTAGTCCGCGGCCAAGTTGCTCGCCGATTCCTAAAGAACGTGCCGTCGCCGCGAGCAAGGGATTGCGCGGATGGGAAACGCCGCCTTCGCGCAGCATGTCCTCTAAATCGCTGAGTCCTTCCGGAAGTCCGCCCGGACTCCATACTTCGATTCGATCCGAGAAACGACGTACCGCGACGCGCCCGGTGCGGCGCAGGTCGCGGTGAACCAATGCGTTTACCACCGCCTCGCGAATCGCGGCTTCGGAATATTCCTCGGCATCATCTAGTGGCAGCGCCGCGCCGCTTAGGTCTACTTGGCCGCGCAAAAACGCCAGCACCTGCGTCAAAAGCGCTGCCAGATTCCCTTCCAGGTCGGCGCGAGCAATCACCGGATCCGAAAGCGCAGTACCGCGGACAATGGCCGCCGAAACGCCCCAGTCCGGCTGTATGAACTGCGGCAATCGACCAAAGGCCAAAAGTCCAACCGGCGTCGGCGCAACGCGCGGCGCCGCTTTGGCCAAAAGCCCAAGTCGAATGGCCGCATCCTCCAGCGAGCCCGCTTGGCGCAGCCCTGGCGCGCGCTTGGTCATCCAAGCATCCATGGCAGAAAGGTCCAGGTCTTCAAGCTCAGCACCGGAAACGGCAATACGTTCGTGCGACATGGCACCAAATACGATACCGCGCTTTGGGCCTGGGCTCTATCTCTTCTGCCGCTACCGTTTCATTTCTTCGAAATGAAGCTTTCTATGGCAAGCGGTTCCTGCTACGAATTTCCCTTCAGGGAACGTCAGAAGTCCTTGCGAGCTTGATGAATTCTTTTGTTGGCCGCTCTGGTGAAAAAGCCCATGTTTACTTTCGACAATACCTACGCTCGGCTGCCGGAGCGATTTTATGCACGCGTCTTGCCCACAGCCGTACGCCGCCCGCAAATCGTAAAGGTGAATCACCAGCTGGCCGAGCTCCTTGGCATAGACCCAAATGAACTTGCTTCGCCTAGCGGCGCAGAAGTTCTTTCGGGAAATGTCATTCCCGCTGGCGCTGAACCGATTGCGCTGGCCTATGCCGGACATCAGTTTGGCAGCTTTGTGCCGCAGCTTGGCGATGGACGGGCGATTCTTCTAGGCGAGGTCATCGGCCGCGATGGCCAACGCCGCGACGTGCAGCTAAAGGGCGCGGGGCGAACTCCTTTTTCGCGCCGCGGCGATGGTCGCGCCGCCCTGGGTCCGGTGCTGCGCGAATACCTGATCAGCGAAGCGATGGCCGCACTTTCGGTGCCGACCACGCGCTCGCTTGCGGCGGTGACGACCGGCGAATCGGTTTTTCGCGAGACTGCGCTTCCCGGCGCCGTGCTGACGCGCGTCGCGGCAAGCCATATACGCGTCGGAACTTTCGAGTTTTTCGCCGTTCGCGACGATCGCGAAGCACTGGCCACGCTGGCATCCTATTCCCTTTCTCGTCATTATCCGGATGCCGTCGGCACTGGCAATGACGCGCTGGCGCTGCTTGAGCGCGTCAGCGCGGCGCAAGCAGTCCTTGTCGCACGCTGGCTAGGCGTTGGGTTTATCCACGGGGTGATGAACACCGACAACACAGCGATTTCCGGCGAGACCATTGACTACGGACCGTGTGCATTTCTCGACGAATTCGATGCGGCCAAAACATTTAGTTCGATCGACGTACAAGGGCGTTACGCGTTTGCCGCGCAGCCGCGTATTGCCGCGTGGAATCTCGCCCGCCTGGCCGAAGCGCTGCTGCCGCTTTTGGCCACGGAACAAGACGAAGCGATTCGCTTGGCCACCGCGCGGCTGGATGCTTTTTCGACCCATTTTGCGGAGGCATACATAGAAGTTCTGCGCGCCAAGCTGGGTCTTTTGCAAAAAGATGCAAACGATCAAGCGCTCGCCAATGACTTGCTTGCGCGGCTGGCCAACCAGGGGGTCGATTACACCGTATTCTTTCGACGGCTATGTGACGCCGCCGCCGATTCGCGCGCCGATGCCGAGGTGGCAATCCTTTTTCAAGAGCCAGCAAGCTACCTTGCTTGGGCGAAAGCATGGCGGCAGCGTCTGGCGCAGGAAAACCTCGCCCCCGTAGATCGAGCGGCGGCGATGCGGCGTGTCAATCCGGCGTTTATTCCACGCAACCACCGTGTGCAAGAAGCGCTGCACGCCGCGGCCGAGCGCAACGACTACGAGCCCTTTGAATCGCTTTTGCGCGTGATTACGGATCCCTACACCGATCATCCGAATTCGGCGCATCTTGCCGATCCGCCCCGCAAAGAAGAGCGCGTCCTGCAGACATTCTGCGGAACCTAATACACGGAGCAAATAGGTTTGTGCGGGACTTTTTTCGCGCAGGAAATTAGGTGCTGAGCAGGATTTACAAAGTTTGCGTGGGCACGGGAAATCTCACTTCGCAGTGAATGGGATAACCGCCAAACAGCGTCTTACAGCGTGCTTCTATATCGCCCGGTGCGACAGAGCCGCACGAATCGATTAGGATGCTGGCGAGCGTGCCATGCTTGGGGTGATTGGCCACTTCAAGTCGTGCCGCGATGCCCGCCTTCATAAGTTCCTCGAGCTTGCGTGTAAGCACGCGACGCGCCGCTTCAAGACGTAGCGCCGGCTTGAAGATCTTGCCCATTTCCGTCAGCGGCAGCTTTAGGTCGGTATAAAGCTCGACGGGAACTGCCGCCCGCTCGGAAATGTGCTGGCGGCAAAACAGGAGCAGGTCCTCGGCGGAGACCGATGGTTCGGCGCGCAGATGTACGAAGGCGACCGGCAGCTCACCGGCATAGCTGTCCGGCGCCGGCACCGCCGCGGCCAGCGCCACTGCGGGATGCAGATACAGGACCTGCTCGATGATCTGCGGATCGATGTTGTGGCCGCCACGGATGATTAACTCCTTCGAACGGCCAGTCAGCCACAAATATCCATCGGCATCCATTCGCCCGAGGTCTCCGGAATCAAGCCAGCCATCCGCAAGGAGCGTGCCCTGATTGTCTCGCGGATCCTGATAGCCATCAAAGACCTGTGGACCACGCATTAGAACATGGCCGATCTCATTCGCCTGACAAGTGCGCACGATCGTTCCTTCGGCAGTGACCTCAGCAATATGTAGTTCAAGATAGGGCATACGGATGCCCACCGAGCCAAGCCGCACTTCGCCATCAAGCGGATTGAGGGTCGAATAACCGTGCATTTCGGTCATGCCGTAGCCTTCGACGACCGGTACCCCAAAGCGCTGCGTGAAGCGGCGCGCGACTTCTATAGGCAACGCTGAAGCGCCAGTCAAGCAGCAACGCACCATCGAGCGATCGGCCTGCGCATCGGGCACGTCGAGCAGCGCGCTTAGGCTGGTCGGCACCCCGCCGACCAGATTCGGACGCAGCTTTTCTACAAGACGCCAATAATCGCGAATGACCTGAGCATTGCGCAGCCCCGCAGGCGTAAGTAGCACAATTGTATTGCCGCCGAGCATCCAGGATAACCCTGTGATGATGGCCCCGCCGATGTGAAACAAGGGCAGCCCACCCATCAACGTTTCGCCCGGCTCGCGGTGTATCGCCGCTCCGTTACTGAAGGCGCAGACAAGTAGCCCGCCGTGCGTATGACGAGCCAGCTTGGGCCGCCCAGTCGTTCCACCGGTGTGAAATAGTGCCGCCAAATCGCCGCGCTTGATGGTGCGATTGGCAACGAGGTGCTCGGCGGGCTGGCCTGCAAGCGCCTCCGTAAAGTCGATGACATCCGGCTCTGGCTGCGTACTCGCCGTGCGTCCGATCCGTAGCACGGTCTTAATCTCGGGCATTGCCGCGCGTACCGCTTCCACTTTGGCCCAGATGTCCGGGGCCAGCTCTTTTGCGGGTGCGACAAGAAGCCTGGTACCCGACTGGCGCATGATACTGATGAGATGCGCGGGCTCGAGGAACGGATTCAGCGGATTGGCGACGCCTGCGGTCATGGCACCAAACAGCGCGTAATAAGACTCCGGAAATAGCGGAGTTAGCAAGCTTACCGCGTCGGAGGCACCGAGCCCAAGGTCGGTCAGCAGATTAGCGGCCTGCGTGACCTTTTGCAAAAGCTCGGCAAAGCTTACGCTGCGTGGCGTCTCATGCGCGTCAGTGGTCAAGATCGCGCGCATCGCCACGCGCTCGGAAAATTGTCTTGCGCCGCTGCATAGGCGCTCATAAATACTCTGCTCAGGAATGCGCTGCCAGATAGGAATCTGTTCCAGCGCAACGACATCGGCGAGTGTACGAAATGGCATCGAAGTTCCTTTGCGAAAGTGAACGACGAGTGATAACTCGCCCAGCACAGTAATGCCACGGCATGGTGTATCACAAGCCCCCTTTTCCTTACATTTGCGCTTTTCGTGTGAGTTTCGACGGAAAAGTGCGCATTAAGATACAACCGCACGGCGGGGATCGGTATCGCTTGTGATCGTTAGCGCTGATAGATGTCTGCTGTAAACAGGCAGGCGCATCATCAGTCGCTTGTTCGAGCCTCTTTCGAGACAAGTCGGATAAAATACATCCAAAGGAGATCTGGATGTCTGCATTGGCCGGTGTACTTATTGACCGCAGCTACCGTCTGCATGAATCTTTGGGCCGAGGAGGGATGGGCACAGTGTACCGCGCCACCCACCTTTTGAGCGGTAAGTCCGTCGCTCTCAAACTCATCTCAGCGGGCGCCCATTCCGCCGATGCCGATGCCTCCAATATGCGTTTGCGTCTAGCTTTGGTGCGCGAGTTTCAAACGCTCGCCGCGCTTCACCACCCTAATGTCATTCGCGTGCTGGACTATGGCTTTGATGATACGCACGGTTCCTTTTTCACCATGGAACTGCTTCTGAAGGCCGACTCCGTATTGGAGGCGGCAACCAATAAGTCCCTTGCTGATAAGATCGATTTTCTTGCCCAGTTGCTTCGCGCACTTGTCTATGTCCACCAACACGAAATTCTTCATCGCGACATCAAACCCAGCAATGTGCTGGTGCTCAACGACGAAGTAAAGCTGCTCGACTTTGGAATCGCGGCTCAGATGACGGCGTCCACAGAACTCGCAGGTACACTCGAGTATCTGGCGCCTGAATTGCTGCTGAAGCAACCGCCTTCGACCGCCAGCGATTTGTATTCAGTTGGTGTGCTGGCTTTTCAAATGCTGACCGGGCAGTTTCCTTTTTCTCGCGACTCGATGACCCGCATGCTCGATGGAATCCTGGGGGTCGATTCCTCGGATCAGACTTTTTCGACTGCTGTGGCGGAAGTGCTTAGGCATTATCGCCTTTCGGATGAATACAGTGCGACGCCGGATACCGATCGCCAAGCGACCCAAGTTGAAGAATTTCCTGACCTAGCGGCGAAACTGCAATTTCCCGAGGAAGTTCCTTCGAAAGTCGCGTTCCTGGTGCGAACGCTGCTGGCCAAGCGCGCTGAAGAACGGCTTTCGGATGCTTACGCTGCGCTTCAGTCACTCGCAGCTGCCGTACAGTTTCCGCTTCCTGTCGAAACGCCATCGACTCGCGATAGTCTGCTGCAAAGTACAGAGCTCCTTGGCCGCGAGTCCGAGCTCGCTCGGTTGAAGATGCTTTTGCAGCGGACGCAGACCGGCCAGGGCACTTCTGTGCTAATCGGTGGCGAGAGCGGCGTAGGAAAAAGTCGCCTGCTTTTGGAACTGAGAACTTTCGCGCTGGTCAGCGGTTTGTGGGTCATTGAAGGACAGAGCATCAGCGAAGGCGGCAGCTATTATCAGGAGCTCTTGCCGCTACTACGCATGCTCTGCTTTCGTACTGACATGCTCGATGCGGAAGCATCCATCCTCAAACCCTATCTGCCCGAGGTTTCCAGTTTGCTAGAACGGCCGGTGAGCGATCCGGCACCGGCAACTCCCCAGGAAACTCAAGCGCGGCTGATCGCGACGCTGCTTGGGCTTCTGGCCAAAGTGAAAAAGCCGCTGCTGATTCTTCTTGAGGACCTACACTGGGTACACAGCGAAACGCTGACGTTGCTTTCGACGCTGACCCTCAAGCTGGCCGAGTTGCCCATACTGCTTGTCGGCACCTTTCGCTCTGATGAGCGACTCGACTTGCCGACGCAGCTTCCGGTGATGGAGCTCATGTCCCTGCGCCGCTTCGGCACCAGCGACATCAAGCGGCTCAGCACCTTGGTGCTGGGAGCCGTAGGAGCGACGCCAGCGTTAATAAGCTATCTAGAGCAGCAGACCGAAGGGAACGTTTTTTTCCTTATCGAGGTAGTACGGGCGTTGGCCGAAAATGCCGGTGAACTCTGCAGAATCAACGATGGAGAACTCCCCGAGAGCGTGCTCACACTCGGCATTGAGCGGATTGTCGAGCGGCGCCTTGACCGCGTGAATCCGGCGTTTCGCGAACTGCTGGAATTTGCAGCGACGCAGGGACGCAAGCTCGACCTTCTGGTCCTTGAACAGACCTTTCCAAACGTGCAACTGCGTACCTTCTTGTTCGAATGTGCCAACGCCGCGGTGTTAGAGAGTCAAGGCACGGACTTTCGCTTCGCTCACGATAAGCTGCGCGAAACGCTACTAAGAAGGATCGATGCGCCGGTTCGCAAGCAGCTTCACCTAAAGGTCGCCGAGGCCATCGAAGCGACCTACGCAGACGCTGAACGCGATAGGATAAACACCACACTTGGGCATCACTTTCAGCAGGGCGGCGTGTTTGACAAGGCCCGGGACTATTACCTCCAAGCAGGGGACGTCGCTGCGAAGCTGTGCCTTTATGAGCAAGCGCGCACTTCTTATGCACAGGCGCTGTCCATGCTGGAGCAGTTGCCCGACACGGCTGAGTTGCCGCGTCAGCATGTGGACATTTTGCTCAAGCAGGCCCTTGTCGGACTTTATAGCGAACCGGGCGAAGTGCAGCTGCGTCGCCTGGCGAAGGCACGTCTGCTATTAGAAGGGCTTTCGCAGAGCGATAAGGTGCGGCCAGAGGATCGTCTTCGTATGGCGCGGCTGGACTATCACTGCGGCCGGTCGTTACAGTTGAACGGTCAGCCCCATGCCGCCATTCAGCACTTTCAGCGAGTTCTCCCCATTGCCAAGGAGTTCGCGGCAGAGGAACTGATGCTTGTTCCCGCGGCCGCGATCGGACAAGCCTTGTTTGCGCAAGGACGCTTTGGAAAAGCCCGCGAGTTTCTGGAACCAGCGGTCGAACCCATGCTTCGGCAATTCGGCGTTAGCGTCGAGGCAGTTCGCTGCTTTGGGTATTATCACAACACGCTCGCCGGACTGGGCCATTGTCAGCAAGCACTGGCGGGAATGGAACGCTTGCACAAGCGGGTTAATTTGCAGGATCATCCATTTTTCCAAGGGCTTTTCCTCGTTCTGCACATTCCTATATTCCTTTTAATAGGCGACTGGCCGACAGCCCTGCAAACCGCAAATGAGCTTTATGAGTTTGGAATGAGAACGAATGAAACAGTGTACTTATACATGTCTTTGGACAGTATGGCTTGGGCACAAAGTTACCTCGGCCGCTTTGCTGAGGCTATCGACAATCGGGCGCGCGCGGTGGAAGTCAGGAGTACCAAGGGAGGAGCTCTTGCCGCGGACTGGTTTAATGCGGCAGAGGCGGAGATTCTGCTTAACTGCGGTCGGACTGAGGATGCCTTGCGACATGCAGAAACCGTGGCAACCACTTCCGAAAAGGCCGGACTGCTACTTTCCCAGCCTACAGCCGAGCGGACGTGGGCTTGCGCCCTCAGCCGTCTGGGAGGCGAGTTTACACAGGTCGAATACCACTTTGGCAAGAGTCTGGCGCTTTGCCACAGTGCCGAGCAAGTCCTGAATGCAGCGCAGACCGAGTTATGGTGGGGGCGCATCTGCCGAGAGCGCGGAGACGAGGCCGCTGCAGGTTCGCACTTTAGCCGCGCTATCCGCAGCTTTGAAACCGCAGGGGCCAAGTACGCCCTTGCTGAAGCGCAGCGAATCGCGAAGGAAGAAGGTTTTCCAAACTGACCTGCACCCCAAAAACTGGTCCAGGGGAACTAAAGGAAAAGGAAGAGTCGTAGTGCCCGGCTCATGGAGAAGCATCAGCATATCATCGCCACGCCATCTACGCAGAGGTTCCTGATGCCTGAATCCTCTCACTGAACTCGCACTGCGGCATCATCTTATAGTTACCGTCAGTCTCCGCTGAAAGGAAATTCCTGCGCCAGCGCGGTGATTCGAGCGTGTTCCTCGATTTTAGTAAGGTATTGCATGCGGGAAACCGGATCGGGAATCAAAACCGCCCGCCGCTTCAACTCGTCAATGCCTGAGCGGACCGCGGTCGCAGCTCCTTGTGAATCGCCGCTTGCTTGACGAGCCTCCGCGGTGGCCAAAAGTAGCGGCAATTGATTGTATCCGCCACCGCCCAAGGAGTCCGCTTGTATCAGCCCATCTTCGGCCAGTGCGCGCGCTTCAGCATTTCGGCCTTGCTTCAGCAGAATATATACTAAGGTTACTATCGATTGAAGCCGACGCAGCGGGGCAACTCGCGACAACTCCATGGAACGACGAGCATCGGCTTCAGCTTCTTCAAATCGCTGCTGCAAAAACAGCATCCACGCTTGCAGGCCATGCCCCCAACCGCGAAATCCAATGCTCAGGCCGGAAACCGCAAACACCTTCTTCAGAAACTCTCCAGCTTCCAGCAAAGCTCCCGGCTCCTTGCGCCTAACAAGTACAGAGGCCAGGTGAAGATGGCCGGCAGTGATCAGGTTTGGTTGATTCAATCGAGTGGCCAGTGCCAGTCCCCGCCGCAACAAAGCTTCTCCGGAGTCCCAATCGCCAGACTCGGCTTGCATTTCGCCGACCATGTTTTCGCAGATACACGCTTCGCGGAAATTGCCGATTTGTCGATATACTGTGGCAGCCTCTTGTGCTGCCACAATCTGGCGCCACGGATTCGGCTGAAAGCTGCGCAAATATGTAGCCTGTGAGAATTGTATAGGGGCCTTAATTTGCATGTCTTTTGCCGTTGCGGTAGCTGCGATCTGCTCCATTCGTTCAAGGACCATGGTTGCCCCCGCGCGTAGACCTCCTTGACAAAAAAGGATGACGAAGTACATCCCAGAGTATAGATAGGCTGTTTTGGCATCAGCGTAAGGCTCAACGTCAACGAAGCTTCGCGCGACCTCCATCGCGAGATCCGCTTCGCCTGTAAAGCAGAGCACGCCTCCCCAAAAACCGATCAGTCGGCACCATGTGAGATTTCCGGCGACCAGGTCTTTTAGCGCTTCAGCTCCTAGAGTGAGTGCGCGCGGCCAATCGCCAATTCCGATTGCGGCATGAAACTGCAAGGCATGAAGAATGCCGAGCTCCATTCCCTGCGCACCGCAAGCCACTCCACGATCTGCTTGGCGTTGCATTTCTTGTAGATCATATCGCTCATATGACTGCTGCGCCGAGCGAGTGAAGAAATGCAGCGCTCGAGAGGGTTCTCCTGCTTGATCGAAATGGTGCGCCAAAACCGCTGCGTGTGGGTCGAGATCCGCCGCATAGGCTTTCTCAATGGCCTCGCCAATTTGGCGGTGCCAGCGCGTACGTTGCTCGACTGTGATCTCTGAAACAAGGGCTTCCCGTAGCTTGTCATGGCTGAAACGCCAGCGGTTCTCGCTGACCTCGAGGACAGATGCGGCTGCGCAGGCTTGCAAATGGCTGTCCATCCGCTCACTCAATTCTTTTGGTAACGCACGCAGCACATTCACATCCAATTCCCTTCCGAGTACTGCTGCGGCACATAGGAATGGCCGCACATCCTCGGGTACACGTGCTAGCCGACGCAGGATGATCGCTTGAATACCGCCTGCTACCACCCGCGAGGGTCTCCGCTCTGTCCAAATCTTGCCGAGCGCACCAGCTTCTTCGGCCAAGGCTCTTGCGATTTCTACAATGAAATAGGCGTTCCCTTCGGTTTCTCGTTCTAGAAGTGCTATAATATCTGGGTGTTTACCGGCCTCGCCGAGCATCGCGATGCAGAGTAAAGCGACCTCTTCTGCAGAAAAGCGCCGCAATGGGAGGCACTGGGCACTAGGAAATTCTGCGGGAAATGTCGGGCGTTCATCGTTGCGGTAGCTGCCGATTAAGAGAATAGGATGCTGTGAGATACTACGCAGTAGTCTGGAAAGCACGGCGAGGCTAGAAGAGTCTGCCCATTGTAGATCTTCCAGCAGAATGACCAGGGGTTCGTTTTTCGCAAGAAGCAGCCTTTCGACTGTCACCAGGAAGCGAATCTGAGCATTCTGAGGATCGAGGGTCGGAGGATCCATGACCGGACGCATAAGAAGACTGGAAATGTCCGGTACTGCGGCGCGCAGAATTCCTGCGTCTATGTCCGCAACCTCGGCCTCAAGGCATAATGGACGCAAGACGCCTTGCCATACTTGATACGCAACGCCGCCGACATTTACCGCTTGACCGCGGACGACGTGTGCTCCGCGCACCATGGCGATTGTGCGCAATTCATCTAGCAACCGTGACTTGCCAACTCCGCTTTCACCACCGATAAGCCAAGCACTTCCCTGACCGCTAAAAGCACGGCCCAGTGCAGCGCTTAGCCGTTCCACTTCGACATCTCTTCCGACTAGCTCTGCGGCCTGTAGGAAGCTCTCGCGGGTTGCCGTGGTCTCTGCAGGAAAGCTTTCACCAATGGCATCACTTAGTTCGCTAAGTACCAATGCAGCGTCATGATATCTTTGCTCCAGTCGCCGTGATAGCAGACCGCACACTAGCTTGGTAAGCGCCGCTGGAATCCCCTCTAGCAGCAGCCCTTCGGGAATATCTGGATGAACTCTATCAGCGGCTGTGGAGTCTTGTGCGGAACCGGGGAAATTGTAGTTCCTCAGCAGCCGCATGGCAGTATCTGATATCATCGATTTGGAGTCATTTCCAAGCACGCCGAGGAGCATTTTTGTTACGCTGTCCCGGCTGTAGGGAAAGCGGCCGGTAAGTAACTCATAAGCGAGTACTCCAGCCGCATAGAGATCGGAAGCCGTACTGGGGGCTTGCCCAAGTAGAATTTCCGGAGCCATATACTCCAGTGTTCCCGCCAGGTCCTTTATATTTTTGGTGCAGGTGGCGATTCCGAAATCGACAACCTTGACAACTTCGCCGGAACACAAAATATTGCTTGGCTTGAGGTCGCGGTGCAAAATTCCGCGGCGATGAAGATAGATAAGGGCACGCAGAAGCTGCGCCAACAGACGCAGTTTTCCCAGCAAGGGCAGACTCTGTCCTGCCTCTGTAATGGTACGTGGTGCAATCAGCAATTCCATTGTAAAAAAAGGGCGTTTCACTGCATCAAAACCAAAGTCAATAACGCTGATGATATTGGGATGGCGAAGCGAGGACAGCGTATGAAACTCTCGCGAAAGGGCGATCCGCAACTGCTGGGCCTTGTCCTGGCTGAGGCATGCTGCATGTACCGGACTTTCGCCTTGGGAGGGAATATCTATCGTATTTGTATCGAGATCTAGTTCGCCTTCTCCTAGATCGTCGAGGAGTTCGAGACATTTTAGGGCGATAGTATGCCCCGTCAAGCGATCGCGAGCGGAAAACACGGCGCCCATGCCGCCTCTTCCAATTGGTGCAATCAGTTCATAGCGCCGGCCTATATAGGGAGAACTATCTTCAAACATACCCCGCTATTGTAGCACTGTGAGGAAGAAACTGATCACCGGCCAACGTGAACGGTTTGGTCGCTTTTCCGCAATCGTACGGAATAAGTCACAGCCTCGAAATTTTCGTATGGGAATGGAATGCCGACTTTCAATCCCTGAGACATCGCTGAAAGCGCAGGGTACGAATAAGCTCCTCAAAGTACTTATAGACGGGCGACATCACGCACTTGGGTCGGGAGGTGGCGCGGTACTGTAGGTCCGGGGAGTTGCTGAGACCG
>CAYWPR010000061.1:0-37150 GCA_964460115.1 uncultured Myxococcales bacterium
GACCTGAAGCCGAGCAATGTTCTTGTGGTGCATGGAGAAGTGAAGCTTTTGGATTTTGGCATTGCCTCAGATCATGGCGGCGGGACGGATTTTGCCGGAACGCTTGACTATATGGCGCCGGAACTACTTTTGCTAAAGCCGGCGACGGTGGCCAGCGATTTGTATTCGGCGGGCGTGCTGATGCATCAAATCTTGACCGGAGAGTTTCCGTTTTCACGGGAATCGGTGGCCAAGATGCTGGAGGGAATCTTTGGCGCGGGTTCCGATCAAACATTGCCGCCGACGGTGCTGAGTTTGCTGGAACGCTATCTAAGCGCCTCGCCGGATCCAATGATGGAGCTGAATTTACAAAGCCTGGGCAATCAGCAAACGGTTCAGCAACCGCGAAGTCATGTCGAACGCAGTGTGAAACTTTCGGCAGACTTGCCGATCAAACTGGCGCGCATCATCCACAAGCTTTTGGAACGTCATCCTCAGGATCGGTTTAGCGATGCCGGCATGGTGCTGAAGGAATTGGCCGCTGCGGTGCAATTTCCACTGCCGATAGAAACTGCCGAGACGCGAGAAAGTTTTTTGCAAGCGACCGAGCTCATCGGACGGGAAGCGGAATTGGCCCTTTTGAAGGTGGCTCTGGATCGTTCCCAAAATGGGCATTTCCAAGGCTACTTGATCGGCGGCGAAAGCGGCATCGGCAAGAGCCGGCTGACCTCGGAACTGCGCACCCAAGCTTTGGTCAATGGTTTCTGGGTGGTCGAAGGACAAAGCATCACCGAAGGGGCTACCTATTATCAGGAATGGTTGCCGCTTTTGCGGTCTTTGTGCTTTCGCACTGCTTTGACGGATGCGGAAGCCTCCATTTTCAAGGATCTGGTTCCCGACATCGGCGAATTGCTGGGGCGCGAAGTGGATTTTCCCCCCAAAGTTCGGCCTGAAGAAATGCAGACGAGGCTCGGCAGTACGCTTTTGGCGGTGCTGGGGAAGCTGCAAAAACCGCTGCTTATCATTTTGGAAGATTTGCACTGGGTACGCAGCGAATCTTTATCGCTGCTTAGCCAGTTGATGCAGCAAGGCGATGGGCAAAAAGTACTACTTGTCGGAACCTATAGAACCGATGATGGTCTGAATTTGCAGCAACGTTTGCCCAAGGTGCAGCGAATCATTTTGAAGCGTCTGAACTCGGCAGAAATCGCGCGGCTTAGCGCATCGATACTTGGCGAAGTCGGCAGCAAGGCCGAGATGGTCGAGTACCTGGAACGCCAAACCGAAGGGAATGTCTTTTTTCTGATCGAAATCATGCGTGCCTTGGCCGAAAATGCCGGAGAGCTTGGGCGTATCAGCGCCGGCCTTTTGCCCGAGCAGCTTTTGACCGTCGGCATCGAGCGCATCGTCGAGAGCCGCATCGATCACCTGGATGCGGTCTACTTGCCGATGCTGGAGTTTGCCGCCACAGTGGGGCGGCGGCTGGATTTGGCTTTGATGGCCCAGGCCTTTCCAAGCGTGGCGCTGCGGCCGTTTTTGGTGCAGTGCGCCAATGCCGCAGTATTGGAACCGCAAGGCAACGAATGGCGTTTTGCGCACGATAAGCTGCGCGAAGCCATTTTGCGCCGCATTGGTGCCGAAGAGCTACGCCTTTTGCATCGGCAGATCAGCGAACAACTGGAATTTGCATATCACGGCGAGAAACGCGATCGCATTAGCGCGCGACTGGCATTTCACTGCGCAAAAGGACAAAGACCGGAACGCGCCGTGATTTACTATACCTTTGCCGGCGATGAGGCTACGCGGCTAGGATTGTGGTCGGAATCTCGCAATCACTACCGCGACGCGCTGGCGACGCTGGCCGAGATGCCGCCGCAATTCGAAGCGCAGCAGCAGCGCATCGACTTATTGCTCAATTTGGTGCACTGCTCACAGATCTTTGACACCATCGAAGTGCAACTGCAACGACTTGGAGAGGCGCAAAATCTGCTGAACGTACTGGCGCAAACTGCGGACTTTGCGTCCGCGGTGCAGCGGCGTCAGGTGCGACTGGATTATCTGACCGGACGCGCTCACTACTATAACGGCAATCCAGGGGTGGCCATCGAGCTGTACAAGCGCGTGCTGGCGCAAGCCGCAGAGTCTGAAGACCTCGAAATCACCGCGATGCCTTCTGCCATGATTGGCATGGCCTTGGCTTCTCAGGGCCACTTTGGCAGGGCGCATTCCTTTTTGGCGCGCGCTGTGAAACCGCTGCAGCATGTCGGAAATGAATTTGAACTGGTTCGCACGCAAATGTATGACGCCATGGTCCTTTCGATGAGCGGACAGTATCAAGCGGGAATGGCCGAAATAGAGCGTGGCGAACTGCGTGGACAGGCGCTGGAGCAGCCGCAGCTCCTGAACATCGTGCGGGTTTTGCGCGCTCTAGTATGCCGCAGCGGCATGGATTGGCCGGCCATGCTGGAATGGGCCAAAAGCGTAGGCGCTACCGCCGAAAAGCTCGGCGAAAGGCTGTACATGAGCCTGTCCTTTAGCATGGAAGCCTGGGCGCTGTCGCAGCTTGGTCGATTTGAGGAAGCCAGTGGGCAGCGGCGCAAGGCCTTGGCCATCACGCAGGAGTTTGGCGGCAAACATGTCATCTCGGATTGGTTTGCCGCGCATGACGCGCAAAGGGCGATTTTGATGGGCGATGCCAATTTGGCCCAAATTCTGGCGCGCGAAGTGGTGCAAAGCTCTGCCGCCCAGAATTTGCCCCTGTCGTGGGGCATTGCCGAGCGCGCTTGGGGCGTGGCCTTGGCATCCCTCGGCGAAGCTTGGGAAGCGGTAGAGGCCCATATGCAAGAAAGTCTGCGGGTGCTTGGTACAGGCGGATTGCTGCTGGAAATTGCGCAGACCGAGCTATGGTGGGGAAAAATTCTGAACGAACGCCAAGAAGTACAGGCCGCGCGCCCGCATTTTGACAAGGCGCTGGCCATCTTTGAATCGGCCGGCTGCGCATATGCCGTCGCAGAAGTTCGCAAAGCGCAAGCTCGCTGAATCCTTGCACCGCCGCTATTGAATCGCGCTACATTGATGAAGTATGCCGGCACAGCGGGTCTGCAGCCAATGTCAGGCGGTCTTTGCAAATGGTGAGCAGTTCTGTGCGTTTGACGGCGCGACCTTAGAGGCGGGCCACGCCAAGGATGTGACCTCGGGCGATCCGATGCTCGGGCAGATTCTGGGCGAGCGCTATGTTCTGCGTCAGGTGCTGGGGCAGGGGGGAATGGGAGTCGTCTATTTGGCGGAACACGAAGCCCTGGAACGGCTTTTTGCCATCAAAGTGCTCAGCCAGAACTACATGGGCCATCCCACGGCCGCGCGCCGTTTCGAGCGTGAAGCGCGCGCCGCCGCCCGCGTCGCGCATCCGCACATTGTGAAAGTGTACGACTATGGGCAAAGTCCTGCCGGACTTCCCTATTTGGTCATGGAGTATCTGCCGGGAATTACCCTGGCCGAGTATGTACGGAAGCAACCCGGCGGCAAGCCGCATCTAGGCCAAACCGTAGACATCATCTTGGCGGTGGCGCAAGCTCTACAGCACGCCCATTCCCTGGGTGTCGTGCACCGCGATGTCAAAACGGACAATATCCTTTTGACGCATCATGAGGGACAGACCGATTTCGTCAAAATTCTCGACTTTGGAATCGCCCGCATTTTGACGCAAAGCGCCGTCACCGCCTATGGCGTGGGGGCTCCGGGAACTCCGGTCTATATGGCGCCGGAAATGCTACGCCCAAATTATGAAGAGACTTTCGGCCCGGCTGTCGATGTCTATGCACTTGGCATCATGCTGTTCGAGCTTGTGGTCGGAAAAAAACCCTTTGCCGGCAGCGACTACGAAGTGCTTTATGCCCATCTGCATACGGCACCGCCGCGGCTGTCGGCGCTGCAGGCTGTGCCCGCGGCGCTAGATGCACTTGTTGCCAAGATGCTTGCAAAGGAGCCCAGGCACAGGCCGCCGGCTGAGCATGTGGTCACAGAACTCATGAATCTGCGACCCGAGCTTCCGCCACGCTCGATTCGCAGCATTTTGGCCCAGCAAACGGTGGTGCTGAATCAAAAGACTGAGCTTCTAAATCTTCACAATCAACGTACGGTGCTTTTAGATCCAAAGTGCCAGCCGCAGGCCATTACTTTGCGGCTGCAGCCTCAGTTGTTCCAGCTCGATGAACTGTATGCGGAATTGGAATCGGTCAGCGCGGCGCTGCACCGCAGCAGCTTGACGATGATGAAAAAATGCTGGGGCCAAGAAATTCCGGAGGAACTTAAGCAGTTGCTGCAGCACATTGCCCGCTGCGAGGCCGCAGAAGAAGAGCTGGGTCTGCAACTGGCGCTCTTATGCGCGCAAGAGTCTGAAGATCAGCAACGCAGCGGCGTGCGCAAAGCCGCGCTGCATCAGCAAATTCTGGCCAAAAGCGAAGCGCTGAACCGGCTGCCGCCAAGTTCCAGCGCCGAGAGGCGGATGCTGGCGCAGCAGATTTTGGCCATTGAACGACTCTATGCCAAGCCCGAGCCGCCTGGAGAAGCGGCTTTGAAACTGGCTGCGAACCGGCCACGCATCGAGGAGCTGCGTACCGAAATTCATCGCAGTCGGCGCAAACTGGCAGTTTCGATCCTGCATGTGTACCGCCTGAGCCTTGGGACGCTTGGCAGCAAGGGCCGTCCAGCCCTGCAAGACCTCACTCGGGAATTGGAAAATGCCCTGGACAAATTCGATGAGCAGACTGCCAAAGTCCTAAAGCTGATTGAGTACCTTCCGGCAATTCGCGGATAGTACCCGTCGCGCCGGCGATTTGGTGTAATCTGCAAAAAGTGGGTGCTTCGTCCGACAAAGCCGCGCACATTCTGAAGCAATGCCCGACATGTCTGCGCATCTACGACAAAAGTAGCAGCTTTAACTTTTGCCCGGCGGATCGCGGCAAGCTGCGCAGTGAAGTAATCATTGCGGAAAAGTATGTAGTGACCGCTTTGCTGGGTGCGGGCGGTATGGGCACCGTCTGGCGTGCCGTCGATCGCGCGACCGGAGGGCGCGTGGTCGCCCTGAAACTGCTAGAGCCGACAAAAGACGTATTGATGCGCTTTGAGCGTGAGGTCAAAGCGGTTGCGCAGATCGACAGTGATCACGTCGTACGCATCTACGACAGCGGAAAACTAATCGGCGATCGCTACTACCTGATTATGGAATGTCTGGAAGGGGAAACGCTGCGTGACCGTTTGAACCGCAGTCCGGAAAAACGCTTGCCACAAGCGGAGGCGCTGGACATCTGGCTGCAAGCGGCCAAAGGGGTCGCGGCGGCTCATCACAAAGGAATCGGGCATCGCGACCTGAAGCCGGAAAATCTGTTTCTGGCGCGCCTCGGGCCTGAGGAGGAACGCCAAGAGCGGTTGAAGATTCTAGATTTTGGCGTCGCCATTTTGCATAACGATCATCGCGAAGGCAACACCGTGGCGGTCGGCACGCCGGGCTATACGGCGCCCGAGCAATGGAGCGGAGCTCCCTCTCTGGCTTCCGATGTCTATTCGCTGGGCGTAATTTTGTTTGAGATGCTGACCGGCGGACTGCCACCGCTTTTTGGCGGCCCTGAAGAGATGCTAGAACGCATTGCGCTGCGCATGGCCATGTCCGCGGAGCTCAAAGCCTTGGCCAGCGACGTGCTGGCGCCGCGTCCCGACGACCGTCCGGCCAATGCCATTGCTTTGCGAAAACGCATACGGGCCCTGCCAGAAACCGAAGAGCGGCGCAAAACCGGAAAAGCGCCCTTTCATGCGCAGACGACAGACGCGGCTTCTGCCGTGATTTTTGAGGCTTTCGAACCGCCGCCTTTGGCTCGAGATACTGTGGTGGTCGATTCCAGAGCCGAGGTGCCGTTTTTGGAAGATTCCCTGGCAAAGGAAGCGGCGCCAGATCTTTCTTCGTCTACGCCGCAACCGATCTCGCCGGAAGCAGACATTACCGACAAGCAAGCACATCCGGATCTGCTTAGCCGAAACTCCTTGCCCGTGCATTTCGAAGCATCCGCCGTTGCCAAGACTCCGGAATTGGCAACTGTGGTGCTGCATAAAAAAGCGGACTTGCCGCCATCCGTGCGACAAGCAGCCTTTGGGGCTAAGGATGAACATACGACTTCGCTGGCCGGTGAGTATTTGCGGACGACGGCGCTTTTGCATCGCGTGTGGAGCGGATTCACTTTTCAGCGCTTTACGCAGGGGGCATTTGGTCGTCAAAGTCGGCTTTTGGGGAGCCTTTCTGTTTTGATTTTGGTGATTGGGATCGGCGCGATCCTGTCTGTTTATTTGGCGCAGCGCCGAACGCAGGTGCTTTCTGTGCCGCCACCGCAGGTGCTTTCGGCGCAACCGGTCGCGAAAAAAGAATCCGATTCAGACCCCGTCAATTCCGCTTTGCCGGCGGAAGAATCGAATATCTCGACGACATCGGATTTATCTGCGGTGTCGGATGCAGCGATTTCGGATTTGCAAAATGCCGATTTGCAAAATCCGGATTTGCAAAATAAAAGACCTTCGGAATCGCTGCCGCTCCTCAAATCGCCGCTCGTCATGAAACGGCCGGCACTTGTTGTGAAGCCGGCGCCGCTGCACATCTGCTTTACGCTCAGCAAGCGCGGGCATCCATTAAGTGACGTACAGATTGTCTGCGCGAACAAAACGGTGAACGCCAATACTTCCGAAGATCGCAACTATCTGTTCGAAATCGACAAGCTGATGCCGGGCGACATATGCACGTTTACCTACAAAGACAAACTGCTGCATACCTACCCCTATGAAGAGCTACGCAGCTATTGCCAAGGCCGCAGCCAACAATGTGATGTGCCGCTGTCTAGCCATTCCTGATTTTATAGAAAATGGCGCGGCGCTTTGTGGCCGTGCTGAATGCTCAATCATCGGCAGCAAAGCGTGTATTCATCGCGCGGCATCGGATCCGTCGGGATAGTACTTTCGGCGGTACAAAATGGGGTGTCGCTGCTGTTAAACTGAATATCTACCACTTTGCCAATGTTGCCGTTGCCATCATCTGGGTTGCATCCAACTCCAAGTTGCAATGGAGAAATCGGCATTCCGGAACCGCAGGCGTCCGTCGGCTTGTTTCTTTTTTCAAAAGCTCTAAGCGTCAAAGTTTGCAAAGCCGGTCGACATCGGCATTCTGCCGCTTTGGCGGCATACACGAAGTCGCGCTGACTCGTAAAAGGAGGCAGACAAGAAATCTTTCCTTTTGCCGTGTAACAATCTGCTTGCAGAAGCGCTTGCACGGATGGCAGATCCGAAAATTTGTCACAGAGCGTAATCGCCGTTGCCGGCATCGTCATTGTGGAGCAGGAATAGTCTATAAAAATGCTGTCGCCGCGCGGAGTATTTGGTCCCGAAATGCATTCTCCGTCCACGGTGCCTTTGCGCACGCCGCCGAGCTTATCCATGTCCTTTTCGTCGCCGCACTGTCTCCAGTTGTAAAAGAAAAATGCCTGAACATTCTGCGGCGCCGCGCAGGACAAGCTGCCGCAGGCTTGGCTTGGATCGCTGTATTGCAGCACGCGACGATTTGGGCAGTCCATTCCCACTTGATCGATGTGCGCGAAGGCTTCAATTGTCGAATTGATGCAAGACACGCGCAAGTTCTTACAATCTTCCAGATTCGTGCACGGTTGACATTCACCGGACATCGTTCCCATGTCCGGCACAAAATGCGAAACCGGAGCCGCCGGATGAAACGGCTCAACACATGCGCAGGTCAGAAGGCCAAGGGAAAGCAAACAGAAATCTGCGCAGCGCATGAGAGTCTCCATCTGCATAAGTTCTAAAAGCTTAGCGCCAATTGAAAGACGCTATTTTTTGACGATAGCACTTCGCGCCGGACAACTTTGACCCCGACGGTTCGGTGGGTGGAAATTTTACCGAGCAGAATTCCCGAGAAAAGCGCGACCGCACCGCTGCTAAGGACAACCGAGCCCACGGTCAATGTGTTGTAATACCCGCCAAACCCGTCCGGGTAGCAGCTTAATTCTTCCGACATTGCCATCGCCGGATGGGCGCGCACCAAATCTCCCGGACAAAGCTGATGGATGGCCAAAAGGCCGATGCCCACGCCGATTCCGACCACGCCGGCGGCGACAAAAGCGCCGGCCACCACGCGCCGCGTTACAGACGGCGGTTCCTTGATGATGCGCACTGGTTGTGGCGGCGGCAAAGGCCAGGGAAACTCGCGATCGACGTTCACGGTGCGCGTTGTGCCGGCTTGTACGAGGACATCCAAAGTGACGCTCGTACCGCTCGGCGTAGTAATGACCAAGTGATGCATGCCCGGATCGACCGATGGAACTGCAGAAAGCGGAAGCGGACCGATTGAGCGCTCGTCTAAGACGACTTCCGCATGATGCGGACCGCCTTCGAGCTCGATGTGTCCGACCATGTCGATGAGGCTTGTGCGCAGCTTTTCAACCTGCAGGCGGCGCATTCCCAGCGGCAAAAGCTTGTCGTCTATCGCTTGAATAAACTGGTTGTAGCGCGCCCAGGCCGAAAGTGCCTCGCGCGGTCTTTGCAGATGGGCGTTGATAAGCGCCACGCCAAAATGGGCGCAGCTGGCGAGCTTGTCGTTTCTGTCGCTGGTGATGTGATCCAGCATATCCAAAGCGCCTTCCCAGTCCTCTTGCGCCTGCCGCAGTTCGACTTCACGGCAGTAATTGGTCTGGCACCATGAAAGCTTGAACAAAGGAGTCTTAAGGGTAGGATTTTTGTCGCCAATGTTGGCGTGCGCCCATGCGGAAAACTTCGCAAGTCCGCTCCAAAGTAGGAAGAAAAGGACTCGCATTCCCAATTGAGCGCGGCCCCAATGCCGGAACTTGCCCAATAGGACATTTTTTCCGCCCATTTAAACAATATACAGGGCTTACAGCGATTCGCAGAGGTTTTGCACGGACGAAGCCAAAGATGCCAAAGCCTAGCTGTGTACGTGTACCGGCCACCCGAGGCGTCCGCTTTTGGACTGTGCGGCCAAAAGCGCTTGCTGTCGAGCCGCGTCTAGAACATCGATGAGCTCGCCAGCCAAAAGCAGACTTCCCGGGGCGCGACGCGCCAAAAGCATGTCGCCGGCCAAGCCATGCCAGTAGACACCGGCGCAAGCGGCCTCATAGGGCGGCCAGCCGGCGGCGAGGAGCGCGCCGATCATGCCGGTCAGTACATCACCCATTCCCCCCGAGCCCATTGCCGCATTGCCGGTGGGCGCAATGGACAAAGGTCCGCTGCCCATCGGAGCGACTGGCGCGCTAGGCGGCTCGGCGGAAACTTCGGCCGCCGTCAAAAATTCTCCTTCGGGAGCAACGATGACCGTGCGCGCGCCTTTTAACACCACCACGGCACCGGTTTGCTGACAAAGCTGCCGCGCACTGCGCGTACGGTCGGCTTGCACCTGGGCGACGCTTTGGTCAAGCAAGCGCGCGGCCTCGCCGGGGTGCGGAGTCAGAACCATGCTTTGGCCGTTACAGGCTGCGGCGCGTAGCGTCGAATCCTCGCCGACAAGCAAGTTGAGCGCGTCGGCATCTAGAACCATCGGCACCGTGCCGCGCTCCAGCAATTCCTTGAGCGCCTGCTTCATGTGCGAAGCGCGCGGCAGACCGGGCCCGATGGCCAGCGCGTGCTTGCCGGCGATGGCTTGCAAAAGCTCATCAAGCAGCGGCGCGGCCCCTTTTTCCAAAGAGTACGGATGGCACATTGCCTCCGGCACCTGACCTAGATAAGCGCTGTCTATCACTTCTTGGGGGGCCGAAAGCGTACACAAACCAACCCCTGTGCGCAGCGCCGCCCGCGTGCTTAAAAAGGCCGCTCCCGCTTTTCCTAGCGAGCCGGCAACCACCAAAAGATGACCGTGGCCCCCCTTATGACCCAGCGGATGACGCGGTTGGCCGAGCCGCAGCAGACAACGTTCATCGAGCAGCCGCGCCCGCACCCCATGCCGCGCGCACAGCGATTCGGGAATGCCGATGTCGACGACCGAAACCGCGCCGGCGTAGGTAAATCCCGGGGCTCCGCACAGTCCAAGCTTAGGCTGCCCGAGCGTCATCGTGTAGTCCGCGCGCACAATCGCCGGAGGATAAAGATGCTCGTCACCGCTGCCGGGCGGAATGCCGCAATCGGCATCCAGCCCCGATGGCAAATCCACCGCGATTTTGACCGCCGAACTGCGATTCATGGCTTCGATAATATGGCTTGGCGGGCCGCTGACCGCTTTGGTCAGTCCGGTTCCAAGCAGCGCATCGACAATGACATCGCGTCGGCTTAAACGCTGCAAGAGCGCGGCAACCTGCGCGGCGCCGGCTTCTCCGCCATAGGCCACCACTTGCGTGCCGCAGTGTTCGGCGGCCTGCAGATGCAAAAGAGCATCGCCGCGTATCCGTTCGCGCTCGGCGCACAGACATACGCGCACCGCCACGCCATGGTTATGCAGATAGCGCGCCACCACCATTCCGTCGCCACCGTTATTTCCGGGACCGGCGACCACCCAGACTTGATGTCCGTATAGATCGAGCACGCCTTGATTGTGCAGAGCCCACAGCTCGCTCACCACGCCGCGTCCGGCATTTTCCATCAGAACCGCGCCGGGTATGCCAAGCCGCTCAATGGTATCGGCATCTAATGCGCGCATCTGCTCAGCGGATACTAGGGGCAGCATGTTTACTTCCTTTATAGCACAATTGCCCATAGCCTACATGAAGCACCTATACGCACCCGCTCAATTCGAAAAATAATGCGCAGAAATGTACAAGCCGAAAGCCGGCAAAATCATAGTAAGCTTGAACCGGGAGGAACCATGGCAGGACAGGGCATCTTGGTATGGATTATCGTCGGACTCATTGCCGGTTGGCTAGCTTCTTTAGTGCTTGGCCGCGGCTATGGCCTCATCGGCGATATACTTGTTGGCATTGCCGGCGCGTACATCGGCGGTCCGATTTTCAGAATGCTTGGCGTGGCCGTTCCTTTTCGCGGCATTGCCGCCATGATTACCGTTGCGTTTGTCGGCGCGCTGGTGCTTTTGCTGATTTTGCGCGCGGTCCGGCGCATTTTAAGCACCTGAACGCGGTTAGTATTTGTGAATAGCTGATTCGTCGATAGCCGATTTTTTAACGACTTTTGTGCTGCAAGAGCAGGCGATAGGCGGCATGTAATTCAGTAAAGCGATGCGTCAGCTCGCGGTAGGCCGCGGCATCAAGCTGAGGCTGACTGTCCGGGTGCAACAGGCGCGCCAGCCGTCTATAGGCCTGCTTAAGCTCCTCGGTGGTCGCATTTGGATCCAAACCCAAAAGCGCCTGCGCCGCGAAAAGTTCGCTGCTGCCCTCGCCGATAAAAAGTCCACCCAGTGCATCCAGCACGACGAGCAGCCGTAGCGCGCGCAGCGGTGCCCAAGCGCCGGTCCGTCCGCCTTCCGCCAAAAGCTCGGGCACAGTACGCGGCTCGGCCAAAAAGCGCACCACGGCTTGCTCTTGTTCATGCAGTGCCGACGCATGCGGCGCCGTGGTAATGCCTATACGCTGGCTGCCGATGCGCTGCCGCAACGGCTCAGGGGCCAGCGCTTGTGCATCGATGTGCTGACGAATGCTCAGATCCGGACGAAATTCTTCGACGGCATAGCGCGCGCTAAGCCCAGTGTCGGAGGCAAACTCGACTGGGCCGCGTTGCCGCAAAAAGAAGCGCAACTGCGCTTCTTTCGAGACCGGGGCGCTGGGACCGGCATCGATGGCATAGACCCAGCCTTGGCGCAGCCCGATTCGCTTGGGCGGCAATGCTGGATCTTTGCCAAAAAGGCTCAGCACCCCAACCTGGCCGCGCGCGGCGCGCGCGTGCAGATGCCGCGCAATTTCCATGGCGCTGCCGCGTAAACTGTCGTCGCTTGCAACAAAGGCGGGGGGAGACACGGGGGGAACCAGTCTAGCACGGGTTACTATAGCAAGATGGCCCTTCTCCGACCGGCACACCTTTACCCAACTCCGGGCCGCGTGGCGCTTGTGCTTGCGGGCGGCGCGGCGCGCGGAGCTTACGAAGTCGGCGTCATTCAACATATTACCGAGGAAGTCGCTGCAGACCTAGGCCGCGATCCGCCCCTTGATATCCTCTGCGGTACGTCGGTGGGGGCGATTAATGCTTGCGCGTTGGCGGCGATGGCGGATACGCCCCGATCGCGGGCTCGCAAACTGGCCGCGCAGTGGCAAAGCCTGAAAATGGCCGACGTGGTGCGTCTGCATCCGCTGTATCTGGCGCGCTTTACCGCCAGCGTTTTTGGCCGGGGGCCGGCGTCTGCGCTGCAAAGCGGTGCTCGGCACGGCGGTCTTATCGATCCAAAGGGACTGGAAGCCATTATTTCCGAGACCGTTGCTTTTCCGCGCATTACCGAGCACTTGCGCAGCGGGCTTTTGCACGGCGTGACCATCTCGACGACGCATATCGCCACCGGTACGACGGTGGTATTTGTGGCCCGCGGTCCGGACGGGCTGCCGCGCTGGTCGCGCGATCGCAAAGTATCGCCGCGGCGCACCGAGCTGCGGCTGGAACATGCCCTGGCCTCGGCCGCCATTCCGCTGATGTTTCCGGCTGTAAACATCGAGGATGAATACTACTGCGACGGCGGTTTGCGTCAGAACATCCCGCTGTCGCCCGCAAGGCACCTTGGGGCCGACGGAGTTTTGGTGATAAATCCGCGCTACACCTACGATACGCCGCTTTTGCCGCTGCCAAGCAGTCCCCCTGTGATGCCCGGACCGTGGTTTCTGATCGGCAAGGCTTTAAACGCTTTGCTACTCGATCGCATCGAAAACGACATCGATCGCCTGCAGCGCATCAACACCATCCTTTTGGCGGGTCAGCGTCGCTATGGAGATGAGTTCATCACCGAGATCAATGCCGCAATGGGCAAACGGGATCCCGATGTCGGACTGCGCCCCATGGCAGCGCTACTTATCGACGCATCGCAGAACATCGGCCACATCGCCGCGGACTATGTACGCTCGGCAAAGTTTGTCGCGCGCAACCGCGGCGTGCTCGGCACGCTTTTGCGCCGACTTGTCGAGGCTGATTACGCCAGCGAATCGGATCTTTTGTCGTACGTACTTTTTGACGGCGAATTTGCGGCCGAACTGATCGATTTAGGGCGGCGTGATGCGCGCGCTCGCCATGCCGAATTGGTGCAATTTTTCACTCGGCTTTCCTGTCAACCGTGAGCTTGGTTGCGAATTCGACTTGCGCAAGTCAAGTGCGCTGTTTCACACTGCGCGTAAGCGCATGAAACACGTCGATCCGGCCGCCGCCGTGACAGCCCAATTTCGATCCGCCGAAGCCCTGGAGGACTCCAAGGCCGAACATCGTGTCGGACGATCCGAGACGGGAACGTCTCGTCGGGCATTTCGTGCGGTGCGCGGCCGGATGGAGCGAATTCACGCGGTAAGGCTGCGAGAAGAAAGCGAAAGCCAGCAGCGACCACAGCTGCGCAGTCCACGCAAGCTTGGGCTGCTGTCGCTTATCGCCGCGACGTTTTTTGTCGTGTCCGGCGGTCCCTACGGTCTGGAAGAGATCGTCAGCGGCCACGGCTATCTGCACACCCTCTTGCTGCTGCTGATCGTGCCTTTGGTGTGGAGCTTGCCGATCGCCTTGCTAGTTGGCGAGATGAGCAGCACGCTGCCCCAGGAAGGCGGCTATTACGCCTGGGTGCGGCGCGCCATGGGGCCGTTTTGGGGCATGCAGGTGGCTTGGCTGGCCCTGGCCATGAGCCTGTTTGACATGGCGATCTATCCGACGCTGCTTGTCACTTATCTGGGACGGCTGTTTCCGGCATTTCAGGATACTTCGGTAGGCGGAGTTGGTTGGCTGGCTGGAGTGATCATGATTGCGCTGTGCACCCTGTGGAATTTGCGCGGCAGTTGTGCCGTGGGTCAGGGCAGCATCGTCCTTGGCGCCGCCTTGCTGGTGCCTTTTTTGGCGATGATCGGCGGCGCGCTGTTGCAGTTTTTTCACACCGGCTTTTCAAGCGTCTCGGCGCTTTTGATGGAGCCGCCGCCGGGTCAAAGCGGCGGTTCTTTGTGGGTCGCCGGAGTTCTGGTTTGCATGTGGAATTACATGGGCTGGGACAACGCCTCAACCGTCGCGGCGGATGTGGAGCGTCCGCAAAAGACCTATCCGCGGGCGATGGCTTTGACCGTGCTTTTGGTCGCTGGTTGCTACGTGATTCCCGTGCTCTTTGCGCTGGCCAGCGGCTTGCCGGCTTCGCAGTGGAGTGCCGGCGCCTGGGTCGAAGTCGGCCGGCGCCTCGGCGGACCGTTTTTAGGCTTCGCCATTGCCATTGGCGGGGCGCTGTGCGGGCTGGGTATGTTCAACATGCTGGTGCTGGCTTATTCGCGGCTGCCGCTGGCCCTGGCCCAGGACGGACTTTTGCCGCGCTGGCTGGCCGTGCGCAGTCGCCAGGGCGGGGCGCCGACTCGCATCGTGCTTTTGTCGGCCTTGCTTTATGCCGCGTGTATGGGCCTGGGATTTCGACGGCTGGTTGAAATCGATGTGATTTTGTATGGCGCGGCCATCACTTTGCAGTTCGGCGCGCTTTTTGTGCTGCGGCGGCGTGAGCCGAATCTGGTCAGACCCTTTCGCATTCCGGGCGGCGTGCTAGGGCTCGTGCTGCTCGCCGCGCTGCCTATAGGACTTCTGGGCTTGGCTTTGTGGGCGGGCCGGCATGAGCCAGGTATGTGGGGCTTAAGCTCGCTAGAGCTCGGCGTAGTCATCACCCTGTGCGGACCAATTCTTTATGGCCTGCGCATGGCCCTCAAATGGCTTTTGCGGCCGGCGCCGACCGCGGCGCAGCCAACTTCCGTTTCGGAAGCTGATACCGCCGAGCACGCCGCCATTTCAATTCTGTAAAAGCGGCAGCAGGTCTGAAATGCTTTGCAGTACATAGGGCCGTTCGGCCGAGCCGAGTACGGCATTGCCATCGGCATTATTTTGCGCTTTGTCCAAGGTGTCGGCATCGGCGAACCCGTAGGTGCAAAATGCCATGCGCGTGCCTGCCGCTGCGGCTGTCGCCACATCGATAGCGCTGTCGCCCACCATCAGAACCTGGGCCGGTGCAACGGCAAGTTCTTGGCACAGCGACAAAAGCAGCCGCGGATCGGGCTTGCGAGCACCAACATCGTCTTCGCCCCGTACGAAACGGAAGTGCTCGTGCAGGCCAAATGCCAAAATGATGCGCCGTGCCCAATCTCCCGGTTTGTTGGTGGCGATGGCCAGCGGAAAGCGCTCGGCCAAAGCCGCCAGGGTCTCTCGCACCTTGGGATATAGGACGGTTTTTTCCACCAAACGGTCGCTGTAAAAACGGCGAAATCGGCTTAGGACTTGATCCACAAGCTGCAAGTCGCCGCCGGCGCGAAAAACGGCCCGTTCGACCAGCACCCGCTGACCTTCGCCGATCATTTGGCGCACCGCGGGCTCGGTGTGCGCGGGCAAGCCCACTTCGTGTAAAGCCTGGCCCAGCGCTGCGGTCAGATCTGGCGCCGAATCAATCAGCGTTCCATCCAGATCAAAGATGATGGCTCGGCAGGATCCGTCGAATTGCAGCATCGGCATTGGTGCAGCGTTCATCCGCCACTGGCCAGGCGCAGGACCAGTTCCAGATAAAACGAACTCAGCATGTGAAACGGCCGCATGATGTATCCGAGCGGACTTGGGCCGCCGATGCCTCCCAGCATGATGAGGCCGAGAAATATAAACGAGCCATAACGCGTCAGCACATCGCGGACGCTGCTTAATGCCGCCGGCAGATATTCCAAAAAGACTCGACCGTCGAGCGGCGGAATCGGCAACAAATTGAAAAACATGAGCGCCAGGTTCAGGCTGATAAGGTGCACGCCCATCACCAGGCCCGATGTGCCCATGCCGAGCTTGGCGCCTAGGATGACGAGCAGCGAGATGATGAGGGCCAATCCCAAATTCATGGCCGGACCGGCCACGGCCACCAAAAAGCGAATGGTGCGCATGGAAAAGCGCTGCGTCATATAACGCGGATTTCCGGTCCACTCTACAGGCTTGCCCCAGGCCAGCGGAACTGGCACCGAAAGTGCCATAAGCGCCGGAAAAATCACCGTGCCGAGCAAGTCGATGTGGTGCAGCGGATTCAAGGTAACGCGATCTTGCGCCCGCGGCAGTGGATCGCCCAGCCGGTCGGCGACAAAGGCGTGGCCGAATTCATGAACGGTGACGCACATGATAAGCGCCACTACGTTGGCCAATACATAAAGCAGCTTATTGGCCGAGCCGTCTGTGGAAAAGACGGCCAGGCTGGCGAGCGAGGCGCCGAGCGAAATACATCCGACCATGTCCGCAGTATGTCTGCGCGCAGCAGCAAGCGCAAACGCGAAGTGCGCAGCTCTACGATCATCAAATCGTCTGGGCGCGTCACCGCGCGCGGCTTTTTTGCAGAGAAAACGTGGCCGACGTACAGCCACTCGGGCAGTTCGGACTGACTTCGGCACCGCGCGACTGGCATTTGTTTACCGGCGAACCTACTTTTGACGGGCAAAAGACCAGATACAAAGTTTCTTTTCCCAATGATTCATCTAGGGAAATGGCGCCGGGAAGGATTTGCCGCGGTCCTGCCGGCAGAAGGGGCGTCTCGGTATTTTCGAACAGCGGCCAGGCGCTATACAAAGTTCCGTTTTGTTCTACCCCGACGATGGCGATATGCCCGGGCTCGGGCAAATCCACGACGAAACGCAGTCGATCTCCAGCGCCCAGCGCCGTTCCGCTTGGCACTTCTACACTGCCTTGCGCCGTCAGGCGGTGCACATGCAGCGCCAGCCCTCCCTTGGCGCGCACTTGCGCAACATCTGCGCTGTCGTCACCAGCGGATTTCCATGGGGCATATCCTTTGCCAAGCACCACCGCCAGCACGGAAGCGGCGCTCAGGGCCAAAATCGGCGTGCCGAGTCCGCGCAAATCAAAATTCAGACGCTCAGAAAGTCGCTGCCAAAGCGAAGTTTTGGGCGGCGCAGACAAACGCGTCCTTAGACCGGACAGCATGGCCTCGGCGCGAGCCGGTGCAAGTTCGGCAATCTGATTGGACTGCAAATGCTTGGTACAGGCGGCGCACGTGGCCAAATGCGCGGAAATTTGCGCGGCTGTTTGTGCCGAAAGCTCCCCCGCCTGCATTTTGTCGAGCTGCAGATCAGAAGGGCAGTTAGGCCGACCGGGGCGCAGGTTGTCAAAAAGAGTTCCGCTCATGGGTCGCTCCTACCGCGTGGACTTTTTTCGACGTTCGCGGAAGGCGTAAGCTTTTCTTGATGATGCAATTGCGCCTCGGCCCATTTCTGAAAACGAGTCAGCAGGTTGCCCACGGTGCGGCGCGACACTCCCAGAATTTCGGCGACTTCGTCGTGCGACATTCCATCCAGATAAATGTAAATGGCAACTCGCGCTTGCTCTTCGTTGGCTTGTGTCAAAAGCCGTTGCAATAGGATGTAATCGCTGGGCGATAGCGTCGAAATTGGCGTCTCGGTGCTGTAGTGCTCGGCAAGCAGTTCTTTGCGCCGACGATGATCGCGAATCTGATTTAAGCAGTAATTGGTCGTAATTCGGTACAGCCAGGTGGTGATTTGACTTTGTCCGGCAAAGGAATCGGCGCTGCGAAAAGCGCGCAGAAAGACCTCCTGCGTGGCTTCTTCGGCATCGGCGCGGTTGCCAAGCAGACGAAAGGCGCGTCGATATACAGCCGGACCATGCTTGGCAAATAGATCGCCAAGCTCGGGCAAGATGTCTGAAGCGGACATCGGAATCCATCCTAGGGCCTTTCGCAAGCTGCTTCAAAGCGAACTTTGATCATTTGACCCGCGGCGTGCGAATTTGCGCAATCTTTTGCCGAGTGCTTAGGACTTCAGTGGCAAAAGGACGGTAAAACATGTGCCTTGGCCGACGGTGGTCTCGACGCGGATCTGGCCTTTGTGACGGGCGACGATGCCGTAAACAATCGACAAGCCGAGGCCGGAACCGTGACTGGCTTCTTTGGTACTAAAAAAGGGCTCAAAAATGCGCGGCAGCACTGCTTGGGAAATTCCCGGGCCGTTGTCGCGTACGGTGATGCATAGCTCGTTTTTGCTGGAATCTTCCTGGGTGGAAATTTCCAGGCGCGGACGCAGCGTTTTGTCGTCTTGCGCGCGCTCGGCCAGGGCGTGTACGGCGTTGCTGAACAGATTGACGAAAACCTGCTGCAGCTGACCGCCTAGGCTTATCACCGGCTTTTTTGCGGCAAAGTTGCGCACGATTTCGACTTGGCCAAAAAATGGATGCTGCACAAGCTCCAGCGCTTCGTTTATGAGGCTCGACAGATCGACGGAAACGGGAATGTCGCTGCCGCCTCGCGCATAGTTGTGAAGGGCCAAAACGATCTCGCGAGTACGCCGCGCTCCGCGACAAAGCACGTCGAGCATGCGCTGTAGATCAGCAATTTCGGGCCGCTCGGCCTGGGTGGGATGTTCAAGGTGCGCGGAAAGCTCGTGCAGCGAGTCGCGCAGCGGTTCCGCGGTGTTGACCACGGCGTTTATGGGATTGTTGATTTCGTGCGCGATGCCCGCCAAAAGTCGACCAATTGAGGCCATTTTTTCAGCGGCAAGCAGCGCGTCCTGGGCATTGTCGAGTAGGTGCAGCGCTTCTTTGAGTTCCTGATTGCGATGCGAAAGCTCGGCGGTGCGTTCGGCCACTTCGGCTTCCAGCCGCGTCTGCGCCTGGGTGGTGCTAAGCAGCCGTTCGTGCAGCGCCTTTTGCATGGCGTTTAGCGCCTCATGCAGCGGCCGCGCGCTTGTCGCCGCGATAAACGAAAGCGAAGGGTCCGGACCGGGATGCTCCATGGCCCTTACGCGGCGTGCCAGCGTGGTTGCGCCAACGGTCAGTACCCGCAGGGGCCGAAGCCGCCGACCGAGCCAGCCCCACAGCCCGAGCAGCATGATGAAAAAAAAGGCAGCAAATTGACCAAGCAGACGCCAGAACTCTGGGGCAGTCGGCCGCTGCAAGCCCCAAAACCAATTCATGAGCAGCGCCGAATACAAGCCAAAAGAGAACAATGCGGCGCCGATAAGCAGCGCTTGCGTCCGAGTTCGCGGCGCCAAGGTCCATGCCGGCGGAAACAGCCGAGCCATGCGGGCTTTGTGCCACGGCCATTCCAGATAAGCGGTGGCCAAAAGGCAAAGCAGCACCTGCCCAAGAATCGTTCCTATCACCTGCGGCGCTGCTTGCCATCTATAGACAGCGACTGCGCCCAGCAAAAATACCGCGGTGCCTAGCGTCAAAAGCTTGCCCAAGACCAGCCAATCGGGCAGACGTGCGGCCACGTGCCGCGCCGCCGAATTGTTGTCGAATAGGGGCTGCGCCGAATCCGGATTTAAGGGATCCAGGCGATGGCGCTGCATGGCAATTTCGCGATCGAGCGGTCGGGCCGCACGTCGAAAACAAACCATGCCGAAGGCAAGCAGAGCAATTCCCAAAGGCGGAGCAAAAAACAAAAGCTGGATCAGTCCGGCGCCTTGGAAAAGCGTCAAAACCGCGGGCAAGGACAGAGCAATCGTTACGGCGGAAAGAAAAAAGGCGGCGCCGAGCAGCGCCAGGCTGTCGAGCAGCAAACGGTTGTGATAGGTCTCGCGCAGGTAGCCGTAGGTAATGTCCCACGACGAAATGACGGGAATGCGCAGCGACAAGCGAGTGGCCAAGAGCCGCGTCAAAAAACGCTCGCCGGCTTGGGCATATAAAAGTGCGCGCCAGGAATCCAGAAGCGGTGTCACAAACGCCGCGGTCCACAGCAGAAACGCGACACTGCGGGCCGGCAGACCGTTCCTATGGACTCCGTAAAAGCCCAGGAGTGCACTTTGCGCGGTCAAAAGTACGATGCGTAGCCCCCATGTATCGATGGGCAGACGAATCGCCGCGTAGGCCGCGGCGGCAATTTGTTCACGGCTGCGCGGTCGCGACGAGCCCCCCGGCGGAGTATCGACCGTGGGCGTGGGTCCCGCCGGAAACAAGGCTTGCCGAGGATGCAGGCGCAAAAAGGCGGCGGTCCACAGCACTGCGGCCAAACCAAACAGCCCAAGTTCCGCGGGCCAAAGTGTGCGCAGCGCGGGAAATAGGACTTGGCCGAGCAGCAATACGGCGGCTTGTTCAAGCAGCAAAAAGCCCAGATCCGCGGCGAAAAGCAGACCCAGGTTCACACTCGCTGCTCCTTATGGGCCAAAAGCCGCTCAATATTGCTGCGGTGACGCCACACGATAAACAGCGCCAGCACCGCCGAAAGCGCATAGCTTGGCCAGCGCGCCGCGGTCAGATACAGCCACAAAGGAAACAAGAACACTCCAAGCAGCGAACCCACCGAAGAAATGCGAGTCAGTCCGTAGCTTAGCGCGTAGACCAAACAACCGAGCAGCGCCGCGATGGGTTCCAGCACCAAAAATCCGCCGAGCGCCGTGGCCACTCCCTTGCCGCCGCGAAAGCCGGCGAACAAAGGATAAAGATGTCCCAGAAAAACCGCCAGGGCCGTGGCCGCGGGAGTCCATTTGGGCAAGGCCGCAAAACCCGGCAGCCGATTCATGAAGTGCGTACACAGATAGACCGGCAGCGCCGCTTTTCCGGCATCTAGGAGCAGCACACAAAGTCCCAAGCCTTTGCCAAGCGCGCGCGCTGCGTTGGTGGCACCGATGTTGCCAGAGCCAATGCGGCGCAGATCTACGTGGCACATTCGAGCGACAATCAAGCCGAACGGAATCGAACCAAGCAGGTACGCGCAAACGCATAAACAAGCGACGACGACGGGGATCGACATCGCGCCTAGACATAACATGGCTGGCCGTCCTTGGCGATTGCGTCGCAAAGCGGCCGAGCCATATGCTTACGTTCGGCGAAGCGTCGAAGAAGAATTTTGAGGTGCTTTAGATGGACGGGCCGGAACGGCCGGATTTGCCGCGGCGAAAGCTTTGATTGAAAAGCTCGACGATGGCGGCGCGTCCATCCTCGGTCAGACGGCGCGTTCCGGTGCCGGTGAAGCGCGTGTGGCGAATAAGGGGCCGGCTTTCCTGCCAGACCCGCGCTTTGTGATCCCAGCTAAACCAGCGCCGCTTGTCCTGATCGTAGACATGCAAAAGCTTATGCTGATGGCGCGCGAGCTCTGCTGCCCAACCAGTGCCGCCTTTGATCGTGTCATCGGGTTGAATGACGCCGATGATAAAGACCTCTTGCGCGGAATTGACCTGGTGCCAAATGCTTTGCAGCACTTTGCGCAAAAGCGGATTCTGATGATAGGGGCGATGCATCGTCGCCGAGACATAAGCCAGGCTGACATCGCCATCGCGCAGCTCTTGATCGGTCAAGAGGCGCAGACCGCGAGTGCGCGTCACTTTATGTCCTTCGAAGGAAAAATTCTCTTCGCGGACACCGTAGCGCTCGGCACACATGCCAAATTCTGCCTCGGCGCCTTCAGCGGCGCCGGACAAAAGAGTATAGGCGGTAGGCGGCAGATCTTCGTGCAGCGCTGCCGGTGCTCGATCATCGACAAGCCGCATGGTCTCGGGGTAAATCACCAAGTGGGTGTCGCCGAGTTCCTTGGCGGCGCGATTGCCGTCTTTAAGCAGTCGCACCGACAAGCGGCCGTCAATGGGCTGCAGAAACAGCACGAGCTGTAGGAAGCGCGAGAAGCGATCGCAGGGCGGCGGCACCCGTTCGGGAACGCCTGGGCCGGTTTCATGCCGATGGGTCAGCGCCGTCATCCACAGCTCGAGATCGCGTTCGCGTGCTAGGCGCATAAGCGCTTCAATCTCGGTATCGCTGGTACGGCTCCAGTCATAGGCATCGATGAGCACGAGATCGGGCCGAAACTGCGCATGCTGATCCAAAAGTTCCAGCGAGTTGCGCAGCTTGTCCGCCTGAAACTCGCTGGGACCGGCGCCGTGACCGTGCATCGAAAAGGCTTGAATGATGCGGTTGTGGCTGATCATCTCGGCGGTTAGGCCGGGATCGGACAAGCCGGTGGCGTGTGCCAGATCCTGGTAGACCGCGTCATACCAGCTATGCACATGGTCCACCGGCGTATCCAGCGATACATGCAGGACTTTGCGTCCGCGCAATAGGCCGTCGAGGGCGATGTGAACCAGGAAGGCGGTTTTGCCGACTCCCGCCCGGGCCATCACCACGCCTAGATTGCCGCGCCCAAGCCCTTGCTGCGAAGCGTTGTCTTTGCCGGCGCGGCAGCTTTCCAGAATGCGCAGCGGACTCTGCTTGTAGATTTCGTTGCGATCCATGGTGGCCCTCTCTACTTCTTTTTGTCGGCGCCATCTTTGGCGCGCGCCTTGGCGATAAGGTCGTCGCCGATGCCCTGCGGCACCGGTGCATAGCGGGAGAATTCCATCGTGAATTCCGCTTTGCCTTGGGTGGCCGAACGCAGCGTCGTGGCATAGCCGAACATTTCGGCCAGTGGAACTTCAGCCTCGACGGTCGATAGCCCCTCGGATTCGGTGGTACCGATAATCATGCCGCGCCTTGCCATCAGGGTCGAAAGCATGTTGCCGCTGTGTTCGGTCGGCCCTTCAAGCGCCACTTTCATGATGGGTTCTAGAATCTGCGGCTTGGCGCGCGCGTAGCATTCGCGCCAGGCGCCGCGTGCAGCTTCTTGAAAGGCGATGTCCGAGGAGTCAACCGCATGCGACGAACCGTCGGTCAATGCGACACGCACATTGACCACCGGAAAGCCGATGAGCCGTCCTTTGGACATCATCGAGCGGAAGCCTTTTTCCACGCTGGGAATGAACTCGCGCGGCACGTTGCCGCCGGTGACATCGTCTACGAATTCAAATTCCCCATCGCCGCTGCCGCTGCCGGGCTCGATATAACCAACGACTTTGCCGTACTGACCGGCACCGCCGGTCTGTTTTTTATGCGTGTAGTTGTAATCGGCGCGCTGCGTGATCGTCTCGCGATAGGCGACCTGCGGCGGGCTGGTGGTGACCATGGCGTTGTACTCGCGCTTCATGCGCTCGATGTACACATCCAGGTGCAGCTCACCCATACCGGCCAAAAGGGTCTCGCCACTTTCCGGATCCACTTCACAGCGCAGCGTCGGATCTTCCTTGGTGAAGCGCTGAATCGCTTTGCTCATGTTGAGCTGCGCTTTTTGATCCGTGGGCTTGATCGCCAGCTTAATCACCGGCTCGGGTACAAACATCGAAGTCATGGCGACGTTTAGCCCGGTGGTGAACGTATCGCCAGAGTTACAGTCGATGCCGAACATCGCGACGATGTCGCCGGCGCTGGCATCGGTGATGTCTTCTTTGTCATCGGCGTGCATGCGGACAAGCCGCGCTACTTTGACCTTTTTGCCGGTGCGCGTGTTCTGAATGACGTCGTCTTTGGTCAGCGAGCCCTGGTAGATGCGCATATAGGTCAACTGCCCGTAGCGTCCATCTTCCAGTTTGAATGCCAGGGCCACTGCCGGCAGCTTGTTGTCCGACAGCAGCTTGACCTTTTGACCTTCGTGATCCAGATCAATTGCTTCGTTTTCGACTTCGGTCGGACAGGGCAGGTAATAAGTCACGCCGTCCAGAAGCAGTTGCACGGCGCGGTTTTTGTACGCCGAGCCCAGCATCACCGGAGTCAACTTCAGATCCAGCGTGCCTCTGCGAATGGCTTCGCGAATCAGCTCTGGGGTGACGCGGTCTTCCAGAATCGCCTCGGTCAGCGCGTCGCTGAACATCGACACCGTGTCGAGCATTTCCTCGCGCGCTTCCTGCGCTTGAGTGCGGTACTCGGCGGGAATCGGATCGCGACGAATATCTTCGCCGTTTGGTCCATGAAAGGTCACAGCTTCCATGGTGATAAGGTCGATGACCCCGGCGTGCTTGTCTTCAAGGCCAATGGGCAACTGCAGCAGCACGGGATTGTGCCCGAGCTTTTCGCGCAGTTGCTGCTTGACGCGCAAGGGGTTGGCACCGGTGCGATCGCACTTGTTGATAAAGGCGATGCGCGGAACGCGGTAGCGGCGCATCTGGCGATCGACGGTCAAAGACTGGCTTTGCACGCCGGCCACGGCGCACAAGACCAAAATCGCGCCGTCGAGCACCCGCAGCGCCCGTTCCACCTCGATGGTGAAATCGACGTGTCCGGGGGTGTCGATGATGTTGATGTGATAATTGTTCCATCCGCAGTAGGTGGCAGCGCTTTGGATGGTGATGCCGCGCTCGCGCTCCAAGTCCATACTGTCCATTTTGGCGCCGACACCGTCCTTGCCTTTGACTTCATGGATGGCGTGGATGCGCTTGGTGTAAAACAGGATGCGCTCGGTCAGCGTCGTCTTGCCGCTGTCGATGTGCGCGGAGATGCCAATGTTGCGTATTCGAGAGAGATCGGTGATCACGACAAAGCTCCTGCGGCGCGACCGCCACATGAGTTGACGGGCGCCGCAGGCATTTTGCGCACAACCATTGATTTCGCAAGCAAAAAACTACTCGAAAGCCTCGCCCGAGCGGCCCAGTTCGAAGCCGACTACATGGTAGAATCTCATCCCCAGCATGACCGTGAAACTGCGAACAAAATGGCGGCTGCTTTGCGCGGGCTCGTCGAAGGATTTTTTATGAAAAGGTCTTGGCTGCTGCTCGGGGTGCTTTTCGTCGGCGTTTTTTGCCGCCAGGCTCAGGCTTTGTCTGTGGATGTGCGGCCGACGCAAATCACCATTCACGGTGAAGTGGGCGACACCATCGTACGCACGATTCAGTTGCGCATTAGCGAGGACATCAACGAGCTGCAAGCGGTCCCTGGCGAGCTGCTTTACGACCGGCAGGCGCGGGCCCTGCCCATGCAGCTTATTAGTGTCGCACCACCTGTGATTGTCGGTACGACCACGCCCAAAATGGTGGCGTTTAAGCTAGAGATACGCCTTATCGGCGTTCCTCCCGGTGAGTACACTGGAGATTTGCCCTTTATCTTCAAAGGCGGCGAAGCCAAACTGCCAATTCGCATCTCGGTTCGGCACAGTTTTCCGCTGCCGCTTTTGGTGCTGCTTCTCGGCGTGGGGGCGGGAATGGGGCTGTCGGCCTATCGTGCGCGCGGCCGGCCACGCGACCAGGTGCTGGTGCGGGTGGGGCTTGTGCGGGCTTTTGTGCAGCGCGATCGCACGATGTCGCAGGGAATTTTGCCGGTTTACGGAGTCAGCGATCCCAAAAGCTCGCTGCAAAATCCGTTTAAGACGCGCATCGAGTCGGCGCTGATGGATGTAGAGATGAGCTTGCAGGCCGAGCGCTGGGACGAGGCTCGCCTCAAGATGGATCAGTCGGATGCGCTTTTGCGCAAATGGATACAGGGGCGGCTCGGCTGGATTGATCAACTGGCGTATCTGGCGCGTTTGCAACTGCGCATGGATGCCAAAATCGGCAGCGGCCGCTACCTGCAGTCGGTGCGTACCGCCATCAGCGACCTTATTGCCAATGCGCCGTCGCAAGAATCGCCGCAGACCCTGCGCGATGCCGCGCAGCAGATCGCCAGCCGCATTGATGATTATGAACGTTCCGACGCCAAGCTTGTGGCCCTTGGCCACTTGCGTACCAAGCTGCCGCCGCCGCAAGAACAGCCGTGGATTGCGCGTGAAGCCGACTTGCGCAGCCGGCTGGAAAGCATGCGTCCCGATGAACGTGCCGCTTCGGATCTGATTGCCGAGATCGACCGCGCCCTGCTTGAGCTTTCCACCGAAGTTCGTCAGGCGGTAGAGATTGGCGCTGCGCCCGAGCCTCTAGAGCTTCCCGGATCGCTGGGGCGTACGGCTTTGGAAGGCGAAGAGTTGCCCTCGGTCGAGCCAGTTCCCGAATCGCACTTGGGATCGCTGTTTAACGACACGCCGGCCGGTGCCTCTAGTCGGCTGCGCTGGTTTCTTTACGTCACCTATGCCGTCGCCCTGGTCCTTTTGGCGGGCACCGGCTTTAACGAAGCCTATGTCAAGAAGCTGACCTTTGGCGCCGATTTGTGGGCCGATTATTTTGCGCTTTTGATCTGGGGTTTTGGCGCGGAAGCGACGCGCGATTCGGTCACCACCACTTTGCGCGGCTGGGGCACGCCTATCGACGGAAAGCCTGCCGAAATGAAGTAGCCGTGGCGCAGCGCGCTCCTTTAACCGGTCCGTGCGCTCTTTGTTTCGCGCTTAAAATCGCTTGAATGGCGATGGCCGGTGATAAGGCGGGCGCCGCGCCTATACGAAAAGTACTGATAGGCCCAATTGAAAAGAACCGCGAAGCGATTGCGAAACGTAATCAGAAAAAAGACGTGCACCGCTAGCCAAATCAGCCACGCCAAAAAACCGCCTATTTGCAGCCGCCCGATGTGAGCAATGGCGGCGGCCCGTCCAATTGTTGCCATGCTGCCTTTGTCAAAATAATGAAACGTTTGGTAAGCATCAGCCTTTTGGCGCAGCGCCGCTGAAATTGTGCGGGCCACATGGCGCGCCTGCTGAATGGCCACCGGACTGACCCCGGGCAGGGGAGTGCGCTCGAGATTTTGATGCACAAAGGCGGTCATGTCGCCGATGGCAAAAACCTCTTTGTGTCCGGCAATGGTCAGATCCGGTTCGACCAGAATGCGTCCGGCTTTATCATGCGGCGCATCGAGCGTTTGCGCCAGCCGGCTGGGTTTGACGCCCGCCCCCCAGAGCACGGTCGCCGCGGGAATAAATTGTTCGCCGATGCTGACTCCGCTCGCATCAATACGCGTGACGTGCTGGCCGGTGCGGACCTCGACGCCCAGGCGTAATAGATCGGCCGCGGCACGTTTCGACAGCTTTTCGGGAAACGAGCTTAGAATGCGCGCGCTCCCTTCCAAAAGCAGCACGCGCGCCGATGTTGGATCGATATTGCGAAAGTCGCGAGCGAGCACGAAGCGCGAAAGCTCGGCCAGCGCCCCGGCCACTTCGACGCCGGTTGGTCCGCCGCCGACTACGACAAAGGTCAAAAGGCGCTGCCTTTCGACTGGGTCGCTGCTGAGCTCGGCCGTTTCAAAGGCCAAAAGCACCCGCCGGCGTATCTCTACAGCGTCGTCTACATCTTTGAGCCCGACGGCATACGGCGCCCAATCGTCGTGGCCAAAATAGTGATTCTGCGCGCCGACGGCCAGAATCAGGTAGTCGTAGGTTTGCGGACCTATATCTAGTGTGACCGTGCGCTTTGCCAAATCCACCGACTGCGCTTCGCACAGCATCACGCGTGCATTTTTTTGCCTGCCCAGGACCGAACGAATCGGCGCCGCGATATCGGCGGGCGACAAACCGGCCATCGCCACCTGATACAAAAGCGGCTGAAACAGATGATGGTTGCGGCTATCGATAAGCGTCAGTGAAACGGGAGCTCGGCGCAGCGCCTGCGCGGCGGTCAAACCGCCAAAGCCTCCGCCGATAATGACTACATGCGGCTTGTTTACCAGTGCGACCACGGACCCCAATTGTCGTTGTCGGCGTTGTAGTAAAAGCGGTTGTTGTCGCGCGTTACGACCAGCAAATCCTTGCCGACTCCAAACAGCCCAGCCGTATTGCCATCGCGATCGATATACCGCTGCACGTTGCTACAGAAAATGCGTCCGGCGCCGTCCATTCCGTACCAAGATTCGCCGCGAATCTCTAGCTTCTGCATGGCAAAGGCAATCGGTTGGCCTTTTTGATCCCATTTCTTGTTGCGGTAGCGATACACCGCACCTTCGTCAGAAATGAGGTAAAGAACGCCTTGGGAAACCTCTAGGTTGCCATTGCGCAGCGAGCGCGGAAAAAGCTGGCGGGTATTTTTGCCGTCTTTGTCGGCGGCCATGACTCGGCCGTCCTGATACAGCATAAATAGCACGCCGCCGCTGGCGCGCACTTGCGCCACCCCATTGACGGCCGAGATGCGCCAGTTCTGCGTGGCCTCATCGTAATAGATTAGATTGTGCTTTGAATCCGTCGCATAAAGCGCACCCGTCTGATCATCAATCGCCGCTTGGCCGCCACCGCTGCCCGGCACCGGACGATAGGCAACGCCGCTGCGCAGCCAAGCGATTCCCTTGCGATCGACGAGCAGTATCGGAAACAGCTCTGCCACCACTTTGGTTTTGGGATCGCTGCCTTTGGTCAGGCCTTTGATGATTCCGTTTATTTGATCGACCGACTCGATATCGCGAATGACCGTGCGCCCGCGCTGCGCCATGGCCGAGACAAATTCGCTATGCAAAAGCAGGGCCGGTTTTTTATCCATTTTCAAGCCCAGCGCCGTGCCAAAGCCGATGCGCACTGCCTCGATGGCATTGCGCGACTCAATGGGAGCCTCCATGGCAGTGGGAACGCTTGAGGGCACGGGCGCGGCGCCGAGGCGACCCGCCAAAAGCTCGCGAACCATCTCGACCGAACGAGCCTGTCCGGAATAGTGCAGCGCTTTGTCGGAATACGTCGCGATGGCCAAAAGCCGTCCACTTTGGCTAAGCACCGGCCCGCCGGCGTTTTCAAGCGTCAAAGGAGGATCGATTTCCATCATATCGGGACGACGCGCGGCGATAACCCCGGTCATCATGGCCAGCGTCTGACGGCCGCGTGTGCGTAGCACCACGACATCCAGTCCGACGTTGACCCCTTGCGTATCGGCGACATCTAAATACGCATAGGACTTTTTCGGCGGCGGGGCCGGCAACTGCAGCATCAAAAGATGGCTTTGCGGGTCGACACGCACCACTTGCAAGGGAACGGCTTGCTCTTTGTGGGCGCGCAGGTAGAGCAGTGGATCTTCGTCGCTCGACAAAGACGGATCGTACAAAAAGCCGCGTACTTCGCCTTTTTCGACCCCGGACAGCAAGCGCGAGTCGCTGACCACCGCACCTTGCGGGCTGACCACGACGCCCAGGGTGCTACTCCAGCGGTTGTCTTGAGCGGCGATTAGAATCAGCGTTGCCGGCGCCGAAAGCGCAAAGACCTCGGCCTTGCTAAGTGGCGCGCCCAGGCGGCCTATAGGCTGTGGCCTGGGCGTTACCGCGCGCGTGGTCTTTGAAGCTGGTTTGGTCGCCGCCGAAGTTTTGGCTTTGGCCGCCGGAGCCGGGGTTTGAGCCTGAGCCGCCGAGGCCGCCGGTTGCTGTGCTGCCGGGGCGGCGGTCTGGGCCCCAGCCGAAGCTGGTTTTGGCGCTGCTGCGGGGGCAAGAGGTGGCGCCGGATGGGCCACGGCCGGGGGCCTAGACGTCGCGGCCGACGGTGCAGCGGGCGTGTTAGGCGCCAGCGGCTGCACTTTGAACGACGGCTGCTGCGCGGCGGCAATGCCGACGGTGAATCCAAAACCTAGTAGCGGAAGCAGAACACCAAGTTTTACAGACATGGTTCGCCGTTTCGTACAAGAGGACGACACGTAGCTATCTTATTCTACTTTCAGGGGGTTTTCGCGGGTTTTTCTGCGTGCGCATCTTCGGCAGAAAAACCCGGCCCCAAAGACTGCTGGACGGCTGCCGGACGGCTGTCCGGATTTCGGGCGGCAGAGTCGGACAGCCAGTTAGGCAGGTGCGGTGCCTCGTCGGTATGCATCATCCGTCCGCGCTGAATTGACCTGGCACGACGCCTGCAATGGCCAACGCCGCAACCCAACTCGTTGCAGAGGAACGAATCACGATGACGATGTCAGCGACAAGCTTTCACACTAGCTCTGCCCATTCTGGTCACACCGCGCCTGAGATTTTGCCGCCTGCCGTGGAAGACGCCACGCAAAGAGCAACCTGGAAGGCGGTTTACACCATTGTCGAACGAGGTCACAGCCGCAAGCACTGGCTGCGCATCGGTGTGGCATTTGTCAACCGCGACGGCTCGTTGAACGTTCGGCTCGATGCCGTTCCAGTAAATGGGCAGTTGCACATCCGTGAGGCCATGGTGCGCGACGGCCGCGACAGCAGCGGCGAGCTACTGGCGTCGGATCGCGAGGTGCGAACTACCTTTAGAGACTAAATCTCCGTCGATATTTTCCAATACCACCCAATTCACCTAAACCAAAGAACTCGACTAAGCAAATCGAAAGGAGACCGAGAATGAAAAAAAGTATGTGGCTGATGATCTGTGGCGCCATTTTCGCCGCGCATGTATGCAGCGCCAGTTCGGCCAGCGCCAATTCGGCAGTCGCTGCGGCACGCCCCAGCGCGGCCAGTGATGCGCCCTCTGAAGCGAGTACGACGCCAGGCGTGATCAACCTCAACGAAGCCAGTCCCGAGCAATTGGCTTTGCTCCCTGGCGTAGGACCAAGCCGCGCTCGCGCCATTTTGGCGTATCGCAAAAACCACCCTTTCAAACGCCCGGAAGAGCTTATGCGCGTCAAAGGCTTCGGCAAAAAGAGCTACGCGCGCTTGCGTCCCTTGCTGAGCTTGACCGGGCAGACCACCCTCAAAACTCGGCCGCACCTGAGCGCGGCCCATCACACTGCCATCGCTCGCCAGTAGTAGATATTACTTAGAACCGGAAGGATATTGCGGATTTGCAACACCAGGCAGAGTCGCGGCAAACCCGGGCAATGCAAAGTCCGATGAGAGCATTTTCTGCTGCAATGTTCGCGCCCACATGCTGAGCATTTCCTCGTCATTATGCGGAATGCGTCCGGGGGAATCGCCGCTGACGATGTCCACCTGCGCCGGGTTCTCGGAACTCAGGCGCAGGTGCATATGCCGCAGGGCCTGTGCGATGTCGTGAAAGGGAAATGCGCATCCCGTCGTGCGGGCTACTTCGTAAAGATACTTTTCAATTTCTTCAGCGGCTTGTTCACTAAGCTGCCAAGTCGCAGCAAGGGGCCAAGCCACTCCGCAATTGCGCGGGGTGATTAGGCCTCTGCGAATTGCTTCAATGACCACGCGCTCGGCAGCCAGCGTGCCCTTGGCTGTATACCAAGTTCCATGTACCAAAAAAGTTCCATGGCTCTTGGCGTCTGCGGCCGATAAGTAGAAAACTTGACCCAGCGGCAGTGCGCTTGTGCGCGGCCAGGTTACTCTGACCAAGGACAGGGCTGCGGGTTCAGTCTGCTCGACCTGCGCCGCACGATTGACAGAAAGCAAAACTCCTTGTTGTCCATCGCGTAACTCGATAAGTTGCCCCTGTTCAAGCTTTTGCCAGTCCGTGACCTCCTGGGCGGGGACATAGGGCAAGCTTAATTCAGCGGGAATCTCGGGTTCCGCAGCTGGCGGCGGACGCTTCATGGGACTTCCCTCACAGGCCAGGTGGATGGCCGATTTTTCAACATACCACATCCACCGGAATGCGGATACGCTAGGATGCGCAAATGCGCATCCTAGCCATTGTCGATCCACCACACTCGCTAGACCCCCAAAGCGACACAACGGTGGCCATTCTTGATGAGGCCCTTATTCGCGGCCATAAAGTATGGGTCTGCGAGCTGCACTCGCTTTGGATTCGAGACGGACGCCCAGGCGCTGATGTCCGCGCGGTCACGGCGGTGCAGCGCGAAAAGCCTTTGGCGCAGGCCCATGCGCTGACCGTCGAGGCGAAGACGCAGGCCCATCCCCTGGAGTTTTTTCAGGTGGTGCTCATGCGCAAGGATCCGCCCTATGATTCAACCTATCATTTGGCGACGTTGATTCTGGAGCAAGCACGGGGAAAGACGTTGCTTGTGAATGATCCGCGCGGTTTGCGCGAAGCCAACGAGAAGCTTTATATTTTTCACTTTCCCGAGCTGATAGCTCCCACGCTCGTGTCGAATAATATTCGTGAGCTGCGCGCTTTTATGGCTGCCCAAGGCGACCATATGGTCATAAAACCCCTGGATGGTCATGGCGGCTTGTCGGTGTTTCATGTGCGCGGCAGCGACAATAATGCCAGTACAATTCTGGAACTTATGACTCAGCATGGGCAGCGCTGGGTCATGGCGCAGCGCTACTTAGACGTCACCAAATACGGCGACAAACGCATCCTCTTGCTGGATGGCGACCCGGTCGGCACCGTTTTGCGCATGCCTGGCACAAGCGAACTGCGCAGCAATCTGCACGTCGGCGGACGTCCGGTGGCTACGGAGCTTGACGAACGCGATTTGCGCATCTGCGCGCGTCTCAAGCCAAAGCTACAGCAGGAAGGGCTGCATTTTGTCGGGCTTGATGTCATCGACGGCTATCTGACCGAGGTCAATGTCACTTCACCGACGACCGTTCAGGCCATCGACAAGCTCTACAATGTTCGCGTTGAAGCCAAAATCCTGAACTTTCTGGAGCAGCGGGCTCCAAAAGGCTCCTAGCGGTTCGCGCCATGTATGAGGGTCTGCGGGTTGGGGTCATCGTCCCGGCCTTTAACGAAGAAAATCACCTGCGCCGGACAGTCTGCGGCATTCCTGCTTATGTGGACGACATCGTGGTGGTGGACGATGGCAGCCGCGATAAAACTTTTGCGGTCGCAAGCGCCATTTTACGCCCCGGCCTTGAGATCCTGCGCCATGCCAAAAATCGCGGCGTCGGCGCTGCTGTATCGAGCGGCTATAGGCGGGCCCTAGAGCGTGGCTGCGACGTCGTCGTCGTGATGGCCGGCGACGGCCAGATGGATCCCGACGATCTGCCACGACTCTTGCAGCCTATCGTTTGCGGCAAGGCCGACTACGTCAAAGGCAATCGCTTCGGATGCTCTGAAGTATGGCGCGCCATGCCGCGCACGCGTCTAGTCGGCAACATTTGCTTGTCGCTGCTGACCCGTCCGGCCTCTGGATACTGGCATTTATTCGACTCGCAATGCGGCTTTACGGCGGCAACTCGTCAGGCTTTGCGCGCCATCGACCTCTCGCGCATTTATGCTGGTTATGGCTATCCGAATGATTTGCTCGCGCGGCTATGGGTTGCGGGCATGCGCGTCGCCGATGTACCTGTGCGGCCAATCTATGGGCCGGCCTGGCATTCGGGAATCTCGCTGCGCACGGCCATTTATCCGGTATTGTTTGTCGTCGCTCGCTCATTTGTCTGGCGAATGCTCGGCAGAGGCACCGTGGGCAACGAATCGGCGGGCAAGACGATATCCAGCGCCGAGCCTCGGCCCGGAGCCACATCGACGGTGTTCTGATAGTCAATGTGCCCGGTTTTGTGAAGGATCACCTCGTGTTCGCCGGAGCTCGCCGAGCGACGGTAAGGCGTAGTGCCAAGCCGTCGGCCATCGACTAGCACCTCGGCGCCGGTTGGTTGCGAAGTAATTTCCAAAAGCCCGAGCGGTCGCTGCGTGCCGCGCCGAAGCACGTCCGAGCACAGCGTGAACAGCCGTGCTCGCGCTTGCGTCAACGTGCAGGCGGTACAATCTTCGCTGCTCTGTGCGGCCATATCGCCGCTTTCCGCATCAAAAAGCCGAGCCTCCAGCGTAAAGCCGCCTTCCACTGTGCCGATCTTCGTGGCCAAAGCATGGCGCAGGCGGTGCTCTGTCGTCAGCTCTTCCAGGCAGGCGGCGCTTTCTCCGCATGCAGCCGGCAGTACCATGGCGCTGACCGAACCGTATTCACCAAGCACCGCAAAACGCGACCGGTGCAGGCTCTCTACCGCGGCCTGGCGTAGCTCGGCCGCGCTCTCTGGCGCTTCATAAACGAGCGCGGCCGTCGGCAAATAGCCAACCTTGCTTTGTCCAGTTTGCAGCCATTGCACAGTCGCACGCACGCCGGCGATTGCGATCACGTCCGCCGCCAAGCGCCAGCGGCCCTGAGAAATGACAATCTGGTGCACGCCGGCGTCCAGCGTCAGGCGCTGCCCTTGCGGCAGATTTCCCGTGGCGTTGCCATCGACAGAAATCGCGGCCCGGCGCAAAAGCGGCGGAGCCAGCACCAAAACTTCGCCCTTTCCCGCGGCCTTTGCATCGGGCAAAACGCTCAGCACGATCCACATCAAGAACACCCAGGTCTTTGGGCACAGGCATTTTCGTCCTCGATTCACGGACAAGCTCCCACCGATGTCTTTTGGTTGGCGCCGACCCGCACGGTGTTTGTTTCGGTGGCGCTGATGCGTATCTCTTGTTCTCCAGGCGTGACCCACATGGTCATCGTCTGACAGCGCCCTTTTTTGTTACGGCGCTGAATTTGGACGCGGCCGAGCTTTTTGCTCAGCCGCAAAGTGGCGTCGGCCAGATAGGCTCGCTCGGCGGCATTGCCTCCGCGCTTGCCATCGAGCCGCTGAAATTCGTTCATTGCCTCGGCAAGCTGGCCTTGGGCTTCATAGGAGCGGCCCAGGTAGTAAGACAGCTCGTAGACAAGGGGCGCGCAAACTTGGCGCGGCGCGCGATCGCACAGACGGAACAGCCGCTCTAGCGCTTTTTGTGCGGTACGGTAGTCCTTGCCAGAAAATGACTCGCTGGCCGATTGCAATAGCTGACGCGCGGCGCTGCGATCTATCTTTTTAGCCGGCTCGTCGGCTTTGGCGCCGTGCAGCTTGCTTGTTTGCGCAATTTCCGCAGACTCATCTGCCGCCGCAGACTTGGTCGAGGCGCTTGCGAAATCAGCGGAGCTATTTCCATGAACTTGCGGCTGGCCTGCGGTTTTGTGCGCATTAGGTCGCGCGCTGGCATTCACCTCTGCCGCTGACGATGCCGCTGCAGACATGTTTGTGATGCTGCCAAGCAGGGCGCTGGCCCGCGCGCGGACTGCCACGTCTGCATCGTGTATCAGCCGTCGCAAAAGGGTCAAAGACAGGCCCAGTGAAGCCGCGCGTCCATCGCCAAGCTCTTGCGCCAAGGCGCTGGCCAGTTCGATGACTTTTAGCCGTACTTGGCGATCGGGATCGCGCGCGGCTTTTTCCAGGGCTGGCCGCGCTGCCTCTGCACCCTGGGTGACAAGCGCTTCCAGTCCGGCGCTGCGTTCCTCGGGATTGGAACTGATTAGGCTAGCGTGCACCGCGACGCTGGTCTGCGGTTCCGCCTTCTCACCCAATCGGTGCAGCGCCGCATAGGCGCGCAGGCTTTCCGAACTTGCTGGCTGTTCGCGGCTGACTTCACGTAGCAAAAGGGCCGCACGTTTGTCGCCAAGCGCCGCTAGCTTGCGTGCCGCCAGCCGGCGTAGGGGGGCCGACTTGTCTTGCAGCGCCAGTGCCAAAAGCTCACGATCTCGCGAGCTGCTCTCGATGACCAGACGGCGAATTGTTTCTTCATCATGCTGCAAGGCGCTTTGCAGCGAGGCGCGCTGGCTTTCATCGCCATGCATAAGCAGGCTGGCGCGAACCGCGATTTGTACGCCCAGGTCTTTGTCATTCACGCTTTCACGCAGCGCCCGCAAAGCCTCTGGATTCGGCTGCCGCCCCAGCGCTTGTGCGGCTTGCCGGCGCAGTCGCGGATCGGCATCGTGGCGTTTTAGCAAGCCGGCCAGGGCTTTATAGCCAGCTGGCGAATGCAGATCTTCAAGCGCTGCGACGGCCTCGTCGCGCAGTAGCCAATTCGGGCCGCTCGTTGCTTCTAAGGCCCAGCTTAAACTCTGGGCCGCGGCCAGATTCGGGTCGGCGTCGCTGATGCGCAAAATGGCGACGGCAACCATTTGGCGCAGCCGCGGCTCGGCGCTGCTTTGCAGAAGCGGCTGTAAAACGTCCAGATCGCTTACCGCTCCGACGTAACCAAGGCCGCTAATGGCATATAGCTCGGCCGCCGGACCGGCTTTTTTATTTTGTACAAAGCGGCGAAACAGCGTGGGATCGACCGGTTCATCCAGTGCTGCTAGCAGCGCCGCCGCGCGCAATTGTTGCGGTCCGGGGCGCTGCGCTTGCTCGCGTAAAAATTCGCGGCCGCGCGCCTCTCCGATGCGCCCCAGCAGATTGGCCAGATTGAACTGAACTTCGCGATTCTCAGCGCTACCCAGCCGAGTTAGAAGTTTGTCGCGCGCCGCGCCATCACCGGCCTGCGCCAGTCGAATTAGAATGGCGATGGCGCCTTCTTCGGAAACCTTGCCCTGCTCTACGGCGCCGCTGAGGATTTTGCGAGCTTCGAAATCGCCGTGTCCGCACAAATATAGCGCCGCGCGTATGCAGGCGGCGTCGTGCTTGCCAGAAAGTGCCTGGCGCAGCGCTTTTTGGCCGCGTGCATCGCCAAGCTGATCGAGCGCCTCGGCCGCTGCCACCACAACCACCGGTTGCTCACGGCCCGGGGCCAATAGCTCGGCCAGCCGCGGCACTACGCTTGGTTGTCCCAGGTGGCCAAGTGCCTCGGCGGCGCGAATTCGCACGCTGGGCTCTTTGTCGTCAAGCAAAGCGGCCAGCGCCGGGGTTAGTTCACGATCATAGGTGGCCCCGAGGGCAATTGCCGCGCTTTGCCGCAGCTCGGCGTCTTGATGACGCAGATCTCGTTTCAGCGTTTCAAGGGCCGTAGCGCGCAAGGCCAGAAGTTGCGGTCCGGCCCACTTGGCTTTTTCGGGGGCTGGCGCGGTTCGACGGAAAAAGGCTTGCAGCAGCCCCACGCACAGGGCCAAGCCTACGGTAAGCGTTACGCTGACAAGAACTATAAGGCGAGTGCGCCGCGCCGAGACCACCCGCTCGGTCAATGGCGCCGCCCCCCGCGGACCGGCGGATGCCAGCTCGGGCGACGGCGCGCGCAAGCCGGTTTCGACCTTGCCGCTTTGCTGCTCCAGTTCGCTGAGCAGCGCCTGCTCCAGCGCGCGCATCGATTCAAAGCGCTCGTCGCGTTTCTTGGCCAGCGTGCGCATCACCAGCCGATTCAAAGACGCGGGCAGGCTTGACTCGGGCATCCGCTTGCTAAGTTCGGGCGGCGACCGATACGCATGCTTGAACATCAGCGAGGCGGCGCTGTCGTCATCAAACGGGACGCTACCGGCGAGCATCTCGTACAAAATGCAGCCGAGCGCGTACTGGTCGGCGCGCGGATCGACATCTTCGCCAAGCGCCTGCTCTGGCGCCATATAGTGAGGCGTGCCAAGTACCGTGCCGGGCATGGTATGGCGCTGCTGCAGGGCCTGCTGGCTTTGGCCAAACATCGCATCCATGCCTTCGAGCGGTCCGGCCAGAGAAGGCGCGACCCTGCTTGTGGCAATGCCAAAATCAACGATCTTGACGAAGTCCTGCTGTCCGTCCTGCGCAATCAGGAAAATGTTGTCCGGTTTTAGATCCGTCAACTCAAAAGGTTGTCCGCCGTCGGTGAGCTGTCAATGACAGGGTCGAT
>CAYWPR010000062.1:0-36820 GCA_964460115.1 uncultured Myxococcales bacterium
TTCGACGATGGCACAAGGAGAACTAGCCATGCACTCGATGAAACCGCTCGAATTGACAGGCTTCATCATTGAACACAACCCCTCGATTAGCAGATCACAGTCGCATTAGACCGCGCCGCTGCAAATTCCGATCCTGAACGCAATATAACTTCTTCGGTTCGCGTTCCGCTTATGTAGCGCACCGCGCAGACTGCGTACCGCCTGTTTGATGAGAAAAAGGGTATGCTGGCGTTGGCCAGCGTCGTCCCTTTATACCTTGGCCTACGTGCCAGCGAAGTCTTGCGGCGCAAAGTCCGGGATGTAGATGCAGGAGGCGCGCTGCGATGGATCGACAGTGGCAAAACCAAGCACGCGCGTCGGCACCTAAAAGTTGAAGCAAAGAAGCTTCAGGAACGCTTGGTCAGCCTGACCATCGAACACCTCCCAGAAGCTCCGCTATTGGGCTATGGTGCGATGGGGAAACCACGCCACTATGCACAACCAGAAGCACTGGCCAATGCCCGTAGCGCTCGCGTGATAGATATACTACGGATGGAGGGGACTTCAGACTTAGGAGCACAACTTAGCCCGGAACAGATTATCGAACGGCTACCACCCGCGACCCTGGCCAAGCTGGCGGAGATCCTCCATAAGACACTCCCCGGCGCCAGCAGAAAAGATCCCGTCGCTATCTAATTGTAGGGAGTTATCGCATTGGAATCCGTGAGGAAATCGTGAAGCGCTATTTCTAAATGCTTGTTTTCAGGCAGGAATTTTTTCTGCGAGATTCAACCCCAGAATGTTCAGCTTGATGTCAGTTCGAACCAGGTCTGTCTGCTTGACTTCGGAATCGCTTCCCGCCTGGCTTTCGAGGCCACGGTAGCGCTGATCCCTGAGGGGCTTGAGGGCACTCTGGCCTATATTTCTCCGGAGCAGACTGGACGCACTTCGCGTACGCTCGATGCACGATCAGATCTTTATTCCTTGGGCGTAATGCTGTTCGAGCTGCTGGCCGGTCACCGGCCGTTTCTTGAGACAGATCCACTGGTACTTTTACATGCGCACCTAGCGCAGATTCCACCAGCCCTTGATTCCATCCGGCCAGACGTACCCGCAACAGTGGCCCGAATCGTCGAACGCCTTTTGGCCAAGGATCCGGACAAACGCTACCAGACCGCGCGCGGGTTGACTCACGATCTAGATCGATGCCTGGGCCAGCTGAAGCGGCAAGGAAATGTGGATTCCTTTCCGGTTGGTCAAAAGGACTTCTCGCCCAAGCTGCGGCTGCCGGAAATGCTTGTGGGCCGAGAACCTGGAACAGCTACTCCTGGAATTGTATCGAACCAAGAAACTAGTTCGAAACCTCGACACCGGAGAATGGACCTACCGAAAGGCCGATCTGGACACACTAGATGTCACAAACAACGTCGTAGAGCTGATGCGAAAAAAGCTCGACGAGCTGCCCGCTGCCACCCAGAAGCTTTTGGGCCTAGCCGCCTGCGCGGGTCATAGTTTTACGTTGGAAGAGCTGACGGTAATGTCCGGGCTTTCCGCGCAGGCTGTGGCAGAGGCCCTGTGGCCGGCAATGCGCGAAGGAATGGTCGTCGCCATGGATTCACAGTGCCGCTATGCCCAGGCGCTGGCGGAAGAAAACGAGCTGCACGGACAACTTCCAGGGCGTTATCAGTTTCTGCATGATCGGGTGCAGCAGGCCTGCTACGAAGGGATCTCTGCAACCGACCGGACAAGGGCCCACCTGGACATCGGACGAAGGCTACGGGCCCGGTATGAATCCCAAGGCGGCACCACGCAGGAGCTTCTGGAGCTTTTGCGACACCTGAATCTGAGCCTTGGCGCCATCGAATCGGAAGAGGAGCGGCGAAAGCTTGCCCAATTGAACCTGCTTGGAGCCCGAAAGGCCAAGGCATCCAGTGCCTACCACCTGATGCCTGACTTGCTTGAACAAGGCATTCGGCTGGCTGGGCAAAGCCAGTGGCAGGACAATCCCACGCTGGCGGTGGAGCTGGCCATCGAGCGCGTGGAAGCGGCCTACCTTTTGCGCGCATTTGAGAAGGTGCACGATCTTACTCAGCCGCTACTTGAGCGAGAGCTTGCGCAGAAGACCCGCTGGACGCTGCACGAACTTCGCCTGCGCGCATGCCTGAGCAGCGGACAATTCGCCAAAGGGACCGAGCTTGGCAGCGCGATTTTCGCAGAAGACGGAAAGGCGCTGCCGAAAAGCGAGCAGGAACGGATTGCCGAAGTCGCCCTGATGCTTAAAGAGTGCCGCGCCTGGGCGGATCGAATTGGCGAAGCCGGACTGGCGGCGCTTCCGCTCGATTCGGATCCGGTTCGCGCCCTGAAGGATGCCGCCCGTTTTTCATGGGCCCACTGCACCGCCGCAAGCGGCAGCATGGCGGGACACGGATGGATCGTGAGCTCGGCACTTCATGAATTGCTGAAGAAGCAAACCAAGACGCTTTTTTCGCCGCTTATGATGGCCTTTGGCGCAACCATCTGGGGGCCCTTATTCGATGAACCGCGCGAAGCCGCCAAGTGGGCGCTTGACGCATTCGTGCTGCTTCGTGATTTGGAGACTCCTGCCGCGCTTTTTACGCAAACCATCGGCCACTGTGTCCTTCTGTACCTTCAGCATCCGCGAAAGGCGCGGCCGGCCGTGGAACAAGTGATACGCATGGCGCTGGATTGCGGAGACCTGACGGCTTTGAGCGGTGGTTGTTATTGCTTGATCCGCGACTGTCTTTTATGGCCCGGCGAGCCGCTGGCGGAGGTCCACGCTGAGATCGAGCAAAAACAGCCGCTTGTCCGGCGTTCCGGCGACGTCCTCGGGCAGCATGCACTGGAGTTTTTCAGAGCCTTTTCGAATTGCTTGCAGCAGAATGCAGCACCGGTCGCCGATGAGACTGGTGAGCTTCTTTCCTTCGGTTCGCGAGAGCTATTCGCCTGCGGCGATGCCCTAAGTGGCAGCATGGCCTGGGTCTTTGAGACCCAGCTTTTTCTGATGACGCGTGATCTGAAGCGGGCTTTCGAACGCGGATGCGACGCCGCCAAAAATAGAATGTTGATGAGCATCGTTCCCCTTGGCAGCGATATTCCGATGAATTTGGGATTGGCGGCGGCGGCGCTTGTCAGCGATCAACTTCCTCCGGATAAACGGGTAGCGCTGGAGCAGCACCTTGCGCAGGCCGTCAAACACTTTCGCTACCTATCTGAGGGATGTCCGGAAAACTTCGCGCACAAGCTGCGCCTGCTTGAAGCGGAACAGGCCAGGCTAGCCGGGCGCATGGACGAGGCGATTGTGAACTACGACGCAGCGATCGACCTGGCCCGTCAGCACGGCTTCCTACACATCGAGGCACTTGCGGCGCAGCTATGCGGCGAGTTTCATCACAAAGCGCAACGGCGGCGCTTTGCCACGATTTACTTTCAGGAAGCACGCGACGCCTACCAGCGCTGGGGCGCCCAGGCCATGGCCCATTTCATGGTCGAACATTACCCGGACTACTTCTCGAAACCGGGGCCCGAAACCGCGGCTGCGCCGTGGCTAAACCCTGGCAAGGCCGCGCAGACAACCACCACCATCAACGCCCGAACCCTCACTAGCTCTGTTCGTTCCGCCAGCAGCTCCTCGCTATCGATCGAGACAGAGACGGCGGTTCGCGCCGCGCAGACCCTGGCCAGCGAGCTGACCCCAACGCGCATTGTCTCTGAGCTGATGCGTCTAGTTATCGAAAGCGCCGGAGCACAGCGAGGTGTGCTGCTTTTGGGGCACGAAGACGCCCTGGTCGTGACCGCGCGTCTTAATTCCGTCCAGTCGCTTATCGAGGCAGGCTTGCACACGCCACTTTCCGCATGTTCCGAAGTGGCACACGGCATGGTCGACGCAGTGGTCCGCACTCGGCAGTCGTTACTTTTGCCTGACGCACCTGCGGACGAGCGGTTTCGCAGTGAGGCGCGGCTGTCCTTGTCTCAAACCCGCGCCGTGCTGGTCACGCCGCTAGTACACCAGGCCCGGCTCGTCGGGGTGCTGTACTTGGAGCATGATGAACGCGACGCGTTTACTTACAAGGCCGTAAACCTTGTCGTAGTGCTCGCCGCGCAGGCCGCTACTGCGCTGGAGAATGCGCGGCTTTACGAAGACCTACAAAGAAGCAACGTCAGCCTGGAAACCCAGGTGGCGGCCCGTACTGCAGAACTACAGACCGCGCTTTCAGAGTTGTGGGGCGAGATGGATCTGGCGACCAAGATCCAGACTGTCCTTCTGCCGGCAGATGGGATATATGGCGGCCACCAGATCGCCGCGAGCATGCGCCCCGCGGACAAAGTCGGGGGCGATTACTATGACGTGTTTCAGCACGCCGGAGCGACGTGGGTACTGGTCGGCGACGTGTCCGGGCACGGGGTCAGCGCGGGACTTATCATGATGATGGTACAGTCGGCGATTCGAACGCTGGTGTGCGCCAAACCCGACCAGGCGCCCAGCCCCGCAGAAGTGCTGGCGCAGGTCAACTTCGGAATCGCCAGCAACCTACAAAAGATCGACAAAGGGCAGTACATGTCGATCGTCGCGATGTGCATCGACGGGCGCAAGGCGTGCTATGCCGGACTCCACCCAGACCTATTAATTTATCGCAAGTCCGAAAAGACCGTGGAACAAATTGCCCTAGAAGGGGTGTATCTGGGCATGATCGAAGATGCCAGCGAATTATTTGCCAATCGTACGCTGGACTTTGCGCCAGACGACCTTCTGCTGTTTCATACTGATGGCCTTACCGAAGCGCGAAAAGATGGTTCGCTGCTGGGCATCGATTCGACAGTGACGCTGCTGAAAGAAAAAGGAATGCAGAATGCGACGCCCCAAGAGATCACCCATGCCGTATTCGGGCTGCTTGAAGGCACGCATTGCAATGATGACGTCACAGTATTGACCATGCGCATCGGATAAATAGGCCACACAAGCTCAAAAAAAGCGCGGCGAAAGAAAAAGAGGTCCGGTTTGTAACCGGAATCTACTTAGTAGGAAAAAGTCAAGCCCGCCATAGCGCCAGCGCGATCCGCTGTTGGAGCGATACCGCCGGCGGTCAGCCGCAGTCTGGGAGCATTTAGCGCCGTGCTGCTGCCAAGGCTAATCAGCCGAACGGAATTGGTTTTGATTGTGGCTAGCTGAATGATGCCAACAAGCGTAAAGACCACGCCGTGCGCGAGGACAAAGCTGCCGACGCCGAGCGGAATCGGGAAATCGGGCGAGCCCTGCCGAAACTCAGTAAGTCCCCTGTCCACCAGCCAGCCACCGGCGCCCAGCGCCGGAATGCCCAAAACCAGCAGAATCGTACCGGCGATCGCGCGGCCCATGGTGAAATGCTGAAGGCGTAGCTGCGATGGGCCGCTCGGCATCATGAGCGCCTGCTGAAACAGTTTAGACCCCGGCCCGGCGACTGAAATTCGCGTCGGTCCAGCCGGCTGATGCAGCGTACAGGGTGTAGAGCAAGATTGCCCATCGCCCATCGTAGCGATGTAGACAAAGTCGGGATTGCGCGGAACGATGGTCACCGGATATCCCGTCACCCCCGGGGGCGGCGCGACAACCGGGGCGGGGGCCGCTGGCGACGGCGGCGGCGGCGGCGGTGCGGCAACCGGGGCGGCCTTGGGCTCGGCAACTAGAGCAATGAGAACCGGACGCGTTTCTCCACTTTTGATCTCAAAGGACTCCGTATAGGCCTGAAATCCTTCGCGTTTTACTTCGAGCGTATGCTTGCCTGCTGCCAGCTCGACGGTCGCAGGCACATTTCCGGAAAGCCGGCCGTCTACGTAAATCTCGCCGCCATTGCTGCTAGGATTTGACGCCAGCGGCTTTACTTCCAACTTGCCCTGTAGGGCATGTAGCGTAAATGTGAAGCGCTGCGGGCGAGACACATTGATGGCTTCCTCATGAGATTTGTGCCCGTCGAGCTCAATGATAAGAGTGTGCTTGCCCTTGGGGACGCGAATCTTGCAATCGGGGCTTGTCTGGCAAGCGATTCCTTCTTGCTTGCTGTCCACGTAGATCTTGGCACCCGGAGGGGTCGTCTCAATGACGATCGCCTTGGTAGGCGGCTTGGCATAGACGGGGCCACTCAAAACTCAGATTCCCAAAGGCACGGGCTCTCATGACGCAGCTCCTAGAGTCCAGAAAAAATTTTGGCGGACTTACTAAATGAGACCAATAAATCCCCGCCCTGACAAGTAGATAAGATGGCGGCCGGCCGACGTGGCCAACGAGGCAAAGATTTGTGCTGCGCGATTCCTTTTCGCCCACAGGCACGTTGAATTTGGCGCCAATGTACAACTCGATACGACAAGAGCGTAGCAAGTCGCAGGGACTAAGGACGCATTCCCAACCATTCTTCTCCGCTTGGAGAGATTTCCTTTTTCCAGATAGGAACTTGCTGTTTCAGTTCTTCCAAGGCCCGCCGGCAAGCCGCAAAAGCCTCTGCTCGATGCGGCGCGGAAGCGGCAATGACCACTGCGGCATCGCCGACCGCAAGCAGGCCCACCCGATGCACGATGGCGACACGCGAACCGACGATGTCGCGCTCGATGCCTTCGAGAATGGCCGTCAGAATGCTTAAGACCATTTTCGAATAGGCTTCGTATTCAAGCTGAATGACTTCTTTTCCCAAATTGGAATTGCGCACAAGGCCGGTAAATGTCGTCACGGCGCCTTGGCCGGGATGATCTTTGCCGCTGACCGCATCTATGACTTCTTGCAGAACTAGGGGCGTTTCGCTCAATCGGCAATATGCAGGCGACCGACCGGCAGTTGGCAAATCACTCATGAGAATATCCTTTGAACGTGTCTAACCGCCGCGCGTGTGCATTTCTAGCCGCGGATCTTGCTGCAAGCGGCTTATAGACAAAAGCGGACCGCGGCGCTGAGCCGAAAGGCGGGCCTCGGCCCCGCGATCCGTACGGGCCTGCCAGGTATTTCGCAGAAGCGTCACCAGCTCTTGCGCAGAGTCGCCGCGCCGCAAAGCTTGTCGCAAATTGACGCCTTGCAAAGCATATAGACACAGGTACCACATGCCATCGGCGGTCAGACGACTGCGATTGCAAGCCGCACAAAACGGCTGCGTCGTCGACGAGATGATGCCAAAGAAGCTGCCATCGCGCAGCCTGTAGCGGGCCGCTGGCGCGCTTTGGCTTGGCGCGGCCATGGGCTCGATGGGACCGTAGCGGGCGCTGAGCTTCTGAAGAATTTCGTCCCGCGACACGACCTTGTCCATCGACCACTGCGTCGCACCACCGACATCCATATATTCAATAAAGCGGATTTCCGCGGGCACCGATTTGGCGAACTCGAAGAGCGCGGCAAGCTCATCGTCGTTCACTCCGCGCATAACGACGGTATCTAGCTTTGTATCGATGTAGCCGGCCTGCGGCAAAGCGCGAATCGACTCGATGACCTGCGCATGCGCATCGCGACGAGAAATCGCCAAAAAACGCGGCGGCTGCAAAGTGTCAAGGCTCACCGTGACGCGGCGCAATCCCGCCGCCTTGAGGCTGCTTAGGTGCTCGTGCAAAAGCAGTCCGTTTGTCGTCAGGGCCAAATCGGTAATATTCGGTCTGCTGGCAATCATCTTCACAAGAACGTGCAGATCTTGCCGCAACAAAGGTTCGCCGCCGGTCAGCCGCACTTTGCTCGTGCCAAGCTCGATAAATGCATCGAGCAGCCGAATGATTTCTTCAAACCGCAGAATTTCGGTTTTGGCCAACCAGTTGTAGTGCCCCTCTGGCATGCAGTAGCTGCAGCGCAGATTGCAGCGATCTGTCACCGAAATGCGCAAATCGCCGAGGGCCCGGCCGTATTGATCCAAAATATTTTTGGGCTGCTCCAACATCCCTTGGCCATCTGCTTTCTAAAAATTGGCAGGATTTCAAAAAAAGCCATTCCAATTGTCAACCATCGTCGCTTTTGCTGCTTAAAACTTCGACCAGGCCGCGGCTGCCATCGACGCGCAGGCGCTGGCCGCTGACAATGCGTTTGGTGCCATCGCCAACGCCAACCACCGCCGGAATGCCGTATTCACGCGCCACCACCGAGCCGTGGGTCATCATGCCGCCGACATCGCAGACGAGCCCCGCCGCGTGCACAAAAAGCGGCGTCCAGCCGGGGTCGGTAAATGGCGCAACCAGAATTTCGCCGGCCTGCAAAACTTCGACCGCCGGATCTCTCACCACACGGGCCACGCCTTCGACCACACCGGCGGAGGCCCCCAGGCCAAAAAGGGCACCCGGCGGCAAATCTCTGGGCAGCGCCAGCCGCGGCACTTCGCCTTCGCTGGTCATGACCAAGGGCGGGCTTAGATGACTGGCGCGCTTTTGCTCGGCCCGGCGGGCCTCTAAAAGCGCCGGCAGTCCATTTGCGGCGGCGGCGATGCGGCGCCCTTCCAGAAGAGCCAAGAGTTCTTCAAAATGCAAAAGCCAGACATCTTCTTCGCGAGGCAACTGTCCGCGGGCCCCCAAATCGCGGGCGGCGTCCAGCACCACGGCGCGCAGCTCGGCGATGCAGCGAATTAGCAAATACTTGGGATGCTCGCGAACGCCTAGGCCGTAGCGTACGCATTGCACCAGCCGCTTTACCCAGCGCTGGCTCGGTCCTTTGCCAGCGGCGTCTATTAAGCGCTGACCGGCGGCGGCACTTTGGCGCTGCAGATTTTGAAAATGGGCGCGATGGGCTCCGCTTTCGGGCCGGCTCAGCATGCCGGCAACGCTGCTTAGCAAAAGCCCCGGCTCATCGGCCCAGCGCGGACGGGCGATGTCTATTTCACCGCTGCCGCGCATGCCAAAGTGCTGCAAAAATCTTAGAACGGCATCGACAAAGTTCGAGCCGCCCGCCAAATTTCGCAGCGCTTGCAGCCCACGATGATCTTTGACCCCGCGGCGCAGCGCCAAAGTCAACTCGGCATAAGGACGCGCCAAGTCGGCCAGATCGCCCACCTGCAGGTCCATTTCCATGGTCACGTTGCCATATAAGCCGCGCTGCAGCGCTTCGACATCGGCGGCGCGCGGCGTGCCGGCAAAGCGCCGGCGCAGTTTGCTAAGCGCATACAAACCCATGCCCAGGCGCGGCCCCATTTCGGCCATGATGCGAAAAATATTTCCGAAGGTCGCCCGCGCCTCGCGCAGCCGCGGCGCCCCCGACGGCACGGCATTTACGCGCGCTTTGTAGGCCTGGACTTGGCGCTCGACAAATTCATCGGCCCAGGCCGGCAGCTTCGTCGGTGACGCCAAAAGCAAAAGCCGCAAAAAACGCGGCGGAACTGGCGCCAAAAGGCGCGCCAAAAGGCGCAGACTGGCAAAGCGCGGCGCCGACGCCGCCTGCACTTCCGGACGATCGGCCAAAGAATGCACCAGCGCCGCTAGATCCGGATATACGGTGCGCAAAAGTCGGCTGACGAGCCGCCGCAACAGCGGAACCCCAAGAACGCTTGTGACGTCCAGATAAAGCCTGCCGCCGGCACCGACCAGCGCCGAGGGCTCGTCATCGGCGGGCGTCTCCTCAAGCCGCGCCTTGCCAAAGGGCAAAAATCCGCGCCACAAGTCCTGTCCAAGCGGCGAGATCGGATCCGTCATATTCTGCGCGTGGCTAAAGCTGACGTAGACGTGCAGCGCTCCGTCTGCGGGCGGCGGCTTGGGAATTGGATACAAAGAAGTAATCGGACGCGCCTGCACGACATAGAACTTGCCGTTTTCTAGGCACCATTCGATGTCCTGCGGTTCGCCGTAGTGGGCCTCAATGGCGATGCCAAGCTGGACCAATTCCTGAATTTGCGCATCGTCGAGCACGCGCTTTTGGCGCATTTCATCGGACAGATTTTCGGTCCGCGTGCCCCCGTCCGGCTTCGGCCAAATCGCTACGGTTTTATCGCCGATGCGAAGCTCGTCGAGGGTTTTGGTCTTTTTATTGATCCGGTATAGATCCGCGGTGATAAGTCCGCTGACTAGAGCCTCGCCCAGGCCAAAGCCGGCTTCGATGGATAGCATGCCGCGGTGACCGCTGACCGGATCGGCGGTAAACAAGATGCCCGCCGCTTCGGACTGCACCATCTGCTGCACAACGACGGAAAGCGCCACGTCGCGATGGCCAAAGCCGTTTTGAGCGCGATACAGAATCGCTCGATCCGTAAACAGGCTGACCAAACAGCGCCGTACGGCATCTAAAAGCGCCGCGGCACCGCGCACGTTTAAATAGGTATCCTGCTGGCCGGCAAAGGAAGCTCCCGGCAGATCTTCTGCGGTGGCGCTGGAACGAACTGCATAGGAATGGGATTCGCCGATTTTTTGCCAAGCCAAAAGCGTCGCGGCGGCAACTTCTTGAGGCAGCGGCACTTCCAGCAACGCCGCGCGCACTGCGGCGCCCAGAGGACGCACCGCCTGTACATCTTGGGCGCCCAGCGCATCAAGTTTCTGATAAAGCGCCGGCAAGTCCGCGCAACCGGCGACAAAAGCGCGAAACCCATCGGTGCTAATGCAAAAACCCGGCGGTACAGGAAAGCCAGCGTGCGCCAAAGCGCCCAAATTGGCTCCTTTTCCACCCACCTTGGGCAGGTCCTGCGATTCGATCTGCGAAAAAAGAAGAATCATGTCTGTCTCCAATGCGCAGCCAAAGCTTGTCGCCAAGGATTGGCCGGGGCCCATGAATTTCGCCCCCTGCTGCACAAAGCTTAGAGCGTGGATTTCCCGCCAGCGCCAAAAATAGCAAGCCCTGCGGCTACCTTTGCTTCGCTTGTGCGGCGAAACTTACTCCGTCGTACATGCTGCAGAAAAACCACTGAGCCAGATGCACAGCCGTCAAGCCCTTCGCCTAAGTTCGGCCTGACAAAGCCCGCCGCCAGCCAGGACACCCTAGAAATTCAACTTCGGGTGGGATTACAATTGTTAATAAAGTTACAGATTACTTACATCAAGTTAAGGATCTGCGGCTTTAGATGAGGTTTTGAGCATGCACTTTGGCTTTTTGAAAGCGGGGGCGATTGTTGCCCAGCGGTTTGCTGTCGAGGAACATGTCGGCAGCGGCGGCATGGGAATGGTTTTTCGCGCCCGCGACCTTTCAACCGGAAATCAGGTCGCACTGAAGCTGCTTTTGAGCCAAGCTTCCGATCCGCAGGAAGAAGAGCGCTTCGCTCGCGAGGCGCAAGTGCTGGCCGAGCTACGCCATCCCGGCATTGTCGCGTACGTGGCGCATGGCCGAACCAGCGAAGGACAGCCGTTTTTGGCCATGGAATGGCTAGAAGGCATCGATCTAGCGCAGCGGTTGCGGCAGGGCAGTCTCAGCTTGGCTGAATGTATGGTTCTTTTGCGCAAAACTGCCAGTGCGCTGGCCGCGGCGCACCGGCGCGGCATCATCCATCGCGATTTGAAGCCTTCGAATTTGGTGCTGCGCGGCGGCCAAGTCGAGCGGGTGGCCATTTTAGACTTTGGCATCGCCCGGCAGGCCTTTGGCAATCGCACGATGACGCGTACGGGCCTGGTCATCGGCACGCCAGAATATATGGCGCCGGAGCAGGCGCGCGGCCAACGCGATATCGGTCCGACGGCCGACATTTTTTCGCTGGGCTGCATGTTGTACGAATGCCTGGCCGGCCAGCCGCCTTTTACCGGCGCCCATATGGCGGCCCAACTGGCCAAGATTCTTTTTGAAGAGGCGACGCCAATCCGTCAGATTCGCGGCGCGGTTCCGCCGCCCATCGAAGCGCTGCTCATGCGCATGCTGGCCAAACTGCCCGAAAAGCGGCCCAAAGATGCCGAAGCGCTGCTGGCCGAATTGGACGGGCTCGATGGGCTGGAACTAGACCCCGAGGCGATTTTGGCATTGACCCCGGGACGAGTCAGAACAACGCTGGCCGGCAGCGAACAGCAACTGGTCAGCGTCGTGCTGGGGGCGCTGCGCAAGTCGCTTAACGAAGGGCTGCCCACTCTGGGCAACGACGACGTGGAACAGGTGAGAACCCAGCGCATGGGGCTGGCCAGCTCGCTTATGGTCTATGGCATGCAACTTGAGTGGTTGGCTGACGGCTCGCTGGTCGCGACATTGATCAATGCCGGCAGCGCCACGGATCAGGCAGAGCAGGCCGCCCGCTACGCGCTGGCGCTGCAAGAACGTTGGCCCGAGGCACTGGTCGCGCTCGCCACCGGTCGCGGCGTGCTTCATCAGACCTTGCCAGTCGGCGATGCCATTGATCGCTGTGTGGCCCTTTTGCGCGCGCGCGCCACGCTGTCGCCAAGCTCTACGTTGCTCGGTGAACATAGCGTGAATGAGGGCGTCTGGCTTGATGAGGTAACCGCGGGCTTACTGGATGGGCGTTTTCAGGTGACGCGCGTAGATCAATACGCTGTCCTGCCCGGCGAACGGGTCAGCGCCGACCAAACTCGACTGCTTTTGGGCAAACCGACGCCCTGTGTGGGACGCGAACAAGAGCTGGCGGTCCTGGACGTGGTGCTGTCGGGCTGTATCAGCGATTCGACCGCGCGCGCGGTGCTAGTTACCGCGCCGGCCGGGCTCGGCAAATCCCGCCTGCGGCATGAATTTCTTCGCCGACTGGAATCGCGCGGACAAGAGATCACGGTGATGATCGGACGCGGCGATCCAATGACCGCCGGTTCGCCTTATGCCATGCTGGCCGAGGCGCTGCGCCGCGAATGCGGCGTGCAAAGCGGCGAAGCGCTGGAGCAGCAGCGCACCAAGCTGCACGAGCGCCTGGCCCAAAACCTGCCTGCGGCCGAATCCACGCGCATCATTGAGTTTTTGGGCGAACTCTGCGGCGTCTGCTTTCCCGACGATGACAGCGTGCTTTTACGCGCCGCTCGTCAAGATCCCAAGATCATGAGCGAGCAGGTCAATCAGGCCTTCGTTGACTTCTTGCGCGCCGAATCGGAGCTGCGGCCGCTTTTGCTAATCTTGGAGGATCTGCACTGGGGAGATATGCTCACCGTCAAGCTGGTCGATACCGCCTTGCGCGACCTGGCAGATCGCCCGCTTTTGGTTTTGACGCTGGCCCGTCCGGAAGCGAGCAAGCTATTTCCGGCGCTTTGGGAAGAACGCGGGCTGCAAGAAATTCGTCTGACGGCGCTGAATAAAAAAGCCAGCGAGCGCCTGGTCACCCAAGTTTTGGGCAATCGCATTCACCCCGCGACGCTGTCCCGTATCGTCGAGCAAGCCTCGGGCAACGCCCTATTTCTAGAGGAACTGATTCGCGCCGTGGCCGAAGGCAAGGGCGATGAACTGCCCGAGACGGTGCTGGCCATGGTGCAGGCACGGCTTTTGCGGCTAGAACCCGCGGCGCGGCGCGTGCTTCGTGCCGCCAGCATCTTCGGCGAAACATTCTGGGTCGGCGGCGTGCAGTCCTTGTCCGTATCCGGGTCGCAGACCAAGCGAAACAGCAATCACGATACGCAAGAGCTTAATAGCTGGCTGCGCGTCCTTGTAGAAGCCGAAGCCATTGAGCGCCATCGCGAGAGCCGGTTTCCCGAGGAAACCGAATACGGCTTTCGGCATGCCCTGGTTCGCGAAGCTGCCTACAGCATGCTGACCGAGGATGATCGCCGCCTTGGTCACTTGCTGGCCGGTCGCTACTTAGAAACCGCAGGCGAACGCGATCCGATGGTTCTGGCCGAGCATTTCCGCCGCGCCAGTGATAACGCGCGTGCGACGCCGCACTATTTGCGGGCCGCTGATCAGTCCTATGATAGCAATGATCTGGAAGGCGCCTGCATGCGTGCCGAGCGCGGCGTGGCGTGCGAAGCCAGCGGTGAGGCGCTGGGCAGCCTGCGGGTCCTGCAGATGCTCGTCCACGTCTGGCGTACTCAGTGGGATACTGCCTACCGTTATGGGACAGAAGCCTTGGCGCTGTTGCCGCCTGGCAGCTACCGTTGGTGTAAAGCCATGGGTCACATGCTTGGCATCAGCGCCATGATGAGCCAGCCCGATCCAGCCGCCGTTGGAAATCTCGTCAATTCTTTTATCACTACCAATCCAACTGATGCCGCCCGCGGGGCCTATATCGAGGCTGCATCCATTGTATTGACGATGTTCAGCTGGGCAGGACACCGTTCTGCTGCCCGTTACCTAAAGACGCGCATGGATGACATCGGCAACCCAATCATTGAGCATGACGCCACTGCCAGGGGATGGCTCAACTTCAGCCATGGCTCCTACATGCACATGATGGAGCCCGATCCGGCCGAAGCAGTGCGCTGCTCGACGATAGCTTGTCAGTCTTTTAAGCAAGCGGGGGATGGACGGAATCAGGTGTTCTCCCAGGCGTTGCTCGGTCAAACGCTTTATGCATTGGGTCGTATCCAGGAAGGGCAGGCGACGCTACGACAGGGGCTCGCTCTGGCCGAACGCCTGGGCGAAGCGTATACTATCGTCTGGGCGCGAATTTATTTAGCCCTCATGCTAACTCAGCATACTGAACGTTCGCTGTTGCAAGAGGCCCAGGCTATCGCCAAAGAAACGTTGCAAAGTCGCGACCTTATCGCGGCCTTTCGCGGTTGGGCGCATAACATCTTAGCTCGCGTGCTGCTGCTTGACGGCCACTTGGATGAAGCGCAGGCCGAAGCCGAACAAGGGCGTGCGGTTCTGATCATCGCCCCCATGTGGCAATTGGCCTCGATAGAGACGTTGATTCGCATCAAACTGCAAAAAAACGAGGCTATGGCTGCGCTGAAACTGGCCGAACAGGTATTGACACATCTACAGTCCGTCGGCGGCGCCGGACACATCGAAGTAGCTGTTCGATTGGCAATCGCCGAATCATTCCTCGCCGCAGAGCGCTATGATGCCGCGTGGCAAGCGCTCCGCGATGGGAGGCTGCTGGTCGAGCAGCGAGCGTCTAGCATCATAGATGCCACCGATCGCGGGTGCTTTCTCACCAAGGTCGCGGAAAACGCGCAGATACTCTCCTTGGCTCAACGCTGGCTACCTGTGCATTAAATTACCAAAAAAATTCATGCTCGCGCTGGCCAGAAGGACTCTGTCCACTTAGACTATAGATAGCTGCTTTCATCGCAGCTCATTCATATTTGGAATATGTAGTTTTTCAATATATGCAAAACTTGGCTATCTAATGCTCATATTAATTCATCTACTACGAGGACATGAACCCAAGTATCCTTTAACGTGCCTATTGGCAACAAAAAATTCAGCCGAGAATGAATTACATGGATAAAGATAGTAGCTTGATAGTATTCTGCCCATTTCCTCCTGCCATTAATCAATATGCCTCCGATGTCGATCGAAAGACTTTTGAATGGGCTCAAAAATTTGGACTTTTGCAAAAAGATAACGATAGTGACCCAGCTCAACGTACCGAGTATGGACTACTCGCTGCTCGCGCCTACCCCAACAGCAATTTGGAGCCCCTGCAAATCGCTGCTGATTGGGTCAGTTGGCTATTCCTCATAGATGATGAATGCGATGAGACCGGTATCGGTCGCAATCCGGAATTGCTCAGGCAACTTCACGAGCGGCTTATAAATGTTCTGCGCAGCGCTACACCGAACGAGACGGATCCACCGCTTGTGCACGCGCTACACGACTTGCGAATACGAATCGCCAAGCTCGCCTCTGCTGCATCGCTAGCTCGGTTTATTCAACACGTTGAAAATTACTTCCATGCCAATCGCTGGGAAGCCCAAAATCGCCTGCTCGGAGTGATCCCCAGTGTCGCGACCTACGAGAGCATGCGCGCGCACACGGGGGCGGTGTTTGCCTGCTTTGAGCTTTTCTCTATTACCGATCACATAGATCTGTCCCCGGAAGCGCGCCAGCATCCAACGATACAGGGATTGTCACTGCTCGCCAATTGTGTAATCTGCTGGTGTAATGATATGTTATCTATTGCTAAAGAATATCATCGCGGCGACGTTCATAACTTAGTTATCGCGCTTCAGAATGAACGAAAATTAAGCAATCTAGAAGCGATGCGTGAGACCGTACGTGTTCACAATCAAACGGTACAAGAATTTATTGAATTAACTACCAAAATACCGAGTTTTTCCACTTCTACAGACCAAGTTTTATTAAGATATGTAGATTGTTTGCGCCACTGGATACGCGCAAACTTGGATTGGTCATTGAAAGCTATGCGCTACAAACGCTCGGTGGACCCGGATTCGATTCTTTCAATATTTGATATCCCCGGCGTGGAAAAATAAAATCGAAGTGGGTATGGGACGGTGCTGACAACTTGACGCCTGAAAGCACATCCTCCCGTCCCACCCTCAGCCCAGGTTGAGACATCCAGGGTCAGTCTACGGCGCGGGGAGTCGGGGTTCCATGGGAATCTACGCTCCTGCATTCTCATATGCACGTAGCCAATAGCGCGATTGGTGTTCTTGTGATCGTTTGTAGGGGTCCGCATGAGCGGCGCTGTAGGAAGAAAATTCGTTCGCTATAAACGTTTGCTGCGTCGGAAACGCTCGATGCCTCCGGTTGGAACATCGCCCTCAATGGTCGAGGCAGTCTGAGGACGGTTAAGAACGGCCAGCGATTCCTGAATCTGTGCGATTCGCGCGTCTCCGCACTCGCGCTGTTTCATGTCGGCCACAAAACCTTCCAAGTCGCGCGCTCCGGATTCTAGGGCCAGCGTTCCCAGAACAACATCGATGATCGATTTGGGATCTTCAATGCGCAAGATATGTTCGCGCGGAATGACGCTTGCCCACTGCTCAAGAATGACCGCATCGGAATACTGAGCATAGGGATCGGGAGCATCCGATTTTGGCGCTTCGGGTTTTTTGGCCGCGGGATCATAGTCAAATTCCCAAATCGACTGGTTGGATTCCGGACCGGTTTCACCCTTTTTAGAAATGACGCCATCAAAGTGGCGTATCTCTCCATTTACTTCGATTTCGACTTTGAACGGAGTCGGTGCTCGATCCTGTTCCTTAAAGGAATAGTTCTGCACATACACCCGATAGCGGCCTTTTTTGGCCGCGCCCTTGGCCCAGCGGACATTTTCTACGGGCTTCGTCGTCTCGCCGCGGACGTTCATATCCACGTCCAAAAAGCCGCCGCACAGCGCCTTTTTGCTGCCGTAATAAACATGCTCGCCCGATGGCGTAATCACATGCAAATCCAGATCGTTGCGATTGTTCCAAATTAAGGACGCCCGTATGTCCACGCCTTCATACAATCCGCCGGCCGCTTGCACGCGCTGGCGAATCTCGGCATCAATGTCGGCCTTGCGCTGATCGAGGGTTTTTTTCGGATAAAGCAGATAAACGTGAAATTTCTCCTGCAAGCGCGCAAAGGCGGTACTCGATGGCAAGTTCTCAGCGACTTCATCGCCGATGATGCGTCGAATCTGTTCCTTGTCCACCTTGGGATAAAAGCCTTCATCTCCAACAAAAAAGAAATATCCTTTTTTGCCAATCCCCTTGGCCAAGCGAACGCAATTTGTACGGGAATAGAAGTAGGCCGCCAGCTCATAGGACTCCTGGCCGGTGCCGCCGCCGCCTTCTTCGATCCAGATTCGCGACAGGACTTCGTCCAGTCGATTATCTCCCTCAAACTGCCCAACTTGCAAAGGCGCGCGATCGCTATTGGCGTCGCCAATGGCCGCAAAGCTGATTCCCGGATTGCTTACGTAGCCCTGTAGCGCAATCTGCCCCATCAAAAGCGGCAGCTTGTCATACATCAGCTTGGTATCATCTCCGCGCGAGCGCGTCACATCAAGCGCAACGACAATGGGCGTCTCATTGTTGACTTCGCGCGTTTTCTGAAAAGGATTGAGCGCCGGATGCACCGACCGCTGGCGTGCGCCGCTGTCATCAGCGACGGTATATGCGGAATAAGAGAACGCATCGCGCTGGCTCGACCGTACCTCGCTGGCAACATCCTGGCTATAAATTCCTCCCCCCATGTCCGGGTCCTCCTTTTTCTATACGCTTGGAATCTGTTACTGACATCGCGATCAAAGGTGAAGCTCGAGAAACTGATGCGGACCAAAGATTTCTTCGCGCAGTCGATCAAGCTGGCGATACGCTTCCCACGCATCGCCGGCTCGCGACAGGGCGCTGTCCAGCATGAAGTATTTTAGGAAGCGCTGCAACCGATCGTCCAGGTCCGCCGGCAGGGACTTCTTTTCGACGTCACCGCCCAGCACAAACAGCATGCATTTGCCCAGCGAATACAAATCAGAAGCCGGCAGCGGCGGCTTGCGCGCGGCCACTTCAGGAGGACTATACATCTCATTCAGACAGCGAAACCCCTGTCCGCTTTGCGCCGGATTCACAATGGAGTAGCACCAATCGACAAGCCATACATTGTGATCGCGCGGACGCAGAATAATATGCGCAGGGTCGAGGTTGCCATGCAGAACGCCGCGGGAATGGGCCCAGCCAAGCACCGACAGGCAGCGCCGCAAAAGCCAGATCAGATGTGGCGCCGGCAATCCGTTTGGCAAACGGCGCCGCACTTCGGTGAGATCATAGCCGTCCAGGTATTCAAAGACCGTTCCCAAGCGGCCATCGCGGGTGTGAAAGCGATCGATCACTTGCGGCAAATGTTTGCGCTGCGGGCTGTCCTCGCTACATAGCAGCGCCAGGGCCGAAACTTCTGCCGCAATCAAATCGTTATCGGCTTTGTCATCGGCAATCTTGACCGCGACGCGCGTTCCGTCATGGCTGCGCCGGCCGTCGTAAATCGTCGCCAATTCGCCCTGCGAAAGCCGGCCGCTGACTTCATATTCCCCCGGCTCGGCCTTGGTGACGATGCGAAAGTGAATGGGCGCCTCGGACTTTGGCGCCAAAATCGGCGCCTCGGCATGCGCGGCGACCTGCGCCGGTTGGCGCAGCGGCTGGTCGAGCAGCGCCGAAATCTCCGCTTCGTGGGCCAAGCGCAGCGGCACCTCGTGCCAGTCGCCTCCGCTGACCAGTCCTCCACGATTCGTGTCGGAACCCGTGAAACTCGTACGACTATTGTCCACCACGCGCGCCGAACTCTGGTCAATATTGACGACTGAGACGCGCGGTCCGCTGTCCGCAGCAACGCGAAATTGCAAACCAGCAAAATGGGCATAAAGGCGCGCACCGTCCGCGTTTTCGCTGTACACAATGCCCCGCACTTCGTCAAAGCCAGCCAGCGGCGGCACGAACCACAGCGTCAGAATCGTGCTCGAACCCAAAGGGCCAAGCACGCTGCGGCTTTGGCCCAGGCGCTCGCCCGAAGCCACTTCGGCGACCATGCCGACGGCGCTTTGCGAAGCCCCCGCCATGACATCCACCCGCATGCGCAGCGCGCAGCGCGTTCCAACTTGAAAATGGCGAATCGCCTCGATATCGACAAAAAGCCGCAGCGGCCAAAGCGGCTCGGGCGCGGGCAAAACCGCGCCAGCCAATGCCGAATTTTCAAGATACGGACTGCCGCAGTCCGGACAGAACTGGGCAGAAGGCCGCAGCGGCCCCCCGCAGCGCGCACAGGACTGGAGCATTCGATCATTTTGGCCCAGCCTGCCGCGTAAAAAAAGGGTTTCGTAAATTGGCGGCTGCTCAGAAGGTATTTCTCAATGAATCAGGAAATTCTCTTTAAGGTCTGGTCAGGCGGGTGACTAGCGCTTCGTGTTGCGGAAATTCAGCGAGCAACCTGGCTCGATCGGCCAGCTCGAAATCTGCGAAGTCAAAGCCAGGGGCGACCGTACAGCCGACAAGCGCGAACTCGCTTGCGCTTTCAAGTGCTGCGCCGAACCAGGCCTCGGCGGGGACAACCTGTTGAAATGACTCGCCCCGATGAAGAGATGGGCCGAGCAAAAGCTCGCGCGCGGCGCCGCTTGGCCCAATCACGCTGATCCGCAGCGGGTCTCCAGCATAAAAGTGCCACAGTTCATCGGACTTGATGCGGTGTAGTGCCGAGAACTGGCCGCGGCAAAGCAGGAAGTATATCGATGTTGAAAAGAGACGAGCGCCGCCGAAACGTGCAGGTAGGTGCGACCCGGCTATAGCCTCTTGGGCGCGATAAACCTCGCGGTAGTAGCCCCCTTCCGGATGTGCCTGCAGCCCAAGTTTGTCGATCCAGTATGTGGCCGTGTCCATCGTCATCTGCTCGAAGAATAAGAACGGCATAGTAGGGGGGTGAAAGCAGACTCTGCAAGTCTTTGGTGCTCCCATTTCGGATGTTCGAGCACCTTGAAAAAGGAACTGCACCTAAGCGCGGCAGTCTCGCTGCCAAATTGAAACTTTGTGGCGCCGACGGCGGCCAAGTGCCGCGAGCAGCGCGCAAAGGGCAAGCAGCACGTTCGAACTAGCGCCGCTGTTTCCGCTCGCGGAGCAGCTAAAACCGCCGCCCGCGACCTTGAACGTGGGGCCACTTAGAAGGGCGCGGGCGAAGTTATCGTCCGGTGTCGGATCCTTGTCGGTGGAAGCACTGGCCGCATCGACGCTGACGCTGATCTGCCGTTCTTCATTGCGGCGCCAGGCCGAAAGGGTGACGACTTTAAGAGTGATTGGTGGAGCTTTACCGACTGCGAGGCGGTCGCGCGTGCACAGGTAGACCGGACCGTTAGGAACGCAACGCCAGCCTTCTCCAAAAGCCGGCTGCACGACCTCGATATCAGGCGGCAACTGTATCGACACGGCGACGCCGCGCGCCGAATCTTGGCCCTTGTTCAAAACATCGATGGTCAGGGTTAGGACCTCACCAAGGTTTGCGGCCGGCGGATTTTGCGCGATGCTCACCGCTAGATCCGAGCTGCCGCTTGGCAGGCTGCTGGCGGCGGCGATGGCGTGGTCGTTCGCTGGATTCGGGTCGGCGTTGTGCAGCGCGGCGATGCTGACCGCGACCGCGCTGGTGCTAGCCGCGCGATTGCTCGACGGCTCGATAGGCGCCATGAGCTCGACCGCGATCGGCGGTGCCGCACCCGGCGCTAGCGCCGCGCGTACGCAGGTTACAGTATCGGCCGCTGACTGGCACGCCCAGCCTTCCCCCTGCGCCGGCTGCACGACCACAGCGCCCGGCGGCAGCACAAAGCTGACCGTCGGAGCATAGACCGTATCCGGACCAAGATTAGCCGCCAGCGCCGTAAATGTAACGCGCTGGCCCGGAAGTGCGGCTTCGGGCAAGCGGCTAAGTGTGATTCCTAAGTCTGTAAGCGTGCGCGAAACGCTAGGTGCTGCAAGCACGGCGCGGTTGTTCGCCAAGTTCGGATCGTCTACGCCCACTGCGCCGACCTGGCCCCAAAACAGCGCGGTCTCAGCATTCGTCTGCGGCAGCTTTGTCTTGAAGCTGAGCGGCGGCGCTGACTCTACGCCAAGCTGCCCTCGAGTGCACGTGAAGGATTCCCCCTGCTGCGCGCAGACCCAGCCATCGCCAGCCGGGGGCATGCTCAGGCTCTCGCCGGCCGGAATCATAAAGACCAAGGTCGGCTGCGGCACCGAATCCGGCCCGGCGCTCGTCACCTTTAGCTGATAGGTCACTTCGGCGCCTGGCTGCGGCTGCACGGGGCTGCGCTCGATGGCAAGCGACAGGTCGGCCTGCGGCAGGCTGCCGATGTCCGTCGCGGTATCATTGTCCGCATTGGGGTCGGCATTCTTCGCAGCGCTGATTGCGCCTTGGGCCACCGGCGGACCACCTGGCACGGGAAACATAGGGCTGGTGATAACGACCGCAATCGGCGGTGCCTCGCCCACAGCAAGCAGCGCTTGCACGCAGGCCGCGACCTCTCCGGCTTGCGTGCACTGCCAACTCGAGCCTGCTGCCGGCGTCTTGATAAGGCTGCCTGCCGGTACTGAAAACACCACGGTCGCATTCATCACTGCGTCCGGACCGCTGTTTACGGCCTGCGCCGTGTAAGTCACGTCCTGCTCCGGAAAAAGCTTCTGCGGCGTGTGCGAAAGCCGCAGCCCAAGGTCCGCCGCCGTCGCTGAAATATTTGAGTTATCGACAGCGTGGCTGCTTAGCGCTTGGTTGTTCCCGGGATTGCCATCGGGCGTGCCGCTTGGCGGCTGCACCTCCAGTTTATAGGTCAGCACCGCCAGGGTGTTGTCGGGAATGGGAGCCGTCGTGATCTGATATTGCAGACTAGAGCCAGGCCCAAGGTCAAGCCCGCTAAAAGTCAAGCTGCCGCTGCCACTTGCCGCCGGACATATCGCATCGCCGATGGCCGTGCAGGTCCACGCGGCGATGGTCACTGCCGCCGGCAAGCTATCGCTAAGCTGCGCATTTTTCAGCCCTTTAGGGCCTAGGTTACTGACTGTGACGGTATATTTTACCGGCTTCCCTGGCTGGACGTTTTGGCCCTGCAGGTCGTCCGCGATAGCGATTGCCAAATCCGGGGCCTCAAGGCGGATGCTGCTTGTGGCGCTGTTGTTACCAAGGTCCGGGTCGTTTGTATCAAGCGGGGCTTTTATCTCGGCCGAATAACTCAAGGTCGCCTGCGGCGGATTCATCGCCACCGGCATGCTGACGATAAAAGTCAAGCTGCTGCTGGGGGGAAAGTCGATAAGCCCGGGCGGGACGCTGCCTTGACCCGCCGCGGCCGGACACATCGCGCCGCCCTGCGCCGTGCAGCGAAAGCTTAGCGACTGCGGCGGCACAAGCGGCGGAATGCTGTCAGAGATAGCGACCGCGCTGACGGGCTGTGTGCTGCTTAGATTCTCGTAGCGGACGGTGTAATTTACCGTGCTGCCCGGCTGCAAAGTTCCATTCGCATCGCTACTGATGCTGACTGCCAGATCGGCCGTGTTTGGCGCACAGTCAAGTCTGGACAAAAGCGGCATAAGTGCCGCCGCCAAGGCGCCAGCATTGCCGAAGTTGCCAGCGGTAGCGCCGTTGCTGGGGAATTCGATAATGGCTGCGGACTGCGAGACGCCGGCGGCGCCGCCGTTCGCGGTCGCCGAGATGTTGCCGCCGCTAAGAGCAATGAATCCGCCGCCGCCACCGCCGCCCGGCCCTTCGCTCTCATTTCCCAGGAGCCCCTGCGAACCGCCAGTGCCGCCGGATGCCGTGACCGTAATGCCGGACAGCATCTGCGCCACTACGACGATGGTACCGCCGCCGCCGCCGCCGCCCGCAGCGTCATTGTTGGCGCTGCGCGTCGGTCCGCCATCTGTACCGTTGGCGCGAATAGCGGCCGTCCCCGATACCGTCGGCGCGACCAAAAAAACCAGGCCGCCGCCCGCGCCACCCTGGTTTGCAGCGTCGTTGTTGCCATCCCCAGCGCCGCCCCCACCGCCCAAAAATAGGCGCTGCGTGACTCCGGAATCAAGCGGCCTTCCACCTAGACCACCGACCTCGCGGCGGCTGTCTCCGCCCCAAGCGGCCTGATTCGGCCCGATGGTCAGCGCATCCTGGTTGTTCGCGCCGTAGGTATAGCCGCCACGGCCGCCACCGCCATCGCTTGTGTACTGATTGCCGTTGGCTAGATATCCGGGATCGAGCGTCCAGGCGTTCATGCCGCCCATGACCGTGCTGAGCATCACCCCCTGGCCCATGCGCCAGGGCCGGCCGCTTGCGGCGTTGGCCCCGCCGCCACCTCCGGCGTTGTGCGAGTTGCCGCCGCCACCGCCGTTGCCCGGAGCACCGCGCCCGTAGCGACCGCCGATTTTGTCATAGTCGCTGCTAAAACCGCCAATGCCTTCGCCCTTCTCGCCGCCCTGGGCCGCGTTAAGCCCGCGGAAGATGGGTTGGCTCGCATTGGGAGCACTTGTCAGGTTGTCGAGAAGACCAGGACGAAAACCACGCCCACTCACGTCAAGCGGACCGTTCAGCGTCACTGCCGTTTGCGCGGCGATGGCGAGAATGCCGCCAACGCTGCCATTCCACTTTGGGGCGCCGATGCTGCCCGTGCTATCGACTGTCAGCGTCGTAAACTGCGGAACGCGGACGACCTGGCTGTGGGCTGCCGCTCTGTAAGCATTGCGCACGCCGCCCATGCACGTCGAGACTTGCACCCGGCCAGCAGAAAGATCGACGCCAGTCACAGTCACAAACTCGAACTGGCCGGCGCCATTATAGTTGGTGATCGCGCCGTAATCGATGGCGTCGGTGAAGTCGAGCGTGGCGCCCTGCATCTGTATCACCATGAGCAAGTCACCAGCAGCTACATCCAGGGCGGCAAGGTCCATGACCGCAATCGACAGGTCGCCCGAGCGGATGTCCGCAGTTACCTGAGCATAGCGATTCACCGTCTGATCTAAGAGGGTGATGGTGGCCATGCCATCCTTGCCACTAAGCGCCGCGCGGTGCTGGCCGACCGTCACGTCAGGCTCAGGCAAGCCGCCCGCAGCGCTGCGCAGTCCCGGGTCGTCGCCGCAACTGGCAAGACAAGCGATTCCGCTAAGCAGCAAGGCCGGCCCAAAGCCAGATCGAGCCAGTCGCATCGGCCGGGCCAAGCGTTTATGAATTGGAAAAGTCGATTCAAAATAGGCAAAGCTTCTGCTGATATTCATAGGGGACTCCGTAGCGGGCTGTGCTTCAATAAGAAGTCCCTTTCATCATAGCTGCAGAAACCTACGAAGCGTCGCGTAGCAGGCAAAGCGACTGCGCGTCACCGAGAAGCTCGTCGCCTGGTGGGGGCCTAATTTTTGAACCGCTTCTTATGGTACCGTGAAGGGGGAGGCTACATGTCTGCTGCGATCGACTGCCCGCAATGCCACAAAAAAAGCGACTCTGGCGCGCGTTTCTGCATGCACTGCGGTGCCGGAATGTCGCCGCAAGTGCACTGCCCGGCCTGTAACCATCTACAAGCCACCGGTTTTCGCTTCTGCATGAGCTGCGGCTCGGCCATGGCCGGCGCCACCTACCAGGGGGGCCTGACCGATGGCGCGGTCGTCGAAGGCGTTTGGCAGCGCGGCCCCGATGAATTCATTCGTCGCGTGCTGCCCGAGGACTGCCGCAGCTTCCTTGGCAGCCGCGTGGTTCGCATTCCCCCCGGCACTGTGGGGGTAGTGGTCGTTGGCGGCCGCGTCGAGCGCCTGCTTCCGGCCGGCGAACAAACGACGATGCCGTTTTTTGAACGCATCAGTAATTTTTTTAGCGGCAAAGGCGCCAGCACCGCGTTTTATCTGCTCGATCTGCGCCCCATTGCGATTCCTTTCGCCATTCAGACGCGACCGACCGAAAACGGCCGCTCGGTACAAGCACAAATCCTGGTCACGTTTCAACTGCCGCGCGGCGATCGCGATGCCATCGGGATGTTTCTGGACAGCGTGCTTGGAGCGCGCAGCGGCTTTTCGGCCGGCGACCTATACAGCCTCTTGCGTCCCGAAGTAACGCGCATCGCCGGTCAGGTTTTAGAATCGCTTGCCGCCGCCGGCGAACTTCAGTATGCCGAGGCCGAATCGCGAATTCGGCAGGCGCTTGGCGAGCAACTGGCGCGCCGCTACGGCCTGCTTTTGGATGTCGGGGTGGCGCCGCTTAGCACCACCGCCAGCCTGTCTTTTGACTTGGGCGCCGGCGAAAAAGCCTCGCTGTTTAGCGCCGACGGCGAGGCCGTCGAGCTGGATGTAGTGGTACGGGTTTTGGGGCAACACGCCGACTTTGCCCCCGAGCGCCTGCAGCCGGCGCTACACAGCACTGCCGCGGCGCAGTTGCGCGCGCAGCCCTTTTCGCGACTGCGCAGCGGGGAAGGTTTGGCGGCACTAGAGGACGCGCTACGCAGCGACGTGTCGCGCGAGCTTGCAGCTTTCGGCATGCAGCTTGTTTCTATACACGTCATCGATCTTCGTTCGCGCACGGGAGTCTGGCTGCTTGGCGCTCGCGCCGAGCTGAAGCAGGCTGCCGAAAACCTGAATATACGGCGCGAATGGCTGGCCCAGGGCGAGCAGGAGCTAGACCTCGTCGGCTTAAGCCTGCAGCAAACCCTGCGCCGTCAGCAAATTGAGCGCAAGTCGCGGCTGGACAGCCTGGCCGCCGAGCTCGATGGCGCAAAGCGCGTAGACGATCTGCGCCGCGCCGACGCTTTTTCCCGCGACCAAAGTCAGCTTGCCGACCGCGAGCAAAGGCAGGAGCTCGTCGCGGCGCAAGCCGACATCGATGTTGCGACAGCAAAGGTGAATGCGCAGCGGCAGCTTGGTCTAGACGCCGCGGCGCGGCCGGTGCTCGAAACGCAGCGCCGCATTCGCCAAGCCGACGAACTGGACAGCATTCGCCATGACGCCAGCAAATCGAGTGCCGCCTTTTCTGGCCGCGCCGAGCTCGCCCGCAAAGAGCTGGAACTTTTGCAACATCGGCAAGAACAGAATCTAGCGGCCGAATCGCAACAAGCGCGCCGGCGCGCCGAAGATCAGGCCTACGCCACGCGGCAACGCGACGAAGCGGCTTTTGCCGATGTCGCCAGGCGGGCCCAGCTTGAAAAAGAGCTCGCCGATGCGACAGAAGCGCGGCAAATCGACAAGCTGCGCGCCATGGCCGACCTCGATATGAAAATGGCCGAGCAGGAGCAAACGCACGAACTGAAGCTGCGCGAATCGCTGCGCGGGTACAGCGAGCGCGAGATCATCGCCATGCAGGCGGCGCAGCTTGCCAAATCTGAAGGCGGCGGCGCAGCCTGGGCGCAGGCTTTGTCGGCCGCGCAGGCGAATGATGAAAAAGAAAAGCGCCTAGACGCCGAGGCGCGCCACGCCGCCGAGGTCAAAGATCTGCTGCGCGAGCAGTCCGGTGCGCTTAAGGACGTGATGCAGGCCGAGCTTCATCGCATGGCCAAGCTGACCGAGCAAACTTTGGCCGGAGCCGTCGAGCGCCAACGTGACGCCGGCGCCGCCGCGCTTTACGGCCGCTCCATGGATGCAATGGCGCAAGTAGCGGCTTCGCGCGCCGCGCCGGCAGCCGCGCCCGTTGTGGCAAATACCGTCGAAACCGCTGCGCCTGCGTCAGCCGCGCCAGCGACCGCCTGCAAACACTGCACGGCGCCGGTACGTATCGGTGCGCGCTTTTGCCCGACCTGCGGCGCTACGCAAGGCGCCGCGCAGGACACTTGAAAGTGCTGCCGACATGGTAGACACTACCGAGTATTGATTCGGGAACTTATGAATTGTTTTGTGTCATTTTGCGAACTTACCCCGAAGGAGCGCACCTCGATGGACATGGAATCGCACCGCCGCCGAAAACTTTTCACCCTGCTACTTCCCATGACGCTAAGCATGGGACTTGGCCTGTTTTTGGGGTGCAAACCCGATGTCTGCCTGGACCCAAATCTGTCGGAAGAAAATCGCTGCAAAAGCTGCAAGCCGCGCGATGACGAATTGCTGGCCCGGCTAAGCCCGACGCAGTTGCCGCTGCCGGTGCGCGAGCGCATTACGATGTGTGCCGACCGCATCCACGCCGGCGATAAGCGCGGCTTTGTCACCAAGCAGGCCCTGCGCGAATGCGCCGGCGGCGACACGTCGTTTGATGCCGAGACCCGTCAGGCGGTCATCGAGATGATCAACCGCTCAAACCTCATGGAGCTGGCGGATTTGGAAAACTATCACGGCCGTTGCTCGGCTGTGGGCGTGGGCGTGGGCGCAAGCCCGGCCCCGCAGCCGACTGCACCGCCCCCGGCTGCAAGCGATACGGCGGCGCCGCCGGCCACGGCTCCGCTACGTCCGGCCGCGCCCCCATCTAGTACGCCGCCTCAGCCTGTCGATCCGCTTATGCTATAGACCGCGGCGGCACCGCAGCCAGCAGCCGCAAGACATTGCCGCCGAGAATTTTGTGAACCACCTCGACGCTGATTCCTTTGCGCAAAAGCGCCTCGGTCAGATTGGGAAGCTCTGACGGATCACCCAATCCTTGCGACGGTTTGATAAAGCCATCCCAGTCCGACCCCAGCGCCACCGCGTCGGGGCCGGCAACGGATAGCAGATGCAAAAGATGCGCCACCACCCCGTCTAGCCCTTTATACCCAAGAAAGCGCGGCGCAAAAATTACGCCGATGATGCCGCCGCTATTGGCCACTGCGCGCACTTGCTCGTCATCTATGTTGCGCCAATGCCGATTGACGCCAATGACGCCGGTATGGGTGACAACGAGCGGTCCAGGATGCCGCTGCACCACGTCGAAAAAGCCGCGCCGGTTAATATGCGCCAAATCGACAATCATTCCAAGCTCGGCGCAGGCGTCTACCACTTGGCAGCCAAGCGCGCTCAGGCCGCGGCTGGCATCGCTGCCCCACCCAAGGGCCGGGTCGCACAGTGCGTTGCGGCTAAAATGGGCCAGCCCCAGATAGCGTACGCCACGCTCGGCAAATGCCTGCAGACGCGCAAGGACCTGGGCGGCGCTGCCGCTTTCCAGCCCGTGGCCGCCTTCGATGCCCAGCAAGGCGGCAAACTTGTCAGCGGCGCGCGCCGCACAAACCTCGTCCGCGGTGCGGCATAGCAAAAGTTCGTTGCCGGCGGCAATCGTCCGCATCAAAGCATCGATCTGGCGGTGAATGTCGGCGGCGCAGCCGGACTCGGGCTTGGGAAAGGTCCACATTCCGAAAAACTGACCGCGCAGATTGCCCTGCCGCATGCGCGGCAAATCGACATGGCCAGCGTAGTTCCACAGCGAATTGGCCGGTCGGTGCTGCTTATAAAAGTCATAGCCGCGGGCCAAAAGCTTGGTGGTATCCGCATGCAAATCGATGGGCGTGGCCGCGGCATGGACGGCCAGCGCTTCGGCACTAAGCCTCATCTGCTGGGTCTTTACTAGATCCCGACTGGACATAGCGGCATCTTAGTACGAGCCGCTTGGACGCAAAAAGCCGATACCTGCTTGCAGACGAGCGGCCGCTAGGGCAAGCTGCCCGACATGAGCGCACCTCCTATCGTCGTCGCCCTCTCCGGAGGCGTGGACAGCGCCACTTGCGCCGGACTGCTTGTCGAGGCCGGCGAGCGTGTGGTCGGCATTTCGATGCGTCTTTACAACGCAAAGGGCACGGCCGCGGCCTCTGGCGGACGCTGCTGCGGTCCGCGCGACGTCGAGGACGCGCGCGCCGTCTGCGCCCACCTCGGCATTCCTTTTTACGTGGCCAACTACGAAGACGAGTTTCGCCGCGCCGTCATCGACGATTTTGTCGACAGCTACCGCGCCGGACGCACGCCAAATCCCTGTGTACGCTGCAATGAGCAGGTCAAGTTTTCGCCGCTGCTACAGCGGGCCAAAGCGCTGGGAGCCAGTGCGTTATGCACGGGACATTACGCGCGCATTGAATTCGATGCACAGGGCCAACCCCGTTTGTGCAAAGCGGTCGATGGGCAAAAGGACCAAGCTTATTTTTTGTTCGGCATGCCCCGAGAGGCGCTGAATTACGTGCGTTTTCCGCTGGGTACCATGACCAAAGCGGAAGTTCGCGCGCACGCCCAGCGGCTGGGTTTGCCCAACGCCGACAAACCGGAATCGCAGGAGATTTGTTTTGTTCCCGATGGCGACTATGCCGGCTTTGTGAAATCGCAACCTGGTGCCCAGAGCGCCGTCCAAGCTGGCGAAATTGTCGACAGCAACGGCCAGGTGGTTGGCCAGCATGAAGGCATACACCATTACACCATTGGTCAGCGCCGAGGCCTAGGGGGTGGACTCGGCGTTCCGCAATACGTCGTGGCCATCGAGGCACTAACTCGCCGCGTGCGCATCGGCCCCAAAGAAGCTTTGGCCAGCCATAAGGCCCTGGTCGGCGACTTGCATTGGCTGGTAGGCGAGAAGGAGCCGGCCCCGCAAACGACTATCGACTGCACGGTACAGATTCGTTACCGGCGCCGACCGCAGCCGGCGCGACTGCACGTGCGCCCCGACAAGCGCGTCGATGTGCAATTTTTGGCCCCCGAATTTGCCGTGACTCCCGGCCAAGCCGCCGTTTTCTACGACGGTGACACCGTCCTAGGCGGCGGCTTTATCGAGCCACTAGACGAAGTAGTAGCTGCTTAAAAGGGGTTTAGGAAGGAGGCTGCGAATTCATTCGCAGCCTCCCGCTTAAGGCGTCGGCAGGGAAGAAATTGCGGTGAAGGAAAGAGCGGTGGCAGCGCGGTCATATACGACATCTAGAACCAGCCACTTGCCGTCTTTCATGACCGCTTGCGGGTAATAGCCGCGGGTCTTTTTTCCTCCGGCACCAAGCGTCGTATGCATCCAGCCAGCGGCACCGCGCCGCGCCACTTCCAGCGAGCCCGCCGTCTGATCCTGATAGGCGACAACAGGCTGGCTGCCATCTAAAAACAAATAGAGGCCGCCACCGACCCAGTGGCTTTCGCTTAGACCCTCTACCTGACGGCTGCCGTCATCGACAAGCTCAACCGATCCGAGCGTGCCGGCTTTTAAGGTCCGATAGTAGACTTGGTGATTGGCATCGCCGTAGACGACATGCAGAGTTCCGTCTGCAGAGGCTGCTGCGCCAATTCCTTTGCCGGCGCTGGCCGCGCCATTTCCACCGGCAAGCACGCTGACCTGCCAGTTGGCGCCGCTGGCGACCTTGAGCAGGCCATTTTTCTTGTCGTGAAATAAGAGGTACATGGTGTCGCCGGCGCGGACCAGCCGGGCGTAAAGCCCGGTGCCCTCGGGCTCGCTGTTTACCGGCGGAACCAGGGCTTCAACGCATACCCCGGCCTGACAAGCCGAGCCAAGCTTGCAGCTAGGCCGGCAACTCGAATCGATGGGCTTGCACACGGTTGCGGTCTTGTCTTTGTTATTCGGATCGCTATAAACGCAGGCTTCGCGTTCTGCGCACAGCCCCGCACAGGAGGTTGCGCTTTCTTCGACGACCATAGTGCGAAAGCCGGCGCTGCCCGTGGGATCTTGCGACATCGCGGTGGCGGTCGAAAGCCGCGCCGACATGCCGCCGCTGGCGTTGCGCACGCCCTTGACCATGTAGGCGATGGTTGGAACATTGTCGGCGTCAAGCGCCAGCGTCGTGTATTCGCCGGAGATTCTGCCCTCTGAGAACGAAGACAGCATCGCGGTTTCCCAGCCCATTTCGCCGGGCTTAGGCGTGGTCGAGCGCGCCGCCAGTTTGACGAGGCCGTTTGTGACATCCTGATACGCAACAATCGGAATGCCATCGCTGCGCACCGCCATCGCGGTAAAGCGGCCGATATCGTCGCCCGGATCTTCATAGCCGCCGCGATAGGCACCGGATGAAGTATCCGTCGGGTCACCTGAGGGCAGACCATCGAGCGGCAGCCAGGTCAAAGTAGACGTCGTGGCTTTGTCAAAATCCACAGACGCAAAAGCCAGATCGCCCGTCGTCGAATCGTAGGCGCTGATGTAGATGTCGTTGCCGACCCGCACTGCGCTTTGGTAGCGGCCGATTTCATCGGCAGGATTCAGTTCGAGATGAGGCTTTCCGGGGTCCATTTTCTGATCGACTTTGCTGCCGCCGTCCTTGCCGCCGCCGCCATCTACACCCACGACTTCGTTCTTCGCACAACCGCTAAAAGAAAGGCCACACAGCGCCCAAATGCCGCCCGCAAGCAGCGTGTAGCGCGCCGGACGCCGCCGCAAAAGGCCAAGCAGCCCGAAGAGCCCGACGAAAAGCAGCAAGCCGCCGGTTTCGCCTTTTTGGGTCTGGCTAAGCATGCAACCGCCCCGTGGAACATCGGCCGAGTTAGAGGCAGCGCCGAACGCAGCAGACCGCGAAGTCGAGTTGGCCGGAGCCAAAGCCGCAGACGCGTCATCGACCTCAGGAGCCACCATGAACTCGACACGCGCCGGCGTCGAATCAAGGGTGTAAGGCGCGCCAGCAACGCGAGCGCGGACCTCAATCACGTGATTGCCAGGCAGACGCAAGCTGTCGTCATCCACCGTGACTTGGCGTTTGTCGTCAAAGGGCCGCCACAGACCGCTGTCCACGCGATATTGCCATTCCAAACCGCCGGGACCGGCGCCGCTTTGCGCCTGACCATCCAGCTTGATGATGGCCTGCGCTTTTTCCCCGGCCAAAAGAGCAGTTCGCGTCGGCACATTCAGCGCGACGAGGTCAGCATAGGTTTCAACGCGTGGCTGCGCCATGGGGCTGGCCACGGGTTGGCCGTTTTGGCCGAGCAGGCTGGCCAGCATCGGTTTGGTTTGCAGGGCGAAAAACAGCCCCAGATAGGACAGCTTGCCGCTATTGTCCGGCGTGCTTGTAAACTGCACCGGCATAAGCTGCATGCCCAGAAGTTCGGGAAGGGCAATTGGCGTCAGCAAAGACGAAACCGAACCAAGCACCGCCGGCAGAAGGCTGGGCAGAAGACTTTTGAGCTCTTCGGGCGATTCACTGAGCAGCGAACTATTCGTGACGCGCACATTGCCCAGCGCCTGGCTAAGATCTCCCAGGATCGGAATGATCTGTCCGGTGCCGTCGATGTCTAGGCCAAGCGGCACATCGATGTCCACGGTATGCCGCATAAACCGCACCATGCGTTCATCCATGTAGACGTAAAAATCGAGCGCCAGGTCCTTTACCGAAAGACGAAGCAGCGGATCGTCTATCGCTTTGCGCCCCATCGAATCGAATTTGAAGGTACCAAGGCCCAGGCTAAACGTCGGTGGATATTGCGGACGTATCGCAATCTGCAGCGCGGCATTTTCTCCGTGGGTTAGATTGCCAAGCGAAGGCACAAGGGCCGACAAAAGAGCACTGCTAAGCTGCGCCACTTGCTCGCTGCCCACCTCCAGACAAAGGCCGCCGGCAGTATAAAATGCATGGCCTAGCGTATCTAGCTCCAGCGTCGAAATGCCGCCCCCTGCATGATAAGGCAGTCCGCTAGGAGTGGTGTTGCCCGCGTAGGGCGGCGTTTTGCCTAGCGGCATGGGACGCGCCGGAGTCGGACGCGGCGGAGCGCAAGTGCTGGCCACAACCGGAGTACTGCCGCCCACGACTCCCAAAGACAGTCCGGAAATGGGATCCGGTTCGACATCAGCATAGCTGCCGGCGACCATATAAAGCTGCATGCCGCTGGCTTTGCTACCGCCGGGAATTCCGCCAAGCAGGCTATTTAGCTCAATCTGTCCTTCAATTCCCAGATGCTGCATGCACTGATTGTTGCGCATGCAAAACTGTTTGTCGGCGGAACAGCCCTGATTGGCAAGTGAGGAGCAATCGTCTCGCGTCGTACACTTCTGACAAAAGACATCGGTCAGCGGACCTGAAAGCTGGTCAATCACCCCCCTGTGAATTGTGGATTGACTGATCTCTCCGGCAGTTTGCTATCAATGGTAGCTTTTTTGTTATGCTTAAGTTACCCATCAAACTATCAAATGATAATTTTAAGAGAGCCTCTAATCAGATACGCTTTTCTAATGTTAATCTTTTTGCTATAGTGCCTCGCGAAATACAAGCTATAAGTTTAATCTATTTCTTTGCAGTTCGCACTTGAACTCTCAGGATGCTTCGCTACTACAATAGCAATCTCCCTCCTCAGTCATACATCCTTATCAGAATATCTTACAAACAATCATATTAGTATCAAATATTATAATACCATTCAATTACTTGCTTTATTCCAATAGCAAAGTCAACCTTATGCTTCCAACCAAGCTTATGCAATTTACTGACATCCTGAAGCTTCTTCATCGTCCCATCTGGTTTCGTTACGTCAAACTCTATTTGCCCATTAAATTGAATTTGTTCTTTGATTAGAAATGCCAGCTCTTTAATAGTTAAATCTTCACCTGTACCAATATTAATATGAGTATTTCTTATTTCTTTCTTGTCTTTTATCAAATCATTAAAGTTCACATTATTCATTACAAATAGACAGGCATCCGCCATATCATCAACATGTAAAAACTCACGACATGGCGTTCCACTACCCCAAAGTTTTAATGTTGTGATTTGATTCGTTTTACTAATCCCATAGTGTTTCAACTTTTCTTCAACCTGTAATTGCTCACTCTCAATCTGTAAATTTTTAGCAATTGTAGAGTAGTTACTCTCGTCCAATAATTTTGCCAAATACATCTTACGTATCATTGCTGGTAAAACATGTGACTTGTCCAGATCAAAGTTATCATTTGGGCCATAAAGATTGGTTGGCATTACTGATATATAGTTAGTCTCATATTGGAGATTATAACTCTCACAGAGCTTAATTCCAGCAATTTTAGCAATTGCATATGGTTCATTAGTATACTCAAGTTCACCACTTAGCAAACAATCTTCTGGCATTGGTTGTGGTGCATTTTTAGGATAAATACAACTACTTCCTAAAAAAAGCAATTTTTTAACTTGATTTTGATAGCTAGCATGAATTATATTGTTCTGGATTTGGAGATTATCATAAATGAAATCCGCCCGATAAGTATTATTCGCCAGAATACCACCAACTTTAGCAGCCGCCAAAAAAACATACTCTGGTTTTTCTTGCTCAAAAAAAAGGTGCACGGCTTGTTGATTAGTTAAATTCAGCTCGTGGTGTGTTCGTAGTATTAGATTTTGGTAACCTTCGGACTGTAACTTACGAACTAGCGCAGAACCGACTAGACCGCGATGACCTGCAACATATATTTTACTATTTTTATCCATAAGTTAGTATCTCGCCAATTTCACTTTCTCAACATAATCAAGATCATGTTTCACCATAATTTCAACCAATTGTGCAAATGAAGTTTTAGTAGGATTCCAACCCAGTAGTGATTTAGCTTTTTGAGGATTACCAAGCAAAGTATCAACTTCGGTTGGTCTAAAGTATTTAGGATCCACTTCAACCAAGACTGCACCAGTTTGTTTACAAATCCCTTTCTCGTCAACTCCTTCTCCTTGCCACTCAATCTCAATCCCCACATGCTTAAACGCCAATTCAGTAAACTCTCTAACTGAATGTTGTTCGCCTGTTGCAATCACAAAGTCTTCTGGGGTTTCATGTTGTAGTATCAACCACATACATTCTACATAATCTTTGGCATAGCCCCAATCGCGTAAAGAGTTCAAATTTCCTAAATATAGTTTTTTCTGGTAGCCTTTTTTAATATTAGCTACTGCCAGTGTGATCTTACGCGTAACAAAGGTTTCACCACGACGCTCTGACTCATGATTAAATAAAATTCCATTTACAGCATACAAACCATATGCTTCACGATAGTTTTTAGTAATCCAGAAAGCATATTGTTTAGCTACAGCATAAGGTGAACGAGGATAAAATGAGGTAGTTTCGGTTTGTGGAATTTCTTGAACTTTACCGTATAGTTCAGAAGTTGATGCTTGATAAATTCTAGTCTTTTTTTCTAAGCCCAAAATACGCACGGCTTCTAAAATACGTAATGTACCCAGCGCATCCCCATTAGCAGTATACTCTGGTATTTCAAACGACACTTTAACATGTGATTGAGCCGCCAAATTATAAATTTCATCAGGCTGAGTTTTTTGAATAATGTTTATTAGTGAACTGGAGTCAGTCATATCGCCATAATGAAGCTGTAATTTGCGTGCTTTATGCATATCTTCAACTAGATCATCTAAATAAAGATGTTCAATTCTTTGAGTATTAAAAATAGAACTCCGGCGTAATATCCCATGGACTTCGTAGCCTTTTTCAATTAAAAGCTCGGCTAAATATGAACCATCCTGACCATTTACACCAGTTATTAATGCTACTTTCTTCATTTTTTGCTATCCTAATACAATATTAATATCTCACACAACCATACATTACAATAACATAGCTGACCAAACAGACAACGTAAAAATAATTCCTAACTTTTTTTTACGATTAACCAACGCGGCACTTTGAATTTTATCAGGCGCATATAGATATAAACATATAATATGACATATAAGAGCAAACCAAGCAACATAATTGCGTTAGAATGATAGTAAAATATTACCATAAAAAGTTGAGGCATCATGAATAGCAGCATAATAGGCATTACTCCACTATTACGTTGAATAAGCGGAAGACCACGCGGCAGACAACGGTCAAAAACCAACTGATGTAAATGTAGGTTATCCGGTGCCATTGCTCGAGTTTTATGCACAAATTTACGACGAACAATCGAAAATACAGTTTCCGTGAAAGGGTAAACAGCTAAGAGTAGTATCGCATATGGAGAGATTTGATGATGGTAAGTCTCAGTTAGGTTTAGGCTTATTAGTGAAATCATAAACCCAAGAGAATAAGAACCGCCATCTCCAAGGAATATTTTTCCTTTGGGGTAATTAAATACTAAAAATCCCAGTATTGCAGCAATAAGGCTTAAAGAAACAAAAAGCAACGTCATATCGCCAACCATCGCAGATAAATATGCTAAGCCAATAATATTTATGATACCTGCGGTAGTCGATAAACCATTAAATCCATCTATGATGTTATATGCATTGGAAATACCAATAACAGCAAAGCACGTTAGAAAGATTGCGACAACATCAAAGCGGAGAACATAGTTTATACTTTGATGCCCCATATGATGAATCAGAGGCATGCTATGAGAGACATATACGGCATATAATACAGCGAACAACATAAAACTCATGCGAACTAATGGCGAAACAGCCTTAGATAAGTCTTCGGTCAAACCGCCAATAAAAACAAAAAACAAAGCAGTAATTAAACCAGCATAAAAACCACTGAAAGCAGATGCGCAGCTTTGTGCACTTACTGTATTTAATGCTGCAGCAGCAACTACTGCAATTACTAATTTCTTCATGAATTGACTCCTTAATTAAAAAAAATAGTTAACCTATCGAGGCTAAATATATATTTATTTTAGGAGCTCTACCACCTTTGAGAAGGAAAAAGCAATATAGAGTTTTTATGTTGTGATAAATTTGTCGCAATTTTGGGGTGAATCTCGCTTCTAAGTAATTCCAGGTAAAGCTTAAACTGATTAAAAATACACAAATCCCCTTTTGCAAGGGGATGACAAAGGTGTTAAATAAAGTTGAAACAAGTATTATACAGCAGTTAGTTGCTCATG
>CAYWPR010000063.1:0-36796 GCA_964460115.1 uncultured Myxococcales bacterium
GGGCGGGCGCCTTCGTGCTCAGGCCGCTCGCTACGGGTTTTGAGACCGCTTGTAGTGTACCGAAGTCCTCAATAGGATTCCCATCTCGCTTGATGCGAGGAATTTTATCTACGGGAGTTTCTTTGAATTTAAAGCCACGAATTGCTAAAATTAAACGTTGCCAAATTAATGCCAAAAAAGCCCATAAAGTGGATTTGTAGATGGACAAATTCAGATTGCGCAAACTTTGATTGAGCAGCGCCATGCCTTGGTTGAAGTGCCCCATCGACATAAATTGCTCACCAGCGCGTGCACGAAGCCGGCTGGCTAGTTCAATGGGGGCATCGGCAGCCGCTTGCATCATTTCCTGGGCGCCTTCATATCCGCGATTGGCATGAAACAGGACTTCCGCCAGACGCACTTTGAGCTGACGCAGATGTTCTGGCTCCGGTTGCAAAAGCTTCATACAGTGACGATACATTCGTGCCGCATGCTCAAATGCCATTGCCTGTTCGGCTTTTTCGGCGGCGCGCTGTGCATATTCGCCAGCACGTTTGGGTTGTCCTGCTCCTTCCCAATGCACCATAAGTTGTTCCGAATCGGCATGGGAATTCTGTTCCAGAACCAAGGCCAGGCGCCCGTGCCATTGCAGATGCTGCGCGGAACTAAGATGGGCATATACCGACTCGCGTACCCGATCATGATAAGGCTCAATCAGATCAATGCGTTTGGCGCCCGCGGTACGCACCAAATGCTCGGCGCGCAGTATCGCCACTTGCGCATCGAAGGTTTCGCTGTCCAAGGCCGCGGCTTGCAGAACGGTTTCCTGCTCGAGCGGAACTCCCGACACACAAAGGGCTTCAAGCAGTTGCCGACCAGCGGGGGCCAGTTGTGAAACGCGTAGCCATAGCGCCTCGTCAAGTCGCAACGCTTGCCCTTGCTCGACGCGGCCGCGCAGCCGTACCAATTCGTCGATATACAGCGGATGCCCTTTGGCCTCGACCACGACGCGTTCAATCCATTCACGCAGGATCGGATCGTTTTGCGCACCCAAAAGGGCTTGTACCAGAAGCTGCGCGTCTTCTTTCGGCAGCTTTTCTAACTGCAGCCGGTGAATCTCATTTTTGAAAAGGTCCAGACCACTGCTGCGCCAAGCATCCTGTCCGGTACTCGCTTGGCGCATGGTGGCCAAAAGCAGAAGTCCTGGCGCCTCTGGCGGATGCAGAATCTCTGCCAGAAGCTGATAGCTGTCATCATCTGCCCACTGCAAATCATCCACCACAAGAATCAAGGGCTGACGTTGTGCAAGCCGGCGCAAAAGTTCGCGCAGTGCCGCAAATCCCTGCTTTCGCTGTTCCACGGGATCGACAATGCCCTCGACAGAAAAGTCCTTATAGCGAAGCAGCGGCGCTAGGCTGGGAAAAAGCTGCGCCAAAGAAGGAAGGTTATCGGGTAATAGCGGCGCCGCATTTGCCTTGCCAAGCTGTCGCAAACGCAGACTGAGTGCATCGATGATGCCATCGACGGCTTTGTAGGATGCCGATTCCCGCTCATAGCAGCGGCTGCGCAGAATCATGGCATCTGGATGCTGCGCCGCCACGGTTTGTACAAAATGTTTGATGAGTACGCTTTTGCCAACTCCTGATTCACCCTGAACCAGCATCATCATTGTGCTGCGGCGCTGCACTTGTGCAAATGCGGCCCCTAGAACCGTTAATTCCTGTTTGCGTCCGATAAAAGTCTCGCGCTTTTTCTCTTCGTTTTTTGTCGGACTGTATCGCTGCTCAAGCCGGGCCAGAATTTCTGGGGCTGTGGGACGCTCGAACGGCTGCTTGCGCAATAAATCTCGACACAGGTCGCGCAAATCCTTTGAGACCTGCGACAGAGAATCAAAGGGGCGGTGCCTCATTTAGGCATTTCAAGGTCATAATCTCTTCGGAGGAGCCTTCAAGCGGCAGTCGCCCGGTCAGCACCTGATACAGGATGGTTCCGACGCCGTACAAGTCTGTTGCCGCGGTCAGGGGCTCGCCCATGATCTGCTCGGGCGCCATATAGGAAAGGGTTCCCATGGCCCTAGGTTCATGCCGTGGTCCGTATTCCTCATCCCCCACATTGCTAACGATGCCAAAATCCAGCACCACCACCCGCCCTTGCGCGGTAATCATTACATTGCTCGGTTATAAGCCTTGGCTGAGGCCGAAGCGTCATGAAAATGTGAGTTCTCCCTCGATACATCCCCCGCAGAGAAAAGCAATCTGTGATACCTCGGTGATAAAAGAGCCCTGCGCGTCACGCATCGTGGCTGCGCTTACCGCGAGGCGTAGGTCTAAAGGAGTGCAAATCGGAGTCTCCACATTGACTACGGGCTGACTGCTCAGTTCTTGTTTGTCATCGGTGGCTCCGTTGCGGTCAAACGCGCATAGCTATGCACGATTGTGCCAGCGCTCGACGTCATCAATTCGCCGTCCGGCGCATCCTCAAGCGTCTGTCCAAGGTGCGCAGAATCGCGAAAGGAAGGTCTTTCCGCGGCAGAACAGGCCAGAAGGAATAGGGCTCCCATAGAAAAAGGAAGCGCCCAGCGACCCAAAAAGGTGGACTTGGTCCGGCGCATATCTTTCACCTTGCTCCGCAATCGCGGCGTGGATCGACTTGTTGCGTAGATTTTATAAGTGTTCAGAGCGGGACCAGCCTTTTCACTTTATCATGTTCGAGCAAAGCGGCCCCGCGGCTCGCAAGCCACCTAAGCTTGCGACCTGGGCAGTGCCTGCTAGCCTATCTAACAGCGCTGCGAGTCTTTCAGCGCGTGGGGATGAAATGTGGGAGGGCCTATGCCGACCTTGAACAACCATGACAGCGAGGGGCGCCTGTCGATGCAAGGGCAAGCCGCGACGGTCGCTTCTGCGTCAGAAGTGGCGAGCATCACAACCGCGCCAGCGCCTAGTGGGCTTGCGGCAGAGGTGCCTACGCCGCTGTTTCAGGGAAAACTTTTGCTGCGCATGCTTCGGCGCAAGGCAAAGCGTTTGGATGCCGGACTTTCTGCCATCAGCGCCAAAGCCGAAGCGCTTCTTGAAAAGGCCAGCAAGAATTCCGGAGCTCCGCTTTCTCCCACAATTGCCGCCCAATTCACTGCTGCCACAGGCGCCCATGTAAGCGATGTAGACGTTATCACTGGAGCGGATGCGGCTGAAGCTGCCGAGGCAGTGGATGCTCGCGCTTTCACGCTTGGCAAGCGCATTTATTTTGGGGCCAATCAGTATCGTCCAGAGACCAAAGAGGGCCAGCACATAATTTATCATGAACTGTGGCACACCCACGAAAACCGACACGGGACTACAGCTACAGCGCACCAGCCCCTTACAGTCAGTGCGCCCGGTGATGCCGAGGAATTGGCAGCAGATCGGGTGGCCGATTGGGTGACGAATGCCGCAGCTATAGGTACGGCTGCTGCGCCCATGCCAATGCTGCCAGCTTCCGGAGGATTTCAGGCTGGCGTGCTGCATCGTTCGCCCACTTCCGGAGCGTCCGCGGTAAAGGTGAAGGAAACCGATTTCCAAAGGAAGGAAAATGCCGAGCTTCTGAACATGACCTTGAATGAGTTTGATGTCTTTACGCGCGCGCAAGTCGATTGGCATACATCGCTAAAGGATGCGGAGCGTCCGCCGTTGCGGGCGCTGCGCGAATTTGTCAGTACCGATGCGCTGCTTATCGGCTGTTACAAAATGAAGGTGCAGGCTCTGGTCGATACCAAGCTTGATGCAGACACCAAAAAGTATCTAAAGACTTACTCGGCAGCGGTCGATCAGTCCACCCCAACGGTGCAGATTGAATCTACGGATGACGTCACCACGGCGCTAGATTGGGGCAAGGCCCTTAGTAAACTAAACAAAGAGCCAGGCGGCGTCTTTATGCGCCACATCCTGAAAAAGGAAAAGTTCATCGACTTTGTCGCGAACAACCGAGTCGATCCGTTCATCAGCTATGTGAAAGTCTGTAAGCCGATACTAAGTGCCGAAGGCCAAGCCGCGCTTAGTGCCAAAGACGAAATCTGGTCGTTTACGCAGCTTCTTTTAGGGGGACCTCCCAATCGTTATCACGGGGTCATTCGCCACGTGCGCAATTACCACCATTTTGAAAATGATGCCTTGGAGCAACTAAAGGCCAACGAACCGGTTACAAACGATCCGCAAAAAAGCAAAAAGCCGTTCACGCTGATTTTGCATTCCGGACTCGATCATAATGCCGCGTTTCACCAAGACCCAAACGTTACGCAGGTCATAAAAGATGCGCGCAATTTTAGCATTTTGGTGGAAGGTGCCACGTCGCTCGGCGCGCTGCAGGCGCAAATTAAGCCGTTGGCCAAGAAATACGGGGGCGGCAAGGTCAACCAAGCGATGATTTGCGGTCACGGCGGCCCGCGCGGTATGCAGCTTGCCGGCGATGTGGCGGTTCGTCACAATCCAAAGAACAAATCCCATGCCGATGATCATGTGGCAGAAGCAAGCGATGGGTTAGAGCTTTCCGAGCGCAAGCAGAAGGTCAAAACCGATGCATTTCTAAAGGAACTGCTCGGGGTTATGTCAAAGGATCCGAAAGACGAGGGGCGCATCGTGCTAAACGCCTGCCTCACCAACGCCGCCGAGCTGCCGGATTCGGTCTATCTAGATCCAGATGATAAGGAATGGTCCAAAAAACAGATTCTGCAAAATGAGTCGCTGACCAAGCACGTGCAGGAATTGGCCAATGCGCAGAAGAAAAATGTCAAAGCCATGGGGTCAAACGCCTCGTTTGGTCAGGTGGGAATGCAGGATGCGGCAGGAAATCTGGACATCCTCGATCAGCGTGCCAAACCCGATTTTTTGACTGCCGATAAACCGGATTACGTAGAAAAAGGACTAGAGCCCGAAGGGGCCATTCGCGCCGTCCTGCAAGTGTGGGCCGAAAATGAAGCCGAATGTATGAAGCGTATCGATGCTCGCCTTACTTCATCGGTCAGTACAGTCTGGTCTGAGAATCTGATTCAGACAATGTACAGATCGGTGAAGGCGCACCAAAATGATGCGGCGTGGATCAATATGCTATGCAGCAACATTCGCTTTGTGGCCCATGCCAATAATCCCAACGATTGCCGTGTGCGGCGCGTCTGGGGCGTCTCCAAGGATTTTGCCAATCTGATGTTTCCAGAGCTGAAAAAGACCGATTCTTGGAGCAACCGAAATTACGTTCCGCTGGTTTTTTACCAGGTCTGGCTGATTCATGACAAAGCCCATGCGCAGAGCTTCCTCGATGCACTGGGCGCATTTGCGACCTGTGCCGAGGCCCGCAATTATGTCGATGAACGCTCGCTGCAGCAATACTCAGAGGTCAAGCTAAAGGACCTGCTTTCACCCGGTTACACCGATAATAATAATGCCAAGTTCAAGTTGGCCGTTTTGGTCTTTGTAGACGGCGATGATTCGGAAGCCACGGCATTTCTCAAGGCGCTGTGGCAGAAAGAGAAAGGCTTTGCGAAGTATCAGAGTCTGCTGAAAGATGTGAAGGCCTTCACGGAATTTGACGAACTGTTTCAGGAAAAGCCGCACAGCGAACCGCCAAAAGCCTCCTCCGCCCCAGAACCTGATGTCGAGCGTGAAATTGACGCCAATGCCGATCTTGACAAGGATTCCGGCAAGAAGAACGAAACCTATCTGGAACCTTTCTTTCATGCGGGAACTGTTGCGGTGGCGGCACGCGTGCGTGAAAAAGCAGATCGAAATGCCAAGATCGTAAAGAACTTGTATCCAGGCGATACGGTTCACATCATTGGCAAATCGGGTCCGTGGTATGCCATTGAACAGGGCGCCGCAACGGCCTTTATACACTCGAAACTGATACGTCTCAATTAAGGAGGGCAGGGCGCTATGAAACGAGGGAGCCGAGCTCGTAAAGCTGAATCTGCGGATCGCTTGGCAGCCAGGTCGCCAACGCCAGGCGATGCGCCTCGGCATCTACCGCCAAGGCGCGAATGCGCCCGCTGATGCTGGCGGATTGTAAGCGTTTGCCATCGGGAACGGACCACAGGCAAAGTTCCTGATCATCGCCTCCGGAGAAAAGCCTGGTGCCGTCCGCGACAAATGCCAAAGCATGTACGGCATGGGTATCACCCTCCCATGCGCAAGCCGGTGATAGCGTTTCGGCATTCCAAAGCGAAATACTTTTTCCGCGTACATTCGAAGCCATGGCCAGCCATGTGCCGTCGGGACTAAAGCGCAGATCGTCGACTGCGCCAAAATCAATTTTTTGCGTCGCTACTAGCTGCCCCGAGGCGCATTCCCATAGCGCCAGAAGCTGCTCGCTGGCTGCTGCGACTCGCGTTCCATCTGCATTGAATACCGAAGTCCGCCAGCCTATGCCGGCGCCTTTTGCCGACAGTTCGTGCAAAAGTGCGTACGTGCCGGTGTGAAGCAGCAAAAGCCGACTTTGGGTGTGCGTATAGGCCGCGGCACCGGGCCGGCGTGGCGGCAGATACTGGGTACGTACGACGGTCATTGTGCCGTCCGGACTTGGCGCCCCTTGCAGAATTGTGAATTGTTCTTCTTGTGCAGAAGGGGGCAGCCCCGCCACCAGGGCCTGGGCCAATGCTTCTTTTTCTCCCATGAACTGGCACGTCTGCGAATTCCAGGTCAAAGGACCTAGGTGTATATGTCCGCCCTCTTTGGCAAAGGCGATTTCCGAGACATGAAGGCCAGCGTCGGCTTTGTGCAAAAGCAGCCCTTCGCGAAAGACCACCAGCTTGCCATCTTCGGCGGCGGCCCAGGTCTGTCCATCTGCAGCAAAGGCAATGCGCTGCGCAAGTTCCGAAAATGACGCGATAAGCTTGATGAAAAATGCCACAGAATCTTCCCTTCTGCTTGCCGGGCGCGCTTTGGGGGTTGCTGCGCCCATTGTCTACTTCACAGCCAGCGTATAGGCGCAGTAGACCCTCTCTTGATATTATAATCCATAAAGCCGGATGCCGAATGCAAAATTCGGTCGTCGTGCCACTGCGTCTAGTGGTAGGCTATTAGATATTTTCTTTTCGCTGCAAGACTCGCGAAGCGGCGTACGGATATCCAGGCTGTAAGAAGCCTGCGGTAGGCGGTTTATGGATATCCGAGGGAAGTTCATGACTGCAGAAAGACATTACGTTCAGCATGTCATCGTAAACGAGTCACCCGATATCCTTTTTCTAAAATGGAGAGGAGATGTACTTGCCGATAGCATGGCCTGGTTTTTCGACACAATGCTCGAACTAGGACGCGAACGTAAATACATCCTTGTCCTGACCGACACTTCAGCCTGCGGTGAGTTCACGGCGGCAGCGCGAAAGTACGCGGCAGAGAACGCGGACCGCCTGCAAGACATCACGCGTATCGTCGCGTGCTTTGGTGCCAGTTTTCAGCTACGCATCCTGGCAAACCTTGTCATGAAGGCTCGCTTGCTGCTTCGGCGGGCCGGCTCTTCGAACGAGCATGTACGATTTTTTAGTACGGAAGCCGAGGCCCGCGCCTGGCTTGCAGAGGAACGTCGAACTCTATTAGGAATCGCCTCTTAGCGATGGTAGATACTGTAGCTTGCAGCAAGCCAGAGGTCCGGGCCAAATGCTGCCATGCTACCTACCCCCGGTCCGGCAAGCGGAATAAAGTTTTTGCCGTCGTAACGCATCAGCCGTCCCGAATCGCTGCAGGCCCAGATGCCGCTTGCGCTAGTTCCGGAGATGCGCCAAGTCGAACCGCCTGTAATCCGTTCCGAAATCGGCGACCAGCTTATGCCATTGTAATGCCAAATGATGCCGTTTCCTGAGGCCCAGACATCGCTTGCACTGCTGCCCCAAAGATACTTGATCTCTTTTGGCAACTGCTGCACTACGGTGGACCAAGCCGTACCGTTCCAGTGCCAAAGTCCTGCGCCGCCCACCCAAACATCGTTCGCACTGCTGCCCCAGATGGCCGCCATGCTGCCGCTGCTGCGTCCGTTATCAGCCGCTGTCCAGCTTGTACCATTATAGCGCGAGATGTTGCGAGAGCTAATGGCCCAGACGTCCTGCGGACCAGATCCCCACAAAGCCTGAATGGAGTCAGAAAAGCCGGGGCCTGTAGCTACTGGCGAAAGCCTGTATCCATCCCAATGTTGAAGGCCGTTGCCGTTGATCCAGACATCGGTAGGGCTGCTGCCCCAGAAGTTCGCCGTGTAACTGTAGCCGCCAATGCTTAGCTGGGCCCAAGTGCTGCCGTTCCAATGATAAATCATGCTGACGTTGGTGGATACCCATAGATCGGTGCGGCTTGTCGCGAACATTTCTTTGATGGTGTATCCAAAATTCGCATTGGCCATCGGTGAAATGGCTGAGGTGTCCCACTGCACCAGATTGCCGCTATCGCCCACCGCCCAGGCTAAGTTGTCTCTGGTCAGGAGGCTGTTGCGTCGTACGCTGCCAAACGGCAGGCTTATGTAGCCATACCACGAGAACCCATCCCAGGACAGAATGGCTCCGCCATCGCCCACGGCCCAGGCGTTGCTAGCGCTCGTGCCGGCGATTTCAGTCAGAGTACTCGTCGCGCGGGACTGATCGCTCCAGATTGTGCCGTCCCAGTGCACCATCGCGCCGCTTGTGCCCACGGCCCAGACGTCGCGGCTGCTGTTGCCCCAGACGCTAATCAGCGTATCAAAGGCACCGCTTGCCGACTGGCTCCAGGCGCTGCCGTTATAGTGCCAAATTTGCCCCCACTGGCCGACGGCCCAGACATCGTCCGGGGCGACTCCGAAGACCCCGTAAAGATCATTTGTGACACCGGTCGCGGTTTTTGACCATGCAGTGCCATTCCAGTGTAAAAGCGTTCCTTGATCTCCTGCTGCCCAGACATCGGTCGCGCTGAAGCCAAACACTGTGTTTAGTCGAACGGTAGCGCCGCTTGTAACCTGGCTCCAGGTGGTACCGTTCCACCGCAAGATTACACCGCTATCGCCGACGGCCCAGACGTTGTTGGCGCTGCTGCCCCAAAGGCCGTGAAAATCAATGGTTGTGGTTCCGGAGGGCAACTGCGACCAACTGATTCCGTTCCAGTGCAGCATCGTTCCCTGCGTGCCGGCAATCCACAGATCCGATGCTGAGCTGCCCCACACTTTGTGAAAGGAAGGGGCCGTATCGAGTCCGCCACTGTAATTAAAACAGAACTCACCGGCGCCGCCGCAGGGAACCGGACTGGCGCTGCTTTCAAGCGCCAGCATCGGTATCGTCTCAACTTCGGCCCAGGGTTTTTTCGGCATTTCGACATCGGATGTGCCTACCGGACCTCCGCATCCCGCCGCTTGGGCAAGTGCAAAGAGAGAAGAGTAGAGCAGGGTGCTGGCGGAACTCTTTTGCATTGGAACTTCTCCTTGTGCTCGGCGAAATGCCGAAAGCAATCAATGAAGAAGCCCATGTATCAGATAGCGAACATTTAGAAAATCACCAAACGCTGCAAAAGGACCGCCGCAGCGCCGACTTCTCGGCCTTGCTGTTTATTCATAGCTCGGTTGCGAGAGCCTCAAACGAGCTCATCTATATGGTTAAAAATGAGCCAAATGGTCTAAAAGATTGGAAAATTAGGGTTTTTCCCAGTGGTCGTTGAATTTGCAGCGACTACAGATAGATGTGCAAACAAGATGCGACATCCCAGGAGAAATTCATGAAAAGTACGGCAAAAAGTGACTCCAATATGGCCTTTGACCTGCTCATGGAAGATCACAAGCAGGTTCGAGAGTTGTTTGCGCGCTTCAAAAAGCTTAAGGCCCAGGCGAATTCCCAAGAGGAAAAAGTACAAGTGGTGGCCGAAGTGTGCAAAAAGCTTCTGGTGCACGCTACGGTAGAAGAGGAAATCTTTTATCCAGCCGTGCGCGCAGCGATTGCTGATATGGATTTGATGGATGAAGCTCTGGTCGAGCATGCCGGCGCCAAGGATTTGATCGAGCAGCTTCTGCAGATGGAGCCCAATCAGGCACTGTACGATGCCAAAGTGACCGTTCTTAGCGAATCCATCGAGCACCACGTCAAAGAGGAAGAAGGAGAAATGTTTCCGCAGGCCAAAAAAGCCAAAGGACTGCCCGCTTCTTTGGCTGAGCAAATGTTACAACGCCAGCAAGAGCTTTTGGCTGCAGACGAACCGCGTTCCCTTCGTCAATCAGACAAGCAAAGCGCCGCCAAAAAGTCGCGAGCTACAAGCCCTCATCACGCGGCGCACTAAACGTTTCTTTCCGCAGCCGTGCTACGATTTCGAAACCGTTCCTGTCACGGTATTGTAACATCCTATCTGATCTCATGACATCCTGGGAGAAACTTCATCAGATGCCACTGTCGCTCCCAGGTCTATCAGCCTCCGTGTAAATTTAGCTATGATAAGAACGAGGTTTATGAAGGGCGACGTATGACATCAATCTCGCGACCGTGCCTCTCATGGCGGACGCAATGACTCCTGTACTTCCAACCTGGAATCATCTCTAAGCTACTTTTCGCTGCAGTACGGCTTTCGCAACCCCCCAAAGTGCACGCAGGCTGTGTATGTCAAGGGCCTTGGCTGCGGCTTTTAGGAAGATGTCGTCGTGGCTTTGCCTGTGACCGCGCAGGGCGGCTTCTGTCAGCTTGATCGGGTGCGCGTCATGCTGCGCCGCCAGCACCTGCATGCGTTCCTCATTGAGGATTCCGTTTGGCGCTTTGTAAACCGTCGGTTTAAGCCCTTTGAACTGCTTGGCCGCTAGGCTGTGCGTCTTGGCAAAACTCCGCCGCGCGATGGAATGCGTGGTCTTTTCGAGGTGCGGCGCCAGCATCATATAGGCCATCGGACCGGTCACTAGGTGCAGTTTGGGGACATTGGGATCACTGATGAAAGCGGCGGCACCAAAGCGCGCGAAATTCAGAATGTCACTGTCTGCTTCCGCTTCTCCTGAATTTCGCGTCGGCGGCGATTTCACGCCAATCGCCCACAGCGCCAGCCCATGCGCCAATTCAATGCGCCGATCGAGCGTGTCCTTGTGCGAAAGCGCGCGCGTGGCATGCTCTGTACGAATCAGCCCGTGAAACAAAAAGGCGCCGACTTCGTGCGCAAAGCGCGGTACCCACTCATCCAGCACCTCTTCAAAAGGCCGCGTCGCCAGGGCGGCGTCGAAGTGCAGAATCCAGTCCCCGTGACAGTCGCGCCGGCCAAGCGCCTGCAGCCAGTCCTTGTCTATGGCGACGCCGGTCTGTTGCGCTGTGTACGTTCGCACGCGGTGGTGCGAGATCCATTCCTGGACTTTGTCGCCCATTCCCAAAGCGACAAGCGCTTCGGCACCCATCGTCGCGTGATCGATAAAATGAGTGATGGGCAGAAACGGGTCGCTATTGACGTATTTACGATATGCTTCGTCGAGCACATCTTCGTTCAGACGATCTTCGCTGAGCATATTCGTACCCTCCCAGCTTTTGATGAAAAGCTACTCCAGAAAAAGCCAGCTTCAAGGGATATTCGCCAAAAGAAGGTCGTTCAAATTGCCCGCCATCTCTGAAATAATACGAATGCGCCATTTCCGTCGTTTCTATAAAAGGAGTGCCTGATGTCTCAGCCGACAATTCGTGTATACAATTTCCCTCCTGCTTGGGGGCTTCCGACATGTGGCCCGTTCGGGCTTAAACTTGAGCTTTGTCTGCGCCTTCTTGGCATTCCGTACGAGCGCGCCTACGAGCTCGACAACAGCAAAGGTCCCAAACGCAAAAGTCCATGGATCGAAGAAGATGGGCGGATCATCGGAGACAGCGAGCTTATCCTCGAGCACATCGGACAAACCCGTGGCCTTCTGCTCGATCGCGACCTTGATGCCGTCACCCGCGCGCGCGCCCACTTTTTTCGTCAGTCGCTTGAGGAACATTACCATCAGATCTTCGAGTATGAGCTAGTCCTTGTTGACGCTGGCTACGCCGTATTGGACAAGGCGCTTTCGCCGCAGGTTCCGGCGGAGATCTGGCAAGCTGTGGGCCCGGCGATACGCAGTCACTTTAAGGGCCACCTTTTCGAGCGCGGCATCGCCCGGCATAGCCCCGAGGAGATCGCTGCCAAGGGGCGAGCCGATGTCGACGCGATGGTCGCGCTTCTGGGGGACAAGAACTGGTTTTTCGGAGATCGTCCGGTCAAGGCCGATGCGACGGCCTTTGGCCTTCTGGCGGTTTCTATCAAATCCGAAATGCCAACTCCTACGTGTAGCTATGCGCGCTCGCAGCCGACCTTGGTTCGCTACGTGGACCGCGTGCTGACTACGTACTTCCCCGAGATCTGATAAACTGAGACGTGTGTCTAAACTTTCCTGTCGCCGGACGTGCCGCTGCGCTGCGCATTGCGGCCTCCTCGAACAAGACGCGGGCGTCCAGCGTTTCTGAGGGCGCTTCCTTGAGTCATGTTTTTCGGAAAGGGTCTTAGGCGGAGGTATCCTTCTAAGAGTGCAGGTTATGAGACGTGGCCAAATCGTCGAAGGGCGCTTTGAAATACTCAAGGAGATTACCGCCGGTGGGATGGGGCGCATTTTTCAGGCGCTCGATCAACGGACCGGGGCGCATGTGGCGGTCAAAGTCGTAGCCCGGGCCGAGCTTAGCGAGCGCTTCCTTCGTGAAAGCACGGTCCTTTCGCAGATCGTCCATCCCGGAATTGTTCGTTACATCGCGCATGGGGCGACAGGAGGCGGCGAATATTTTTTGGCCATGGAGTGGCTGGAAGGGGAGGACCTACAGCAGCGCCTGGACCGGCTGCGCAATGAAGTTGGGCCTGTCCTGGATGTGGGCTCCACATTGACGATTCAGCCTCGACCTTCCTTGAACACCCATTCGGAAACGGCGCAGATTGCGCCAATTCCCGAGGATTGCATTTCGCCCTCCATTGCCATGACTTTCGGTCTTGGTTCCGATGCCGCGGTGCTGCTGGCGCGTCGCGCTACATCCGCCCTTGCCGAGCTGCATCGCCGCGGAGTGATTCATCGCGATATCAAACCGAGCAATCTGTTTTTGCCGCAAATGCGTATCGATCTGATCAAATTGCTGGATCTTGGGACGGCGCGGCTGACTTCGGAAGTGCATGACCTGACCGATACCGGTGTCACCATTGGCACTCCCAGATATATGGCGCCGGAGCAGGCATCCGGAAACCGCCGCGTCGGTACGCAGTGCGATATCTGGTCACTTGGCTGCGTGCTGTATGAAGTGCTGGCGCTGCAGCCGCCGTTTACTGGACCAAGCCTTGGCGTCGTTCTGGCGCAGATTCTGACGGCGCCGCCGCCCCCCCTTGAGCGACTGCGTCCGGATATCCCCAAAGAATTGGTATCGCTTATCTATTCCTTGCTGGCCAAGGACCCGCAGGCGCGTCCCGCGGATGGCGATGCCCTGCTTGCCGAACTGGCCAAGATGCCAGAGCGGGAGGTGAATGAAGATCAGACACAGGGGCGAACTGCGCAGCAAAGGATGCATCGCTTAAAGGTCACTACGGCCGAGATGCGCGTGCAAAGTGCCTTGGTTTTTGCCATTCCGGCGGCTACGGATGCCGCGCTGCAAGCCGAGATAGATCAGGAGAGCCATCGTCGCGGTGGACGCCTCGAGCGCATTCAGGAAAGCTTATTTGCGCTGACGCTGCCAGGCCGTCAGGTGCCCGTGGAGGCGGCAAGCCGCTTGGCGCGCATTGGGCTAGTCCTGCGCGCTCGCATGCCCAATCTTGCGATGGCTTTAGTGACCACACGATACCTTATGGAGGAAAACAGCGTACCGCCTTATGTGGCCAAAGAGGCACTCACGCAAATACCGGATGCCAATTCCTACGGAATCTATGCCGATGAGTTAACGGCATCGCTGCTGGACACTCGATTTGAATTCGAGTCCGCAGTTCAATCTCGGCTGCTGCTTGGCGAACGGGAAGCCGTGGCCCAGCGGACACTGCTTGGCAAGGCGACACAGCTTTGGGGCCGGCAAAACGAACTGCGCGCGCTGCAAGATTTGCTTGGCCAGTGTAAACGCGAAAAGGCAAGCCGCGCCATTTTGCTGACGGCATTGGCCGGTATGGGCAAGTCGCGTTTGCGCGAAGAGTTTGTGCAATTGATTCGGCAAGACAAGGACGAGGTCGAAGTGTGGCTGGGGCAAGGCGATGCGGTATCCGCCGGCTCGCCCTTTGCGCTGCTTGGGTCGGCAGTCCGGCGGGCTATCGGATTGCTTGAGGGCGAGCCCCTTTCAGAGCAATGGCGAAAATTGCGCAAGCGGGTGGCCAAAGTGCTGCCGCAAGCGGAACGTAGCCGAGTGACAGCGTTTCTCGGCGAGCTTTTGGGCGCGCGCTTTCCTGATGATATGGATACCGCGCTGGCCGCGGCGCGCCGCGAGCCTCGCTTGATGGCGGACAGCATTGCCGCAGCTTGGGAACGCTGGCTGGAAGCCGAGAGTGCCCGCAAACCAATCCTGCTTGTACTCGAAGATTTGCACTGGGGCGACTTGCCGACGGTCCGTTTGATCGATGGCGCGCTTTCACGGTTGCCGCGCAGTCCGTTTCTGGTGCTGGCACTGGCTCGTCCGGAAGTTCACGCCCTTTTTCCTCAGATCTGGAGTACGCATCGAGTTCAGGAAATGCGGCTAGATGTTTTGCCCAAAGCGGCTTGCGAGCAGCTTGTGCGCGGCGTGCTGGGTTCGAGCGTGGACACAGGTGTGGTGCAGCGGGTCATTGAGCACTCTGGAGGCAATGCGTTTTATCTGGAAGAACTGGTCCGCGCCGTCGCCAGCGGCGAAGAAGAAGAGTGGCCAAAGACCGCGCTAGGAATGCTACAGGCGCGTCTAGATGGCCTAGGACCCGAAGCGAAGCGCGTGCTGCAGGTAGCAAGCGTGCTTGGAGAAGTATTTTGGCTGGGAAGTGTACGCGCGCTGCTCGGCGAACAGGCCGGAGCCTTTGCGATAAGTGACTGGCTGGATCACTTAATCAATCAGGAAGTCATAGTTCGTAGAGGTTCGGTCCGCATTCCCGGAGAAGTCGAGTACAAATATCGACACTCCTTGGTCCGCGATGCCGCCTATGCCATGCTATCCGATGCAGATCGGAAGTTGGCGCATCGGCTGGCCGGAGAGTGGCTGGAAGGAGTCGGAGAGCGCGATGCGCTTGTGCTGGCCGAGCACTTTCGGCGCGGACAGGAATTGGACAAGGCCATTTTGTACTATCAGCAGGCCGCGCAGCAGGCAATGGATGGCAATGATCTGCAGGGCGCAATAGACCGAGCGGAAAAAGCGAGAGCAGCCGGAGCCAGCAAAGAGCGTCTGGGACAACTTCTGGCGATTCAAGCGACGGCTGCCTACTGGCAAAGCCGCTATCTAGAGACCCACCGCTATGGAATGGAGGCGCTTTTACTTTTGCCGCGTGGAAGTGCGCCATGGTTTCAAGTCATCGGTCACATCGTCATTGCCTGTGCGCGGCGCGGCGAGCTTGCGGAGCTCTCGCACTGTCACGAAGAGATGCTAGTGATCGAGCCGGCGCCGGACGCGGAAGCGGAACAAATCATTTGTCTGTCCCGTTTGATTTATCAGTGGCTCATGCTGAATCACATCAAGCAGGCGGAAGCGCTCCTGCAACGGCTTCGCGGCATCTTGAACGGACGGACCATCGAAAATCCTTTGGTGCGAGCGCAGTACGAGTATGTGCACTGTACGCTGACCATGCTCAAAGGCGATCTCGGTCAGTCGGCAATCCATTTTGAGACCGCGCTGGCGGCATTTCAGGAAGCGGGAGATCTGCGAAATCTTTTGATCGAACGCTCGGCCCTGGCATGCTTATATGGCCAGCTTGGCCTTGTGGAGCAAGGCGAAGAATTATGCCGGCAGAATCTGGCCCAGTGCGAACGGCACAAAGTGGAACAGGCAGTCGCTTTTGCCAAGATGATGCTGGGCGGAATCCTGGCGAAACAACCTGACAAGTACGACGAAGCAAATCGCTTGCTGCGCGACGCGTTGTCCTATTATCTTGGCGCCAGTCATCTCCGCTGGCAAGCGCTGTGTCAGCTTTATCTGGCCATGATTGCTCATGGCTCTGGCGACAATTCGGAAGCCATTCAGAAAGCAGGCGCCGCCGCTGAGTTGTCCAAAATGAATCCGATGCTGCGCATTCCGGCGCTGTCCGCGCTGGCAAGCGCTTTAAGCACTGCTGGTCGCGCTGAAGAAGCTGTCCTCGTCGCGCGTGAAGCGGTATCTCTGCTCGAAAGCGTGGGAACGGCTTTTTGCAATGAAACCGCCGTTCCGATGGCTCTTTCGAGTGCACTACATCAAGCCGGAGCGCAGTCGGAAGCGCTGCATTATCTTTTCGAAACGCGCCAGCGCATTTTATATCGCGCCTCGCGCATTCCCCGTCCCGATTGGCGCGAGCGTTTCCTCGCCATTGCCGAACACGCTCACATCCTCGCTCGCTTCTCCCCTTCATCTATCCATCCGCCCGGCTTGCGCTGATCGGCCAAGTTTAGTCGATGATGGTATGCTATGAATGTTCTATGACTGAAGTCGCGGACATCAAGCCTGTTCGCGCGATGTATGGCGACGTATGGCTGAAATTCATAAGGAACGCAGGAGTGTATGGATGCGACTTTTGAGAAAACCCGCTTCGCGCGGAATCGTGGCAATGGCGCTGGCCTATCCGCTGCTCTTTGGCGGATGCGATGCTTCCAAGGCTGAACTGCAAGCAACCAAGAGCAATCTGGCCGCCGTCACGACGGAACGTGACGGATTGAAGACGCAGCTTGCCATGGCAAAGACCGATCTGGAAAGCGTCAAGAAGGAGCGGGATGACGCACTTTCGAAGTTGGCTGCTGCCGCCGCCGATGCCGCCGCAAAAAGTGCTACGGCTGCCGCAAATCCCGAGCCGGCCGCTGCGCAGGCTGCTCAGGCCGCCCCAACGGCAGCGGCGCTGTCTGCGGCAAAAGGCAAGAAGCCGCCGACCGGCGCCAAAAACTCGGGGCTTTCGACGGCGCTTTCTGAAAAGGGCGCGGCCGTGCAACATTGCGCAGTCGAGCACGCTTTGGAAAAAGGGGCCAAAAAAGTCGTCGTCTCGGTGCGCGTCACGATCAATAGCAAGGGCGAAGTCGTCGACAGCCGTGTTAGCGCCAATGTAACGGACGGCGACGGCAGTAAGGTCAAGTCCTGCGTAGAAGCAGCCGTGCGCTCGGCCAAGTTTCCAGCCATTCCAACGCCCATGGCCACGGATGAACGTAGCTGGACGATTGCGGCCGAGTAGCTTCCTTTCAGCTAGACGCAGCGTCCAGCTTTGCCGGGCGGGGGGGGGGGCACGTGAAAAGTGCCCCATGTATTAGCGCGGCTTCACAATCGCGTACCACGCCGATAAGCGCTCAGGCTGCGCCGCCTGGGTCATGGGCACTCCATAGATCTCGGTTCGGCCGCGTGTGAGCGTCTTCCAGGTATCGCTCGGAAACCATTTGTCGTGCTCGCGCTCGCCGAAATGGCGCGGAATGGGCAGCCCGGCAGCGATGGTGCGAAAAAGCGGCGGCGGCAGCTCGCCCGACGGCGTGACCAGCGATGCGATCAAATCGAGCGGGTTGCCTTCATGATCCGTCTCAATGTAGAAAAACACGCCGTTACGGCCGAGCATCTGCCGAATGTTTTTGATGAGCGCTACGCGTTGCTTGTCACTTTGCGTATGCAGCACGCCGCGCATGTACACGTTTACCTCGCCGAGCTCCTCGACAACACGTTGGCCTATTTGCGGCGCGGTCAGGTCGGCCACTCGAAACTGAACATTGCTCATTTCAGCGGATTCGGTCTGCGCGTGCGCGACGGCCGCCGCCGCGTAGTCGATGCCAATAAGGCGCGGAAAATACGGCGCCAGCGCCCGACTGTAGCGTCCGTTGCCGCAGCCTATATCGACCACCGGCAGCGTTGCCGGAAGGTGCGCACGGACCAGGGCCAGTGTGCGTTCTAGCTCGACGCTGCTGCCCGCGTCCCAAAGCACATCGCCGTCAATGCCGGTACGCCGAATTTCCGACCAGTAGCGCTCCCAGGCGACCCCCGAATCACGCGGCGCGCGCAGGCCGTGATAGATGAGCTTTGGCAGAAGCAGAATTCTCTTTCGCCAAGACATGCAACCTCCAGCCCATTCCTTTTTGAAAGACAGCGATTGGGACCTCGCCATCCATTTTCGCATTGTATCTGTAAGTTGTATCTAATGGCACAGTGACGTACTGTCAAAACATGGTTGTCGACAGAATGACCGTGCGCCGTAGGTTTTGTTTCCGTCTGGGCCTGGCCTTTTTTCTGGCGCTTTTTTCTGGTGTCGAGTTTGCGCCGCAATCGGGTGCAAAAGGGGCAGCTTTGCAGCGCGATGGCGTGCTTCACTATGAAGTTCGCGATGCAGCGACACAAGCGCTGATGCCTGTGAAGCTCACTTTTGTCGGCGTCGCGTCGACCGGAGATCCCGCTTTCAGCCGAGGCGATATCGGACGAGAAGAAGGTGCAGCGGTCGCCGCCTATAACCGCGTCATGTCGGCAAGCGGCAGCGGCGACATTCGGCTTCCCGTGGGCCAGTACGATGTCTATGTCAGCCGTGGGCTTGAATGGGACATCGCTCATTTCCAGCACGTCCTTATCGGTGTAAACCCCGCTTTGGTCAAAGCGACGCTGCATCATGTGGTGAATACCCAGGGCTGGGTTTCTGCGGATTTTCATGTTCACTCTGCATGCTCTCCGGATTCGCGCGTGCCGCTGCGCGACCGGGTGTATGAGTTTCTCGCCGATGGCGTAGACATGATCGTCGCCACCGATCACAACGTCGTATGCGACTATGGTCCAAGCATCCACGACGCCGGAGCCAGCGACCTGCTCGCCAGTGCCACCGGCGATGAGCTCACCACAGCCGGCTGGGGGCACTTCGGCGTCTTTCCACTCTTGCAGACTCCGGATCGGGCCGGCCACGGTGCCGTCCTTGTCGCCGGGCGGAATCCCGATGCGCTTTTTCCCCTCATTCACAGCCAGCATCCGGGCGCACTCCTTTCTGTCCATCACCCGCGCATCGACAATGAAATTGGCTACTTTAATATCGGCGGATTCAATAGCAATCTCGACTCTGCCAGCCGTCAGGGCTTTTCCATGGATTTTGATGCCATAGAGGTCCTAAATGGCTATCAAGATGCTGAGAGAACGCACATAGACCGCGCCATTCATGATTGGCTGACGCTGCTTAACTTCGGACACATCGTTACCGCCACCGGCAACTCCGACACCCATCACCTTACCTACAACATCGGCGGGTATCCGCGAAACTATGTACGCGTGCTCGATGATCGGCCGGCCAGAATCGACCCTTACGAGGTCGCCGCTTCGGTCAAGGCCCACCGCAGCTTTTTTACCACAGGTCCGTTTGTGCGGGTAAACGTAGAAGGCGTCGAGATTGGCGATATGCTAAAGCCCAGAAGCGCTCAGCCTGTCATTGATATCGAAGTCAGCGCCGCGCCCTGGATCAGCGTAAGCCGAGTGATCGTATATGTAAGCGGAAAGGAGTATCAGCGCTTTTTCGTACCGGCCGCGACCACGCCGGTGCGCTTTCATAAGCAGCTCGCGCTGACAGCGTCTCGCGATGAGTACATCGTCGTGCGTGTCGATGGCGAAAAGCCGCTGGCGCCTATCGTCGGGGATCGCTTTCGCTTTGATGTAAGGCCGCTGGCCGTGACAAACCCCGTATTCCTAGATGTAAACGGCAATGGACGTTTTGACCCCCCGTACCCGCACGGTTCCCACGGTCCCAGTCCGCCTCAGCCGCCCCCAAAGCGTCGGCGCTGGTTTTGGCGCTAAGTGCTCTCATGAATCCAGTGCCCGACACCTGCGCAATGATTCTACAAGCTGCGTCACCACCACGGGTTTGTTGAGAAATTCATCCATGCCGGCGTCCAAGCAGCGCTGGCGTTCCTCCTGCATGACACCGGCGGTCAACGCAATAATCCTTGGCCGCCGGCGCTCTAGGTACTGTTCTCGGATGCGTGCTGTGGCTTCGATGCCGTCCATTTCCGGCATCTGCACATCCATCAGAATCACGTCGTAGGGCTGGCGCTGCATGGCTTCTAGCACCTCCCGTCCGCTTCCCGCTACATCGGCCCGGTATCCCAGGCGGGACAAAAGGATTGAGATAAGTTTGACATTTATCGCATTGTCTTCAGCTACTAGAATCCGCAGTGGATTTTGCTTCGCAATTTCCGGCGACAATCGCGACGCCGTCGCCGATGTGGCGCTTTCGGCGCGGCGATCAAACAGTTTGAGAATCGCGTGAAACAGATTCGATTGCTTGATGGGTTTTATTGCTTGAACCAGCAAACCGATTCGATTCGCTTCCGCTTCATTCAGACCGGAATTTGCAGCGCTCAGCAGTACCATCTTGCATTGCGGCCGGCGCAGGTGTAGCGATTGCGCTAGTTCGACGCCGTTTATCATCGGCAGTTTGTGGTCGATAAGTACAAGCTCGCAGGGCTCTCCCTTTTCATCCCAAAGTAGGGCTTCGGCTGGCTGCGCCGTATCGCGGACGAGCATTCCGTACCGTTCACATTGCGCCCGCAGAATTCTGCGGCTTTGAACATTCGCATTCACAATCCAGGTGTGTACGCCTTGCAGCAGCGTATGTTGCATTTCTGAAATGGGCATCGACTCGAGATCTTCGTGCAGTCCGGCCTGAATCGTGAAATGAAACGTAGAACCTTGGCCGAGAGTGCTTTGTACCCACACTCTGCCGCCCATGTTTTCGGCCAACCGCTTGCAGATGGCCAGGCCCAGGCCGGTTCCGCCGAAACGGTGCTGAATCGATGCATCTACCTGGCTAAAAGACTGAAATAGCTTCAAGAGCCCGGCTTCCGAAATACCAATTCCGCTGTCCTGTACGGCAAAATGCAATTCCTGCCGATTCGAATCGATGGGTGTGGCCTCTACCGAGACGATGACCTCGCCACGATCGGTGAACTTGACAGCATTGGACAGATAATTAATCAACACCTGCCGAATGCGCCCGGCATCGGCCACCGCCCAGCGTGGCACCGCTTTGCTCAATTCATATGCCAGATCAAGTTGCTTTTCGCGCGCTTTGGCGGCCATCACGTCAAGGGATTCGCCCACGACCGTTTCGATCTTGAAAGGCAGGTTTTCCAGCATCAGCTTGCCGGACTCCAGCTTGGAATAATCTAGAATGTCATTTATGACCGTCAGCAGATGTTCACCACTGCTGCGAATGACACCGGCGTAGTCGCGCTGTTCTTCGTCAAGCTGGGTATCGCTTAACAGTCCCGACATGCCGATGATGGCGTTCATCGGTGTGCGGATTTCGTGGCTCATTGCGGCCAAAAAAGCACTTTTGGCCAGCGCTGCCGCTTGCGCCTGCTCTTGGGCTCGCTTCAGATCGTCCACGTCTAGAATGCTGCCAAAGATCTTCCACGGCTGCCCAGTCGCATCGTGTATATGGGCCGCTCGCGCAACATACCAGCGATAGTCTTCACGGCCTTTGCCGCGCAGGCGATATTCCATCTCGAAAACTGCACCGTCCCGATATAGGCGCGTTCGGCGCTCGTTGACGCTGGGCACGTCATCCGGATGGACAAAGCTAACTCGCGGTTGCTCATTTAGTTCTTTTAAATCATAGCCAAGATAGCGCTGCATCTGCGGATTCACGTATTCAAAAACCCCTTCCGGCGTCAGCATGAATATGCCCACAGGCAGGGTCTCGGCCATGACGCGAAACATCGTCTCTCTTTCGATAAGCTCGGCGGTGCGTTCGCGGACCCGCTGTTCAAGCTCGGCGTTGGCTTTTTCGACATGCCTCATTGCCGTTGCGACGCTAGCCACGCTGCCGGCAAGCCGGGTGGTATAGACCTTTAACAAGGTAACAATCAGGATAAATCCCGTGGTCCAGGCCAGCATGTTGAAGGCCCGGACCACCCCAACTGGTGCATCGATCGGCTGCGGCACCCAGATTGCCCATGCGATGCTCCCCAACAAACCCACCGTGTTCATCCATAGAACGTGTTTGCGGGTTCGTTCATCACCTAGGGTAAAGGCGATAAGGATGCTGATAAGCGGCGGAATTACGATGGCCGACATAAACTCTGGCATCAGGCCGGCGACCAAAGGGGCGACCATCAATTCCCCGGCGGCAGCGGCAAACACCGCGGATTCAAAGGAAACATGGCGGCGCAGAAACAGCGGCAGTGCAACTGCGCAAAGGTTAAAGATGATTGTTACGATCAGCCCTTTGCCCAGAGTGCGACTGCCGCTATACCAGAATCCAGCGGCGGTCAAAGCCGTAAAGCTTATGCCCACGATGGCACTGGCCAAAAGAAAAGTGCCAAGCGGCGTCAGCCGCTCCGATTTTTGCCGCATCTCCCGCTCGCCAGCCTCTCACGGGCTGAAACGATTATAACCCGAAACGCGGCACTTCATGTCCAGCGTCCAGTATTGCCGCGATGCTATGAGCGGCAAGCAGTCGCATCGAGCGCGAGTTCTTCGCGGCATTGGGTCAGCACCTCGCAGCCGGTCTCGGTGATGTAGACGGTATGCTCGAACTGAGCCGAGAGGCTGCCGTCGGCTGTCACCACGGTCCAGCCGTCGTCTAAGACGCGGATTTCGGGGCTGCCAAGGTTTATCATGGGTTCGATGGTGAAGGTCATGCCGGGCTTTAGGCGCAGGCCTTGGCCGCGTTTTCCAACGTGCGAGACGTGCGGATCCATATGCATCTGGCGGCCGATGCCGTGACCGCCGAAGTCTTTAACAACCGAGCAGCCTTCGCGCTGTACGAGCTCGCTTACCGCCGCACCGATGTCTCCTAAGCGTGCGTTTGGCCGTGCTTGTTCGATGCCGGCCCAAAGCGCGCGCTCGGCGATGTCCACAAGTCTGCGTGCTTCGACGCTGGCGCTGCCGATCACGATCGTTTTCGAGGTGTCACCGTGAAAGCCTCCGAAGTAGGTGGTAACGTCGACGTTGATGATGTCGCCGTCCTGCACGTGCTCATGCGCTGACGGGATTCCATGACAAACCACGTGGTTACGGCTGGTGCAAACCGCTGCCGGAAAGCCGTGGTAGCCAAGCTGGCTCGGCTTGCCGCCGCGGCGCTCGGTGTCTTTTTGGACAAGCTTTTCAATCTCGCGCGTGCTCATTCCGACTTTGAGCTGCGCGGTCACAAATTGCAGCGTCTGCGCGGCGACGCGGCCTGCGGCCCGCAGCGCCAAAAGATCTGTAGCGCCATAGCGTTCGATGCTCATCTTGCGATTGTGCCGAGATGCTTGGACGAGCGCTCATACCGTTTTGATCTGGCTGCCGCGCCGCAAGACCGGGCTTACAATGTGCTAGAATCGGGAGTCTATGAGCTTTTCGCAGGTTCGCTATTTTGTGACCGTGGCCGAGACGGGTAACGTCACGCGTGCGGCCAAACTGCTACATATCTCGCAGCCGCCGCTCAGCCGGCGCATCCGCGAGCTCGAAGATGAGCTCGGCGCACCGCTATTTCAGCGCACGCAAAAGGGCGTGCTCTTGTCTGCCGCGGGCGAGAGCTTTTTGCCGCACGCGCGGCAAATCCTTTTGCAAGTCGAGCGCGCTCGCGCGGCTGTGTCAGGGAGTACTAAAGTCACCAGAAAACCAGAGGGTTGAGCATATCCTTGGCTTGAAGGTGAAGGGGGATGGTGGGTCAGATGGCCATCAAGGCCGAAAGCGGAGGATTGTACCCTTACCGCCTACTGCCCAGACATTCTGAGCATCGCTTGCCCACAGGCCAAGGAGGGGCTGTAGGCTGCCGCTACAGCGCGTACTCCAGATATGCCCATCCCAATACATCATTGTGCCGGTATCGCCAACAGCCCAAGCGCTGCTGGCGCTGGTACCAAAGACTGCCCAGAGCTTATTGGCAAGGCCGCTTGCCTGAGGCACCCAATTGCTGCCATTCCAGTTCACGATGGTATGTCCACCTGTCGCCCAGATGTTGTTGACGGAAGTCCCCCCAAGGCCAAGAAAGAAATCCATAACGCCGGTGGGTTGCAGAGTCCAGGTACCTCCGCTAAGCTGTAGCATCGAGTCACTTTCTCCAACGGCCCATACGTTGTTCTGATCGCTTCCCCAGATGCTCAACAGGTCGTTTGTTGTGCTGCTTGTCTGCGGCATCCAACTGGTCCCATTCCAATTTTGGATGACGCCTGATCTTCCCATTGCCCAGATATTGTTGGAATCGGCGCCCCAGATGGCATAGAGGTTGATGCCTGTTGTGCTCTGCTGCGAGCTCCAGTCAGATCCATTGAAGTAGAGAATCGTTCCCTGATCTCCGACTGCCCAAATGTTGTTGGCGTCTAGACCCCAAAGGCCGTAGAGATTCCCTGCAAAGGAGCTCTGCTGCAAAGTCCAGTCTGTGCCGTTCCACTTAAGGATGATTCCACCACTGCCGACTGCCCACGCCGTGTGCGCATCAGTACCCCAGATTGCATACAGGTCCATGTCCTGCGCAGGTGAGCTTTGTCTACACCAGCCGTCATTGCTGCACCCAGGATCGGGGCTGGGCGTCGCACTGGCACATTGGCTGGTTTGGGATGTGCATGCGTTGCCGGCATCAGGAGTTGCCGTGCCGACCGAACAATTGCTAGGGCCAGAGCAAGCGCTGCCTAAGATTGGCAGTGCCAACAGAAAAAAGAGAATTTTCATGGGAGTACCTCGCTGTAAGCGCAGAAGCAGCTAGCGGATCAATCGGAAAATACTTGATTCAGAGGGTCGATAGGTTCCGCTTCTAGCGAAGATCTTAGTTGCAGACTACCGCGTGGGCTACGACATAGACGGGCTGACCGTCAAACCCAGAAATGCTATAGGAGTCGCTGCTCACGTTGCTAAGGGGATCGTGAGTATTTCCGTACTGGCCTGGTGCGATCGTGCTGACGTTGGTAGTGCCAGCGTAGACGTGCGTTGCTTCAAGCACGTAGCCACTGTTCATCTGGTAGCTGACATTTACTGTCTTTCCATCATAGCTGATGGTCACCTGGCCAACGAGCGTCCCTTTGCTGATATCGTTCTGCGCAGCGCCAGCGTAGATGGGTTTGGTATAGATGCCCGGTGCGAGTGGACCATTTTCCCAGCCCCAGCGATCGCGGGTTAGGCCCAAGCTGATGAAAGTGACATTGCCCTGCGCAAATCCAGTCTGACAGGTGAGTGTCGAAGGGGGGGGCGCTGAGGTGTCGCAGACAACGGTGTAGCTAAAGTACATGCCCCAATTGCCTCGTGACGAGATTGCCGTGCCCTGGCCCCAGCCAGTCTGCTGGTTGACTGCTCCATCGCTGCTTGTCTGCTGTACGGCTGCGTGGGCTGCGATAAGAAGCGTCTGTCCGCAAAGATCGATAGCAGTGCTCAAAGAAGACAGCGGAATATCAAAGGTGTAGGTCGTGGCGCCGCTTAGATTTGAGGCTTTATATGGAAACAGGCCAACTTGTGGATTGCCGGTCTTAGTCGTCGGCATAGTTGACAGGCTTTGGCCAACCCATAATTGAACTTCGTTCAGTGTCCAGCCGTTTGTGGTCTTGTAGGTGACAACTAGATCTTGTCCACTTACGGCAGTGCAGACACTTCCGGCGTTAATGGTCTGGCCAGCAAGCAATGTAACGCATTGTGAATTCTGCGCATAGGTTACTGCATTTGCCGTGGATGCAACGTCAGCAGCAGGCCCCTTTTCACACGCTGCCACAGCCAATACTGAACACAAAACAACCAATCGAGATGAGTCCGTTTGATACATGGTCATGCCTCCAATGTGAAATCAATGAGCGAGCAGAAAGCATGCCAGGACCGACGTGCATAGACGACAGGTCCAAGGTTGACATGCTCCGTCGCTGAATTGAAAAGTGGGTTTGCCAAAGCCGAAGCGCAGCACGAAATCGACGAGCACATATCCCAAATGGTACAGGCAAGCTGTACCGAATTGCTCACTCGCAGGTGGATTGGTCTTGTTCGCTAGCTTCTAAAAGACGGCTGCTGTCCTGTATGTCACGCAGCGCGCTACACCTACAGCTTGCCCTGTCCGGACATCACCTGAAAGGTGTATGAGCTGCTGGACCCGCCGCCGCTTCTGAGCACAGACGTTGCAATGACCTGGCCCGGATTCAGCACGCCGTCCGGCAAGAACATGCGGTAGTACGGCTTGCCAGTCGCTGTCTTCTCTTTGGCGTCAACGGTGACGCCTGCAGGCAGGCCGTTTACGATCAGAAGAAGATGCGTATCGATGACCGAGTTGCTGGTGTTGGTGATGCGCCACACGTCGTGGTTTCCTGAAGACGAGCTAAGCTGGACGCTGGTTTTCGCCGTCACGTCTAGGAATTCGAGGCCCTGATCGCGCCGCGCGAGCGGATCATTGTCGTCGATCGCCAGACCGCTGAGCATCATCCCATCCTTGGCGCCGAGCGCAGCCAGATCGGGCCGATTTTTCGAATAGGCGAGGTCGTCGACGCTTGGCTGAAGGGCTGTGACAAACGACGGATCGTAAAGCCCGTTTTCGAGAAAGTCGGTGAGATCGTCGATCTGCGCATCGTTAAGCCCCAGACCGCGCTCGGTGCCGCTGCCACGGGGGTTAGTAAACCGCGCGTCTATCGTTGCGGCGGCTCCCGCCGTCGGATCTTGCGGATTTCCGGCGTTGAAGTAGCTAACGACATCGCGGATCTTGGTGAATGAGCCATTGTGAAAGAACGTTCGAGCATCCTTGAGCTGGCGCAACGTCAAGCTACGGAATTTGTAGGCGTCGCTCTGGTTTCCGGTGATCTCCGCTCGGCCCGTGTCTTCCGCATGATTCGTCGTAGAGTGGTTTCGCGCCGCCGCATTTAGCGCCTGAACCGGGTGATCGCCGATACCGACGTTGATGAAGTTCTCCTCAACGAACTGTCCGATGCCCGCAACATCAGGATCGTTTGGCTGTTTGTTGAACATCGGTCCGCTGTGGCAACTAAAGCAGCCGGCGCCGCCGTCTTGGGCCTTGGTGAAAAAGAGCCGTGCGCCGCGTAGCTGGCCGGCAGTCATCGCGCTATCGTCCCCTGCCAGGAATTTGTCAAACGGTGTGTTTCGAGTGACCAGCGTCCGCAAAAACGTCGCTTGCGCGCGCAGCTCGGTCTCATCGTTTACTAGCTTCTTCATGTCGCCCGTTGCGTCAGCTTGCGCCGCCTCGTCTGGAAATGCATCCCTGAAGAGCTTCACGAAGGCCGATATCTTCAGAAGTTCCGCCGACTGCGAGCCTAGCATGCGGTGCGCATCTAGGAGCAGGAGTGTCATATTCTCCCCGGCCGGATCGTTTAGTGGATTGAGCCCACCGCTCGTGGTTTGCGGCTCTCCACCAAGACCACCAAAAAGGAGGCGATTGTTGAACGCGAAACCGACCAAAGATGGCGACTGGCGTCCCACGCTGTCAAGTTCGTCGAGCCGGCCTGTCTTAAGCAGAGAGATGGTGGTACCCTGGGGCGGCGGGTTGTTGTGGTAAAAAAGCGCGGGCGTTGTGATGACCTGCTGGCCATTGACTGAGAAGATGTCAGTCAGGGTCGGAAGCACATCGACCAGCGCGTCACCGGGGAACAGGGGCTGAGCGCGCTGTTTGGTCAGGGTCGCCATGGCACGACGGCGGGGAATGAAGTTTCCGTTCTCATCCGTGTAGCCGCGGCCCTCGCCACCAACGTTGAAGTTGAGCACCTGTCCGGCTTTACCGGCAGCTTCGCCGATATGGCAGGAACCGCAGGAGCCGGTCTGTTTTGTGGCATCGACAGTCGCCTGAATGTTCAAGGCCGTGCTGTTGACGGTTCCGCCGAACGCCGTTCCCGCGGGCAAGTCGAGGGGTTGTGCGGTGTTTAGATTGATGCGAGCAGTTCGAACCGGATCATGAAAGAGTAGCTTGCCAAGGTATGCCTTGGCGGGCGTCGTCTTATAACGGCCAGGGCGCGCAGGATCATCTGGCGGCACTGGTATCGCGTCGTCATTGGCTGGCACCGTTAGCTTTGCGCTGCCACCGACCTGCTGACCGATAAAGTCGCGCACGGCCGGTGCGCTCGCTGGGTCACCGCCACACGCGGCCAACGTACCGACCGACGCAAGGGATGCCGTCAGTAGCAAGCCACCGAATCGCTTCAACCCTACACTTGCTTCGTTTCCAGGCAGATACTCATTTCCTATTACATTTTGAATTTTGCTTCTCCGCGCAAGTAGAAACGATGCCCCTTTAGGGATTTGCGCAGACTGTGCAGATTGCTCTAATCGTGCATTGCTCATCTCTCCGAGCTCCTTTGTAGAGTGGGCCGCCCGCTTCCTGCTTGCTGAGCCCAGCCAGATTCCATCAGACATAGATTTGGTCCCTTATATTCCTGGACAAGCCGATTCCTAGCAAGAAGGATGCGGCTCGCAGAATGCTGGTTACGTAATATCGGAGCTTCCGGACGGGGTGGCGGGAAGGTGCCCGGCATTTGGTTCCCGTCGCTACGGTTGCGCTTCAGACCTTCTCCATAGAGGATTGCTGCAAGCTAAAAAATAGTATGTTTCTTGCCACGCAAGAATGATTCATGAAAATCGGTGGTCATGAAACGGGCGAGTGCGAGTTTCCGATCAGGTGGCAATGCTTTAGCAGTACATGTAACCAGCGCCGCTTTGCTGCATCTAACAAGATCGGAGGTTTCGATTCATGCCCATCATTAAGAGTGTTCCGATCCTTAGGCTGCACCATCGCCTGCTCCGTATCGTGGACCAGATCTCTTGGCTGGCTCCGCTCCTCGCCAGAATCACGGTCGGCGTGGTGTTTATGTCCAGTGGTTGGGGAAAGCTGCACAACCTCGCGAAGGTCACCGAGTTCTTCGAAAGTCTCAAAATTCCCCTGCCGGGTGCCAACGCATTGTTCATCTCGAGCCTGGAGCTTGTCGGTGGCTGTCTTGTGCTAATCGGTTTGTGCTCGCGGCTCATTTCACTACCACTCATCGCGACGATGGGGGTTGCGATACTCACTGCGAAGATCGAAGAAGTCTCAGGGCTGGGCGATCTACTGCGTCTATCGGAATGGGCGTACCTGGTCTTGTTCGTCGGGATCGCCCTTTACGGGCCGGGGCGCGCTTCCATCGATCATCTGCTTGCGCCACGTCTGTTCGACAAGGACAAAGCGGCTTAATCGATTGCGTGTAACCATCGTGCCATCTAACGCATCTATGCCAATGAGCCGCGATACTGGCTCAGGAAGAAAGGACGACACATGACCACTACCAAGATGATCGGCGTACTTGTTGGAACTCTGGCCTTTGGCAATCTGGCCGCTCCGGTTCGAGCGGAAACGCCGAGCAATGAGAAGGGCAAGTCTGCTGGCAAACCGGATGACAAAAAGGGCGGACAGAAAAGCTGCGGTGGCGCGAGCGGCTGCGGTGCAGACAAAGGCAGTGCCGGTGCAGACAAAGGCGGTGCCGGTGCAGACAAAGGCAAATCCGCTGGCAAATCGGATGACAAAAAGGGCGGACAGAAAGGCTGCGGCGGCGCCAACGGCTGCGGTGCGAAGCACTAGTACGTACTCGGGCATCAAAGTTTAGGAAGAGGCTTACTGCGTGCGCGGTCCTACAAATTCCATGCGGATGCCGCTTTTGGGACCGACGGTGCCTGGGCGGTGGGCGAGCTTGACTTCACCAGTTTCAAGCAACTTTAGCTCATAATTTTTGAGGATGGCCGACAGCACGAGCTTCATCTCGTACATGGCGAAGGATGCGCCCAGGCAGCGCCGAGCGCCGCCCCCCCAAGGGAGAAACTCAAAGGGCGTATAGCTTTTGCCGATGAAGCGTTCGGGCAAAAACTTGTTCGGCTCGGGATAGATGCTTTCAAGCCGATGGGTGGCATGGGCACCAGCGGCGACCACCGTACCTGCGGGCAGTTCATAGCCAAGCAGCGTCATCGGCTTTAGCGTACGACGATGGATGACGTGCACCGGCGGATATAAACGCAGCGTCTCATTGATCACCGCTTCAAGATAGGGCAGCTTGGCGATGGCCTCTGGCTCGGGCTGTGCACCTAGGGGGTCTATCTCGGCGCGCAGCTTGAGCAGCGTCTCGGGATTTTTATAAAGAAGATAGAACGCCCAGGCCAGCATGACCGCTGTGGTTTCGTGTCCGGCAAAGACGATGGTCAAAAGCTGATCCATGATTTCCTGATCGGAAAGCCCATCCCCCTGTTCGTCCTTTGCTTCAATCAGCAGCGACAAGATGTCCTGGCGATCGGCGAGGCTCTGCTTGTACTTTGCGATAAGCGCAAAGACCTGGGTTTGCAGGTCTTTATAATGGTGCTGAAAGCGCGCCCAAGGTCCAAGCCCCAGAAAATTTATGCGCAGCGCCTTGATAAACAGGAAAGGCGAGAAGTCGCCGAACAGCGCTAAAATGGCGCGCCGAAAAGCCTGCATCTCGGCAGTGTCCGCGACTCCAAAGACCGCCTCGATGATGATATCAAGCGTAATCGCCTGCGTGGTGTCGATCATGCGAAAAGGACGCCCGGGCTCCCAGGTTTTGGCCCAGCGTAGCGCTGTATTTCGCATCAGGTTTCCGTATGTACGCATGCGCGCCCCATGAAAAGGAGGCGTCAAGAGCTTGCGGGCGCGGCGATGCTCGGTACCCTGAATCAGGAGTACGGATTTCTTGAAGACGAAATCCAGAAGATCACCTGCCGACGGAGCCAGTGAATCCGGCTCCGCGGTGAAAATGACTTTGTTGCCTTCGGGGGCTACACAGACCACCATTTTGCCAAAGGCAGTCGGAAATGAAAAAGGATCGCCATACTTTTGGGCCAAATCGGATATTGTTTCGTCGATTCCAAACATCATTCGAATCATCGACAAGGAGCCCGGCCCTTTGGGGTATTTCAGCATGCTTAGCAGTATCGCATACAGGAAAGGGAATTGCTTTGCCAAAGTGCTTCCGTCAGGACGTCGTCAAGGCATTGGGGCTTGAGAACTCGTGAAAAAAATCGCCGTCAGAAGATTGCACTTTTTCATTCGTTGGGAAAACCGGGGAAAATATTAGAAGCGGCCTTATAACGTAAAGAGTGGAAATCCAAACGTGGTGAGGCAATTCGCAAAGGAATGTAAGTCGCTGCCCTTTACGTCTCCATTTGTGCGACAATGCTCAGATCGAAGGAGTAAGCCATGCGAGATCCTGGCAAAGATCTAAGTCCGGCTGCGGCGCCTACACAGACTTCGCAAGTAGAACCGAGTATCCCTTGGGCAAACGGTCTAGGCCCTGATGTCAATCCGGGCCTATTGCGCTGGAAGATGCAAGGTCGCCGGGAACGCAACCAGTCTCCGGGCTCGATAAATATTCCGGAAATCGGAGCAGTAGATCCTGATGGTCCGACTAATAGCGAGCTAGAAAAAGACGAAGAAGCGAGGAGGCAATTCGAGATTGCCCATGGCCGAGACCCCGACAATATCAAGATTGACCCCGTAAATTACAAAGTACAAGTCGAGTCGTTTGCAGCCAATGCGGCTGTGCCTATGGCGCCCATGCCACAGGCCGCGCTGTACGTACCGCCGACGCCTCCCATGAAGATGCCGACGGGCAATAGCATTCCTTCGATGATTCCCGGGGTTGCTCCGCAGCCGGAGATGAAAAGTGTCAAAGTAACACCATACCAGGAAGCTTGTTGGGCAGCATATGCCGATGCCTGTCAACAGACTGTGGGTATCTGGAACGGGGCCATTGGCTCCCTCGATCAGTACTTTATCTCTTCCAAAGAAACCGCCCATGAACTGCAGGACGAAGTCGGCCTGCCCGTTCGCTCGACTAAAATCGGTGCGATCGCCAAAACGGCAGAGACCGGCCAGCAGGACTCAGAGCCAAACTCGATTGCCAAGACCGTCGATGACGCTGGCCAGGGTGGAAAGGGGGCCGCTCTGCAAGACGGCGATGCACTGGCCCTTGCGCAGACCGGTAGAAACCAGGAAGTCAAAATAGCCACCGATGTGTTGCAAGCAGCCATTTCCAGTACGCAAAGTGCCTATGGTCAGACAAAAACCGCTGTCGCTGAGGTCAACGCCGCTGGAAAAGCACTTGAGCAGGCCCAAAGTCTTGCGGATCTTGCCAAGTTAGAGGCCGAAGAGGACAAGGACAAAGCCGCCGTCACCGAGGCCAAGGGACTGGCTGGAGAGCTAAAAGGAAATATCAGTACGATTTTGTCGATCGGCCAGGCTTTTGTCGCCGCCGCTGGTGGCAATCTGGTCCCCGGCGGTAAAATGATCGCCGAGACGGCCTACGATGAGATGCTAAATGCGATCTATTGGAAGGAAGTGGAGGCGGCCAACAAGGCCCTGAAAGCCACCGCAGGAAAGATCGCCGCATTAAAAGGCAAGCTGCCCGGAATTCAATTGGACATCGCAACCTTTAATGTCGATGCCTCCCTTGGAAAGGCCCAGACCGCTAGAGGTGCCTTGAAAAAGGCGCTGATCGAACAGCGGCAGCAATTCGATAGGGTCGCCGAGCTTATCGAAAAGCACCATAAAGGAAAAAATCCGGGTGATGCCAAGCGTTTGGCCGCTGCCGTGCGCGCACTGCCCAAGGCTCAACTGGTTGCTTCTATGGCCAAATCGTGCACAGGTCCGCTTTCCGTCGGTATTCCCTATACGCAAAATGCTGGAATCGGATATGCCATGGCCCAAAAAGCTGGCGACCCTTCCGCGCTAGACCTGATCAAGGTGGCCGGCTGGATTGTAGCAACCAGAGCCAAGATGAAAGCAGAGGAATCAGACTGGACCGCGCGCGTCGGGAATCTACAGCAGATCCTCAATGCACTGCAAGACAAGGAATAGCCAGCGAAGGTCTAGCCGCAAAATACGGTTCGCGGAATTTATGGTTCGAAAACAGGCATTTGGAAATGGCATTGCACCAATTTCGTACCGATTCAGCGAACCTCCTCTTCGGTTTTGCTGAAAACCTGCACCGGAATGCCATTCCAGTGAACGGTTCCAGACATCGAATCTAGCTGTGCCTCATCCGTCAGATCGTTGATGCTGGCGCCGGCATGGGCTTCTGCAACCCGCCAGCGCGTGCCCTCTCGATTATGGCCAAAACCGTGCGGCAGACTGACCACGCCGCGCATCATTTCATCCGTCAGCTCTACCGTGACTTCGAGTGTGCCGACGCGTGAAGTAATTCGCACCCATTGGCCTGAAGTAATGCTGCGCGCAGCGGCATCGTCGGGGTGCATGCGCAGCGTGCATCGATTCGGACCCTTCATCAAGCGAGGGCTGTTGTGGCACCAGGAATTGTTCGAGCGCATCTGCCGGCGGCTAATCAAAAGCAGCGCATCTGGCGAAAGCGGCGTCGGCGCCTGCAAGGCCATACGCAGCCGCGCGACGTCAGCACATAGAGGGGCAGGGCTTAGATCGATCTTTTTGTCAGGGGTCTGTAAGCGCTCAGGCAAGCGCGGTTTCAGCGGGCCAAGGTCCAGACCATGAACATGGCGCGCCACCTTGCGGAGCGAAAGGCCGGAAAGGCCGCGGCGCAGCCCGTACGGACCGATGCGCAGAAGTAGATCGACAATTCGGTGCGGCTGAAGCTGTGTTCCAATCGCCAGCTTTAGCCGGCGCAAGAGCGCGTCCACCGGAGTTTTGTTCTCGACAAGCCGAGTGCTCAGCGCCCACAGGATTTCCCAGTCATGCCGCTGATAGCTCTGGCGTGCAAAGAGCGCTGGAGAGTACTTGACGTTGTTACGCACGGTCAAAAGGTCGAACACTAGCTCGTACTGATCGCGCTCGAGCGCGGCAGTGGGCGGCAGGATGATGTTCGCGTGGCGGGTCGTTTCATTGAGGTAAATATCGATAGAGACCATGAAATCGAGCTTGCCGAGTGCTGCATCGAGGCGTCGGCCATTGGGCAGCGACAACACCGGATTGCCGGCATGGGTGAGAAGCGCGCGAATTTGCTTCTCACCGGGCGTCTCGATCTCTTCGGCAAGGCACGCCGCGGGCAGCTCGCCGTTAAACTCCGGAGCACCGCGAACCCGGCTACGAAACTTGTCGTAGTGGCCCTGTTGCTCGAGTCCGTTACCGAATGCCACGATATCGACTGCCGGCGTGGTAAACATCGCGCCGCCTTCGCAATCGAAGTGTCCGGTAACGATGTTCAGCACATCTAGGAGCCAGTTGCAGATGCCACCAAACTCTTGGGTCGATATTCCGATACGCCCGTAGGCCACGGCTCGCGGCGTTGTGGCAAACTCTCGTGCGATGCGGCGAATGACCGATGCCGGCACTCCAGACGGTACGGCCACTTTTTCCGGTAAAAAGTCCTGCGCCAGGGCGCGCACTTCCTGCAGACCTTTGACGTACGGCTCTAGCCGTCCCAGACGTACCCATCCTTCTTCGAAGATCACCTGCAGCATGGCGAAGAGCACCAGCGCGTCGGTTCCCGGGCGAATAAAGAAATGTTCGCTGGCCACTTTGGCGGTCTCGGTTCGGCGCGGATCGAACAGCACCACCTTGCCTTTGCGCGCCAAAATCGCCGCCAGCCGATGCTTGATGCCGGGCGCAGTCATCAAACTGCCGTTAGAAATAAGCGGATTGCCACCAAAGATCAAAAAGTAGTCGGTACGATCGACATCCGGCACGGGTATCAGAAACTGGTGTCCGAACAGCAGATAGGAAGAGATCATCTTGGGAAGCTGATCGACCGAGGTCGCGGAAAATAGGCTGCGACTGCCCAGCGCCTTGAGAAAAGGGATGCCAAATAGGGCCGCGCTATAGCTATGCACCGTCGGATTCCCGGTATAGACAGCGACTGCATGCGGGCCATGTTCTTTGCGAATGCGCAAAAGATTGGCGCCGACTTCGTCGAAGGCTTCGTCCCATTCGATTTCAATCCAGCCCTGCGCCGTGCGCTTGATGGGCCGCTTCAGCCGATCGGGATCGTGATGTATATCGGCCAGAGCTGTCGCCTTTGGACAGATATAGCCGCGGCTCAGCGGATCTGCTGCATCGCCGCGAATCGAAACGACTCGATCTTCCGCAACCTTCACAACGATTCCACATATGGCCTCACACAGATTACAGTTTCGATGGTGGAGCATTTCAGCATAGTACTGGCGAATGTGTGTGAATGCCTATTTCTTCCGTTCGGACCGCCTCATGCGGAGGGCGGGCCGCGCCTTGTACGCCTAGATCTGCTCGCATCAGCTCCCGTTAGATACTGAATCCGTGAAGAATATGAATCTGTCGAGACATCCTAATCTTCCAGGTTTTCATGTCGCTTCAGCCTTGAAATACACCTCTAGCCGCAAAACATAATCGTAGATATGGAGAATTGAGCGTCTCGAGCGCGAATCCAGAGGACATCAAGCTGATTGCGCCGCGGCGTTTATGACTGCTACTGATGGAGTACTTGTAGCGGCCTCCTCTTTAATTCCTTTTTCGGCAGCTAGCGCAAGGAGCTCGGCGTTTTCTTGCACCTTGGTGCGAAAGCGTTCGCGTGCCGTTGAATCGGAAATCTTGCTGGCACGGGCCAAAAGGGCCACAAGTCCGCGCAAAAGCGCGGCGTGGGCTGCCGCTTTAGAGGATGTTGCGCTTTTGGCAATGACGAGCTGCAAATACACTTCGCTAGGTCCGGCGTGGCCGGCCTGCTGCAATTCCTTTTCACACTGAGCAATCACGGCCTGCGTTTCGGCGATGTAGCCTTGATCGGAAAGCGCCTGTATCAGACACGCCATCGGCCCAAAATAAAGGGCTGGAAGCGGCTGCAAAAGCGCACATCCATGACGCGCGGCTTCTTCGGCCTCCTTCGGCCGTAAAAGCCCAAGAAGCGCCCGCGCCATCGCCTGATAGGCCAGACCTTTTACCGGCGGATTGATGCGGGGGGCCAAAATCGCCGTCTGAGCAAGGCGCACCGCTTCTTCCAAGCGTTCAGGATTTCGCTGCTGCGAAAGAATCAGCGCCAGATAGACCGATGTGTTGGTGATAATCAGAATTTCTCCACCCACGCGTTCGTGCAAAGGAAATACCGCGCGCACAGTGGATTCCGCCTGCTCATGCTCGCCGAGTTCACTTTGGTAAAGTCCGGTGCAGGAACGCATCCAGATTTCATTGCGTAGGTCTCCGATCTCTTTGGCGTGTAACGCAGCATTTTGTGCATGAACGACCGTGGCCCAAGGATCAAAATCGATGTAGTGCGCAAACCACATCTCGCCCATGCTGACCCAAAGCTTCAGCGCGGCATCATCTGGGGCGATTGCGGCCAACTGTCGCAAGATTTGCGCAAAGCCGCGCACTGGTTCTACGTGCCCAACCGAAGCCATCACCGCCAGCAACCAGCAGATGCCTTCGGCATAGGCGGCACGGGCATCAGCAAACGGCTGGGTGGTCGTAAATTGACCAAACAGGGCAACCAGGCGCTCGGTTTTGCCAAGTCCTGTACAGACCATCATCATGCCAGCCATCAGCTTGCACCAGCGCTGGCTGCCAGCAGGAATTCGCGGCAGGGCTTCTTCACAACTTTTATAACTTTGATTCCAATCGTCAAGCCATGCGTAGGCCAACGCCGAAACGCTGTGCAGGATTCCTAATTCCGCGTCATCTGGATCACAATCCATGCTCCGCTTGACCAAACGCAAAGCCCCTTCCAGGTCGCTTTTGCCCAGGGCTTGCTCAGACGCGAGCGCATAAAAATGCGCGGCATTGCGCAAAATTCCGGCAAGCTGCCAATGCTCGGCCAGCATCAACGGATCGCGTTCGCCGGCTTGCTCTAAAAACCGCGCCGCTTGCCCATGCCCTTGCCGCTTTTCTTCATCGCCAAGCAAGGAATAGGTCGCTTCGCGCATGAGGGC
>CAYWPR010000064.1:0-36569 GCA_964460115.1 uncultured Myxococcales bacterium
GCGCTTCTTTGTCCGCCCTAAGCTTGGCTTCCTTTTCGCGCTGTTTCTTCATTTGCTCATATTGGCCATCGTTAGTTCTTGTGAATCGCAGCACCGGAAACCGTCCGCCTTCATCCCACTTGCCAACGGTCGCCGTCCACTCGCGGCTGTCTTCATCATTCTGAACCTTGACCCAGTCCACCTGCCAGCCTGAGCCGACGCCACTTTGATCATGACGCAGCGTGCCGGTTTGCAGCTCGCCGAGTTCCTCAGTTTCCAGCAATCCGTGATAAACATCTCCTTTTTCCCAGTCGTTGACGGCGTCGGGGTCGCTGATTTGCACCTCACGCATGTTGGCGATGTCGCCCGCCAAAGACAGATACACATTGGCATCTGTGCCGGCGTACATGCTGTCGCCTACTTTGATACTCCATCGATAACGCATCGATACTTCCTCCTTTCCTTGGTTGGTATTGCAGTTCGCTAGGAACTGCTGAGGTCATCCTTAATTCGCACGCCGCGTACAAGCGGCACAGGCTCTGCGACAACCGGTGGCACCAGTCGGCCGGTGCGAATAGGGACCGCGGTTCCCGGCGCCCCGGACATGCGACTGCCCGCTGCCCCAAATGCCCGAAAGCCTTTGGTTTCCTTGCTGGTGATAGCAGCCAACGAGCTTTGCTCGGGCCCGGCTAGGATTTGATGAATTTTGCCGTTGGACCAGCCGAGCTCGCGCAAGTGATCCCAAGCCAGCTTGGCATCGCCGGTCAGGGGCCCGGTGTCCGCATTGGGTTTCTGCACCGGCGCCACAGACACCGAGTCTGGCGGCGAGGCAACGGCTGGCGGTGCCTGAGGCTGTTGCTGTTGCGGCTGTTGCTGTTGCTGTTGCGGCGGCGCAGAAACCGGGCTCGGGGGTGGTAAATTTGCCACGGGCTGCCGATTGCCAAAGTCGGCGCGGTCGAATTTCTCTGCGCGCGAGGGTTTCTTTTCCTCGGGCAGTGCCATGGCCAGGATGCGGTCGATTCCCGTGCCGGCTTTGTTCACGCCCTCGGCCGCTGCCGGGCCTCCCGTCGCCCCAGCTGTCGCCGCACCCATGCCGATAATGATGTCTTTGGCGGCAAATCCGATTTCTTTGAAGTCCATTTGGAATTTCTCCTTACGGTCGAGCGCGAACTCGCGCTCTGTGTTCTGTTGTGGTCAATGCCCAAGATAAAGCTGCGAGCGCTCCTGCTCCGAACAGCACGCCCCCGACCACAGCCGCCACCGGAAATTCATGGGCGACTCGGCGGGCTCCTTCGCCTCGAGATCCACTGGTGACTGCGTCCGCCGTTTTGCGTAGCAGCTCCTCAGTCGCGCTCGTTGTCCTTCGCGGGGCCTCCCGTTGGCGTACCGCTTCTTCGTGCTGCTGGCGAAGCCAGTCTGGAACTGGAAACCGCTCGCGCAGCTTTCCTTCTACAGCGCGAAACACGCGATGGGTCATCAAGACTTCCAGAATCGTGATGCCCCCAGTGCTGAGCGCCGCCGCGAAATGCTGCGCAGCACGGTCCAACTCTGCGTCGCGCTGTGCTTCATAAGCAGCCTTCGCCCATTCTTTCAAAGAGTCCCAAACCCCCTGAACCTCCTCCCACAGCTCAATCAATCCGTAGATCATGAGAAGCGCATTGACGGCCAATCCCACAAGTCCCCCAACCACCGTCGCAATCAGCCAGCCCGCCAGCACCAGGCACAGACTCCACAGCGCATCTACAGTGGCAAGCCGCTTGAGCGCGGCCCAGCTAGCCTCGGGTAAAAGCGGAATACTTCGCACGATCGAGGACGCGAAGCGAGCGGCAGCCGCCGTGAGGTGCCGGCCGGCGCTGGTGATGCGCTCGTTGGGATCGTAACCTCGGTAATATAGGTCCATGGCGGGCTCCTATGCAGGCTTCCTGGTTGGAGGAAGTGCCGGGCCCTGCATCAATCGCTCGACCTCTGCGCCTTCCCATCCGAGCGTAAACAGATAGGCTTGGGTGACCGCCGAACGATCGAGCGTAGGAGCCGAGGAATGAGGCGAACTGCCAGTTGTAGTCTTCTTGTCCAGCGGTAAAGACGGCGGCGTTGTTGGCGGCGCCTGCCGCACCGCGCGGCCCGTTACGCTGCCGCGATCGGGGCGTTCACCGCGCAAGCGAATCGGTGTTCCTGGTACCGCGGGCGAGACTGGCAACACAGAGGGTGCCCCCCAAACAGGCGGGCGACCCGAATCAGGAAGCGGAAAGCGGCGGATTAGCGCGCGTCCAACTTCACGAACTTGCGCACCGCGCAACCAGGCATGTAGAGCATTGCGCTGGGTTTCTATAAGCTCGCTCAGCGCGCTGACCATCAGTGCGCCCGCGCCAGCCAGTTTATAATCAGCGTCGGCCTCGCGCGCGGCGTTCACAAACATTCCAAAGCTGTCAGGTAGCAGCATTTGCAGGCTGCTGATCTGTTCAACGAGCGGACCCGCGCCAGTTTCCTTGAGCACTTGCTTCACCTCGGCGGCGCCGAATTCTCGGTTGTCGCTCAAGCGCCAGCCGGCCAGCAAAAGTGCTAAGGTCCAGCCCACATCCGCATCATCGACGCGAAGCTTAAGGACGGTTTGAGTTGCCTCCGGAAGCTTGGGCAGCGCGAACTGCATCGCGCGCCAAAGCCGAGTCGCCAGTTGTACCAAGCGGTCGGCGGCTGTGATTGCTTGGGCCATGACAAAATCCCTCCTTGAATCCCGTTACTGGGACCTTCCGTAAAATCGAATTCCTTCTACCGATGCAATCAGACGCGGATTGCCCCAGCGCTTAACCACTTTGTCGGGGTCTGTCTCTGCGTCATCCCCAACTTGCGCGCGTACGGTTTCGGCGAAACCGTCGTATTGAAGAAAGCTTGTGATTTGTAACCAATCCGCCTCGGGCGGCATCGACTCGCCGCGCCGACCGTGCAGGGCATGCTGGTCAAGGCGATTCGTCAGGATGCGCTCGGCGAACTCCGTAATGTACCAGGGCACGGAGCTCGGCTGCATTCCGGCATGCGTCGAAGCCCAGCGTACAATTCCGGTCTTCCGATCTGCCTGTGCGCCCCAATTCAGATCATAAAGACGCTTTTGGGTGTGCCGGTCCACTCCCGACTGCAGCATGTCGCGCAGGGATTGAATGCGCGGGTTTTTGCGCGACAGCAGATAGGTCCAGTTGTTTGCCGCCAGCGATTGCAGCGCCCAAACCAGCAGCGAATGCCGCGGGTTTTCCGAGGCCAACATGAACCGCAGCGCATCTACATTGCTTCGCGTAGCACCGCCCACCCACACGATAGGCTCTGCTGAAGAACGTTCCAGAGTCGGCAAGATGGACACGCAGCTTTCTGCTTGCTGTCGCATCGCAGGCTGGGAACGAAACGCCAGCCACATAAGCGTCGCCATACTGCTTCCTCCCATTAGGAGCAGCGGCGGCCACAATCCCCAGCTTTCCTTGCGGCGGCCCATTACTAACCTCCGTGACCTCGGCCGCCGTGTTCTAACGTCGAAAGTCGCTGAAGCAGTTGATCCCGTTCCGCCAGCAGCGCTTGCCGCTGGTTCTCGCTGAGCTTCTTTTCATCCCAGCGCAGGCGAATGGCGCGCACCAGGTTGGACATTCCAAGCGTCATATACACCTTCGCGGCTTCGGAAACGCCTTCGCGCCAGGCCGGGGGAAGCGCGGGCTTATCCGCAGTGCCGACTTTGCGCGACATGATCTCGGCCAGATAGGCGCCAAAGCCCAGCAAGGCATGTGGCAAGCCTTGCATGATATCGACGTTGTTTGCCCAGAAACCGCCGCCTTGCTTGGACGACCAATCGCCAATCATTCGAACAAGCTTGTTCGTCCCTTCGACGGAAAGAAAAGCCGAGCCGCCCGCGCCAAAATCAATTAGGAGCTTCTGTCCTTTGCTCACCCTTCGCTGAACGTCTCGATGCAGCTTGTCCTCTTTGACCTCCTCTTTTTTCGTTGGACTTTGCGCGGTGCCAAGATCAGCGGCAAGCTGCTGCGCAACCGCTTGATTGATGGCGGTCTCCAGATTGGTACTTCCCAATTTCAAAAGCGCCTTGTCGCGTCGATCTGCAATGCTGTTGAGTGCTTTTGCCATGTGCTCCTCCTTTGTGATGACTGCGCGTACTTAAGCCTTCGGTGCTTTCTTCAATGGCTTCGCCTTGGCTTCAGACTTGGACTTGCGCGGTTTCTTCACAGGCGCCAATCCCTTAATCAGAACTTTGAGTTGCGCGTCGAGCGCCTCTGCTTCCTGAATCAATACATCCCGCTCATGCACGTAGCGCGAGTACAGAAGCTGGGCACGGTTCTTGGCCGATTGTGAGCGTGCGGATTTGACGCGCTGGTCCGCGATCTCGGCCATCTTGTCGCGTACGGTAGCTTTGGCCCGTTTGACCGCAGCATCGATTTTGAGCCGAACGATGGGTCCGGCTTCGGAACCAAGGGAATCTGGCGGCGGAATCGCATACTCTGGTTTCTGTACTTGGTTTTGGCGTAAGACTTTGGACATTTGGTTCTCCTTTTGGGCGTAGTTATTTGCTGGTGCGCGACGAATGGGGTTTTCGCCATCTCGCCATTCCGTAGCGCTGTCGCAGACAGGCAAAGCCGGCGCGAACTCCATCGGCAGCCAAGGCAGCCATTTCCTCGCCGACTTCATTCCACAGGGTTTCAAACTGTTCAGCGAATGAATTTGAACCGCGCCCAGCCGCCTGCTGTGCCATTTCCAAATGGTGTTTTTCGTCGTAGGCTTTGCGCTGTGCGGAATCCTTTAGCACTTCATACGCCGCCTGAATTTGCTGAAACCGAGCGTTATGACCAGGGTCATTTCCTTGCAAATCAGGGTGGTATGCCCGTGCAAGCCGTCTATAGGCAGACTTGATCTGATCTAGCGTCGCCTGTGGCGATACGTTTAGCACTGCATACAGGTTGGTCATTTGCGTTCTCTAGGTTCTGGGCTCGCAGGAGCAACTGAATCGGCCGCACGCATAAATTCGAAAAATTTCTGCATCAATTCCGGACTTGCCGACATGGCCGCCAGTTGCAGCTCATCGAGTCCGCGAAGCCGCTTCAAAATCCCCTCCGCCTGCGCAGAATCGATTTGCGGCGGCGCCACAATAGGGATGGGCAAAGGCTCGGGTTGCTCACGCAAGGCCGATTCTGTAGAAGCTTGTGCAATCCGCGAAGCCGAGTCCGATTCCAAGGTAGGTTCGGCGGTCGCATCTGAACCAAGCGCAATAGAAGGAAGCTGCTTTAGCCTCTTGGAATTCGCAGAACTCTTCTGAATAAGCGCTACCGAGACATCTCGCAAAAATCCGATAGCAGCTTGCCCCAGCGCTGAGTAATCCGGCGGCGGTGGGGGCGGCGGCGGACGCGTGTATAGATCAATCTGCGTCTTGAGCTTGGCCATGCCATCGGCATGCAGATCCGAGAAGTGCCGAATCACTTCCCCCATGCGCTTGGCGTTATCGACAGCCTGTTCGTATAGAAGCTGAAAGTCGCGCCGCATGACGCGATGCATGGCGTAGTGTTCGGACAGCTCGCGGACGTACTGCGATTTGTTTAGCAGATCTTGCGCGGTGTCGTCGATCTCTTGCGCCATGATCGCTTGCTGAAGTTCGCGATCGATGCGAGTAAGCTTTTCTTCTTCAGAGCGCTCTTCGGCTGGCTCGTCCGGCGCGCTGTCTACAACGCGCGAAGCCTCGTTCGTCGTCTCTATTGCTTCGCCAGCGAGCTCTTTGTTCGATCGAGTCCGTTGTTTGGGCCGCAGCCCTAGATCGATCTCAACGCGAAGAATCGGAACAGACGGGTCCTGAATGGGAACGGCCTTTCCGGTGCCGCTTACATACAGGACGCGGTAGGTGCCTGCAGGACAGCTTGGGATGTCGAGCGGCTCCAAGTTGTAGCATCCCTCTCTTGGGAACCGAGTCAGCGACTCATCGTCAAACTGAATCTCGAGTACGTATCCCGTTGCACTGAAGGGCTGATACTTCCGAAGCGCTTCAATCCATGCATCAGATTGCTGCATGACTTTAACACTAACGATTTCGGATTCGTCAGCAAGCGATTTCGGATTCCAGAAATGATTACGAATCGTTAGCCATGGAGTCTTTGCGGATCGCAAGATTCATAAATGTCTCCGTCGATAGATGCGTGATTCATGAGTTGTTACGGATGTTTGGAATCGTGATCCATTGCGATCGGATATGCATGGCGATCGCTTTCAGATCGGAAAAGTCTGGCGATCGCTTCTTCTGCGCTTTGCAGGTGGGTTTTGGCGAAGGCTTCGTCGGTAAATTTATGACGACGAAGATCGGCAAAAATCGGCATGCAACGATGAAGCGCTGCAACGTTGCAAATGGGCCTTCTGCAACGTTGCATGGGGCAACGTTACAGAAGCAGCTCGCTGCGTTTCTCGACACGAATTGCGCAGGAAATTCGATAGTTTGCGAGGCGCTGTTTAACGGAAGCGAGTTCCTGCAACGTTGCAAATGCAACGTTGCATAACGGCTATTTGCAACGTTGCAAAGAAACGCGAGCAACCAAGAACGGAAGCGGTCTGCGAACTTAGGAAATCGCCCCTTTTTCGCGGTCTGCGAAATGCTATGTTGCTGGTATGCAGGAAGATCGCCGCTGTTCAAAGTGTGGTCGCGCTCTATCACGCCGTGCCGCGGTATGGGCCATGTACTGCGGGGTGACTTGCCGCGTAGAAGCCCATCGCCAGCGCCGCGCGCGAAGCGATGAGTTAACAGACTTCGCGCGAAAGCTGCGGGACGAGCTCCTGCGTTGGGTTCCTCCAACCGCGCACTTTTATGCACTGGCCTTTCGACCTCATATCGAACAACCGACGCTTCGCTTTCCCAATCCCACGCGCCGAACGCTGCGCAAAAATGGCGCGTTGAAAAAGAGCCTGGGATTTTCCCTACAGCCGTGGGAAGCGCCAATGGTTCCGATCGAAGCGGTCTATCAGATTCTGCTGTTCGATGCGCTTGGCGAACGCATTTTGACCCCGCCGGCCCTGACGCGCGGGTTATGGATTGCCGAACCCGCCTCACAGATCACCGTGGCCGATGGATTTGCGATGGACGGAGTCGCCCTGAAAAAGGGGCCGCTCGCGGTATCTAGCTGATTTGCCAGGCAATTTGGGATATGATGAAAACGGCATGTACTCTCGTTATTGCGTCTTCTGTCGCAAACCCCTGCCCAGCGACATGCGCCGGGACGCGCTGTACTGCTCGAATAACTGCCGGGTGCGCGCCAGCTACTTCCGCAACAAGCGCGAAGGCACCCAAGATTCACGTCTGACTGCGCCACCCGTCCTGCAGCGCGGACGACCCGCGCGCGGAGGACGCAGAACTTCCAGCACGCCGGAGTTCCGTAAATCCCCGACGTTTCCTCGCACAGTGGAGGGCTTTTTAATTCCGGTAGAGCTGTCGCTTACACCGCATGGCTTCGCCGAACGCTACCCGCCTGTATGGCTAGAGCGGTCGGTTCTGGCTGCTGCGCCCCCGGAAGCGTCACGCTATCGGCTAATCGCGGAAAGTGCGGCGCCGCACCAACCAGAAAGCGCGCCACTGCCCGCGGTTTCCCTACATCCCTTTGACTGCGCCTTCCCGATGAGCGCTGGCAGCTACCTGGTCCAGTACTTGGATGACAGCGGGCAGATTCTCCCCACAGCCGCCCGCTTGGTTCTGCGGTTCGCAGAGCGGTCGCTGTAAGGCGATGGAGGTAGCTTCTGAGAGTTGGGAAGGAAGCTGACGAGCCGGTTGTCGCGCCCGGGCGGCAAGTTCTTTGGGATTCATGAAGGAATGCCTCGTCCATATGCTGCGCCAAGCTATTTCAAGCTTTGTGCCAGCCTAAATTGGCAGGGTGTTTGCCTCGTTCATTTGGACGCTCAGCCTCGATAAAGGGCCATGAACCACCGAACGCCGATCTGCATGGAGCGGGCTTTGCCAGTCTCAAGATTGCAACAAAGTCTCAAATTTGAGATGCGATCGGTCTCAAAGATGGGACTTTACCTGCGCGGCGGTCGTGTCATCATGAGCGTCGTGGACGGGAAGCACCCCATGGATGCCGCAGAAAAAGGCGCCGGCTACGATTGCATACTCATCGATGATGACGATCTTGTCCGCTTTACGTGGCGTCTAGCGGCAGAGCGTGCCGGCAAGCAGTTGCTGGCGCTGGCGGATGACACGAAGCTTTGGCCCCACATCTCGCAATTGCCTCGCACGATTCCAATCTATATAGATTGCAACCTGACCGGAGGGCGCTCTGGAGAGCTGATTGTCGAGCAACTTTCCGCAGCCGGGTTTAGCAAGCTATATCTCGAAACCGGCCGAGATGCAGAGAGCGTCAAAGCATCTACACGGCGATTGCTTGCCGGCATCGTTGGCAAAACCCCGCCTTGGAGGTAGTTTTAGCCATGTTTCGCATTAACCATCTGATTATTGGTACTACCGACGTGGCGCAGTCCGAGGCGTTTTATACTGCGCTGTTCGGATTTCAGTCGCTCTGCTCGTTTGTGGACACCGGTACCGGCAACGAGGGCAAAATCCTGCGGCTTCAGGAGGATCCCGAGCAATGTCTGGAACTATTGCTAGTTCCTTTTATTCCCGAACGCTTGCCGAGTCCACAGCACATCGCCTTCGAAGTAGATGCGTCGCGCTTTCATGAAATTCACCAACGGGCAATCAGCTTGGGATTTCGCATTCGCGGACATCCGGCCCTAACCAGTCCAGAATCTGCCCCCGGCAATTTGGAGGTCGCAGGCTTTTGCTACCGCAATTTCTACGTGCTTGATCCAATGCGCATCAACATCGAAGTAATGACGCGCGAATAAGCTTAACGATGCGGTTTGCGACCAAGATTTTTCTTGCCGTTTTTCTGCCATCGATTGGGTTCACGCTAAGCATTAGCGCGATGTTTTACACGTCGCTGTCTAGCGCAACGCGCGATCAATTTGTCAGCCATTACCAAAGCGTTACTCGGCAGGTCGCGGCAACGCTGACCCAATTAGAAACGACGACCGATGTGCTCATGGCCTCATCCGTACGAGTTCTGGCCGAGCGAGTGCAGCGTGAGGATCTGCTCTCCACGGAAGAGCTGTTGCGCTTGCGCAATGAGCTTGGGGTCAGTCACCTGTATATACTCAACAGCGCCGGTGTATTCCTGCGTGCGACTGGTGACGACCCTGCTCATTTGCCAAATGCATTTTCCTTCTGTTCCAAATATCAGCACATGTTTGAGCAGGGAATTCCATTTCAACCAACCGGTCTTATGCCAGGAATTCCGACGCTAGTGCCGCACAAGTTCTTGTTCTTGCCATCTCACGATCGACGCTATCTGCTCGAAGTGGGAGTACGCGCGGACTTCATTGGACAGACCCTGCGGCAGACTTTGGCTGCGGATTCGGATCTGCTCTCTTTGGCGTTGTATGCCCCCAACGGGGCGAATCTCGGCGAGTTTACTGCGGATGGTCATTCCAGCTATGAGCGGTCGCTTGGGCCCAGTGCGAACTTCGCGGTAAATACCACGCGACGTGCCGACCGCTTGTACATCACTGCGCAGGTCGTGGCCAGCCATGCCGATTGCTGCAGTTGCCGCCAGCGCGGACTTATCGGAGCCGGCGATTATCACTACTACCTGCGCACGCAAGTATCGACACAGGCGCTGGATGCGACATTGCGTCGCCTGAGCTGGACGACGGCTCTTTTGGTCGGATTAGGGCTGCTGCTTAGCATGTTGGCATCGCGATGGCTGTCGCGATGGCTAGTCTTTCGCATCCATCTTATGAATGATCAAGCCAATGCGATCATGCGTACTGGAGATCTGGGACGCCGCCTAAATCTGCATGATACCGATGAAGTGGGGCAGCTTTCCGCGAAATTTGATGAGATGCTCGCCACACTTCAGAACAAGCAGTTGGCGCTCATTCAGCTTGAAAAGTCCAAGGCTGCGATTGAGACAACGGCGCAGGTGGCCCATGACATCCGATCGCCTCTAGCGGCCCTTGATACGCTGCTGTATCTGATCCCAGATCTTCCCGAAGAACCGCGGGTTCTTCTGCGCACAGCAGTCAATCGCATTCACATGATCTCGAACAATCTACTGGAACAGACGCGACGATTGCGCGCTTCCGATCCAGGTGAGACCGCATCAGGAAGTGCGCCCGTGACTTCAGAACTGCTCTGGAGTTTATTGGAAACGGTGCTGTCCGAAAAACGAGAGCAATACCGCTCTAGAATCGCGGTTCACATCGAGCTCGTCGAGCCGGCGCACGCGTATGGGCCTTTTGTAAATGTGAATACGCCACTCTTTCAGCGGACGCTTTCGAATCTGATCGATAATTCCGTAGAAGCCATAGACCTCGCTGGACGTGTAGAAATCGCCGTCACAACGGTGAACGAACGCGTGCAAATTGCGGTGCGCGACACGGGCCGCGGCATTCCCGCCGAGGTGCTGCCAACGCTTATGCAGAAGGGCCGAACCTATGGCAAAAGCGGCGGTTCCGGGTTGGGCCTATATGCTGCGCACCAGGCACTGCGAAGCTGGCATGGCGACATTCAGATTACTTCAGAACTTGAGCGGGGTACGATCGTAACCCTGACGCTGCCTCAGACGCAACCGCCCGCCTGGTTTGTTCACGAGCTGCGATTGCAGACGAATGCCACAGTGATCATCGCCGACGATGACCCCAGTATTCACGAAGTTTGGCGCACCCGCTTTGGAAAGTGGCCGCAGCTTAAACTGCTACATTTTTCTTCGACGCACGAGTTGCGAAAGCTGTGCGCGAATGAAGATGTCAGACGAAACCAGCTACTTTGCTTAATTGATCACGAATTTCGCAACAGCAATGAGAGCGGACTCGACTGCATCGAAAGTTTAGGGCTTGGCCAATTTAGCATTCTAGTCACCAATCGCGCCGACGATCTAACCGTACGCGACCGCTGCACACAGCTTCAAATCGGCCTCATCCCCAAAAGAGCAGCGCCTCTTGTGCCAGTACGAATCGGTTGAGAGTTGCAATCGCGACAGATCAGGGATTTGGTAATGGAAGAGCGACACGAGGTCGAGCAGTACTTTTTCACGTCTGAGACTTCAGCACGGCTGGCGCGCTTTGCCGCCGGTTTTGAAAATCCGTGCTGCCTGTGCGCGCCGACTGTCGGTGAAGAGCTGTTGCGCCTTGGCGTTCGTGCGCGTGTGCTCGACATTGACGAACGCTTCGCGGACACTCCTGGCTTCCGTCTCTACGACATGTATCGGCCGCAGCCGCTTCACGAGCGCTTTGGGCTTATCCTATGCGACCCGCCGTTTTCCAAAGTAACGCTATCGCAGCTATTTGCAGCAGTGCGTATCCTCAGCGGAAATTGCTTTGAGCAGCCGCTGCTCATCTTTTATCCGCGGCAACGCGCTGCCAACCTGCTTGGAACATTTGCTCGCTTTGGACTGGGGCCAACGGGGTATCATCCGACCTATGTGTCTGTGAAGGCGCTAGAACGGAACGAAATCGAACTCTTCGGCAATCTTTCGCACAAAGCCTACGCCGCCCTGGTCGATGCACCTTAAGCGGCATCAGTAGGTGTAGCGTCACGAACAACGTAGTCAACGTGGTGGGCCTCGGTGCGATCCGGAACTTGCCAGCGATCGAGAAGCCGCTCGATCACCGCGGCGGGCACCCGTTCTGCGCGCTCTTGGTTTTGCCGCGTTTGTAGAGTTGCCGGGGATTCGACATAGACGATACGCACCCGGGCGCGGTAGGCGGCAAGCAGATCGATGTAGCCGCTACGCAGCTTGCGCGACAGATTGGTTGCATTAAAGACAAAGGATTCGCCGCGGCGCAGGTGCTCTTGGGTTCGTTTTCGAGCATGCGCTACGACGCGGCCTTGGTTGTCAGCGGGGTCGATGTCAAGCTCGTGGCGCAGATCATCCAGCGACACTTGCGGCAGATCGCCGAGGTGGTGCTTTGCATAGTGACTTTTGCCGGAACCAGGCAGCCCCGAAAGGACTACTGCCTCGCAAATGGTGTTGTCGTGAGCCGCATAGTTCGGATCGCGTCCGGCAGTGCGGAAAAACCAAAAGCGGCTGTGCGCGGAGGCGAATCGGTGCGGGCCGCCCAAGTAGCCGTGTTCGGCGCATAGCTCGATGAACAGCGCCACTTGATCGAGGATGCGCTGCTGCGTACGGCTGATTCGGCCGCGTGCATCGGCTTCGGCAAGCAGTCCAAGCAGGTCACAGCGCGCGGTTTCAGCAATAGTGATGGCCGTGCGGCGCGGGTCCGGTTGGTCGATGCAGTAAAAAGGCGCCTGGTGATGTTGAATAAGCGCGCACACCGCTTCGCGTAGCTGAAATGGGACCCCCATTCTCCATAAAATGGCGCGGGCCATGATGGCCCCGCGCGGCGCGTGATGCGGAGCGCGCAGGCCGCCTTCCTCTAGCGCCGTGCAGCATGGCTTGGCAACGTCGTGAAGTACCGCCGCCGCAAATAGCACGGCGCGATCGCTTTCGGACAGGGCGGCATAGGCCGGCATCGCCAAAAGGGACTCGCAGACCATGCGGGTATGTATCGCTACATCCCCTTCCGCGTGGTGTTCCGGATCTTGCGGACAGTTAACGAGATCGCGCAAAAAGGAGTACTCGCGCAGCAACGCTTCCCAATCGAAAGGATGATCGGGAAGCCTGGGGCATGCAGAAAGAAGATCGCGCATTTATACCTCTAAACATCGCATCAGAATTCCTATTCTGCGGATTCCGACAAGCGCTCGCCGCGCAGTCCGTTGGGCACAATCGGCCGATCCAGCCAGTGACCGCCTGCGTCGAGGATCGATGTCAAAAAGTCGGCGCGCACATATTTATAGCGTTCCTTGACCACGCCCTCTTCTTCGACCTTTAAATAAAGTCCTTCCATAAGATCCGAAGCGTCGCTTTCGCGCACAACGCGGGCAGCATCAAGTCCGCGGGCGGTGGCGGTTTCGCATAGCGATTCGCGCCAGCGCGAAGTTTTAAATAAGGATGGCCCGATGAGCCCTTGCAACGCCTCCAAAGTTGTCGCTGGGCCTGCCGACAGGACTGCCACCGAGACCACATCGGCCCCCGCCAAAAGCTCAAGCCGCCGCGCCGTGGACAGAAACACGGCATCCTGACGATCATAGATGTCAAACTCCATGAAGTAGTGGGGCAGCGCGTCGTAAAAGACGGTGTGCTTGGCGTACAGCCACTCGCCGTAAAGGACATAGCGGCTGCCGAGGATGTCGTATAGATCCTGGCGGTTGGCGCTGGCCCACTGCTTGAACAGCGCGAAGTGGCGCTCGCGCGGACCGCCGGAAAGGTAGTGGCCGCGGCTTTGCAAAAGCAGCGTTCCATCCGCAGCGAAGCTGATGCCGGCGTTGCCACCGTCCATCTTCTCCTCGACCACCAGGTAGCGCCCGGCGATTTGTGAAAACGGCACACTGTTCAGATCTTCATCGCCCGGCTGCAGGCGGGAACCCTCGATATGCTGAGTGCGGGGGTATTTGAGCAGGCTCACGTGCGATTCCTTATTCGTAATCAGATTGACTATAGAATGAACCGTATGTCTGCTGGGGAAAAAGCCGCCGTCGGCAAGTGCTTATGCCGGCAAAGCCGCTGCCCGGCAGCGATCGGCTGACCATCATCGAAGCGATTACCGCAATCAGCGAGCGTGCTTAAAGTACCTCGATACGAAAACGGCCGAGGCCGAAGCTGGTGGCTTTGCCGATGTGGGTGAGTTCGGCCAGGCGCAGGTACGGCAGAAACGGAGTTAGCGGTCCGGCAAATCGTAAGGAACCGACCAGGCCGTGCATGGGGTGACGGCGATTGGATTCCCAGCTATGGCGCTGCCAATGCAGGGGAGTCAGCCGCTGCTCAACTGTATGGACCTCGGCTGCGAGCTCTCGCAGAGGCCTCAAACGCGCATCATCTTCCGCAGTGAGTTGACCGTACAGTGCACAAAGCGTTGTCAGGCGCCGGTACAGATTCACAAACAAGGAGGGAAAATCGAGGTTTTGCGCCAAGCGGTCGTGCTGCTCTAGCCATGCCGGGGTCTCAAAGGTGACTTGCACCTCGCGGGTCGGCCCAGGGGTCAGTGCGTGCTGGTTCGAAGCGATGGAATGCAGGTCGCTGCTGCGCGTCGGCGTCTCGCGGCTTTGCAGGACTAGACGCCCTTGGTCTCGGCCGATTGGAAAGGTGGTGACACCTTCCTGGGCGTCGTACAGCGCGGCAAATTCCTGCGCTGCGAGTCCTCCGAGCACGCGCAGCCCCAAGCGAACTGTATCCCCTGGCGCCATCGACTGTCCGCCGATGGGCGGCAACAAAGGCACAAGGGGTTGCGGTGCGTGGTTGATACCGCGCAATAGGGGGTGTGGGACAACTGTCGGCCGCGGTGGCTCGAACAGCCGAGAATAAGAGCACCCTCCCGGCTGTGCACAGTCTCCAGTACATGCCTTTTTGAAAACGCAACCGCTGTCACGGAGTGCACGTCCGAAGACCCCGCGCCACAGACTTCCCGATTCGAAGGGATTGCGAAACGCAGCCGCGACACAATAGGTAGCCCAAAGTTCCGTATAGTCCAGGTGCATGACCCTTGCCTTCAGAACGCGCAATTCATACCACATAGGAATAGGTGGCAGAGTACATAAAATAGATGTGTCGTTTTCGCGAGTGATCTTGACCGAAGCGCGGAGGGTGTGTTTGGATTCTTTCATACAAGGTCCCACGGCTGGGTATCTAACTGTTTTAGATACTCGCTGTAAAAGCGCCGGGACGGCGTGCGAATTGGTGTCGGGGGCGCTTAAGTTTGACAAGCGAATAGCTGCGAAATGTTCGCGCGAACCTCAGCCGGTGGCCGGCTCTCTCAGCGGTTCGCGCCAGGTCAATTGCAGATGGAAAAGAGCCAAAGCGGCATGACAAAGTTCCGCATGAAGCGGGTTCCAAACCCCAGGTTCGCGCTTTTAGAGCTCCCCTCCGTCGAGAAAAATTGCCTGCGGTTGCAACCGCACTGCCCGCCAAAAGGGCATTGAGACTTGACGGCGTTTTCCACCGTCTCCTTGATATTCGTTGCAACCGCACTGCCCGCCAAAAGGGCATTGAGACTACATCCGTGTAGACCGTCGAGCAGTCTTGGGAGTTGCAACCGCACTGCCCGCCAAAAGGGCATTGAGACACCCACGGGCCGCACGTAAGGCTCCGCCGGATCGTTGCAACCGCACTGCCCGCCAAAAGGGCATTGAGACACGGTGGCACCGAGCTCACTCCGTGATGTCGGCAGCGTTGCAACCGCACTGCCCGCCAAAAGGGCATTGAGACATGACGATTTATGTGCCAATGAGGGAAAATTTTCGTTGCAACCGCACTGCCCGCCAAAAGGGCATTGAGACACCGCTCCGCGCGCCGTGTTCTGGCAGGCGGTACAGTTGCAACCGCACTGCCCGCCAAAAGCTCATTGAGACCTGCCTGCATACGCATAGTAGATATTAACGCGCTGTTGCAACCGCACTGCCCGCCAAAAGGGCATTGAGACATACCCACCTCGACGTAACAAATGTCCTGTCAAATCGTTGCAACCGCACTGCCCGCCAAAAGGGCATTGAGACGCGTGGAATGTGATTGTGTAATTCCCGACAGATGTTGCAACCGCACTGCCCGCCAAAAGGGCATTGAGACCATTGCTGACTTGCTGGCTCATTGGCATCCCATCATGTTGCAACCGCACTGCCCGCCAAAAGGGCATTGAGACCGTCCGGTACCGTGAGCTTTTATCGACGCGATGAGTTGCAACCGCACTGCCCGCCAAAAGGGCATTGAGACATATTCGAAGCCTTCGCGCTGCTGTGGCTTTAGTGTTGCAACCGCACTGCCCGCCAAAAGGGCATTGAGACTTCGCGCTCCATTGCCCCTCCCGATCGGATACGTTGCAACCGCACTGCCCGCCAAAAGGGCATTGAGACCCCCGCCGGCCACGACGTCGCAGTCATGTTCGCGGTTGCAACCGCACTGCCCGCCAAAAGGGCATTGAGACCTATTCGCGGAAGAATCACCCTCTAAGGAGTTCGTTGCAACCGCACTGCCCGCCAAAAGGGCATTGAGACTTTGTCCGCAAAGCGGATGTCTGTGCACTGGTAGTTGCAACCTTTCGCATGATCACATCTCCTCCCTCCGACGAAGGATGGGGCCGAGTAGGGGTTCAAGGGACTTGGCCATGGTGAAGAGTTCGCGTTTGCCGAGCTGCTGACAGAGTTGGACGGCGGCGATGAAGATCAACACGCCGCGCATAAGGACCGTGGGGCCGATGGGTGTGCTCTTGCGGCCGGGCCAGCCTCCCAGGAGCGCGAGGCGGTGCAGGGTCGCAGTAGCTTCCGGGTCGGTTTGCTGTGAGAGCTGGTAGACGGCCATGGCGGCAAGCTGGACCAGCAACAGCCTGCGACCCACTCGCTCCGCGCTCTCTTGGTGCCAGGTTTCGAGCCGGAAGCCGAGTTTGGAGAGCCAGAAAATCCGCTCGACCTTCCACCTCAGGAGATAGGCAGCGACAATATCCTGGGCGCTGTCGTCGAGGTTTGTCAGCAGGACCCAGCGTAGCGGTTTGTGCCCTGCTCGTCGCAACTCGGAAACCACGACTTGCACGCGGAGGGGGACTCCTTTTTCTGGCTTACGCTTCTTGTTGGCGACTCCGCGCATGGCCCGCCCGCACAGCTTGACCTCCGTCTCTCCGACCCAGAGTTTGTAGCACTCCTTGGTGCGGTCTACGCGACGGACGACTTCGCCTACCTCGGAGAGTTTAACGCGCTGTAGCTGATGAAAAAGGGGGCGCTGCTCCCCGTGGACGGTCACACACCGATTCAGGTGCTGACAACGGATCACGTACTTGCGGTTGCCCATGTGCCGCAGCAGCGCCAAGTCATCAAACTCGCGATCACATAGATGGACCAAAGCACGGTGCGGAAGCAGATTCTCGACGGCATCGACCGCTCGTTCAGTCTGCTCCATGTGGTCCGTAAAGGGCAGGACCGTGACGCTTTGGGAGGACAAGATGCCTGCCGAATTGCGCAGTTCTGTAACGGCTGCCCCCAAGGGCCTTCCGTCCGCCGAGATGACCAGCGCCTGGTACAGCTCATAGCCCCAAGTGCGGTCATTGCCGACGGGGATGAGGTCTTCCTTGCGCTGGTGACCCGAGAAATTTAGCACGGACACATCGTGTGCGACAAATGCCCTGTGACCCTGAGGGACTAGCGCGGTGAGCGCCTGCTCAATGGGAGCCTGCAAGGCCGGCAGGGTGACGCCATCATGGTCAAAGAATCGATAAGCGCCTCGGGTGAAGGACTCCGGAGTCCGGTCAGCCGGGGACAGCAGACCGAGGCTGGTGGCCGAGTGCCCGCGGACCAGCGACTGGACCATCAGCTGCGCCCGGCTGCGCAAGCGCTGATCAGGAAGGGGGGCCTTTGAAAGGAGCGAGATGATGTCGAGCATGCCCACCGGCCAGAGCACGCCGCCTGCCATATCTAGGGCTGCACCATTTTTCGTCGCTGAACCCTACACGCTACGCTTGTCCGAGCTGTCCGGCCCTGTCCGGATACCACATCTTAGACGGCGGGCCGGACATGTGACCATGTGAAAGGTTGCAACCGCACTGCCCGCCAAAAGGGCATTGAGACACGACGTCAAGGACCCAGATCACTGGACAATTTAGTTGCAACCGCACTGCCCGCCAAAAGGGCATTGAGACTCCCTAATACTGGGATAATCGTAAATCCAATACGTTGCAACCGCACTGCCCGCCAAAAGGGCATTGAGACCATTTGTTGTACTGCCACCAGCAGTAATGCGCCCGTTGCAACCGCACTGCCCGCCAAAAGGGCATTGAGACAATATGCCCACGATTTGAAACAGGACCGTCTAAGTTGCAACCGCACTGCCCGCCAAAAGGGCATTGAGACGCTTATTGGTCCGCTCAATACGCTTAGCCTCAAGTTGCAACCGCACTGCCCGCCAAAAGGGCATTGAGACTCGGCATACGTTTGGCATGCTGCCGTTTCGTGAAGTTGCAACCGCACTGCCCGCCAAAAGGGCATTGAGACGCCACGCTTGCGAGTTAAGTCTGCTTCGCGAGGTTGCAACCGCACTGCCCGCCAAAAGGGCATTGAGACATCGCGTACCCGAGCTGCTCATTATTGCTGTCCCAGTTGCAACCGCACTGCCCGCCAAAAGGGCATTGAGACAAAAGACTGTGCCTTTATCGTAACATTCTCTCGCGTTGCAACCGCACTGCCCGCCAAAAAGGCATTGAGACATCAACTGCCAGCCTCCAACGCTTCACCCAATGGTGTTGCAACCGCACTGCCCGCCAAAAGGGCATTGAGACGGAATATCAGCGCCAACAACTTAATAAACAGACTGTTGCAACCGCACTGCCCGCCAAAAGGGCATTGAGACCCAAAAAATGCGTTGATTTGGAGGTACATGCGGGTTGCAACCGCACTGCCCGCTAAAAGGGCATTGAGACCCATTTGCTCAAATCTGCAAAGGTTGAACACATTGTTGCAACCGCACTGCCCGCTAAAAGGGCATTGAGACTTCCCTACCTTAATGGTATCGCTGGTAGTTTGAAGTTGCAACCGCACTGCCCGCTAAAAGGGCATTGAGACAATCGCGATGCGCGCACGCAGTTTTATGATGCGATGTTGCAACCGCACTGCCCGCTAAAAGGGCATTGAGACTCTCCTAGATGCGGCCAAACTTTCGGATCTAAAGTTGCAACCGCACTGCCCGCTAAAAGGGCATTGAGACCCCGGTAATCGATGATGCCAAGCCGATGATCAAGTTGCAACCGCACTGCCCGCTAAAAGGGCATTGAGACCCAACCGCCGTCTGATAAGTCGTTGTGTTGAAGTCTGTTGCAACCGCACTGCCCGCTAAAAGGGCATTGAGACAACCACAACTTCTGTGACCCCTGCCGAAGAATCATGTTGCAACCGCACTGCCCGCTAAAAGGGCATTGAGACTTCTCAGGCAACTCATTTGCCAATCCGAACAACTGTTGCAACCGCACTGCCCGCTAAAAGGGCATTGAGACCATTCGGATTGCAGTCGCGGATTTGGGTATAGCTGGTTGCAACCGCACTGCCCGCTAAAAGGGCATTGAGACAGTGCGATTCTTCGCTGCCTCCGTCGGTAACCCGAAAGTTGCAACCGCACTGCCCGCTAAAAGGGCATTGAGACGGCTCGCTCGCTGGGATACCCTTTGGCTCTACGGGTTGCAACCGCACTGCCCGCTAAAAGGGCATTGAGACCCCGGCCAGCTTATTGACCAAAGCGGACAGGCACTCCGTTGCAACTGCACTGCCCGCTAAAAGGGCATTGAGACCTTCCTGGCCAGCTGGGCCCGTGAGGGCCATTTTGTTGCAACCGCACTGCCCGCTAAAAGGGCATTGAGACTGTATTCACGCACCAAGCCAAGACGCCCCGAGTGTTGCAACCGCACTGCCCGCTAAAAGGGCATTGAGACTCGAAAAGCCCTGGCTGCCTCAAAAGGCGTCCTCTTGTTGCAACCGCACTGCCCGCTAAAGGGCATTGAGACGGTGATCCGCAGATTTCCGCGACCTCCGGTGACCTGTTGCAACCGCACTGCCCGCTAAAAGGGCATTGAGACCGCAGCAATCCCCAGCGATACATGTGGCGGTATCAGTTTGCAACCGCACTGCCCGTTAAAAGGGCATTGAGACTCCTGCGCCTTATAATCCGCCCCACTCGGAAGCAGGTTGCCGCACTGCCCGCTTAAAGGGCATTAAGACATGACATCCTCGAACGTTGTTTCTCGTCCCAGCAGTTGCAACTGTACTACCCGCAAAAAGGGTATTGAAACTTACCTTGCGAGCTGATGCGCTCCGTCTGGTTCAGGTTGCCCCCGAACTGCCTGCTAAAAGGCATTGAGATACATCGACCTTCCAGTCGCACTGTGTATAGATATTGCCTCGCACTGCCCGCTAAAAGGGCATTGAGACTTCTCTGCCATATCGAGAGCCTACTGACGAACCGGAGTTGCCCCCCATTGCCCGTTACAAAGACATTGAGAGGGCGTGCAAGGCGAACCCGGCCTTAGATACTGGGCCGTTTTAGGTCCTTGAAGTTTGCGGGCTAAATCGGAGTAGGATGCCGGTGGATGTTGAATGCCGGTCAGCGCATCGGATCGTATGTTGTTGTTCGCCACCTTGCTGACGGTGGAACCAGCGAAGTGTATTTGGTTTCCCAAGAGGAACGAAGCTTCGCATTAAAGATTCTGAAAGAGTCGCTGGCTTATGTACCGGTGCTGCAAGCGCGGCTGATCAATGAAGCGGTGTTTCTGGAATCGCTGGATATCGAGGGTGTAGTCCGGGTATTCGGCAATGGAGATTTTCACGAACGTCCGTACTACGTGATGGAGTATCTTCCCACCTCTTTGGCTGATCAGCTTTCCGGCCCATTGTCGCCCATCGAAATTTTGCCGCGGATGGCTACGCTAGCGCGAATTCTGGCAGAGCTTCACGCACGTGGCTGCGTGCATCGCGACGTCAAACCACAGAACTTGCTCTTTACGGACGACGGGCAGCTACGACTGGCCGACTTTGGGCACGCTAAGCTGCCGCATGAGGAACACTCGCTGATTCCTCACAGCACAGAGAGCGGTGCATTTCTGGGAACGCGAGGCTATGCGGCGCCAGAGCAATTGCTAAACGCGAAGTTGGTGGACGGCCGCGCCGATGTCTATGCGCTGGGCCTGGTCCTTTTCGAGGCACTTGCTGGGCATCCGCCATTTTCTGGCGCATCGTCCGAAGATCTGGCGCGACACCGTCTGACAAAAAGGGCGCCGCGTTTGTCGGCATCATCTTTGGCAATTTCGCAAGAACTCGTCACGCTGGTGGCGCAGATGCTGGAGTGCTCTCCGCAAAATCGGCCCACGGCCCGAGAGGTTGCGGAGCAGCTTGAACGGCTTCCTAGAAACTACTTTCCGGCACCATCGCGGCGAAGATACGCGGTGGCACTGGTGCTGCCTCTATTCTTAAGTTTTCCTATGAAGCAAGTCGGTCTTGCGGATTTTGATGCAGCGCCTGACGCGAAAACTCGCGACGAAGCAATAGCCGTTCTTCCCAAGCCCGAATCTCTGAGTTTTCCCACGCAGCAAGCCGGTCTTGCAGATTTTGATAAGGTGCTTGACGAGAAGACTCTTGACGAGGCGATAGCTCTACTTTCCAAAGCTGACTCGGCATCGCCGGGCACGTTCGAGCAGGCAAAGCGTACGCAGAAGCTGGCCGATCTGGCGCGAGAGCTTGGGCAGCTTGATCAATCAAAGGACCTTTATTTGGCTGCCTACCAGCAGTTCGATTTGCTGCAAAAGCTGACCAGCCAAGCCAATTGCGCCACCCGTCTGGCAGATATGTATCTGCATCTTGGTGAACTTAGCCATGCAGGGACGTTCTACGACGGCGCCCGAGATCTGCGTGATTCTCGGCGCGTTCGCCAGGACAATCCTGACGAAGCGGTGTATTTCTTCGCGCTCTACCACTTGGGGCTGTTCTTCATAGAGCAAGAACACTGGGCACAGGCTCGGCAGAAGCTCCTCGCAGCCAGGGAAGCGACCACAAAACCCCTTTGGTTGGCACGAACCGAAGAGCGCCTGGCGTCCTTGCCTTATGCGCAAGATAGGGAAGCGCATGCTCAATCCGCGTTGGGCCAAGCCGAAGCCGCTCTTCATCAGAACCCAAAAAGCCATCGGACTCGGCTGGTTCTGATTCGAACCGAATTTCGGCTTGGACGGGTGCGTCAAAATATGCCGCTTCAGCGCCAAGCGCTGGACGAGCTATGGTCTATGTGGACGCAAGATAAGCGGCGGGCGCTTTGGGGCCACGAGCTTATGGAGCTATTGATGGAGTCCCTGAAGCACGGCTTCCAGGACGTCTTTTTGCGCACCAAGGCACGCGAGGTGTTAGAGGAGATGAAACGCCAAGACCAGTGGCGCAGCGATGTGCATGTCAACGCCTGGCGTAAACAACTTGGCATATAAGAAAATTCGCGCGTGAGAAAATTCGCGCATCGGCGTCTTAGGTAGTGATGAGGGAACAGCGATGCCGATAATTAGGACCTTTGTATGTCACCACGGTGGCGATCTAGACGCTCGGGTCAGGCCAATCCTTAGGCGTGTAGCGCCGCTCGGAATTCGGCCATGGATAGACAAGCATGACACGCAAGACAAAGCGGGCTTGCCTTTGGCGAAGGTGCTCCACGACGCGATCTCGCACGGCACCTGCAAGTCGCTTTCTTTATTTCTAACGAAGGACTCGGTTACTCGAAAGTGGATCGAACAAGAGGTTCAATGGGCGCTGCAGAAGCATTCCGAAGGCGTTCGGATTTTGCCGATCTGGCTTGATCCTCCGGACGAGATCGAGCTGCCGGCATCTTTTCGTGAATTTCTTGAACATCGAAAAGTGCTTTGGCTTGAACCCGAAAAAGATCCACGCTTTATGGAGAAGTATTCCGCCAGCGTGTTTGCTGTCGGCGGAATTAGCCAAGAAACGACAGAGCTTACCCTCTATCTAGGTCACCGCAGCCCTCATTGGGAAGCAGCCCTGCCGGAGGTGTGGGCGCAGTGCCCGGCACTTCATGTGCGTCTTGAGCTTTGCGGAGATCAGGATTTCTCTCCGCAAGAAGTTGAGTGGCGGGAAATCGAGACTGGGCTGGCCACAATTCGAAGCAACCTGCCAGGGCTCGAGCGCATCAATATCTGCGGTCAAGCGCCGCTAGGCGTTGGAGCCATCATCGGCAAGGTCTGGGATCGCAGCAGCGGCATCAAAGGCCCGATGCAGCTTCGTACCTTCAATATGAAGAGTGGCCAGATCTGGGCCACCGAGCCGAAGGACTTCGATCTGACGAACGATTGGACTCCAGAAAAATCCCAATTTGTCAAAATGGAATGCCCCGCCACCTTGCGTCATTCGACGCTCCTTTTCGCGTTTTCGCCATTAGGTCGAGAGGAAGAGTTTCTGCGCCATATTCAACGCTGGAATGACCAGCGGCCACAGCCATCGCGAATTCATTGCGCAATCATTCCCTGCGATATCAGCAGCCCTGCGCAGGCCCAGCAGGTGTTGCGCGAGATGGTCGGCGTTGTCCGTTTTCTGCGTCGGACTTATTACAATGTCGAGGTCATCGAGCTGATTACTGGCTTCCCACTGGCCCTGACGCCGCTTTTCACCTACCATCTGCGAAATGCAGGGCCGTTGCATCTTTATGACGAAGTCAAGCGGACCCACGATTACCGGCTAGCGACGATCATCCAGTAAGGCAACATCCTCTTTATTTAGGAACTTGGCCAGTTTGGTTTTGGCGCGCTTTACCAACATTTGCGTGGCGCCTAATCGACACCCTAGGGCTTTCGCGATCTCTGCAGTGGAAGCTCCAGAGGATAAAAGTTGTATGGCTTGACGCTGACGCGCAGGCAGGCGCCCCATGGCAATGGCGACTCGTCGATCTCGTTCTGTACGTTCGATGCGCTCATCTGCGCGTTCAAAATCCTTAGGCAAAAGGTCATCGATCGGCTGATGGCCGGCGTCTCGTTTCTTACGCGTGGCTGCACGATGGGCACTAACCGCCGTGTTCTTGATGATTCGATTCACAAGTGCTTTGATGGCCGGCGTATTTGTGTCGCGCATGCGATGGATGGAACGCGATAGTCGTAGCGCAGTCTCTTGCGTCAGCGATGAAACGCCAATGGGGGGCGTTAGGCGCGACCAATACACGCCCACCTTCTTAGAAAGCCAAGGCCACAGCCGCTGCAAAAGCTGATTGAGTGCCCGTTTGTCACCAGCCCGCACTGCTTGAACCAGTGCCGGGAGTACGCTGAGGTCTTCCTTCACTGCCATGGCCGCAAAGATAGATCACCCAGCAAAATTAACCAACCTGCGCGAATTTGACGCTGCCGGCCCTGTCAGAAATAACAAAGCTGAAGCTTATGCCGTTGGCCGATCCGTCGCCAGCCTGGGCTTTAGTTGAGTGATATTGTTCACCAACCAGTCGGCAAGCAGCTCCACGAATTCTCGATAAGGATCCAGCGAGCCGCCGCGTTCTAAGCCTACGAGCTGTCCGGTAAATGGGAGATTTGTAAAATCCAAGGACGATATGATGTTTGACGCAGTCTGATGTGAATCGAACAAGGCCAGGACTTCGCAGCCGCGGGAACGGAGCAATGCACTCCAAGCTGCGGATTCCTCGGCACTGCGTGACAGCACCAGGCCATGGCTGGCATGGTCAAGCAGCGCCTCTGCAATGGCATCGCGGCGGCCAGGCATATCGACAAGTACAAGCGGAAATGCATGCGCCAGCCCGTCAATATCGCGAAGCATGGCTGTGACGAAAGAATCTTCGAACCGTACTTTTCGGCGCAGCGCTTGCGCGACGGTCGGCTCTGATTCTGCAAACCACATTCCTTCGCCATCCGGACAGGCCCGCTGCAAGAACACAAACTGCGCAGGGCGACGGATCAGTAGCGCCCGATAAAGGGCAGCCAGAAAGACTGACTTTCCAGAGTGGGGTGGACCACAAACTGCGATCACCACTCCGTTCTGATCGGAGTCGCCCCAGGGTATGCGGTTGCCGACCGCAATGCTAGCGTCCTGTGAAGCGACAATCACAAACCCGGACCGAGGCTCGCGACAGCCAATCCAGCTCGCCGTCCGGGAGTGCGCAACCAACATGCCGTAGCCCCATATCGGCCCTCTGCCATCGAAAATGATTCCATATTCCGGCTGCACCACAAAGCTTTGAAGTGCAGCTTGCGCGGCTTGAGCAAACTCATCCGGCTCGCAATGCCCCGTTGGAATGAAGAACTTGATATGATGGGCAGGACCAATGTCTGTGTGACAAGTCCAAATGGTAAATATAGGAATCGACATGTCTGAAGGCTCCTACTTTTCTTCTGTGTCGCTTGCAACGGGAAGTTCTAAGAGAAATCTGCGTACAAACAGGCCCGCTTCCGTAGATTCGATTTCAGTCGCATAGAAGGGTATTGAGCCTCCAGAACATTTCTCAATCTCGGAAAATAGCGTATCGAAACCAACTGTGTTTACAGTGGAAGCGTATAACTTCTTGGCCAAGGGGATGAACTGTTCATCCGTGGGGACAAGATTTAGGAATGCATCTTTGGGGGGCTTGCCTTTTTTGGCCCGATCTCGGGCGGTTTTGCTCACGTCACGGGCTTGGATGAAGTTATCAAAGCGCACAGAAAGCACAGGTGGCAGGCGCTCCGGCGGTGAGGGGGCCGGCTGGCGAACCAGGCTCGGGACAGGTGCAGGGGCTATACCCTCTGCCCTGCGTTTTCGTCGCCGGTCGAGGTACTTGCCAAACTCAGCTGGCTCCGGAGACTTGTGTTGGGACGCCGATGCATTGATGGAATGACTCTGAGCACTTTTGTGCTTTGAATCTGCTCGGTTTGCCGGATCTTCTGACTCTGCCTGATAGAAACATGCTAGGCGCCGCAGCCAGCCAAGTCGCAGGAGGACGGATTCCTCGCTGATGTACGGATTGTCGATAAGCTGGTCGTCTAACCACTTTCCTACATCAGAAAGAGCGTCTTTCGGCTGGCCCCGTTTGACGTAGGAGGAATATAAAGCCAGCAGCAGTTCTATTGCATCGAACGGATCCTTGGTGCAACGAATGCAGTTGATGGCTTCGGCCATGTATTGTTGATGGTTCTTTGTTGCGAAGGATTTCGCTGCAACATGGATCTTGGCAAACTCAGTTTTGTTCAGTCCCATTGCTAGCAATTTTCCTGATGGATGCGGATGAGTTCCTGTTCACCGAGGACGAAGCGATTCTCAAGATCATTCACAAAGGCTTCGCGCCACTGTCCAACTCGCGCTGCCTCGACAGGCTCTGGCCTCCCGTGGAGGTAAAAACCAGCAGTCAGCAAACGTAGACGGCCGAACCCGTGGGCTTTGCCCCCGCCGATCTTGAGTTTGCTCGGCGGTTCTTTGCCCAGCGCAGTAAGAAGACCGCCAAGCTCGGCGGCTAAGATATTGATGAAGCGAATCTGCCCTCGTAGCACGGTACCTTGAGGAATCGCTTCCACCGGCTGATAGACGGGATTGTCGGCAAGTGGTCCCTGGCCTAGGGCAAACTTACGCCCGAAGAGGCTCGTTACTTCGAAGATCTCTGTCGCTCCGAGCTTGAAACTATTTTCGGGGATGGGTCTGCATTGGCCAATGTGGTGGAGGTTTGGAGAAAACTGCTCCGGCATCCGCAGGGTGGCAAATGGCACCTCCTCATCTGCGGAAAAATCGAAAACCGAAACATGGCTGCGGTGCGACATGCAACCAAACAGCGCGCAAGCTGGACATCTGTGTGACCCGCCGGCCTCGCACTGCTCAAAAACAAGATGTTCTAGCAGGCCCGGCTTCAGCTTTGCGTGGGTGATCCCCGTTGAGGACTTCACTGCTAGTTTTTCTTTTTCATAGCCCTTTGGTTTTGCGACGCAGCTATAGGTCATTGCCTCATACCTACTGCGTATCATTCCCTTCACGGAGGATCCCGGCAGCCCAGGTCCGCCACGGATTCGCACAGCGCTGCGCACGGCCTTGCCGTTTTGCAGCACCTTGAATCCGGAACCGACATGAATAGGCTGCTCGCTGATAAAACGAACATCCACAGAACCGGAGAATGTGCCCGGGATTTGACGATCAAAGACTGCAGCCGGCCGTTCGCTGCGATTAACTCGTTCTGGCAACGGAACGAAGAGATAGCCGGCGCTCATTGTAACCCTCCGAGTGCCTGCAGACCGCTGTCAAGCCAGGTGCGAATGCTGGCATCGTCTACAATCGAAAAGCGACGGCTCAATCCATGAATCTTTCCTGGTAAATCCGCCAATTCGTTATCCCGGAATAGTCCATAGTCTTCTTGCTCCCGCTGACTTGCCAGCAAACCCACACCCACTGGTTTCACATTCTCCGTCAACGCTTGCTCGTGAAGAATGGAATCGACATCTACACGCACGACCCCCAAACCCCGGCTTTTGCTAGAGCCAAGCTGCGCAAAGCCGTCATTAACTTCCGAAAAAGCCTGCACCAAAAGCCCAAGCTGCCAGGCCTGGTAGTTTTCCAAAGAGATATCGCCAAAAAAGGAGATCCCTGCCGGTACAAGCTCTTGGTCGAAGGGGCCATGTTTTACGGAACCCAGAATGCGATCAATGGAGATCCCGTAGCGAATTTCAATTTGGTTGGCGCGCAGGGAATTGTCGCCGTTCGGGCGAATTTCAGGCGCCGCGCTCTCTGCCTCAGTCCAAGGAAAGAGGTCCCGTACTCCCGTGCGGCCTTTGAGTCTTAGCGAACCGAAGAGGCGACAAGCCAGGCACTGCTGTCGATATACATCGTGAGAGAGGATGGACTTCCGATCTGCGGAGGAGTTATCGTCTTGCTGTTTCAGTTTGCCACAGCTCATCTCTTCATGGAGGGGATCACAGGCGCCTGAAATCCCCTCACCAAATTTGCGCCCCCGTACAGCTGTTTCAGCAGCGGAGCGCAATACACCCTTCAGGCTAGAGCCAGGAATAAACACCGTAGTGCCATAACGCGCATGCCGCGTGCGAACGCACGCCAGGCTCGCTGCGGTCGGATGAAGTCCTGCATCACCGGCACCAATGCGAAGCGGCGTTAGCGTCTCGACACGGATATGCAAAACAGCACGGTTGTAGCTTTTCTTAAACATGACAGTCTCCTCTCGAACCAGACTGCCGAGCTAGGGCTTCTCGCCATTCCGCAAATTTTACCTGCATAGCTTGCTCGTCGAGCTTCACAGGGCTCTGTCCATTGAGTAATTCCCGCGCCGTACTCTGCCTCATTTCAGACCAATGAACTTCCATGCGGCCTAACCCACGCGACGTAAACCCTCCAAGCGCGCTGAATCCTTCGGCAATCTGCTCGAAACCAATCACTAGGAGCCCCATCAACCAGGGCTGAGGATTTTCGACGAATACCTCCAAAGCGAAGCGAGTTCCGGGTGCGATGACTTCGAAGTTGTACAGCTTTTTATCGGCGGCAATCCGACGATCTCGATCGATAGCGACCCCATCTCGGATTTCAACGGGTGCCCGACCGTTGCGATCCTCTGTTGGGATGAGAGCGTCACTGAAGCGTACATGGCTAGCGATGACGTGTGAGCCAAACAGACGACAGACGGCGCAGTGCTCATCCGTGTTGACTCGTGCACGATTGCCCTTTTCGTGGTAGCCACAGGCTTTGGGGCCTCCGGCTTTTCCTTCTGTCAGTGGATCGCAAGTCCATACACCCGTTTCCGAATTCAGGGTGGATCCTCGGATAAGCGCCTCAATTGTCGAGCGCAATACCCCTTTGAGGCTACTGCCCGGAATAAGCGGATACCCTTGCCTATCTCGCAGTACCGGCAAATCTACTGCATCCAATTCTCCGCTGCCGCCACTACCAATGCGCAGGGCTGTGCGGGCTTTCAGAAATCCAGACAGACAGATTCGCTGTTCCAGTTTATGAAAGTCATCGATAAGAGCCGTCATCGCCCTGGACGCCTTGGATGGTGATGGCTATGGCTAGAAGCACGCCCTGATGCTGAATTTGGGTTGGGTTGCTTGCGCGCGTCTTGATAGGTAAAAGCCCGCGTCATGTAGACCGCATACAGTCGCCAAGAATTGAGCTTTTGTTGATCACTGAGGTCTGCGCTTATATTGGTAATTCCACCGATAACGTTTTTGACCAGCGTCAGATCCCAGCCTGTTTTGTCAGCTCCTCTGCCTGCTTGATAGCGGAGATAATTCTCGATTTCTTCTACACATGCTGCTTCGCCACATATGGCGACGAGATGGTTCAATTGAGTTTTCTTCAGAGCCAACTTCTTTCCTGGGGCCATAAAAATGGACTCGATAACATCCTCGGCTGCTTTCACTAGATCTTTTCGCTTGTCGCGTAAGTCGTCGGAAGAGCTTGTCATGGTTCTCCTCGTAAACGTTCGAGATAGAATGAAGGGATCGAAGCACATCACGCGTCCATAGCCCTGATGCCGTCGATTTCCAACTCCTTGCTGTTCTAAGTTCAGCAAAAGCGGTAGTACGTCGCGCCAGGCACGCTGGGGTCCCAAATCGATTACGAAGATACCGCCAGCCGCCGTGCCTAGGGCCCCCTGCATCTGTCCGGCTCGCTGATCCCAGCCACCTTCGCGTGAGAATCGCCTGGCCCGTAGATAGCAGCTTGTCGCCTGTAGGGCTTGAACCAGTGTGTTTGCCCCATCATCCTTCTCTGGTCCTTGATCAGTCAGAAGCGGAGAGAGCAATGTAATTGGCACAAGGTGGCCGATGTGATGAACAGGAAGTTGATCTTGAAGCAACCGCTGCCGCAGTGCCTGATCAAATTTTTGACCTCGCACCTCAATCGATTCTATCGGTGACGGTTCCATGACTTCTATACGAACTCGTCCGTAGCCCGCAGAGCGTCCTCGACCCAAGAACAGGGGCAAGGACAGCGCTTCTTTCAGCCGCTTTCGTCCCAATTCTGGAATATTTCGAATCGTTCCTTCAAAAACAACGCCAGGCTCAATCATGGTTAATGAGAAAAGTGATTGATCGCGGGCTGACGCATGCGTGCGATCAATCGCTACACGGGTAACCGTACGGGTTTCGAGCCTCTCAGCTCCACCGCGCGCTCCCCCTAGGGAATGTAGGGGCCCATTGCAGGTACAATTTTGAAGACGCGATTTTTTGACCCGCTCGGCCTGTGCTGGTTCTTGAATATGCGCTATCGCCAGACGATCCAGAAGCGTATCGATGATCCCATGCTGTTCTTTGTAGTACTTGCACGCTGCAGCGGTCAGCGGTAGGGGGCCGCTTGCTACATTGGGGTCGGAAGACGCGGGATATAGAAAGCCAAACTGCGCACCATTTTCGGCAACAAGCGATTGAAACGACTCATCACTTGGATCGGGGAGGCTTCCAGCCAGTGCGAACCCAATGGCACCGCGCAATGCTGCGCCGGGAAACTCGTGCCGGGTCTCGCGATGATTGCCTTCAACCACAGGCACGCCGATTGAGGCTTGAGCCGTGAGCGTTACACGAATGCGGACATCCCCTGACTGGGGCCAGGCAGGAAGTTCGGCCGCGGAAGCCTCTACCCAGTCGAGCTTCATTACTACGCGGGCTAATCCGCGGCTACGTCCAGCGCCAATATGCGTGGTGCTCTTTACCGCAGCGTCCAAGCGATTTTTTAACTGATCGGTGAGTAAGTGCCCTTCGGCTACGAACTCAGTACCGCCACCAGCGACCACCTTCTGTACGAATAAGAGCTTATCTTCCGCACTTCGGTTTTGTCGGGAAATGCAAACGCCTGGGCGTAGGCTCCACTGCACTTGGCTACCTGGCACGGGTCTAGCTTCGCCAAGAATCAGTTCAGAGAAGGCACGATCTTTTGATTCAATTGCTGCCCGCTGCGTACCGAATAGCTGGCAGGCGTTACAGCGGTTGCCATGATCCAAGATACAGGGGACAGGAGACGGGGCTACCTGTTTGGGACGCAATCCGTTACCGCCGCTGCAAGCCTCCTCGCCAGCGCCGCGCAACAGCGCTTCCAAGGTCTCACGGAGTGCACCGCGGATGGCTGTTGCAGGAATGATGGGCACGCCGTTTTTGTCCTGGGCATGAATCGCATGCGAGTCGCCTGACCCCGCGGAGTATCCGCCAATCAAGACGCCCCCTGCGGGAAACTGTAGAGTAAGCTGGAAGCGATGCATGGTTATTTGTCCAAAATGCGACGGAGCGCCAGATGACCTGTTCGAGGGCGATACTGGTCAAGAATCGCGACATCGCGCCATTCAGGGTTGCAAGCAGCGTAAAAGCCCTGCCATTGGCTGGAGCGTGCTACCTGATAACGAAATAAATTCAGGAATTCGGGCTGTGACATATTGCGCTCTTCAGAAAGAATGCCGAGCTGAGCGGATGGGATCTCTTTAAGGGCCCTGGCAATTTGCAGCGCTTTATCCCAGGTCGTGTCCATTGCGAACGGTCGGCCGTCGAAATCTGTTCGTTTTGGCCTACCTTCGGAGAAGGCGTTCGCCGAAGTCAGGACTTCGAAATCGAACGCTGACCGCGCTTGGCGGGTCCTGTTCGATTTATGATCCGGTCGGCAGATCAACTTGGCGGAATCCTCAAGCTGATGCGCATAATCCATCAGCATGGCTGCCGGAAAATCAGCCCGAGCGACTACGGCGCCTACGCCAACGCCAAGCTGTCGCAGACGTTCTGCGGAGACCGTTGACAAAATCCCTCCAAGATTGCCGGCACGTTCGGCGGCAGCTTCCACTGAACGAGTCAACGTTTCGACATAAGCTAGTAAGTCTTCGATGGCCAAAAATGCGCGAATATCGTCGCCACCGGTTACCAATGGAACCGCAAATTGACGCAACTTTGTCATCGCTGCATTGTGCGCATCGCTAAAAATCTTGGAGACCGCTTCGCTAGCCGCCGCAAGCTGCTCCAAGCTGCCAAGCGAGTCGAAAAATCCTCCCATCCCATTTCCATCCGCAGATACGGCAGCGATGATCTCGCTCTTCGACAAACCCATAAGCGATCTGCTCATCTGTTTATCTGGGATGGCTCGTCCGCGCTCGACAGCGGCGTAACAGCGCTCGCAGATCTGCTCTTGAGATGTGGCATCCTCCTCTCGCTGCACGGTACGAACTGCTAAATGCCGAAAGCAGGTTGCGCATTGACTCTGCTTATTTATAGGTAGAGGGTCGCAGGAAGGGCCTGCGGCATCCTTGGCAAGCTCTAGCTTGGCGCGCAGCCAAGCCAAACACTCGCCGACCTTATCGGGCCTATAGGGTACCGCTGCTGTGGCAAGGATGCCGCCCTTGGCACGATACTTATCGGTCAACGCATCGCACCGTTTCTGTACAGCAATTTCGTCACCAGCAGTCAGCCCAATGCCGCGACCACCCTTTGAGAAAATGTTCATGCCGCTTTCGTCGTCAAAGTCGATCAGGATCTGGCTCGCTCCTCGCATCGCGATGGGGCGACCTCTTGCGACAATGAAATCCTGAATGCCGACGACATCGTAGCCATAAAGCCATGGACTGCTTCCTGCCTCGCGATGTGCGCGCTGAATCTTTTCTCGAATTTCGCTCGTGTTGATCATTCGGTAAACCGTTTCGTGATCTCAACGCCGCCTGCTTTTGCCCTTTGGATCTAGTCTGTCGACAAGTAGCGGCCTTTTTTGCGTGCTTAACTTAAAAGACGCCAAACGAAGCCAAGCTGTACGCGGTTTTTTCAGCTTTTTTGCGTCAGCCCAGCCAGTACCCGCTCCTCTTGCCCGCAGCGATGTCGTGCTCGTGGGCCGTTGCCTGCACGCCATTGTTCTGCGCAGTCGCAAGGACTTCCTTTTCCTTCAGGGTCGACTCGATCCTTGGCATCCTCCAGTTGAGATAAACTCCGTAACGAGCAGGGAACGAAGCGATGTGCAGAGATCTTAAATACCCAGTGCGCTTTCCTCTAGAGGAGCTGCAAGCCTATGCGACCGTCGCGGTCGTCAAGATTGACGTGCTGGAGCCGCTTGAGCCCGCGTGGCGGTATGCCCCCCCGTTTCGTGCAATTGGGACAGTGGTCAAGCCGCTGAAGGGCCAGCTCCGTGAGGGGGCGGTGATCGAGGCGGTCACCAAACAGAACGTCGAAGCGTACGCGCGGTGCCCAATCAGCCTTAAAGCGGGCTCTACCTATCTGCTCTTTCTGCACAGGAACAAGTCGCCGTTCGTGATACCTCGCTACGGATCGCTTTATCTTGCTGAAAGCCACAAGTGGTTCAATCGCTATGTGACAGCCATTGGCCGGGCATGTCGCTGACATCCCTGCGCGCATTTCAGAACCGTTCATGTCGCTGCTCGGCGTTGTCTGATTACCCCTAGGGAGTGAGCTATAAAGGCATTTCAGATTGCAGCAAACGGATGGTGCACGATGCGAAATTGCTGGAGGACAGACGGTCCTTATTCAGGGTGATCGCATCATTGCCATGGGCCCGCCGCCGCCGTTACCGTCCCCGACGGCGCCCTCCGCATCGATGGCAAGGGCCGCCACCTCATGCCCGGCCTCGCCGACATGCACGTGCATGTTGCGTCGCTGTCCTCGCCTCGAACATCGGAGCGTAGAACGTAAGCTTGTCGGGCTCTAGTTCGTGAGCTCGCACGATCTTCGCGAACGCTTCGTCGGCACCGATCTGCATCGCGACTTCAGCAGCGAACGCGATGTCCGAGAACTTGCGATAATAGGCTGACACCTTGGCGGTAACGCTGATATGCGCGGGGCCGGCGGTCACCGCACGAGCCTACACGCGGACTGACCGCGGAAAAGATCGTACATAAAGTTGATAGGCAGCAGCGTTGCCGTTACCGGCGGCCTTTGGTCCGTAGTCCATCCATGAGGTCAAGCAGGCGACTGGCGAACTTCTTGCTGGGGCCTCGGGGCCACCGTGAAGATGCCGATAAGACTCGCGGCGATGTCTTCGGCGGTGACGTCTTGGCGAAGGTCGGAAGCTGCACGGCCGGCGTGAAGAATTGTGGTGATGGCCGCTAAAAGCTCGGTTCGAGTCTCGGCGTGGGCGATCTCGCCGGCCTCGATCATCGCCAGCAGTGTGCCCAGCATGCCGTTCTTGGTCGCGATCCAGTCGCCGAACAGGTCCATAAAGCGCCGCAGCGCCGCGGCCGGCGGCGGCTGGTTAAGCAGCTCGCGGGCGCCGGTCGTCAGCCGCACGACCTGGCTTCGGTAGAGCGCATCGACCAGCGACTTTTTGGTGGGGAAATGCCGGTAGAGCGTGGCGATGCCGACCCCGGCCTCGCGGGCGATCGCACGCATCGACGGCTCGGTGTCAGCCGACGCGAACACGCGGGTCGCCACCGCGAGCAACTGATCGCGGTTACGAGTTGCGTCCGCCCGTGGCGCGCGGATCTTTGTTTCAGTCAAAACAGAGCGTGTTCCGTCAGGAATGAGACAGGCGAGCATGCAGGAACTGATTCGGTTGCAGCAACAGCACCGCAGCGGTTCTTCCGTACACTATTCCTGTCCGCCTTTTATGCGAAAGAGCGTCGCTCGGGCGATTCCCATGATCGCACAAATGTCATCCTGGCTGGCGCCCTCCGCTTCCAGAATGCGGATCTGATTTTGCGCCAAGTGCAAGGCATTCTCTTTTCGTGTTCGTCGAGGGGAGACACCATGTAGTAGTTTATCGCCAATCATTCGAGTTCCCTTCTTCAACTCGCTCGATCGGCGTAGATCTTCGCCGCTTCGGACCGCTGTCCGATACCGTTCTACGTCCGCTTCGCGAATCGGATCTTTTTCGACAAAGACCATCAGGCGGTGAATCAAGTTTCGAAGCTGACGAACATTTCCGGGCCATTCCAGGAGGGTTAGCGCAGTCAATGCTTCGTCGCTGAAGCGCAAGCGCCGAGAAGATTCTTGAGCAAAATGTTCTACGAGCGCTGGGATATCCTCTTTTCGCTCATCCAGCGAGGGAACCTGTACCGTCAGGACTTCCAGTCGGTAGTATAGGTCTACGCGAAAGCGAGAATCCGCCACTCGGCTTGCCAAATCTACGTGCGTGGCGGCAAGGATACGTCCCTCGAAGCGGCTGTCGCTGGAACCGCCCAAAACGCGATAGACTCGATTCTCTAGCACGCGCAGAAGCTTGCTCTGTAGCCCCTGAGGCAGCTCAGCGATTTCATCGAGCAGTAAGGTTCCGCGACGAACTTCTGCCAAATAGCCGTCCCGTGCCTTGTCCGCGCCGGTAAAGTAGCCCTTTTCATGGCCGAAAAGTTGTGACTCGACAAGAGACTCTGTGAAGGCTCCGCAATTTATTGCCACCAAAGGCTGCTCGCGCCGCGGACTTAGGGCATGGATGGCACGCGCCACAAGCTCTTTTCCCGAACCAGTTGGGCCAAGCGCCAAGGCCGCTGCGTCCACCGCGGCGACTTTTTTGATCTGTTGACGCAGCCGTTCCATGGGCGGGGATGTACCCACGAGTCCATGTAGATGCAGCACCTCACGTTCAAGGGCATGCCGGCTTTGCAGTTCGCCCAGCACGGGCAAAACCAGTTCCTCGCAAAGCTCATCCTTCAGAATGTATGTATAGGCTCCGGAACGCATGGCATTGCGGATTTCAGACATCTCACTAGAGACCGTTACGACGATAGGCACCGCACTACCTGCGTCGCGCAGTTCGCGCACCAGGGTCAATCCATCACGGTTTGTCGGATCCCATTCGTCCAAGCGCAGATCAATCAGCGCCACATCAATGCGATGCTGCGACAGCATCTGTCGTGCACTTGGAAGGTTCGCAGCTTCATGCATTTCGACGCCTTCAAGGCGGCTCAGACAACGCGCCAGAGTCCTTCGTGCCGCTATCTGATCATCGACGATAAGTAGACGCATTCAGACCCATTATCATGCGGCAAGGCACTGACTTGGAAGATATTGCGAGATTCGACGTACTCATAACGAACTGTCCAGCCGATATGACGAAGCAGCCGAAAGGCAATGACCCGACGAAGAGCTGGCAATTCCAGACTTCCCATGGTCCACAAGTTAAACAGATGGACCCGTTGCTCCGCCGAAATCGGTGAGCCGCCCGCCGAGATCTCAATGCGGATGGGTCCGGAAGCATTCACTGGATAGGTATCAATGCGTACGGTATCCCCTGCTGGAGAGGATTCAACAGACTGCAGGATCAGATTTTGCAACGCTAGCGTGAAAAACAATGGATGGGCTTGAGCGGTAAGCGCCGCATCCCCTGTAATAGCTAGTTGAATGCCGCGGGCACTCGCCGTTGACCGCATGTTCGCGACGGCCTGCTCAATGCAGGCGGCCAAGGAAACCTCGGAAAGAGGAGCGAGTGGCAACTTAAACTGACGCAGGTTTCTGGCCAAACCTTCGATTCTGGAGATCTCCTTGCGCACGAATCCTAACATTTCAGGAGTTGCCACTGCATGCAAAACTTGCCCGTCCAGATAGTGCAGAAAGTTCAGCGTATGGGCAATCTCGTGTAGTACCTCTGCACTCAATGAATGCAGAAGTGCTGCTGTTTCTTCGGGAGTCTGGTGGATAGAGGAATCAGAAGCGCATTCGCCAGCGCCACTCTTCAATGCATCGTCAGCGGACATCACTTTACGTTATACTCACTGCGGCTAGCATATGTAGAGACTTATTATGCGGAGATCACCGGTCAGCGCCGAACACATCTGCGTACGTTTCTCGCAGATGTGGCAGATTCAACCGGTTCCGCTGTCTCAGCAGACCGACGCCATGCCAGCCAAGCAAAATGCTCGCGGCTCAGCGTCCCAAGCGTCGGCTGCTACGAAAGATGTACCGCCGTGAAGACCACCTCCGAACCGTGGGGCGGGTCCATCAAGAGGAGTATAGACCTGCAGCCTTTGACCATTTCCCCGCAATCTCAGACGACTTGGGGAAATCGGCCACCTGAATCTCGACGGATGAGATGTTATGATGCTTGATATCGCGATGGACGATGCCGCTGCCATGCAGCCGGTCAAGTCCCT
>CAYWPR010000065.1:0-34518 GCA_964460115.1 uncultured Myxococcales bacterium
ATCCGGCGGGGTTGGTTTTGGCGCCCATAGACGGGGGCAGCGCGGCGGCGATTCGCTTGGGCCTGGATGTGGCGCCGCGACTTTCCCTGGGTGAATGTCCAATAAAGCCAGCGGCAGCGCCGCGCGAGCTTGCCGTGCGCGAGGCATCTATCGTTGGGCCGTCACGCGTGCAGGTAGCGCTGGCCATCCCAGCAGCGGAGCTACAGCCCCCGCTAGTTGCGGCAACGCGAAACAAGCACTTTGGCAGCGGTCGCTATCAAGTAGTAGTAAGCGATGCGGTGCTCGGCGACGCCAGCGGCCAGACGATGGTTCGGCTTGAGATGAACGGTGCCTATAACGGCGCGCTTTACCTTTGGGGGACGCCGCGGGTGCAATCAGAAGGGGGCCGTTTCATCTTGAGCATTCCCGATTTGCGCATCGCTGCCGAATCGAACTCGCGCCTTGAAGAGCTTAAGATCGATGTGATGCAGCTTTTTGACGGAGATCTGGCAAGCAAGTTGCGTCCGCAGCTTCGTCTAGACATCACCGACAAGCTGGCCCAGGTGCAGAGACGGCTCTCGGGCGACCTCGAAGTGAATCGCTCGATGTGGCAGCAGCAGATGGGCGGCGCGGCGGGCCTGCTCAATATCAAATCGCTGCGGCTGTCGTCTCAGCTTAGTGAGGTGCGACCACTTGGGGTCGAATCTCGCCCCGGACTTCTTATCGCCTACCTCGAGCTAGTTGGTACTCTGCGTTTCAACGTAGAGTAGGAATCCGTTTCTGCCGACCTTTTAGTTGGCAGCGTCTGACTTTAGGACAAAGGGGATGCTGACGGAAACGATGCCGAGGCTGGGCTTGGGAAATTCCCAACGGCGAACGGCGTTGGCCATGCACTGCTCGGTGGGCGGACTGGCCATCGTCGAGGATTCTACGAAGCTGATGCTTACAGCGCCAGTCATCGCAATGGTGAACTGAAGGACGACGCGACCCTGCAAAGTCGGTTTGCGAGTTAGTTCAGACTCGTAGCAGAACCTCAGTTCATTAATATGCCGACGGATGATACGCAGGATGGTCAATGGGGCCATTATCCCGTGGATCGTAGGAATGCCTGGATTTACCACGGGGGCCCCGCTACTACGGCCGCGCAGCTTGCCGGCGGAGGCGCCATATAGACCGACACTGCCCCTACCAAGAGAACCCATGCCGAATGTCTCTGTAACGCCGCCACCGCCGCCACTGCCGCTGCCGACGATTCCGAATCCGCTGCCGTAAGCTTCTCCGACTTCCGTTCCAACCAAACCGCCCATTGAGTCTTCCGCGTCACGACCTAGTGCACTGGCAGAAATGGCGAAATTGCTGACGCCGGCCGGCATAGGCGACGGCTGGTGCACGGTAACGCTCGCCCTGCTTTCGGCTTGTGCGGCGCTATCGACGGCAATAAAGGACGTGTAGGCGGTCATCAGGTGATACTGCAAGCCCAGCGCTAAGATGTCTGCTTTTTGCGCGCTGGAATGGCCGACACGTTCCCAATCAGAAAGTCGCTCGATTCTTTTGCGCGCCCACAGCGTACTGAGCACGGTTCCTGAAGACGGACGTGCCGCCTTGGCGATTTCGATCGTCTGTTCGAACCGTCCGGTTGCCGAGCGACCGCTTATAATCACTTGTCCTTGCGGTGTGCCGCGGTACTTGCCCTGTACGACGATGGGTTTTTCGGAAAACAAATCCGGCAATACGGCTGGTTCTACGTCATAGACATCCAGACCCGCAAAGCGGGCGCGTACGCCCTGCAAGATCGGTGAATTGATATAAGACTGAAAAGCGGCCGCTTTTTCCTCAGCGTCTTTTTCATTCAAGATGATGAACGGCTCGGCCTGTCCGGCCCGCGCCATTCCTTCGATCAGGAAACGATTGACCGAACTGCCGATGCCAAAGGCAAAAACGTTCGTATCGCTTAGAGAATCGCGAATTAGCGCAAATGTTTCTTGTTCGACACTAATAAAGCCATCGGTAATCACCACAATGGTACGTGACATGCCCTTTTGGCGCGGCAAAGTCATCGCTTTGCGCAGCGCTGGCAAAAGCTCTGTGCCGCCAGCACCGATCCAGGACTGCGTAAATTCCATGGCCTGCTTCACGTTGTCCGAGGTAGCCGGCAAAGAGCTTGGCGAAAGCAGAACATTGCCACCGGAAAAGCTCATGATATTAAACTGGTCCTGCGGCCGAAGTCCCAAAAAGAGGCGCTGCATCAGTTGCTTGCTAGTCTCTAGTGGAAAGCCCGCCATGGAGCCCGATACATCGACGACAAAAATGTATTCGCGGGGCAAAACGCCCTTGGCTTCGATGCGCGCCGGTGGCTCCATCATGAGCAGGAAGTGGTTTTCCTTTTCCCCTGTTTCCAGCAAAATTCCGCTTTCGATGCTTGGGCCTTCTAGTACATAGCGCATGACAAAGTCGCGGTTGCCGGTGTCGCTACTTGGCGGCAGCTTGATCTGCGCGGTGGCGGCCAAGTGCTGCGCAATTTGCGCCGTGGGATGGCTGGGCACGGCAATGGCCGAGATGGGCACGCCACCGCTAATGATGGCGTCCAGCGCGAAGCTATGCGCCGCGTCGGCTCCTGCCGGCAAATTCGGAGAACTTATGAATCGATCTTCAGGCTTGGCTTGGTTTTCCGGTTTGTTCGAATAGCGCGGACCGACTGTCGTAGGATATACGAACTCATAAATATGGTGCTCCGGAACTATCAGTTCAGCGTAGCGCAGCTCCACCTGAATCTCATCGCCTGGCTGAATGTTGGCGACGTTCATTTGAAACACGTTGGGGCGCTGCTGTTCCAAAAGCGACGCGATTTTTCCTTGGCGCCGCGCGGTGTCGTATTCGCGGCGGGCTGCATCGCGTTCGCGGATTTGCGCTTCAATGACTCGCTTGCCGATGGTCATCTTCAGGGCATGTACGGCAGCGCGTGTCGAAGCTGGAAAGATGTAGATGGCTTCGATGGCTTTTGGGCCTTGGTTTCTGTAAGTCTGCCTCACTTGAACATCAGCGATGGCGCCCATGATACGGACTTCGGCATGAGTACTTTTTAGCGGCAGCGCATCCACTGCACTGTCGTCATCGACAAAAAAGTACGGCGCCAGCGTCTTGTCTTGTGCTCGCGTGGCAATCTTGACACGGGCCAGTTCGGCGCCAGCCAAGAGCCGCTCTTGAATTTGTTTCGGAGCGAGCTCTGCATCGGCTGCAGCAGCTATCCTTTTTTCACGAACTGGAAATGGTTGCCAGTCGCCGCAGGCCCAAAAGAGAATGGAAAATGCCATTAGCAATGTAGGTTGAAACCGTACTTCATAAATGCGCATGAACAGCCCCTCTAGCAGCTCGTTTCAAAACGCCGCTGGATTCACAGACACCTTAGGGCCGCACAAGTTCCATTTGGCGCAATTCCCTACTGGATCTGTACCGAATCCCTCCCCACGCTTTCTATGCTGATGATTTTTCGCAAGAAAAGCGAGCCGGACGGTTTTGGTGTTTGATATCGCGATGGACGATTCCCTGGCTGTGCAGTGCATCCAGACCTTCTAGAACATCAAGCGCCAAACCGACGGCGACAGCGGCGGGCATCGGGGCATCGATGGCCGCGGCCAGGCTTCCCCCAGCCATCAAGTCCATGGTGTAAAAAAGCAAAGAATTCTCTTCAAATAGCTCATAGGAACGAACAAAAGATCCGGTATTCAGACGGGCGGCCACGCGATACTCAGCCAGAAAGCGCTCGGTCAACTGGGGTCGACTGGAATCAGGAAATAGGACCTTCATGGCCGCCACGCTAGGAGTCTGTTGCGGTCGCGGCACATAACGATCGGGCTCAGTACGGGGCAGGGAAGAATCGCTGGCCCCAGACTGGCTGCTCCGCCGCACACGAAACACGGCACCTTGCGCTCCGCGGCCAAGCTGGGCTTCGACCAAGAAGCGCCCCTCGCAGAGGCTTTGTCCACTGAATTCCGAAAAGTCGGAACTTACCGCGATGCCGGCTGTTGCACAAGTCGAGGTGGTCAGCTTGCTAAAGGAGGACATGTGCCGTCTCCTGCTATCGATTTACCAAGTCCAGGCCCAATCCCTAATGGTATCGCAAATCACTACAACGAGGGAAGTGCAGACTGTGCCGATCGCATCGCGCGCCCTGCGCAAGGTTGGCCCTTTTGGAAAGGGTGCAGAAATTTCACTGATAGCTCTCTTTATCAGGTATAGAAACCTGAGCCTTAAAAAGGAGCACATCGTGATGATATGTCCACGGAATTTTTGGCGATTTTTCGCCATTGCGGCTGCACTTTTTTGCGCTGCTGGGTGCATGAGTACAAACCAATCGGATGCCGTATTTGACGACGCTGACAATGCGAAAAAGGGAAGCGGAGCGCCATCGGCTGCTTCCATGGTCCCGATGGAAAAATCTCAGGGCCTAGCACCATGCGACCAAGGACAAATTTGCCCGACGTGGGCGGGATCGACGAGTAATGCACCGAACCTGTATCGAACTTGGGGAACCTCGCCAAGCGATTTGTGGATGGTCGGCGCGGCCGGAACCGTTCTGCACTGGAATGGGACGGCCTGGGCCATGTTGCCAAGCGGATTGGTCAATGAGGACTTGCACGGAATCTGGGGCAGCGGCAGCAACAATGTTTGGGCTGTAGGCGACGGAGGCGCGATTTTGCGTTGGAATGGTACAGTCTGGACACGGCAGGCAAGCCCGACCGGCAGTGCGCTAAATGCTGTCTACGGCAACAGCGCCAGCGATGCCTGGGCCGTCGGTCAAAACGGCATCATTCTGCGCTGGAACGGCACGGCTTGGAGCTCTGTCTATAGCGGCGTGACGAACCGTCTGCATGGTGTCTTTAGTAGCAGCACTAACGATGCCTGGGCCGTCGGAGAATGGGGCCTGATTTTGCACTTTAACGGCACAAACTGGACGCAGTTCCAAAGCAACGTCACCACACCGCTTATTAGCCTGTGGGGCAGCGCTGCCAACGATGTCTGGGCCGTCGGCGGTGCCATCTTGCATTGGGATGGCACCCGCTGGAGCAATTACAGCACAGGTAGCTCGCTTCTGACCGATGTCTTTGGCATCAGCGCAAGCACCGTTTGGGCAGTTGGTCAGGGCAGCGTTCTGACTTGGAATGGAGCTTACTGGGTACCCGCCGGAGTTAATTTCTCATCGCTCAATGGCTTGTGGAGCAGCGGAAACATGGCATGGGGCGTTGGCAATAATGGCAACTTGGTACAGTGGGATAACACCGTCTTTCGCCAGGACAGTTATCGCTCTACGTACCCCATAAAAGCGACGTTTCAGGTCGCCCCCAGTGATGTCTGGGCAGTTGGTAGCAGTAGTACGGTCTTACACTTTAATGGGACAAGTTGGCGGCAAATCACTTCGATTCCGACGGCTGGTGTAAATCTGGTCGGCGTATGGGGCAGTGACCCCAGCAATGTTTGGATCGCGGGGGACTATGGCGCGCTTTGGCGCTGGAATGGAACAAGCTTATCCAAAGTCAATGTGGGCAGCTACCCCACAGTCGCGGTGTGGGGGCTAAACGCAAACAGCATCTGGACGATAGACAGGTACGGAGACGTCTACCACTTTAATGGGATGTCATGGAGCGAGGCTGGCACTGTCGACAGCTCCAGTGCTGCGATTTGGGGAAGCAGTGACACGGATGTCTGGGTAGCGGGTTCCTACCTTTGGCACTGGAATGGATCCGTCTGGACGCAGGTCACGGACAGTGCGGGGCAATTTGCTACGATATGGGGAAGTAGCAGCAATGATGTCTGGGCCACTGGCGGGCAGGGGCTAATGCACTGGAATGGCACCGCCTGGGCGCCGTATTATGAACCGGGCATCGGTGCACTTAGCGGGTCCGCGCTATGGGGCAGTAGCGCCAACGATGTGTGGCTTTCCTCCAATTCGCGGCTATTTCACTGGAATGGGCGCAACTGGATCAATACAACCGGCCCCGGAGCGATTGTTTCAATCGCCGGCTCGAGCACTACTGATTTATGGCTGGCAACTGATTACCGACTGTGGCGCCGAAACTAGAAGAAGGCGCCTGCCCGCTTAGGCGCCTCTGAATTGCGTGGCGTCGCCCGAGCTGCCAAGTAGGCTGCTTTGAGCGGCGCCACGCCAATCGGGCTACTTCCTATGATTGCGCGGCCACGTTCTAAGGCAGGACTAAGCGGTCCACGGCAACATAGGACTGCGTGGGCAAATTGCTCAAGGGGGGGCCGGAGTAGGTCAGGTCTTGGACGGTGGCGCGGTAGGTACCTGGATAAATAGTACCGGAAAAGGCAAAGTCCGTATTCGCGCAGGACATGGGCAAGCGAAAGAAGTAGCCCGTGATAATTTCGCGCAGATCGACGCTGGCTTTCTTCGCGGTGGGCTGGCTGGTGCAGCCGGGCCCATTTTGCGGAGCCATTCCGTTGCGAAGCGCGTGCCCCGCAACCTGCGCCGTCTTGACGTTCAGCACTTTTCCCGCCGTATTGCTTGCGAGCGTCATTGTGGCGTCTATCAAATAGGGTTCTAACAGAAAATCGCTTAAGCGTGCGCCATTGGCGAAATCGCTTTGCACGGTGACGCGGTAGGTGCCCGGATAGACGGCCCCGGAAAAGGCAAAGCCAGTGTCAGCGCAGAGCATGGACAAGCGAAATGATTGGCCCAGGTTCACGTCTTTCAGATTGACGCTGGCTTTGCTGGCAGAAGGCTGGCTTGCACAATCCGGTCCATTTGTCGGGGTGGCTCCGTTCAGAGTGACCTGGCCGGCAAACTGTACGGTTTTTACGTCATAGATTTTGCCGCTGACATCTGCAGGAATTCCCAATGCCGGATCCGCCACATAAAGCGCCATGGGCAGATTGCTGAAGATGTGGCCATTTTCGGCCAGGCCTTGAACGGTAACGCGGTAGGTGCCTGGATAGATTGTGCCGGAAAAGGCAAAATCGCTGGCGGCGCAGGCGATGGGCAAGTAAAAGGTGTAGCCGTGATCGAAATCGAGCAGGGTGACTCTGGCTTTGCTCGCAGAAGGCTGACTTGCGCAGTCCGGACTTGTTCCTGGAATCATTCCGTTGAAAGTCACTTTGCCGGCAAACTGTACGGTTTTTAAGTCAAACACTTTGCCGCTGACATCGGCGCTGATTGTAAGTGCCGAATCCGCCAGATAGAGTCCCAAGGGTAGGTTGCTAAAGTTCGCGCCATTTTCGGACAAGCCTTGCAGGGTGACGCGGTAGGTGCCTGGATAGATCGTGCCGGAAACGGCAAAACCCGCGTCGGCACAGGACATGGGCAAGCGAAAGTAGTAGCCCTTGGTCGTTTCGCTAAGGTCGATGCTGGCCTTGCTGGCGCCGGGTTGACTCAAGCAATCCGCTCCGTTACTTGGAGCCATCCCGTTTAAGGTCAGCTGTCCGGAAAATTGTACGGTTTTCACGTCTAAAACTTTGCCGTTGAGATCTCCGCCAATCACCAGTGCCGATTCTGCCACATAGGCATCAAGGGGCAGATTGCTCAAATGGAAGCCATTTTCGGAGAGCCCCTTTACACTAACGCGATAGGTGCCCGGATAAACTGGGCCGGAAAAGGCAAAGCCGGTGTCGGTGCAAGACATGGGCAAGCGAAAGTAGTAGCCTTGGGTGATTTCGATGAGCTCAACGCGCGCCTTCTCTGCCGCGGGAAAACTTGCGCAGTCGGGGCCGTTTGCTGGGGCTGCGCCATTCAGCGTCACCTGACCACTTAGCTGCACCGTTTTTAGGTCATAGGACAGTCCGGTTTTGTCGGCGGTCACGACCAGACCTTTTTCCACGAGGCTTGCCGAGTCTGGCAAGTTGCTCATGCCAGGCGGGATGCTGCCCGAGACGCTAACTTCGTAGGTTCCGGGATAGATATCTCCGACAAAGCTGAAGCTCGAGTCGCTGCACAGGCTGTCGGCGTAAAAGATCTGACCAAAGGTCGTTTCGGTAAAGGTGACGCGCGCCTTGAACTGATCGGGATTTACCGTCGCGCTGCAATTTGCAGTGATTGCTCGAGGCACGGCGCCGTTTAAAGTAATTTGGCCGCCGACGTGTACCGTTTTTAGATCAAAGACCAGATTGTCAGACGCGCCGCCTGCACAGTCGCCATTTGGTTGACACATATAGCCGGGAGGACAACTGACGACGCAAGCGACGGCCCGAACTGTGAAGGAGGTGCTGCCGGTTTTGCCGAAAAGCGCGGCTGAGATGCTCACAGTTCCTGGGTCGATTCCCGTGGCCAGGCCTTTAGAGGGGGCGGTATTGCTGATGGACACGAGCGCCGTATTCGAAGACGTCCAAGTGACCGAGGTCGTCACATTTTGCGTCGAGCCGTCATCATAAGTTCCCATCGCCGTAAATTGCTGGGTGGCACCACGCGCAATCGAAGAATTGGCGGGCGTGACGGCAAGTGCCATCAAGTTGGCCGTCGTAACAGTTAGCGTGGTGCTGGCGCTTAGGCCATGAACCGCGGCCACGATGCTTGTCGTTCCCGGCAAAGTGCTTTGCGCCAAGCCCCGGCTGTCAATGGTGGCGACGCTGGTATTGGCAGAGCTCCAAGCCACCTGTACGGTCAGATCTTGGGTCGAAGCATCGGCAAAAGTGCCCGTTGCCATAAATTGCACGGAGGTTCCCATGGCAATCGCCGGATTGGCGGGCGTAATCGCAATAGCGACTAGCGTCGTCGTAGTAACTGTCATAAGGGTGCTTGTGCTGATTCCATTCAGGCTGGCAGAGACATCGGCCGTTCCCCCTTGAATCGCCGTGGCCAGGCCTGAATTGTCGATGGTGACAATGCTCACATTCGAGCTGGCCCAACGGACCTGCGTGCTCAAATCCTTTGTCGTCTGATCGCTAAAGCTTCCGGTTGCGGTCAGTTGTAAAGTAGTGCCACGTACCAAGATCGGGTTACTAGGGGTCAACTTGATCGAAACAAGCTGCGGAGTGGGGGGCGGTGTGCTTCCACCGCCACACCCTGATAGAAAGAAGCCTAGCAGCAACGTCAAAAGTGCCGAGCCCGCCATACGCATGAATGGTTTTTTCACAGGTTTTATCCCTTTCCTCGACTGAACAGACTTAGGAGTTCTGCGGAAATCCGATAAGAAGCGAAACGCGGCGGCATTCTCCGCCATTTCCGCAAAAGTACTTAGAAAAAATGCCGTCTATCTGTGAAAAAGCAGGATCCTGAATGCGCCAGCTTGCAGTCGAATTGGAGTCAGAACAAAACAAGCAGCGAGTCTGACTTTTCGTCAGGCTTTACAAATTCCGCGTTCTCCGACGATAATGGTGAACTGGGTAAGTTTGAGCTGTGTCTACGCCAATTCAGGGCGCTTCGCTTATCAATTCGACAGCGCGCTGCAGCGAATTGGATTTCAGCACCGTTAGGAACTTTTAGGAACTTTGCTGAGGAGTTATTTCATGAAGGAAATATATGCGCTAGGCGAGCTTCCCCCGCTAGGCGAGATTCCACGCAAAATGTATGCGCAGGTCATTCGAGAAGAGCGTTTCGGAGATCCTATTTGCGCATTTCAAATTGAAAGCATAGATGTTCCTGAAATCGCCCGCGACGAATGCCTGGTGCTGGTCATGGCCGCCGGCATTAACTATAACGGAATATGGGCCGCTGCTGGCACACCTCTTAATGTGGTAAAGCTGCATGCGAAGCTCAATGACGGCGGCGCCTTTCACGTCGCTGGCTCGGACGCTTCAGGCATTGTTTATAAGGTGGGCGCAGACATCTCCAATGTTCAAGTCGGAGACGAAGTTGTCCTTCACGGTGGTTTTTGGGATGCGTCCTGTCCGCAAATTCAAGCTGGGCGCGATCCCCTGCTGACGCCTACGTTCAAAAGCTGGGGATACGAGACAAACTATGGCTCGTTTGCGCAGTTTACTCGCGTCAAGGGCCACCAAGTTCTTCCCAAGCCCGCGCACCTAAGTTGGGATGAGGCGGCTGCCTACATCACCAATGCCGCAACCTCCTATCGGGCGCTGTATGGGTTTCCGGAACACTCGCTAAAACCTGGGCAGGTTGTCCTTATCTGGGGGGCAGCCGGAGGCCTTGGCTGCCAAGCGATTCAGATCTGCAAGGTGGCAGGCGCCATTCCAGTTGCTGTGGTCTCTGACGATAGCAAGGCAGAGTTTTGTCTATCTTTAGGCGCCAAAGGGGTCATCAATCGAAAGCAGTTTCGTCACTGGGGAATGGTGCCGCATTGGGAGGACAAGCCAGCGTACTCAAAGTGGCTAGAGGGAGTGCGCGCATTCGGAGAAGCAATTTGGGCCGTGGTGGGCAAGAAGCGCAGTCCGAATCTTGTCTTCGAGCACCCCGGGCAAGAGACCATTCCGACCTCGTGCTACGTTTGCGAGACGGGAGGTATGGTCGTCATCTGCGGAGGGACGAGCGGCTATACTGGTACGCTCGACCTGCGCTACCACTGGGTGCGCCAGAAGCGTTTTCAGGGAACGCATTATGCCAACGGGCAGCAGATTCGCGAGGTGCATGAGCTGATGCGGCAAAAGAAAATGATTCCCTGCCTCTCGCGCACATTTTCTTTTGAGGAGGTACCGCTGGCGCACCAGCTTATGCATGAGCGACGTCATCCGAATGGAAATATGGCGGCGCTGGTTTCGGCCACAGAAATTGGACTCGGGCGTCGAGAATAGCGATTGCTGCGCCTTTAAATGGGACGCAGCAGGCACTTTTTGAGAACAGCGGCCACATCCTTCACCTGCGGCTTTGCAAGCATCGTAAAATGGGTTCCAGAAATCCACTCGACCTCTACTGGCAACGTTGAATAGCTTTGCCAGCCCAGCGTTTCGTTTATGGATGCAGGAAGCTGATTTTCTTTTGCTCGCAAGAGCGTCACCGCGTACGAAAGCGGCCTTGGTTTGTAGTCCTGCGCAAGCCGCAGATGATGCTCGTACAAGGTAAATAACGACTCAAGGTGTATAGGCAGGAGGTCATCTGGCACAAGCGACGCTTGTTGCAGCCTTTGAAGCGCGCGGCCGAGCGCGGTGGCGCTTGCGTCTTCGCTCCTTAATTCCGGCACCTCTAACAATCCGTAGCGTGCGTACAGATCGACAAGAAAAAAGCGCAGGCGCGAATGCTCATCGACCGCCTCCTCTACCGCTCCCGGCGCGAAGCTATCGAGGAGTACGACCATTGTCACGGCGTCTCCGGCTTGCAGAAGCTGCTGCGCCATCTCGAAGGCGAGGGTGCCTCCGAAGGACCATCCACAAAGGCGGTACGGGCCCTTTTGCTGCACGGCTTGCAATGCCTGAATGTAACGCGCGGCCATAGCCTCGACGGTTTTAGGACGAGGCGTATGCGTTTCTAGAGAGTTGTCCCAGATGGCGTAGATTGGCTGCTCGAAGCCAATCTGACGAGCTAGCTCAAGATAGCACAGGATCTGGCCGCCGGCGGGATGAATGCAGAACAGCGGCGACCCTTCACCGCCTTCGTGAAGCGGAACGATGGGCGAAACGGAATCTCGCGAATCCTGCTGCCGCAAAAGCGGCGCAAGCCGAGCAATCGTGGCATTCTGAGACAGCACGCTCATCGGCAGCCGTCGCCCGATGCGCCGTTTTATCTGGGCGATGAGCCGCACCGCAATTAATGAATTGCCGCCCAGGTCAAAGAAGTTGTCAGTCACACCGATGGGCCGGGTGTTAAGAAGCGCCTCCCAGATCTGCGTGAGCACAAGCTCAAGCTCGTCTCGCGGCGGCAGTGTCGAAACACTTTCCGGCGCGTGGCTTTTTGTCGGTAGCGGCAGTGCGCGGCGATCGAGCTTGCCGCTAATAGTCAGCGGCACCTGCGAAATTGTAACGAAGGCCGCTGGCAGCATGTAATCGGGCAGGCGTTGCTTGAGAAAGTCGCGTAGCGAATTTTCCTCAATTGGCGCAGAAGTCCTAAGCACAAGATAGGCCAAAAGTTGCTTTTCGCCCGGCTGCTCTTCATGCACTACCACGGCACAGTCTTGGACCATTTGGTGCGTACGCAGGACCGATTCGATTTCCTCGATCTCGATGCGGTAACCGCGAATCTTTACTTGTTGATCGATACGCCCCAAAAATTCAATGTTTCCATCGGGTAGATACCTGGCCAGGTCACCGCTTTTGTACATGCGCGCGCCCGGCTGTGGCGAAAATGGATCGGGCAGGAAGCGCTCTCCGGTCAAGCCTGCTTGGTTCAGATAACCGCGGGCGGGTCCGACCCCGCCTATATAAAGCTCGCCGCGTACCCCGATAGGAATGGGGTTCATTTGCGGGTCAAGGATATAGATGCGGATGTTGTGAAGCGGTCGTCCGATGTGTGGAATCAAGGTGTTCGAAAAGACCCGGCAAGCGGTATTTGCAACTGTGCACTCCGTGGGCCCGTACAGGTTATAGACGACCGTCGAACCAGCGCTGCCAAGTTCCTGCCAAAGCGAGGGCGAAATGGCTTCTCCGCCCAGAACCAGGCGCGCCGGGCTGCGATTTGGCTCTTTGAAGAGGCCGGCTTCGATAAGCATCGCTGCTTGCGTGGGCACGCACTCAAAGATATCCAGCGCTTCCTGCTTGATGTAAGCAACAAGCGCGTCAGGGTCGCGGTGCGCCTGTTCAGAAATGATATGTACGACGTGTCCGGAAAGTAGCTGCAGAAGCGCATCGAGCGAAGCGTCAAAAGCGGTCGAGGAATTTAGACTGATTCGCAGTGGACGGTCGGAAAGCGGTGTGCAAACCGTGGCCGCAAGCGCCGCCCAGTAATTCATGACCGTTCGATGCGTGACCATGACCCCACGCGGCTTTCCGGTTGAGCCAGAAGTGTAGATAACATAGGCGAGGTTGTTCGCGGTCGGGCGCGAATCGAGCAGGGACGCAGTCGACGGCAATGCAGAATCAGCCCCTTCATCGACAAAGAGCTTTGCGGCCGGCGTTATAGGCAGGCGATCTTTCAATGCCGAATGGGTGACTACTATTCCTACCGCGGCATCGCTTAACATATAGAGGAGGCGTTTTTCTGGCAGCGCCGTATCGAGCGGCACGTAGGCGCCTCCGGCCACAAGTACGCCCAAGATTCCGACGACTAGGTCGAGCGAGCGCTCAAGGAATATACCGACGCATACCTCTTTGCGCACGCCGTAGGTACGCAGCTTTTGCGCAAGCATTTGAACTCTTAGCGAAAGCTCGCGATAGGTAAGTCTCTGGTCCAGATACACGACGGCGACAGCGTCTGGGGTGGCTTCGGCCTGGGCGGCGAAGCGCTCATGGATGCATTCTGTATTCGGATAGGGGGTGGAAGTGCGGTTCCAATCTATAAGGAGTTGTTGGCGCTCCTCTTGCGTCAAAAGCGGAAGCAGCGAAACCGGCTGATCAAGACTTTGCACCGCGCCGCGTAATAGCTGCGTGTAGTGCCCCGTCATACGCTGGGCGGTGCTCCGATCGAAAAGGTCCGTGTCAAAGGAAAGCACGCAGTGAAACGCGCCGCCCGCTTCGAGGATCGTCAGGCTCAGGTCGAATTGGCCCTCCATCTGATCCACGGGAAGTACTTCCATCGGTACTCCGAAAAGGCTATTCTGCGCCGATGCCTGGACTCCGGCAGCGGGAACTGCGGCTATCACCTCCGCACCTTGGAAGTTCTCATAGGCGAACATCACTTGAAATAGTGGCGTTCGCCGCGAATCGCGCTCGGGCCGCAGATGTTTGACAAGAAGGGGAAACGGATAGTCGGCGTGTGCCAGGGCGGCTCGCGTGCGTTCGTGTATATCTTGGATGAGCTCGCCAAAGGTCTGGCTTGGTGAAAGCCGGACGCGCAACGCGATGCTGTTGATGAAGCAGCCAACGACATTGTTGAACTGCGCTTCGCTGCGGCCGTGTACGGGGGAACCGATCAGCATTTCCTGCTGGTTGCTGCAGCGGCCGAGCAGAACCGCGAAGGCCGATAGTAGCAGTACATAAGGGGTCGTCCCCGCTGCGGTCGCGCGCGTCTTCAGGTCGCTGGAAAGGTCGGGCTCAATGTACCACGAGATGCTTTGTCCGTGCTCCTGCCGCGTGGCAGGCCGAGGTCGATCGGTGGGCAAATCGAGCGCTGAGAGATCTCCCGATAAATTTTGTAGCCAGTACTGGAGGTGGGCATTTCCTGCCTCAGACAGCACCAGCTGCTGCTGCCACCTCGTAAAGTCGTGGTAACCGGCCAGAAGGGGCGGCAATCTGGCGGTGTTCCCTGACAGGGCGCCAAGGTAGAAGGCCCCAAGCTCGCGCAGCAAAATGGCCATTGACCAACCATCGACCAGGATATGGTGCATGCTCAGGTAAAGCACATGCTCCTCTTTGCCACGCTGATACAAGTGGCAACGAATTGCCGGATCGGAAAGCAGATCGAAGGGTTTGTGCGCCAGGCTATTTAGTCGCTCGATCAGGGTCGCGTCCGTCCACAAAGTGGCGTCGATAACAGTAAGGGCTGAGGTCGGAGAGGATTCTATCTGCTGCCAGGGACCATCCTCATTTAGCACAAAGCGCGTGCGCAGCGCCTGATGGCGCAGGCAAACTAGCGTGAATGCTTTGTGCATGGCGGAAAGGTTGATAGCTCCCCGCAGCGTCAACGCGGCCGATGCGACGTAGGCCGAGCTCATCGGGTTCATCTGGTGCAGAAACCAGAATGCTTTCTGAACATAGGAAAGAGGGTACTGCTCGGCTTTGCGCGGAGTGCGCGTTCGAAGCAGCTGCCTTAACTCGGATTTGTGCTGCTTCAGCATCGCCACCAGGGCCGGCGGGAGCGTTTGTTTGAGGCCGCGATACTTGAGCTTGTCGTCCTCGATCCATAGCTCGATTCCGCGCTGTTGCAAGTATTGAAGCAATTCCTGAGGCGTCATACCGAACCCTCTTCAACCGCTTCCAAGTCGTCATGGCTCGCCGAAGAGGCGAATAACTGTTCAAGCAAAGAAGCGCCCAGGCTGGCAATGGTCGCGCCTCTTAGCAAAAACGAAATCTGCACCGAGACACGAAATTCGGCATCGAGCCGATTGCGCAGCTCTACTGCCATAAGCGAGTCGAGGCCCAGATTGACAAGCGGCACCTCGGCGTCGATTTTTTCGAGCGCCAGACGCAGGATTTGCGAGACTTCGGCTTTCAGACATTCTTCGAGCTGCTGCTGCCGCTCTTTGTCCGAAGTCGCTAAGAAAAGCTTCTGCAGTTCCGGTTTGGGCACGGCTCCTGTCTTGGGAATCGGCTGTTCGCCAAGCAGCTCACTAAAGTAGGATGAGGACTGTAACATTGGAAAGAAGGAAGCCCATTTGGAAATGTCGAGCCTCATCACGCCGACCTGCGCAGAAGAATCGCCCAGCAAGCGAGCCAGGATTTGGCTGCCTTCATCTGCCGTCAAAGGTTTTACGCCACGGGTTGATATCTGCTCTCCCCGCGTAAGGGCCATCCCAATGCCTGAAAAAAGTCCCCAGTTGATGCTTAGCGCACATTGCCCTTTGCGGCGCCGATAATGGCTCAGCGCATCCAAAAAGGCGTTCGCTGCGACGTAATTTGCTTGTCCGGGCGCGCCAAGCAGAGAGGCTGCCGAGGAATAACAGATAAAAAAATCCAGCGGCTGTGACGCGGAGAAAAGGTGCAGATTCCAAGCGCCTTGCATCTTGGGGGCCATCACCCGCAAAAAGCGCTCCCAGCTCTGCTCCAGAATGATTCCATCGTCAAGGACTGTCGCCGAGTGAATGATTCCACGAAGCGCCGGCCAGTTTCGGCCAAAGTGAGACAAGAGGTCCGCCACATCTTGGAAATTGGCGACATCGACCTGTGCGGTGATCACTTGCACCTTGGCCGCTTCTAGGTGCTTTATGACTTCCTTGGCCGCTTCAGAAGGCACGCTGCGCGCGATGAGCACCAGATGCTTTGCGCCCAAGTGCGCCAACCACTTTGCCGTGGCAAGACCAAGACCACTCAGCCCACCGCTTATCAGATAAGAGCCATCTTCCTTGCACGACGGTTTCGCCGCCTGGCTGAGCTGCGAAAAGGTGCCCCGCGTCAGCCGAGCGACATACCGCTCTTCTTCGCGCAGGCCGAGCTGCTCTTCTTGGGTGCCAAGGCGAATCTCTTCGACAAGGCTGCCTATCTCCGCAGGCCGTGTTGCGGTGCTTATATCGATTCGTGTGCACGGCAGCTCGGGATGCTCAAGCGCAAGGGTCTGTCCAAGGCTCCACAGCGGCGCCTCGGCTACCGAGATATGACTGTCGGCTTCCGTGATGTCCTGCGTTCCGCGCGTTACAAGCCATAACCGGGGCAGCTCACGCCACCCGCTGCGCAGCACCGCCTGAATGAGTTCGAGGCCGCTGCGAGAGCCACGCCGCTGCGCGGCCTCCAATCCCTGCGGGCTGTCAATCTCCATTGCGGGGCCATCGAGGCTCCACAGGTGAATGATTCCTCGGCAACTGCCGCCTTTGCTAAAGACCTCTCGCAGCAGAGTGCGATAGCCTTGCGGATCCGTCGGCTCAATCTGATAGCGACCGGCGCCCAGGCGGCGATAGTTGTCTCCGACCCCCACCTCGATACATCTGGCGCCATCTTGGCGCAGAGCGGCTAGGACGGCGCTGCCAACTCCGGCCTGGTCGGTGAATACCAGCCAGTCGCCGGGTTCGGATGTTCCTTGCGGGGCCGCTCGTTCGCGCGGCTTTTTCTGCCAGCGTACCTCATAGCGCCAAGCTGCCTGCGGGTCGCCGTCGGCCTTGGGGAAGCTTTGCGCGGCCACCCGCTGCGCAATCACCCCCTTTGCGCGCAGGACCGGCCTTCCATCATCTGTCCACGCAAGGACGTCAAGCTGGATAGAGTGCTCGTCGAATAGGATGCTCGCATGGACAAAGACTGGCTCCTCTACCGCGCGATAGATCTCGAGCCGTTCCACTGCGACCGGCACGAAGATGTCTGTTCCTGTGATGCATAAAGCACTAAAAGAGATGTGAAAACAGGCATCTAGCCAGGCGGGATGGACCTGATAGCGCGACATCTGAGCGACAAGCTGCGGCGGAGCCACAACTCGCGCGAGGATCTCCCTCTCGCCGAGCCAGAGCTCCTCTACACCTTGAAAGGAAGGCCCGAGACTTCCTCCCAATTCGCGAATTCGCTGATAGTGCTCTGCCTTGGTGCGATGAACTGGACATCGGCGCTGGATCTCTCTTGGTGACTCGGGAATGGAGTCAATGATTGAGCGCTGAGAAGCCGTCACCCAGCGCAGAGACCCGAGTGCATGGCGCACCCACTTGCCCTGCTTTTGGCTGGAAATTTGAAAATCACCTCCATCTGTCCTGTCTGCGGTCAGTGCCAATTGTATAAGCGGCTCTTCTTTTTCATGCAGAACGAGCATCTGCTCAAATCGCACTTGCTCTAGAATCACAGTTGCATCGGCATGTAGCTGCTTTACCGCCGCCAGGCCCATCTCCAGATAGCCCATTCCGGGAAAGATTGCCTCGCCCTGTAGCTTGTGATCGCGCAGATAGGGCAATTCCTCCAGAGAAATCCGCTGTTCGAAGTAGTGGGCGCTCGGTTGGTTGGAGAGCGAAAAGTAGCGGCCAAGGAGCGGATGCTGATTGGCCTGTGATTCTCGTTGTCGGCCCTCGGTTTGCGGCTGAGATGTTACAACGTCGTGTACCCAGAATCGTTCTCGCTGCCACGGATATGAAGGTAGGCTTACACAGCGCCGTCCCGTAACATGGAGCCGCGGCCAGTCAACATTGCATCCCAGAACGTGCAGCTTCCCCAGGGCCTCCAGCATACAACTCCGCTCCGAAAGCTCGCGCTTGAGCGTGCCCAGCGCAACGCCGCCCTTGTTTAGCGTTTGTAGTCCATCTCGAAGCGAGGAGAGCAGGACTGGGTGCGGGCTGACCTCCACAAAGACCTCGTATTGCCGTTCTCGCATCTGCAAGATGGTGGGCCAAAAAAGGATGGGCTGTCTCAGATTGCGAAACCAATAGGCGGCGTTCAGCATCCCGGGCGTCACCTCGCCCTGCGTCACCGTTGAAAACATCGCAAGCTGCGGAGCTCCAGGATTGACCTCGGCGAGTGCTGCCAGTAAGGGCTCTTTTAGAACCTCCATCTGCGGGCTGTGAGAGGCCGCATTTGCACCCGGCAGCATGCGGCAAAAGATGCCTTGGGTCTGCAATCGAGTCAGCACGCGCTCCAACACTTCCGGATTTCCGGAAAGCAGCGTGGTGAAGGGGCCATTGCTGGCCGCGATCGTCAGGCGGCCTTCGTAGTCATTGGCCAGGTGCTGGGCCTGGGAAAAGCCGAGCTCCACGACGGCCATCGCGCCTTGGCCGCTGACGGTCTGAATAAGCGGTCCGCGGCGGCAGACGATACGAATCGCATCCTCTAGACTCAACGCGCCGCAGGCATGGGCCGCCGCTGCCTCGCCCATGCTGGTTCCTATGACTGCATCCGGCACGATGCCCCAAAAACGCCACAGCCTGCTAAGCGCGATCTGAATGGAAAAAAGGACTGGCTGTATCAGATCGGGACGACCAAGCCATAAACGCAGCTCATCAGACAATAGTGCTTGTAAAATCGACCGGCCGGTTTCCTTGTGAATGGCGGCATCGCATTCCTGCAAGGTCTCGCGAAATACGGACTCCGAATGGAAGAGCTGTCGGCCCATTCCGAACCACTGAGAACCAAGACCAGAGTATACGAAAGCAAGTTTGGGCGGCCGACCGCTTGGCGCTCGCCCAACTGCCACCTTGTCAGCTCCTTGCCCTTGTCCGTAAGCGGAAAGCGCCTGCGCCCATTCTTTGGTCGAGGCGCCCGCCACGGCCAGCCGATATTGGTGATGGCTTCGCCGAGCATTCGCGGTGTAGGCGATATCGCCGAAGGTCGCCTTCTCTTCGCTGTCCGGCTGCTCTAGAAATGTCACATACTTTTTGGCCAAGGCATGCAGCGCGGCTTCTGTTTTTCCAGATAGAGTCAATAAATGTTCGAAGTTCTCCGAATCGCTTGCGGTGGCTGGCACTGGCGCCTCTTCAAGCACCACATGGGCGTTTACTCCGGTCAGACCAAATGAACTGACGCCCGCGATACGGGGATTGGGGCCTCGTACCCACACTTTTTCTTCGAGCGGAATCACGAAGGGAGTCTCGGAAAATGAAATGCGCGGATTCAGATTTCGAAAGTTCAAGTGGCGCGGAATCAAACCGTGCTTCAAGCTAAGGACAGTCTTTACGATCCCCGCAATTCCTGCCGCTGCCTCCGTGTGGCCGATGTTCGTTTTGACGGATCCAAGGACGCAAGGACTGCCATCGGGCCGCGGCTCTCCCAGAACTTCTTTGATGGCCTCGGCTTCGATGGGATCGCCTAGGGAGGTTCCGGTTCCGTGTGCCTCGATATAGCCGACCCGCGCGGGGGACACGCCGGCATCATCGAGCGCCTGCCGCAAAAGCGCCTCTTGCGAAACTGCGTTCGGAGCGGTAAAGCCTCCCGAGCGTCCATCCTGATTGGTCGCCGAGCCGCGGATGATGGCCCAGATGCGATCGCCGTCGGCAAGGGCATCGGATAGCCTTTTTAATACAGCGACTCCACAGCCCTCGCCGCGTACCGTCCCGTTGGCCAGCGCATCGAAAGTCTTGCACCGGCCATCCGGTGAGAGGGCCTGTGCTCTCGCTCCCACTTCCATCGTGATGGGCGACAAGATAAGGTTCACTCCGCCGGCAAGCGCCAGCGAGCACTCTTTATTGCGCAGACTACGGCACGCCTGATGAACTGCGACAAGCGATGCCGAGCAGGCCGTATCGATGGCAGCACATGGCCCTTGCAGACCAAGCACATAAGAGATTCTGCCAGCGATCGCGCTCAGCGAGCAGCCGGTTGCCCCGTAGACGTCGAGGGATTTTGGATACCCGGACATCACCCAATCGCGGTAGTCGAGGTTCAGCGCGCCCATAAAGACTCCGGTTCGGCTGCCAAAGAGCTGCTTTGGCAAAAGTCCTGCGTCTTCGAGTGCTTCCCAACTTACCTCCAATACCAGGCGCTGCTGAGGATCGATGCTTTCCGCCTCTCGCGGTGAAATCTGAAAGAAATCCGCATCGAACTGGTCTACCTGATCGAGCAACCCTGCCCAGCGCGCAGCGGCCGCGGAAGGGGGCTTCAGATTTGACGGCCAGCGCTCTTTAGGAATCTCACGCACGGCATCTACACCCTGCCGCAGGGACTGCCAGAAGCGTTCAGGGTCAGTGCCTCCGCCAGGGAAGCGGCAGCCAAGACCGATGACAGCGATCGGTTCTTTTTGGTCCTGTAAGAGCGCGTCCCTTTCGCGCCGCAGCTCAGAAATCGTCGTGACCGCTTCCCGAAGGTGCAAAAGGTATTCTTCGGAATCGCTGCTCATCGCGAGCCGCCTTTCTTTGCCATCGCTATCTCTTGCTTGAGGCGCGTCAGCAATTCGAGTTCGGATAACTTCCCCAAGCCGCCAGTACCAGTACCAGTACCAGTACCAGTACTAGTACCTGTAGGGGATAAAGGGGCAACAGACTTATACTGCAGCCCCTGTTCATGTTCAGTAGCGGCTTCGGCAAAACCGAGCCTGCCAAGGAGGTAGCGACTGAGAGTCTCTATCGTCGGATACGTCAAAAGCAGGGTGGCTGATAATTCGATATTGAGATTGGATTCCAGCCGGTTTCGCAATTCAAGGCTCATTTGGGAATCCATGCCTAGCTGGGCGAAAGGCATCTGTCGCTCGATTCGCTGCATGTCGAGGTGCAGCACATAAGACAGCTCCGCCAGAAGTTGCCTTTCTAGCAACGCCTGCCGCTCCGCCGGCTGGGCTGCGACCAGCACATCAACAAAGGATTCCTTTTTTGTAACCGTATCTGTGCCGCTACGCATCTGCGACCGGATCAGCTCAGCCCACATCGGTGAGGCGGCCAAGTGCGGATGAAACTCTACCCACTGGCGCACATTCAGCTTCATGGCGAAAAGCTCGCCGCGAGGCATTTTTAGCAAAGCTTTGAGGAGCTGCTTCCCTTCTTGCTGGCTGAATGCTTGCAGTCCTCGATTGAGCCAGCTTTTTGTTGATTCGGGGGCTTCATTCACCGCTTCCGGGTCGATAACAGGCCCGAGCTGTATGCTGATGGCAGGCTTGCGGAGGAAGCGCTGGTACCGCGCGAAGAAATCCAGAAATGCATTGGCAACAGCGCCGCCGACAGGAGCCTTTGCCCCGATGAGCGGGACGATAGAAGAACAACTTAGGAAGAAATCCAGAGGCAGCTCTTGGGTCAATGAATGGAGATTCCACACCTCTTTCGCGACAGAGGCTACGGCGTCGAAAAGTCCCGCCGCGCGCGGTTCATTGAAATGGCTTCCTATTTCTTCTGCCATAAAGATGATGCCGCGCAAAGGTGGCATCTTGGCCGCAAGCTCCGCAAGAAGCTCTGCTAACTCGTTTTCGCTGGCAAGATCCACTTTCCGGCGCAGCATTTTTACGCCCGCAGTCTGAAGCTTCTCCAGAAGCGCCGGTTGGCAGCTTGAGGTCGCGTGCTTCTCAAGCAGTACGAGATGTTTGGCGCCAAGCTCAAGCAAACACTCAACTGCCGTCGTCCCAAGCGCGCCGCATCCATTTGCTATCAGATAAGTGCCATTCTCGCTTGGTGATTGCTGCGACCGTATGCCATGACTTCCAACTTGTCCCTGCGCAAGCCGCGCGACATATCGCCTGCCATGCCGTAGCAGAATCTCTTCCTCGCTGTCCACATACAAGATCTGCGCCACAAGCGCATCGGCTGCCGTCGAGTCATCTTCCCTGCCCAAATCGATGCGGCGACAGCTTATTCGCGGATGCTCGGCTGCAATCCACCTGCCTAGACCCCAAAGCGGCGTTTGAGACAAAGAGATGGGCGCATCCTCGTTCTTGAGGGATTGCGCACCCCTTGTAAACAGCCACAAGCCAGGGAGATCCCGCGCTTCATCTTTAGAGAGCGCCGTGGCCAGATGAAAAGCGCTGGTGCAGCCCATTCGCAGTCCTTCATTCAGCGCTAAAAGAGCCGAACGACCCTCAGCATCCGAATCTAATCCCCACATGTGGAGGATTCCTTTATAGCTGCCCCAATCGCTGCGAATGTCCGTTAGCAACTGCTGATAGTGGTGAAGTTGGCTCGGATCGAGCGTGTAGAGATCTCTTCCCACTCGCTCATAGCGCTCGCCCGGCTGAACGAGCACGCAAGCTTCTTCGCGCTCTTCGAGCTTCGCCTGAATTCCAGCATCCAGGCTTCCCTTATGGCCAAATACCAACCAGACCCCTTTGCTGCTGGTGCCAGCGCGCGGCGGCGGCGCGTCTTTTTCGATCCACTTCCTCTCGTAGAGGAACGGAGCAAGCGACGACAGCTCTGCCAGCGACCGAGCTGCGCTCGGCTTTTCCTCGACACTCGTGTTTGAAGGGGACTCGGCGATCCAGTATCGCTCGCGCTGCCACGGATAGAGCGGCAGCTTGACGCATGCGCTGCCCGTTGAATAAAAGTTCTTCCAATCGACGAACTGGCCCCGCGCATACAGTGCACCAAGCGTATCGAGCATGCACTGTTTGTCCGGCCGTTCGCGAACAAGCGTTCCGTATACTGCACCGGCGCTCGAAAGTCCCTCTCGCAGTCCTTGTGCAACCACCGGATGGGGGCTTACCTCAAGGAATAGCGTGTAGCCTGCCTTTTGCAGCCGCTGCACAGTCGGCCAAAGCAGCACTGGCCGACACATGTTTTGATGCCAGTAGTGAGCATCCAGAGGCTCGATCGTAAGCTCTTCCGCCGTCACGGTCGAAAACATCTTGAGCGTCGGCTGGCGCGGCTGTAGCTCTGCAAGTGCGGCAAGCAGATCGTCGCGCAAAACTTCCATCTGCGGGCTGTGCGATGCGGCGTTTGCCCCTTTTAGCCGACGACAGAAAATTCCATCTCGATCGAGCTCTGCCTGCACCGCTTCTACGGCTTTTAGCGCGCCAGATATAATCGTCATGCGCGGTCCATTGCTGGCGGCGATACCCAACCGATTTCCGTACGGCCGTATCACACGCTCGGCCGCTTCCATCTCGAGCTCTAGGACCGCCATCGCACCCTTGCCGCTCATTCTTTGCATGAGCGGGCCGCGTCTGCAGACGATACGAACGGCGTCTTTGAGACTTAGCGCGCCGCATACATGGCCGGCAATCGCCTCCCCCATGCTGGTTCCGATGACTGCGTTGGGAATGATGCCCCACGAGCGCCACAGCGCTGTCAGTGCGACTTGAATTGCAAACAGCACGGGTTGGATCTTGTCTGGACGCTCCAGCCACTGCGCGATCTCGCCAGAAACAAGTTCGTGCGAGATCGACCGCCCAGTTTCCTCTCGAATCGCCGCTTCACAGTTTAGAAATGCGGAATGAAAGCAGGGCTCGTCAGCAAGTAGCTGCCTGGCCATTCCTGCCCACTGCGAGCCCAGGCCCGAAAAGATGAACGCGAGCTTGGCTTGTGGCGCCGCCGGCCCGGGACCCACCGTGATCGAGGGCGAGGGCTCGCCTTTTAGGTACGCGTCGAGCGCGGCCTGCCATTCCGCGAGGCTCGACCCACGCACCGCCAACCGATAAGCATGATGACTGCGGCGCACGCTGGCTGTGTAGGCAATCTCGTAGGGGCTTTCATCTCTGGCTTGCGAAAGGAATTCCTGATAGGCGCGTGCCAGATCCAAAAGCGCCTCCGCACTGCGCGCAGAAAGGGGTAGAATAAAGGGCCCTTTTAAGGAGGCGCTGCTTTCAACCACGCTGGCGCTTTCGCGATTGGCTTGCGGTCCCGCCTCTAGTACTACGTGAGCGTTGGTGCCCCCCAGTCCAAAACTACTGACGCCCGCGGTGGCTTTGCGGGAAGCCTTTGGCCAATTTCCCAAGGTAGCTTGCACCTGCAGCGGCAGCTCCTCTGAAATTCCGACACTGCGCTGCGCAAAATGCAGACTGGGCGGCAGTTTTTCCTGCTTGATACAGAGGGCTGTCTTGATAAGTCCGGCGATGCCGGCGGCGGCCTCCAGGTGACCGATATTCGTCTTGACCGAGCCGACCGCAAGCGGCCTTTCGGCAGGCCGCCCCGCGCAAAGGACCCGCCCAAGTGCCTCGGCTTCAATGGGATCTCCAAGCGCCGTTCCCGTGCCGTGCAGCTCGACATAATCCACGGCTGAGGGAGGTATGGCCGCGCGCTCGTAGGCTTTGCGCAATAGCGCCTCTTGCGCAGTGACGCTAGGGCTTGTGTATCCGCTTTTTATTCCGTCGTTGTTGACGACGCTGCTGCGAATTACGCAATAAATCGGGTCACAATCAGAAAGGGCTCGCGCAAGGGGCTTGAGCACGACGATGCCGCCGCCTTCTCCGCGAACGTAGCCATTGGCCCGCGAGTCGAAAGTGTAGCAGCGGCCATCGGGAGACAGCGCCCCCATTCTGAATACGGCCACTGCGTTGTCCGGAAGCAGGTTCAGACTTACGCCTCCGGCAAGCGCCAGGGTCGTTTCGCCTAGGCGCAGGCTTTCGCAGGCGAGGTGGACGGCCACTAGCGATGAGGAGCTTGCCGTCTCAACTGCCAGACTGGGACCGCCCAATCCCAAAGAGTAAGATACGCGATTGGCGGCAGAGCTATGCGATATCCCAAGGACTGTATGTGGCGTAAACTTGCCGCTTCCGCCGTGGTGCAATAGCAGCGCATAATCCATCCACATCAAGCCTAGATAGACGCCGGTAGGCGTCCCGGCGAGGCTGTCCGGTGGAATTCCGGCGTCTTCCAGGGCCTCCCAGGCGAGCTCTAAAATGAGCCGCTGCTGAGGATCTATATGCACTGCTTCCTTAGGCGAGATACCAAAAAACAGAGGATCGAATCTATCGACCTGATCAAGAAAACCACCGCGGCTTAGGCCAACGTGATTGACCTCAAGGTTCTCCGCGGCGGCCAATAATTGGCTATCCCACCGCGAAACCGGAACCTCGGTGATAGCGTCTATTCCCTGCGCCAGTAGCCCCCAGAAGGTCGCCAGGTTTGCGGCCTTTGGAAAGCGGCAGGACATTCCAATAATGGCTATGGGCTCATCGGTATAATTCGGATTCGTTAATTTTTTCATGCCTAATACGAAACAAAGATATTCTTATGTATGTGGCAAAATATGAAATTCGTGAATTGATTGCTAGAATTGAGATTTTGATTCATTCAAATTCAATTGCCATTAGCAATTCGCCGAAAATCAACTAATGCATATTCATAGCCACCGGACTCGATTTGTTTCAACGCATTCGTAAAGTGCTGCGTCGCTCCTGCGATATCGCCTCGCTCGCGACAGATGCGCCCCCAAAAGAGTTCAGTCTGCGCCGCGTTCATCACCTGTTCTGTGCTTTGGCACAGCTTCAGGCTGGCCAGAAAATGGACGTCTGCTGCCGCCGCGTCACCGCCCAGTCGACTGAGCGCGCAGCCCCAGATGCGCTCGGCGATGGCATGCGAGAATGGCAGCCCGGCCTCCGCCGAGGCTGCGGCCACCTTGCAGGCCTGGGCCAGCGCCTCCTCGGTACGGCCAGCGTTAAACAAGATCTCGGCCTCTGCCGCGTCGAACCAGTCGGTGAGGACCCCGCCGCCGGTGGCTTTGCGCATAGTCACGGCGCGTTGCCGGCTGGCGATGGCCTCTGCATGCTGGCCAAGATAGCTCTGCGCCCAGGCCCGAAGATCAAGCGCCATGGGCGGTAGCATCGCCTCGCCAAAGCTTAGCAGTCGCTCAGAGATCTGGAGGGTCTTTTGCCAGTCCAGCATCACCAGCGCAGCCGAGGCCTCCTGAATGAGAAAAATTCCCTGAGCCAGTGGGTGATTTAGCTGATTCGCCAGCTTGCGTGCGTTTTCTAACTCTGAAAGAGCTTGTCGGCCTCTGCCACTGGCGGCGAGCATGATGCAATAATACATAACGCAGCGCAAAGTATCTAAACTAGGCCCCAAAAATTGACCCAATGGCTCAATTGTGTTTTGCAATAAATCGCGCGCTTCACCAAATCTGCCCTGCATTGAAAGAGCCAAGCCAATCATGTACGAAGACATAATGGTTAGCTCTAAATCTGCAAATTCCTTGGCAACCGGCAATACTCTCTCGCAGAACTTGATGGCTTCCTTGGGCTGTCCACTATAGTGATATACACGTCCACAATAATAGTCTATCCGCGCCATCCGCAGACGGTCAGCAAAGTCGGATGTCGAGGTATCGTGAAGCGACTCCAGCAACTGGCGAGCTTCGGACAACCTGACAAGCTGCGCTTGATTGGCATCATTATAAAGGCCAGCCAGCACCTGCTTGAGCAAAAGATCAACATGCAGCCGCCGCAGTTCGGGAGTATCAGAAAGCTGTTCCAGTGTTGCCTTGGCGAACGCGAAATGCTCGCGCGCCTCCTTGAGCAGATACAGCTTGATGGCGCTGTCGCCGGCTCGAATGTAGTACCTGAGTGCTTTGTCGAGCACGCCCGCTTGCTCGAAATGATAGGCCAGGGTCGCGCTCATTGCGTCGCGCTTGGCGTCGGGATAAGCCGCTTCGATGGCGTTTGCTACTTTGTGATGCAGATCCTTGCGATGATTTGGGTCGAGTCGATGCAGAATTGCTTCACGCAGCTTGTTGTGCGCGAAGCTCCAATTACTTCCCTGGCTGTCCAGTACTGCAGCGTTGGCGCACTCGATCAGAAAGGAGTGCATCGGCAGCTCGGGAAACGCCTGCTCCATGACCGACTGATCCAGCTTGCGGCCAAGTGTCGCCGCGAAATCCAGCCAGGGCCGAAAGGAAGCAGGAACGTGATCCAGGCGCCGCAGGGCGATGCGTTCGATGCCGATGGTAAGCAGACTCTCCGGCAGCTCGCCCTGGCCGATGCGCACAAGTTCTCCGGCGTTTTCAGCCAGGGTCCGCACGATCTCGATCAGGAAGAAAACATTTCCTTCCGTCTGCCGTGCAAGATAGGAGACTAGCTGCGGCTGCTTGCCCACCGGGCCGAGCATCGACTCGCTGAGCTTCGCGATGTCCTGCGGGTCAAGGCGCATGAGCAAGAAGTGCTGCATGTCCGGTAGGCTCTGCGGAAGCTGCGGGGCCTCGTCTGCGCGGTAGGTTCCAATGAGCAGAAGCGGTAGATGTGCCGCGTGCTTGTAGAGCTGCGTGAGCAGTCCCAGGCTCTCACTGCGCCCCCATTGCAGATCCTCGATGAACAGCACCAGCGGTTTGCTCTGCCGAGACAGAAGCCCGACCAGGGTGCTGACGATGCGGGCCTGCACGCCTTCTGGCTTTACCGGAGGCGGATTGGGAATCGGCCGTCCGAGGAGCTCCCCGATATCCGAAACCAGGTCTTTGAGTACCGAGGCCTCGGCGTCTGTCATGTCCGAGCGAAAGCAGAGCTCGCGCAAGAGCGGCAGCCATTCGTGATAGTAATAGCCGCCTTCGGATACGCATTGGCCATCGGCGACCCAGCAGCCGTGTACTAGCGCTAGCGTGCGCAACTCGGCGATAAGACGGGACTTGCCGACTCCACTCTCACCACCTACCAAAAAGGAACTGCCTGCCGTGAGCTTGATGTCCTTAAGCGCTCGCGAAAGCGTGGCCAGCTCCTTTTCGCGTCCAACGAGTACTGTGGCGCGCAGGAAACTCTCGCGCGTAGCCGCGGTCTCGACCGGCAGCTCGTAAGAAACGGCGGCAGCCAGATCGCGCAGTGCGGTGGCAGCATCGTCGTACCGCTCCGCAGGATTTGGAGCCAGAAGCCTGGTCAGAATCGCACCAAGGGGACCTGAAACGTCGATGGCCACCGGGGGCGAATTCTCCTCGAAGTCGAGCGCGTCGAGCGCGTCATCGAAGGATAAAGGCGGCTCGCCGGAAGGTTCGGAATCGCCGAGAATCTCGTCGAGCGCGCCGGACATGCTGACTGGAGATCCAGGAAGTTTGCCCGCAAGTATTTGATGGAAGAGCACGCCGACCGCGTATAGATCCGAGGCGCGGCTCGGCGGCTTGCCCCGCAAAAGCTCCGGGGCCATATACTCGATGGTCCCGCCGAACTCGGCATTTTCGGGATGTTCAACGGCGATTCCGAAGTCGAGCAGCTTGGCCTCACCATCGACCACCAGCACGTTACCTGGCTTGATGTCGCGGTGTAGCACGCCGCGCTGGTGTACATAAACTAACGCCCGCAGAAGCTGCGCGATGAGATTGACCTGAGCTTCTTCCGACTTCCCAAAGCACGCTTCGACGATGTTCTGCGCCGAATCGAGCATCTGCATGGTGAAATAGGAACCGAACTGCTCGTCGAATCCGTAGCTAAGAACGCGGATTACGTTGGGATGATGCAAAGAAGCCAACGTTTGAAACTCGTGGGCCAGCGCCAGCTTGCGTGAAAGGGCCTGGTCGTGAGTTTCGTTCGGCTGCTCTGCAAAGAGCTGCCCCGATACCAACTTGAGCGCGATAGTCTGGTTGTTGACGAGCGTCGCCGCTCTGTAGACCGTGCCCATGCCCCCTTGCCCGAGCTGCTCTTGCAAGTGATAGCTACGATCTATCGTGGTTCCAAGTTGGGGCGTAAATATCATTTACATCTCTCTAGGTAGGCAGGCCCACCCGAGGCCAGATCAATTCGTAACCATTGTAACTCAACCCGAGAAAAAAGGAAATGACTGTCATCCTTTGGCAGTGCATTACCGACGAGTAACCAAAGCCGCGCAGCGCCATCCCAACGGGAACCTCGCGCTTTTGTGGTTTTTGCTGCTTTTTATTCCTGCAGGCGTCTAAAAAGCAGGATTTACTCGAATGATAAGGGAAATTTTACCAGGGCAGCTTCATGCGCGAGCCGAGCGGAAGGCCGCGAATCATTTGTCTCCCCGCTTCAAACGTTCTCTAATTGTCAGGGCCCAGCCCGCGATGTTACTTTGCCAATTCAAAGGTGATACGTGATAGGCAAGCTCGCGGAGCTTCTTAGCAAAGAGCGCACCATCGCCAAGCCAAAATTCAACCTACAATCTAACGATGTATGGGCTTGCCGCATTGCTACTCATCGGGTTTCTCTGCAATGCGCTCGTCCGTCCGGTCGCCGCGCGCTATTTTGCCGCGCCAGCCGACAATATCGATAAGGCAAATAACAGATGAATCAAGATGTATCAGAACCGATGCGACCAAGCCTTAGCAGTTGGGTGCTGGTCGCCATCGCCTGGACCCTGGTCGTGGTGCCGCTTGGATGGGCCCTTATAAAAACCCTGCAAAAGTCGGCGATCCTGTTTCGCTAAGCCGGCTCGGCGGAGGAAGGTGTAGCCATGAAAAGAAGCTACGGCTTTTACATTTGTCTGCCGCTTTGTTTCTTGTGCACAGTGGCTGCGGCGGACCAAGCGCAGGTTTGGAGACCCGCCGTCACTTCCGTGCCGCCGGTTTCCAAGCCTCAACCGGCAACTGCGGCGGCAGTTTACGCGCCTGCTCCAGACGCGCCGGCATACTCGATTCCTTGGGGCTTGCGCGGAATTCTTCCCATCAACATCCTACGGCTCGATTCTGCGATTGGTTTTTATAATCGTCCAAACGGCGGCGGTAGCGGCCAAACAGTCGTCTTCATGCCGTCGGTAGGTTACAAATTTACACCAAACCTTGTCGGCCTTTGGCGCTGGGGAATTGTGGGCAACGCCCCGCCAAAGGAGGGGCTGCCGGTGGGGGCGGTGTCAATCGGCAATATGTTCGCAGGGGCCATGTACGCTCGCAAATTGCCAGCCGGGTTTCGCTTCAGCTTCCTTTTTGGCAGCACCATTCCCATTGGCACCGGCGGCGCGGGCAATGCCATGACCGGAACGGGGGATCCTCACGCTGCCGAAGCGACCAAGATGGCGCTTTATACTCGCGAAAGCATGGACAACATCATGTGGTCGCCAAACGACTTCTCGCTGATCGAGGGCATCGACCTGGCGTATGTTTGGGACCGGTTGACCGTGCAGTTTGAGCTGACCTTTTTCGAGCTCATGCGGGTCAAGAACGAGGCGACCCAGGTGGATGCTTTTCGCGTCAACTCGACTTATGGACTGCACATCGGCTATTTCGCGACGCCTTGGCTGTCTTTGGCCGGCGAGCTGCGCTACCAACGATTCCTTTCGACGCCGGATGCCGTTGCCAAGGATGCAACGATGCGCGACAACCTTTCGATGGCGCTGGGACCGCGTTTTCACGTTCAGATCAAAGGCGGTTGGCTTCGTCCGAGCATTGCCTATGCGCCAGGCCTTCACGGATATATAGGCACAAATCATTACCATGTCCTGATTCTTGATTTCCCGTACATTTTTTAGGCGGGACTTCCGCTTCTTCTTTGGATTGCGCTACATGTGCTGTCCATGGCAAATTACTTTTCAGTCCGCGATCGCTGCTTAATACCCCGTCATCTTGTAACTTGCGCCATTTTCGCCCTGGGCTTGCTTCTATGTGCTGCCCGCGCCTCCGCACAATTGCAGCCTGGGCAGATTCAGGGAATCGTGACGCGCGAAGAAGGGGGCGCGCCGCTGCCCGGGGTCACAGTGACTGTAAGCGGGCCGGCATTGCAGGCCGATCAGGCTGAGATTACCGACGCCAACGGCCACTACATCATCACCCAATTGCCCTCCGGCGATGACTACGTAGTCCGCTTCTACCTGGGTGAGCTTGTCATCGAGCGTCCTTTTGTGCGGGTGGCGCAAAATAAGACGCTGACCATCCATGTCGCCATGCCGCTGCAGAAATCGAAAAAGGAAGTTCGCATCATCCGCGAACGGGCACCCAATGTGGACACTGCCTCGACCAGCGCTGGCGTCGAGATCAACCAGGAGCTTTTGCAAAGCAGCGCCGTACGCGGCCGCACCTACGAGAGTATGCTGCAGTTGGCGCCCGGAGCGGTCGATCCGCCCCGGGGCCTTGGCGGGGACGTCGGCGTGTCGCTGTCCGGATCGACCGGCGCTGAGAACAACTTCATCATCGATGGCCTAAGCACAAGTGATCCGAACACCGGAGTACTGGCCACGCAGCTTCATCAGGCGTTCATCAAGGAACTTTACGTCATCACCGGTGGCTATCAGGCCGAATACGGGCGCGCCACTGGCGGCATCATCAGTCTAGTTACCAAGTCCGGTAGCAATGAAATGCACGGCAGCGTTTTCGCATCGGTACAACCCTTTCAATTGGCACCTGAGATGGTCGCCCGACTGGGCGAGACGCTGGGCCTGCGCACCCGTCCAAATGCCCTTGCCTATGACTACGGATTTGAGCTTGGCGGTCCGCTTCTGAAAGACCGCCTGTGGTTCTACGTCGGCTTTGCTCCGACGACGAGCACTACCTATCATGAGCGGGCGGTGTTGCGGCGGACCCTTTTGGCGGACGGACAGCCGCAACGCCTGCCGTGCGCGCGTCGGGACTACCTGTCTATAGACAACTGCGAGCTCGGCGCCGGTGATCTGGCCTCGGCCACGCAAGAGCTTTCTGCCTACACCCGTCAGCTTGCCGAGACGAGCCATCTGTACAGCGGAATCGCCAAACTGCAGATAAATCTTCACCCCGACCACAGCCTGACGTTTAGCTATCTCGCCTCGCCCAGGCAGCTCGACGGAAACTCTGCGCTGACGCCGTTTGTTTACGCCGACCTTTTCGACCTGGGCTATGCGCGCGTCGACCAGATTCACGACACCACCGCCCGCTATGTGGGCAAACTACTCGGACGGCGCCTGCAGCTTGAAGCGCTGTACGGATATCACCATCAGGGCCAGTACATCTATCCGAAGGTAAAAGACCGCTCCCAGTACACTTATTATGCGGACAGCGCCGACCCTTATTCGCTGTCCGATTTCGAGGACATTCCCGACTGCCGCCGGCAGCCTGGGGGGGCCGCATCCTTTAATCCCTGTCCGCTGACCAAGTACAGCCGCGGCGGCTATGGACAATACCGCGAGACGCTTTTGCAGCGCCACCAGCTTCTGCTGGCCGGGACCCTATTTCTGTCCGCGGAAGGCCGCAAAAATCCGCTGCGCGGCTCGCACGCCATCAAGCTTGGCTTTGACTTCGAAGCGCTTAGCAATGACAACACTCGTCGCATCTCCGGACCGAACACCGACCCGAGCAGCCCCTATCCAGGACCGGCGCAGTACGCCACCAGCCCTGACGGGCAGCGCCTTATCTATTACGGACAGTTTTCGACCCGCCTGCCCGATGGTACGCGCTTGCGGCTTAATGAGTTTGGTGCGCACTCGGCGGTTCGCAATTTTGCGCTGTACCTGCGCGATAGCTGGAACGTCGGGCACCTGCCTGGGCTCGTGGTAAACGCCGGACTGCGCTGGGAGGCGCAGGAGCTTTTTGGATCCCTTGGGCAAAAGGGCCTAGGCATCTATGACAACATTGCTACGCGCGTCGGGGCGGTCTACGACGTGACGCGGCGAGGACGGTCCAAGTTGTACGTCAACTACGGGCGCTTTTATCAGTCGCTTCCGGCCAGCTTCGCCGACCGCAGCTTCTCAAACCAAGGTACTCACGTTAGCGCTTGGGCAAGCGACTGCCCGCGCGAGGCGCTACAGCCCGGCGGTCGCGCCCTGCCGGTCGCCGGAGCCGCGCCGGGGGCTCCTTGCTCCCTAGGGGCAGGCGGTTTCGACATCGCGGGTACGAGCGCCGAGGTCGTGCCGCGGCTTAAGGGCCAGTATCTGGAAGAAGTATCGCTTGGCGCCCAATTTGACGTCGGGCTTGATATCGTCCTTGGTGCCGGCTACATCTATCGCGGTCTAGGCGACATTATCGAAGACATGTCCTTTGACAACGGCAGCTACTTCATCATCGGCAACCCCGGCAACCCCGTCGATTCCGCCGAAATCGCGCAGCTTGAGCAGCGAATCGCGGCCCTGCGCGGCGATTCCAGTCCAGCAGGGGCGGCGGCGCTGGCTCAGGCGCAGCGGCAGCTTGCGGCCTATAAGGGCGTTAGTTCGATGTATCCTCGGGCCGAGCGCACCTACCACGCGCTCGTGCTCACTGCGCAGAAGCGTTTCTCGCGCCGCTTTAGCCTTTTGGCCAGCTATACCTACTCACGCACGCTCGGCAACTTTCCGGGCGCTTTTGACAGCCATGTTGATGAGCTTTTTCCCAGCGTCTCGACGCAGTTTGATCTGCCCGAGTTGCTTATCAACCGCTATGGTCCGCTGCCGAGCGACCGGCCGCACAACTTCAAGCTGCTTGGCTCCTATACCCAGCCGCTTGGGCGGCTTGGGGCCTTGACCGTCGGTCTGACCTTCACAGTCTACTCCGGAAGGCCCATCGATGTCCTTGGCGGACACCTGTACTATGGACCAAGCTTTGTGTACATTTTGCCGCGCGGCTCTGGTGGACGAACGCCGACGGTCAGCCAGTTCGATTTGCACATAGGCTACGAGTACAAGTTTGACCCGAAGGTCGCGCTGTCTGTATTCGCCGACGTTATTAACCTATTTAACCAGCGTCAGGTGACCAATGTCGACGACGATTACACCTACGATGTCGTGGACCCGATTGTGAACGGGACCCCTTTAGATCTGCGCCAACTGCGAACGGCCAGCGGCCAGCCGCCGGTGAAAAACACCAATTATGGTCAGCCCACCAATTATCAGGCCCCGCTTTACATGCGCTTTGGCGCGCGGCTGGCGTTTTAGCGGCCAGGATCTCAAACTTACTCGAGGTGAATCAGGTATCATGACAAAAGGGTGCTCGATGCAAACATGAATGCTGCGGACATCGAGGCGATTGCAGAAGGTGCGGTATGACGGCTGAAGAGTTACTTGCGTATCTATTTCAACAAGGAATAGATCTATGCCTGGAAGGCGACAAGCTGCGCTATCGCGGCGCCAAAGGGACGTTGCCGCCGTCCTTCATCGCACTGCTCAAGCAGCACAATACCGAGCTTCGCCGATTGCTGCGAGACGGCAAGCAAGGCGATTTCGAGCAGTTTCCGCTTTCTTATACGCAGAAAGCGCTTTGGTTTCTTTTCAAGCTTCATCCTAGCAGCTCGGCATCTATAGGCTCCATCGCGATCAGCCTGCATGGTGTCCTTTCTCTGCACGCTTTTCATCGGGCTTTCGAGCTCCTGTGTATGCGTCACGCTGCTTTGCGTGTACGCCTTTTGCTGCGCAATGAGGTCCCCTGGCAACGCGTCGAATCAAAACCTACGACCGCTGTCGCTGTTTTTGACACCAAAGCAGAAGCTGCCAGTGACTTTGCAGCGCGTCTGCAGGCCGAAGCACTTCGGCCTTTCGACCTTCTAAACGATCCACCCATTCGGCTGCATCTGTATCAGCGCGAACCGGAACATTTTGTCCTTTTTCTGTCGATGCCTCACATACACGCCGACGGCTGGTCGCTTGCCATTTTGATTCGCGAACTATCTATCCTTTACGGATTTGTAGCTACCGGGCAACCGGTTGGGCTTCCTCTTTTGTCTGCTGACTATTCGGCTTTTGTGCGTTGGCAGCAGCAAGTCGTTTTGTCTGCCAAAGGCGAAGCAAAGCTCCAATATTGGTTGAACGCGATTGCCGATGCGCCTGCGGTGCTGCACTTGCCGAC